>NZ_MAQA01000030.1 GCF_001692445.1 Oerskovia enterophila | reverse complement strand
GGTGGGAGGGGGGTGCGGCTCATCGGACGTCCTCGTCTCTGGCGGCGTCGTCCGCACGGTCGTGCGGACCCGGCCCATGGTGAGGAGCACGGGGCGTCGGTGGCCAGGGGGTGAAGCGTTTAGCCCCGCTGCGCGCATGCCCCGGGAGAGCCGGCGCCGGGCGGCCCGTGCCCGTCAGGCCTCGGCGACGGGCAGGGGTTCGACGACGGAGCGTTCGCCGGGCAGTCCTGTCGCCCGGTCGAGGGGCTCGCCCCGGCCGCGGAGCCACTCGCGGAAGTCCCGGAACGCGACCGGGACCCCCTGGGCGACCGTGAGGTCCAGGCTGTCGGCGACCTGCACGTGGACGTGCGGCTGGGTCGAGTTCCCGGAGTTGCCGCACTCGGCGAGCGGTTGCCCGGTCCTCACCTGCTCGCCGACCCGTACCCGCAGCGAGCCGCGCCGCAGGTGCACGAGCGACACGTACGCCCGGGCACCGGGGAGCGCGATCGTCACGTGGTTCCCCGCCACGGCGTGCACGCCCTCGCGCAGCCTCCCCGCGGCCCCGAGCGCGTAGGGCACGAGGGCCGGCTGGGAGCGACGGGCCGCGTGGTCGTGCTCGCCGTCGTGCACCTGGACCACGACACCGCCCGCAGGCGCGAGGATCGGGCGCCCGAACGCGACGAAGCGCTCGGGCGGCTCGGTCGCGAGGAGCGTGCGCCAGTCGCGCACCGCGGCCGTGCGGTGCCGCTCGTCGACGCCCACGAAGTCGATCGCGTACCGCTCGCCCAGGATGTCGACCCCGTGGCTCGGGACGCGCCGGGCGGGGCTGTTCTGCACGAGCCAGCGGTCGCGGAAGGGCAGGTCGAGCGTCACGGTCTCGACCATCCGTGCCTCCCGTCCCCTCGGGTCCTCCTCCTCACCCTAGGTGCGGCCCCGCGTGCCCGTCCCTGCGGCGCGTCGCGAGGAGGGCGACGCGCCGTGCCAAGATGCCTGGGTGACCGATCCTGCGGCGAACGCCTCCCCGGGCTGGCGTCCGGGGACCGTGCGGGACGCCGCCGGGGGGATCCTCGCGCTCATGCTCGCGACCTTCCTCGCCGTGACGACCGAGCTGCTCCCGGTGGGCCTGCTGCCGCTCATGAGCGACGAGCTGGACGTCACGGAGTCGACCGCGGGGCTGCTCGTGACGGTCTACGCCTTCATGGTCGCCGCGCTCGCGGTGCCGCTGACGCTCGCGACCGTGCGCCTCCCGCGCAAGGGCCTGCTGCTCGGGACGCTCGTCGCGTACACCGTGAGCAACGCCCTGGTCGCGGTGGCGCCGACGTTCGCCGTCGTCGCGGCCGGGCGGGCCGTGGGCGGGATCGCGCACGCACTGTTCTTCTCGGTGAGCATCGGGTACGGCGCGCGGCTCGTGCAGCCGCTGTTCACGGGCCGCGCGCTCGCGCTCGTGACCGCCGGGGCGTCGGCGGGCTTCGTCTTCGGCGTGCCGCTCTCGACCTCGTTGGGTGCAGCCGTGGGCTGGCGGACCGCGTTCGCGGTGCTCGCCGGGGTCTGCGCGCTCACCACGGTGCTGGTCGCGCTGCTCCTGCCGGCCGTCGCGGGCGGAGGGGGCGCGCGGCGAGACGATCACGGGCAGGCTGCCCGACGTTCGCGCCTGGCCGTGGTCTCGACCGCGAACGCGCTCGTCTACCTGGGCCAGTTCTCGGTGTACACCTACGTGTCGGTCCTGCTCCTGGCTGCCGGGCTCTCGGTCGCGGGTGTGGGACCGGTGCTGCTCGGGCTCGGGGCGCTGGGCCTGGTCGGGACCTGGTACGCGGGGGTCTCGCTCGACCGCCGGCCGCGCCGGACGGTCCTCGTGGTCCTGGTGACGCTGACGCTGGGCCTGTGCGCGCTGGGCCTGGCGTTCCCCGCCCTCGCCCCCGTGCTCGTGGCCGCGGCCGTGTGGGGCGCGGGGTTCGGCGGCGTGGCGTCGATCTTCCAGACGGCTTCGATCCGTACGCGCGGGGCGTCGCCCGACGTCGTGGGGGCGCTCGTGAACTCGACCGCGAACATCGGGATCGGCGGGGGAGCGGCCCTGGGCGGTGCCGTGCTCGCGGGGTACGGGGTCGGCTGGCTGCCCTTCGTGGGGGCGGCCCTGGTGCTCGTGGGGCTCGTCGTCGTGGTGGTAGCGCGCAAGGCGTTCCCTTCGACCGTGTAGCCCCGCGGTCGCCCACCCCGCACGCCGACGCGGCGCACCGGACCACGGGGCCCGGTGCGCCGCGCGGGGCGTGCGCTACTTCTGGACGAACGCGAGCAGTGCCCGGTTGACGTCCTCGGCGTGGGTCCACAGGAGCCCGTGCGGTGCACCGTCGACCTCGACGTAGTCGGCCTCGGGGAAGGCCGCGTGGAACGGACGGCCCGTCGAGTCGATCGGCAGGATGCGGTCGGCCGTGCCGTGCAGGATGAGCGCGGGCTTGCCGCTCGCCCGGACGGCCGCGACGTCGGCGCGGAAGTCCTCGATCCAGGTGGGCACGACGGCGTAGGCGGCGACGGGGGCCGAGCCGGTCGCGGTGTTCCAGCTCGCCGTGACGACCTCCTGGGAGATGCGCTCGCCGAGGTTCTCGTCGAGGTTGTAGAAGTCGTTGTAGAACTGCGTGAACCAGGCGAAGCGGTCGGCGCGGGCCGTCTCGGCGATCCCGTCGAACACCTCCTGCGGGACGCCCGTGGGGTTGTCGTCGCGCTGGACGAGGAAGGGCTCGAGCGAGGCGAGGAACGCGAGCTTGGCGACGCGGTCGTGGCCGTGGTTCGTGACGTAGCGGGCGAGCTCGCCCGTGCCCATGGAGAAACCGACGAGGATCACGTCGCGCAGGTCGAGGGTCTCGAGGACGGCGTCGAGATCGGCCGCGAACGTGTCGTAGTCGTACCCGGTCCCGACCTTGCTGGACCGGCCGAACCCGCGGCGGTCATAGGTGACGACGCGGTACCCGGCGTCGAGCAGGACGCGGGACTGACGCTCCCAGCTGTTCCCGTCGAGCGGGTAGCCGTGGACGAGGACGACGGCCTGCCCCGCCCCGTGGTCCTCGTAGTAGAGCTCGACGGGTGTGCTGTTCTCGGTGCCGGAGGTGATCGTGCCCATGATGCGTCCCTTCACGATGGAGCGTGAGAACGATCGTTCTCGCCGCTGGTCCTGACTCTAGAGAACGATCGTTCTCGGTGCAAGTAGGATGATGGACATGACTGCAGAGGAAGCACGGGAGAAGATCGTCGACGCAGCCGACCGCCTCTACTACGCCAAGGGCTACGCGGCCGTCGGCATGGACGAGCTGCGCCGCGAGTCGGGCGTGTCCCTGCGGCGCCTGTACGCCACGTTCCCCTCGAAGGACGACATCGTCCTGGCCGTGCTCGCACGCAAGCACGAGCAGTGGGAGCGGGGGATCACCGAGCGCGTCGAGGGCGAGCCGGACCCGCGCGCCCGGCTCCTCGCGATCTACTACTACCTGGCCGACTGGTTCTGCGCCGACGACTTCCGCGGCTGTGCCTTCATCAACGCGTTCGGCGAGCTCGGGACCACTCACCCCGCGGTCGCCGATGCGGTCCGGACGCACAAGGCCTCGTTCGAGGGGTTCGTCGCACGACTGGTCGACGACGCCGGTGCCTCTCCGGCGCTCGCAGGTCAGCTCGTCATCCTGGCCGAGGGGGCGCAGACGACCGCCGCGATCTCGGGGGACCCTGCCGTGGCGGCGCGCGCCCGCGCCGCGGCGGAGACGCTCGTCGACGCCGCGCTGGGCATGCCCGCGGTGTCGGGGGACGCTGCGTCGCACCGGTAGGTCTCCTCAGTCCCGCGACGTGCGCAGAGCCTTGAACGCGCCCGTCGACCAGAGCGCCCACGCGACGAGCACGGGCTGGAAGAACAGGCGGCCGAACCGCTTGGCGTCGGTGTCGAGCCCGAACCCGTCCTTGTGCTCGAGCCACTGCCCGATGTTCCCGGGGAAGATCACGACGAAGAACGCCGCCGCGACGAGCCCCACCGCGACCCGTCGGCGCGAGAGCACGACGAGCGACGACCCGAGCGCGATCTCGACGGCCCCCGACGCGAGGACCGTCACGTCCTCGTTCACGGGGAACCAGTCGGGGACCTGGGCCTGGAACTCCTCGCGCGAGAACGTCAGGTGCCCGATCCCGGCGAAGACCAGGCTCAGCCCGAGCGCGATGCGCCCGATGCGTCGAGCCAGGGTGTCGGGCGGCGGGTCGGCGGTCAGCAGGTTCGTCATGCGGCCATGGTCCTCGTGGTCGCCGCTGCTGGCATCCGGGGACGCAGAGTGCCCGACGACGGCACGCACCCGGGCGGCCGGCTCACCTCGCGGGAGCCCGCTGCCCTCCGCGAGGTGCTCAGCGCGGCCCGTCGCCGTCGAGCACGGTCCGCAGCGCCGCGGCGAAGCCCGCGGGGTCGCCCGGCATCCCGTACTCGTCACCCAGGAAGCCGCCGTGCCCGCTCGGGAACGCGACCGCCTCGGAGCCGAGGCTCTTGGCGATGGCCCGCGCCGCGCGCGCAGCCATCTGCTGGCCGGACTCGTCGCCCGCCGCGAGGACCACGCGGGTCGAGGCCGAGGTGAGCGCGTCGTAGGCGGGCTCGTAGTGGGTGCAGGAGATGAGGTTCTGACCCAGCAGCGGGTCGTCGCGCGACCCGTCGTCCCCGGCGGGGAAGCCGAACGCGGCCGGGTCCGGCGCGGGGAGCTCGGCGACGTCGTCGGGGAACGGCCCCTCCCAGCTCGTCAGGGTGATGAACCGCGCCATGCCGGCCCCGAACCCCTTGGTCCGGTAGGTCTCCGAGACGGCCTGGACCGCCGCGAGCGCGGCGTCGCGGTCGGGCAGCGCGGGGCCCGACGGCGGCTCGTGGGCCACGAGGGTCCGCACCTGCTCGGGGTGCTCGGCCACGAGGGCGAGCGCGTTGATGGCACCGCCGCTGCTCGCCATGATGTCGACGGGCCCGACGCCCAGGGCGTCGATCACGCGGTGGAGGTCGTCGGCGTGGTCCTCGGGGCGGACGGGCGACCCGGGGTCGGGCCGGACGCTGCGCGAGACCCCGCGAGGGTCGTAGGTGACGACCGGTCGGTCGGTGAAGTGCGAGGCGAGAGTGCCGAACCCGTCGGCGCCCATGGGCGAGCCGATGAGCAGCAGCGCGGGCACCTCGGGGGTGGCGGCGCTCAGGTCGCCGCGGACGTCGTAGGTCACGGTCGCACCCGGTGCCTCGAGCGTGCGGGTCTCGATGTCGGTCATGGCGGAGCCTCTCGGTCGGTCGAGCGGCCCGGTCTGCTCGCGGCCCGTCTCGTGGTGTCGTCGGGGTAGACCCTGGGCGTCCCCGAAACTCATCGCGCGCGCCCGGACCAGTGTGTCCAGAGGAGGCGCCGTCCCGCGCGCGCACCGTACGCTGCCGACCTCGTCGCCGAGCCTCCTGCTAGCGTGACGGACGCCCAGCCCCTGTGGCGTCGTCGAGAAGTACGGAGCACCGGTGAACACGTCGGCATCGGGTACCGAGGCAGATCTGCCCGTCCCGCCCAGGGAATCTCCTGCCGCGACCCTTGGGCGGTTGCTGCTCGTCGTCCTGGGGGTCGCGCTGGTCGCAGCGCCCGTCTGGGTCGTCGCGACGACCGGCGACACCGTGCGCCACCAGCACTGGGCGCTCGCTGCGGTCCTCGGAGCGAGCGTGGTCGCGGGCCTGCTCGTCCTCGCGGTGGCCCTCCTGGGTGCCCGCCGACGTGATCGTGGTCCTTCGCCACGGCGACCGCGGGCTCGCGGTGTCCTGCGTGGGGTCGCCGTGGGTATCGGGATCGCCCTCCTGGTCGTCCTGGCGGCGGCCGTCGTGTGGCTCCGGCCCTTCCCCGCGACGGCGCCCGCGCTCGCAGCTCTCGAGAGCGACGGCTCGGTCGAGGTCCGCGACGAGGCGGGCTGGATCGCGTTCGTCCCGCGGGACGGTGCGGCGACGACCGGCCTGGTCTACTCGCCCGGCGCCCGGGTGGACGTGCGTGCGACCGCCGCCGTGCTGCGCCCGCTCGCCGAGGCCGGGTACCTGGTCGTGGCGCTCAAGGAACCGCTGGGCATCGCCTTCACGTCACCGAACCAGTCGGCATCGGCGATGGCTGCGTTCGACGAGGTCGACACCTGGGCGGTGGGTGGTCACTCGCTGGGCGGCGTCGTCGCGTCGTCGTTCGCCGCCGCGCACGACGACGAGGTCACCGGCCTGCTCCTGCACGCCTCGTACCCGTCGGGCGACATGAGCACGGCCGACGTCGAGGTGACCTCGGTGTGGGGATCGCGCGACGGCCTGACGACGCCCGACAAGATCGAGGCGTCCCGCGCCGACCTGCCCGCCACCACCGAGTTCGTCGAGGTCCCAGGGGGCGTCCACGCCTTCTTCGCCGACTACGGCGAGCAACCGGGAGACGGTCAGCCGGCCACGAGCCGCGCCGACGCGCAGGCGCAGATCGTCGAGGCGAGCATCGGCGCGCTCGACCGCCTGGGGGTACCGAGCCCCTGAGGCTCGTCCACCGACCGACGGCCGCCGCTCACGCCCCCACGTCGAGCAGCGCCTCGTACGGCGCCGTCTCGACCACGCCCACGACGGCACGAACCAGGTCGGCATCCGTGGTCACGAGCGCGATGCCGCGGAGCCGGGCGAGGGCCACGTACTCGGCGTCGTACGTCGAGGCCAGGCCCAGCTCGTCGGCGACCTTCCACGACGTGCGGCGCAGCACGGCGTCCCCGAACAACCTGACCGGGAGGCGGCCGACGCGCGCCAGGTGCTCGCGCCCGACCTCGGCCGGGAGGTCGCCGCGGTGCACGGCCTCGTGCAGCGCTGACAGGGTCTGCGACCGCAGGAGGGTCGGGGCGAGCAGTTCGTGAGCCTCCGGGACCTGAGCGTCCTCCGCGACGAGTCGCAGGGCGGTGCCGGCGTCGACGACGAACCTGGTCATGGTGCACCTCGCGGGTCAGGGGCGGGACGTGTCGCACCCATCGTCACGCTCACCGGTGACGCACGCACCCGCGTGCGTGGCCGCGTGTCCCACCCCGCGGCTACGGTGGCCGGCATGGCACTCCCACCCGACCTCCTGGCCCGGCTCGACGCGGCCGTCGCCCTCTACGGTGCGGGCGAGCCGGCGACGCGCGGCCAGCTCGAGGAGGCCGTGCGCGGCCTCGGGGTAGCTCTCGACCCGGGCTACGTCGAGCTCGTCGAGCGGCACGGCGGCTGCTTCGTGGGTGTCCCCGTCCACGGGCTGCGCAACGCTCCACTGCTCGAGGACACCGACGTCGCGACCCTGACGCGCACCTTCCGCACGGACGGCTGGGACGTCGCGGAGGAGGGCCTCGTGATCGGGTTCGACGGGTCGGGAAACCCGCTCGTCGTCACGAACGACGGACCGGTCGTGACGTCCGACCACGACACGGGGGAGCGGTACGTCCTCGCGGAGACCTTCGCGGACCTGCTCGACCAGAACGTTCCCGACCTCGCACCGCCGGAGGGCGAGAGATGATCCTCACGCAGCGCAACGTGCTGGGCGGCCCCGAGCGAGACCTCGCCGCGGCGATCGTCCTGCGCCGGGCGCTCCAGGCGGAGTGTGCTGCGGTCGAGGTCCCCGGGCTCGACGAGCTCGACGTGATGCTCGCGCTCGGCGGCTCGATCACCCCCTCGGCAGGCCAGGCGGGGGTGCGCAACGTGCGTTTCTCGCGGTCCCAGCGACGGATCACGGCGACCGTCACCGTCCCTGCGGCCGAGCTCGACGCGGCCAGCCCGGAGATCGACGCGCTGCTGCCCTACCTCGCCGAGCTGGCCGCGACCGTGGCCTCACGGTGCGTGCCCGCCGAGCCGGACGCGGTGCGCGCGGCGCTCGCGGGCGCGTTCGAGCGAGCGGTGGGGGCCGCGACGAGTCGCTAGGGCAGCGACCGGTCGTCTCTCAGGCCCGACGGCGACCGACCTGTCCCGCGCGGCGCCTTCAGGCGGCGGGGTCGCCCCCGAGGAGGCCGAGTAGGTCGGTCGTGACGAGCTCGCCCTCGGCCTCGATGCGCGACCCGCCCTCGCCGGGGCGTGAGCCCGCGAACGCCGCGAGGTCGAGGCGGTGGACGCTCGTGCGGTCGCGGCCGTGACGCCGCATGAACAGACCCGCCCCCTCACCGTCCTCACCGACCAGGACCCAGTGCGGGGCGAGGTCGGCGACGTCGTGGGCCTCGTCGACCTCGGCGAAGCGGTGCGGGCCGTGGACCGTGATCCCGTCGGGGCGCAGCACGCCCGGCGTCGAGCGCCAGAGCTCGGCGATCACGGGGTTCGGTCCGTCACCCAGGCCGCGCAGGAGTGCGACCTGCACCGACACGAACCCCGCGAACGTCTCGGCGACGACCTCCTCGGACCCGTCGATGCCGTCGACGCGCACGACCGGGTGCTCACCGCTGGCGCTGGTCCGGTCGAGCGCGAAGGAGAAGGTCTCCGCGCCGTCGGGCTCGCTCGCGAAGCACAACCTGTCCGCTGCGAGACGCCACCCGGCCGTGAGGGCGTCGTCCGCCTCCGTGACGTGCTCCGGGTCCGCGAGCGACGCGACCTCCACGTGACCGACGCGACTCGTGCGGGCCTCCGTGAGCCACCAGCGGTACGACGCCGGGAGCCGTCCGACCCGGGCCTCGGCCGCCCGGACCCAGCTCTCGAAGGCCCCGTCCCCCGGCCACCGCCGGATCTCCGGTGTCGACTCGACGAGGTCGCGCAGCATGGCGAGGTCGGGCGTCATGGAGGCAGAGTCTGCCAGCCTTCGTGCCTGCGGGCGCGCGTCGACACGTGCCTGCCCGGGCGTCGGTGCGGCGGGCTCCACGCGCAGGGGTGATGCTGGGCAGATGGAGATCGAGGCCGTCGGCGAGGTGTGGCACTGGCGTGGACCCGCGCCCTTCCACTTCGTGTCCGTGCCCGACGCGGAGAGCGCCCGTATCCGCGAGGTCGCGTCGCTCGTGACCTACGGCTGGGGCATGATCCCCGTCTCGGCCCGGATCGGGGCGACGACGTGGACCACGTCGCTGTTCGCCAAGGACGGGCTCTACGTCGTCCCGCTCAAGGACCGGATCCGCGCGGCCGAGGACGTCGAGCTGGGCGACACCGTCACGGTCGTGCTGACGCTCGACGTCAACCGCTGAGGGCGTCCCCGGGCGCCGCGACCGCGGCAGGGTCCGGGGGCCGGGTCACGGCCCCGACCCCCGCCTGTGCCCGCGCGACGTGCGAGCGCGCGTGCTCGATCGCGGGTGGGAGGTCGGCGAACAGGTGCTTCTCGTGGCGCAGCTCGTCGAGGACGCCGACGCGCGTGAGCACGGGCAGGTGGGCGGGCTGGATGCCCTTGACCAGGACCGTGACGCCCGAGCGTTCGAGGTCCGCGACGAGCTCACCGAGCGCGTGGGCACCCGTCGCGTCGACCAGGCGCAGGTGCGAGAGCCGCAGGACGACGACCAGGGCGTCCTGGTCGTCACGGATCTGCGCGTGGATGCGGTCTGCGGCGCCGAAGAACATGGCGCCGTCGAGCCGGTAGAGCGCGATGTGCTCGTCGCCAGGCTGCGCGGACCCCGGGAGGGGCTCGCGATGGACCGCGGCAGCCTGCGCGACCGAGCGCAGCGCGAAGAACGCCGCGACGAGCAGCCCGATCTGCACGGCCTCGATGAGGTCGACCGCGACGGTCACGACCGCGGTCACGACGAGCACCACGGCGTCCGCGCGCGTCGAGGTCAGCACGGCCCGGAGGGTCGAGACCGAGACCATGCGCACCGCGGTGACCATGAGGACCCCGGACAGTGCGGCGAGCGGGATGGCGGAGACGGGACCGGTCGCGAGGTAGATGACGCCCAGGATCACGACCGAGTGCACGACGGCCGCGAGCCGCGTGCGCGCACCGGCGCGCACGTTGACCGCGGTGCGGGCGATGGCACCGGTCGCGGGCATGCCGCCGAACGCGCCGCTCGCGATCGACGCGAGCCCCTGGCCCACGAGCTCCCGGTCGGGGTCGTAGCGGTGGGTCGCGTCGTCGGGCACGGCTGCGCTCCCGGACGTGCCACGCCCGCTCCGCTCGGGGGACGGCATGGCCGCGGCGACGCGGGCCGAGAGGAGGGACTCGATCGCGGCGAGCGCCGCGACCGCGACCGCGGGGCCGATCAGCGACCGCAGCATCCCGGCGTCGAGGTGCGGCACGGACGGCAGGGGCAGGGAGTCGGGCAGCGCTCCGATGCGCGCGACGGGGGCGCCGACGAGCTGGGCGACCACGGTGGCGAGCACGACCGCGACGAGCGAGGCGGGCAGTGCCGGCGCGACGCGGGACAGGACCAGCATCACGACGGCCACGAGGGCGACGGTGCCGAGGGTCCACAGGACGGTCGGGCCGTCCCCGGACGCGGCCACGGCGGAGTCGATGGCCACGCGCAGCGGGTTGCCGCCCACCGCGCCCGTGACACCCAGGGCTGCGGGCACCTGCTGGAGGAAGATGATCGCGGCGATCCCGGCCGTGAACCCCTCGACCACGGGCCACGGGATGAAGGTCACGACGCGGCCGAGCCGCGTCACCCCGGCCAGGAGCACGACGACGCCCGCGAGGATCGCGACGAGCGGTACCGCCGCGGGGCCGTGCTGGGCGACGATCGGGGCCAGGACCACGGCCATCGCGCCCGTCGGCCCGCTGACCTGGACGCGCGAGCCGCCGAGCACCGCGGCCACGATGCCCGCGACCACGGCCGTCACGAGGCCCGGGCCGGGCCCTACCCCCGCGCTCACGCCGAACGCGAGGGCGAGCGGCAGGGCCACCACGCCGACCGTGATGCCCGCCAGCAGGTCGGCGCGCAGCGTCCGCGGTCGGAGGTCGACGTCGGCGCGGGACGGCAGCAGGTCGCGCACCGAGCGGCCCGCCCGGCTCACTGCCCGGTCCGTTCGCTCTCCCCCTGGAGCGGAGGCAGCTCGTCCGCGGCGGCGAGCTGTCGGCCGGACGCGTCGAGGGTCTCGCGCAGGAAGGCGCGCGCCACGACGAGCAGCTCGGCGACGAGCGGGCGGCTCAGCCGGTAGACGACGGTGTTGCCCGTGCGCGAGGACGTCACGACGCCGGCGCGCTTGAGGACCGCCAGGTGCTGGGACAGGACCGAGGCCTCGACGCCGGTCGCGGCGAGCAGGTCGGCCACGGGGGCCTCGTGGTCGGGCGCGGCGCTGAGCACCTCGAGGGCCTGGATGCGGGTGGGGTGCGCGAGCGAGCGGAAGAGCTCGGCCTTGATCGCGTAGAGCGGCGCCGTGGTGGCGGTGGTGGGCACAGGACCTCCTGGGGACTTGGTGAGTTTAGCAACTCCTCAAGTCAGGGAGTGCCTCGGTTCAGGTGCGAGCGCCGGGCATCGGCCTCAGCCCTCGATCGACGGCGCCGGGGGCGGTGTCGGGTCCAGGGTCACGAGGACGGCGGGGACCCTGCACCCGAGCGGAGCGGCGACGTCCATGCGCGTCACAATGGTGAAACCGTCCGCCGTGACCGGGGTGTCGAGCTCGACCTGTGCCCCGTTCGTGAGCGCCACCGAATAGTCCGTGATGCGCGCCCCGAGGGTCTCCCAGTCGATCACCCAGTACCGGGTCGGGAGGTCGCCGTCGACCAGGTCGGCAGGCAGCGCCCCGACCGAGGCGGCGAGGCCGTCGATCGCGACGACCACGTCGGCGAGCCGCGTCGCCTGCTCAGTCCCCGGCGCCGACACGTCGACCTCTGCGGCAGCAGCCTGGACGGCCGCACAGGGCTCGGCCAGCGCTGCGATCATCGGGGGGTTGTCAATGAGCTCGGGCGGGTCGTGCGACAGGTACGGCCCCAGGACCGTGACCGCTCCCCAGACGCACGCCGCAGCCAGACCGAGGCCCACGGCGCCGAACAGCCACGCCAGGAAGGGTCCCCACCCGCGGCGCCGGGGCGCGAGCTCGGCGGGTGACAGCGGCGGCATCGGCCCCGGGTTCGACGACATGGAGCGATCCTGGCAGCGCCGTCCCGCGCACGGCGAGGACACCCTCGGAACCGTGACCGCTTCGCAACCCCGTCGCGGGCCGAGCTCTCGACCGGCCTCATCTGGCCCTCATCCGCGGTGGCTACGCTCGGCGGCTCACCACCCATGCGGACGTCAGGGGGCTTTCTCCGCAGAGCGCCTCGTCGACTGCGCGCTCTCGACGAGGAGAACAGATGCCCAGCACGGAGACCGACGTGTCGACCCCGCAGACACTCCCCAGTGACGCACCCGCGCGGCAGGGGTTCGCGCGCCGCTCCGAGTCCGCGATCACCGCCCTGGCGGTCCACCTCGCCCGGTGGTCGATCCCGGCGCTCCGGATCACGCTGGGCCTGGTGTTCCTCGGCTTCGGGGTGCTCAAGCTCTTCCCCGGGGCGAGCCCCGCGGAGGAGATCGTGACGCAGACGGTCGGCGCGCTGACGTTCGGCGCCGTCGAGGGCGCGGCGGCCCTGGCCCTGACGGCGGTCGTCGAGACGTTCATCGGGTTGACGCTCCTGACGGGGCGGTGGCTGCAGGCAGGTCTCGTCGTGCTCGCGGTCGCGCTGGTCGGCATGATGTCGCCCGTGGTGCTGTTCGCCGGCGAGCTGTTCGGTGACGGCATGACGCTCATGGGGCAGTACGTGCTCAAGGACATCGTCTTCGTCGCGGCGGCCGGCGTGATCGCTGCGGCCACGCTCGGGGCCCGTCTGACGTGCGACGCCCGCTGAGGGCCTAGGCCCACCACGTCCGCAACCGCAGCCCGACGGCGCCACGCGCGTGCCGCCGTCGGGCCGCGGTCCCGCGGGGCTCGCCTCGCGAGGCACAGCCGACTCCCAGACTCGGCACCTACGCTGCTCGGACGCTCGCCGCACCGGCGCCCGCGTGCCCCGGCGATCCCGAGACACACCGGAGTCCTCATGAAGAAGCTGCCCGCCGTCCTCACCGCGCTCGTCGTGACAGCAGCCCTCGCGGGGTGCTCGACCGGAGGGGAAGCACCCCAGGCGGAGGCGCCGGCCTCGTCGGCCGCCTCGGAGGGGGCGGCGCCGGCCGAGGCGAACGACACGGACCTGCACTTCCTCGCGATGATGACCCCGCACCACGAGCAGGCCGTCGAGATGAGCGAGATCATCCTGGCCGTCGACGGCGTGAGCGACGCGACGCGCGACCTCGCGCAGCGGATCCTCGACGGGCAGGCCGAGGAGATCGGGATCATGCGCGGCTGGGCCGACGCGTGGGGGCAGGACGACCTCATGCAGATGCACTCGGTGCACGTCGCGAACGGCATGCTGACGGGCGACCAGATGGGGTCGCTCGAACGTCTCGCGGACGCGAGCGCGGGGGACGCGACAGCGGTGGCAGAGGCCGAGAAGACGTTCCTCGAGCTCATGCACTCGCACCACGAGGGCGCGATCGCGATGACGCAGGGCGAGATCGCGGACGGTGGGTACACCGACCTGCAGGACCTCGCGCAGCAGATGGTCGACGTGCAGACGGCCGAGATGGCCGAGATCGACGGGCTGCTCGGGCGGTAGCACCGCGCGCCTGCCCCGCCCCGCGCGAACGCTACCGGCCGGTAGCGGCCCGCCGTGGCTACACTCCCGGACGTCGGGAGAAGGGGGGCAGCATGGTCGACAGGGAGCTGTCGGAGATCGTCGGGACGCCCCAGGACGGGGGCCGGTCGGTACTGACGACGGTGCAGGTCTCGATCCTGTCGGGGCTGAGCGCGGGGCTCACGGACGAGGCCATCGCCGGTCGCCTCGGCATCAGCGTCCGCACGTGCCGTCGGCACGTGGCGACGCTCTTCCAGGTGCTCGGTGCGACGAGCCGTTTCCAGGCGGGGGTCCTGGCCGCGCAGCGCGGCTGGGTCGCGCGGCGCGTGCGGCACCGACCAGAAGGTGCGCCGTCCTGACCGATGAGTTCTGCTGGTCGGCGCGGTCTGACCCCTCGACCGCACCTGCTGGACCGAGAGAACCGAGGACCCCATGTCTTTTCAGGCGTACCTGGACACCATCGAGGACAAGACGGGGCTCACCCCGCGCGAGCTCCTGACGATCGCGCAGCAGAAGGGCTACGACGACCCGTCGGTCAAGGCCGGCGTGATCGTGGAGTGGCTCAAGGAGGACTACGACCTGGGTCGTGGCCACGCGATGGCGCTGGTCCACGTCATCAAGAAGGGGCCCACGATCGACAGCAAGCACGTCGGGTCGACCGGTACGCACCGCGACGAGTCGGACACCCTGTGGTTGGACGGCAAGGCGACCAAGCCCGCCTGAGGCGGGGCGTCCCGCCGTGCCCGACGGCGGCGCGCGCCCTCTCGCAGAAGGTGTGGTTCGTCGTCGAAAGGGATCGATGTCCGACTCGCGGCGTTCGTTACCTCACTGTGACAATCGCTCTCTTGCCATGTACCGTCGATTCTGCTTCGCAGAGAACCCTCTCGCCGGAGCCCTCGGGTGGACGCCGAACCCTGTCACCTCCCGAGGCCACGAACTACACCCATGACAGGGGTGGGGGACCCATTCTTGTGGGCACCGGAGACGGTGTCCTTGGGGTGAAGCCGCACGGACCTCGGTCCGCACGGCCGGGTGAGCTTCTCCGACCCGAACCCGACAGCTGACCTCTCAGGCGTCCAGGAGAACACTCGTGACCTCACGCACGTCCGCGCGCCATCGTGCTGCGCACCGTCCCATCACCCCCTTGACCTTCCTCGGACGATCCGCCGCGTCGAGCGTCAGCTCGGTCGCCCGCCGCAGCGCCGTCGTCGCGGCCTCGTCCGGCCTGCTGATCTCGGTCTTCACGGCTCCGGCGAACGCGGCCCCCTCGACCGACCAGGCGAAGACGTCGGTCGGTACGGTCGACCTCGCCGCCGTCACCGCACAGGCCCGCGAGGCCCTGCAGACCAGCCCCGTGGTCACGGTCGCCGCCGACGCGGCGCTCGCGATCGAGCAGGCCCCGGTCGCCGTGACCCCCGCACCGGAGCCCGAGCCCGAGCCCGTGCCGGCTCCCGCGCCTGCACCGCAGCGTGCCGCCGCGCCGTCGCGCTCGGTCGAGCGTGCCGCGCCCGCCGCGACCACGACCGTCCAGGCCGCCGCCCCGGCGCCCGCGGCCTCGGGCTCGTCGGTCGTCGACATCGCCATGAAGTACGTGGGCGTGCCCTACGTGTACGGCGGCTCCTCGCCCAGCGGGTTCGACTGCTCGGGCCTGGTCCAGTACGTGTACGGACAGCTCGGCGTCTCGCTCCCGCACCAGTCCGGTGCGCAGCGCAACGCGGGCACGGCCGTCTCGGCCTCGGAGGCTCGCCCCGGCGACATCATCTGGACCCCCGGTCACGTCGCGATCTACGCCGGCAACGGCATGCAGATCGAGGCCACGACCCCGGGCAGCACCGTCAAGTACAGCAAGATCTGGCAGAACAACCCGACGTTCGTCCGCGTCGGCTGATCTTCCCGCCCACGAGGCCCCGTCCACAGCACTGTGGACGGGGCCTCGTGCGTTCCCGGGCACGAGCGTGCGAGCGGGGCGGGACCCCGGGACGTCGCTCCCCGAGGTGCGCTCCACGAGATGCGCTCCCGGAATTGCGCTCCACGACCACCACCGCGGACGAGCTGTCAGAACGTGGCCGGGCCATACCCCGGCCACGTTCTGACAACTCATCCGGGGGCTCCGCAGCCAGTCGGCCGGCCGCGCCGCTGCCGCCGAGCTGTCAGAAGTGGCGCGGGCTCACCACCGGCCACGTTCTGACAACTGATCGGAGGCCGAGCCCGTCAGACGACGACGGTCGCCACGAGGACCACCGCGAGCAGCGCGAGGTAGGCCCGGGCGTGGACGCGGTCCGGCATCCGCCCGACGAACCGGCGCGTGAGCACGATCCCCAGGACGGATCCGATCGCCAGGCCGACGAAGGCCGAGAGGTCGACGTAGCCGAGGTGACCGGCCCCGAGGACCGAAGCCGAGGCGCCGCCGGCCACCACGTAGGTGATCGACGCCGCGACGGCGACGGGCAGGCCGAGCGGGTTGGCGAGACCGGCCGAGTCCGTCATGGACCAGCCGTGGCGACGGAAGAGCGGGACCGTCATGACGCTGCCGCCCACGCCCAGCAGCGCCGCGACCGCGCCCACCGCGGGCCCGACGACGATGGTCGTCGCTCGGCCCAGCGGACGCGCGGGGCGTGCCGTGGCGAGGAACCCCGGGCGCAGCACCGCGTTGAGGAGCGTGACGGCGAGGTAGACGACGAACGCCCATCGCAGCGCCTCGCCGGGCACCAGGCCGGCGACCGAGGCGCCGAGCGCAGCGCCGATGGCGATGAACGCCATGAGGGGCCAGAGCGCGTCGGTCCTCAAGGTCCCTGCACGGTGCTGGGCGAACGTCGCGACACCCGCGTTGACGACCATGACCGCGGACGAGGTGGCGACCGCGACGTGCATCCCCATGTCCTCGGCGAGCGGCGCGGATCCGGGCCCCGAGAGGAGCCAGAGCAGCAACGGGACGATCATGAAGCCGCCGCCGAAGCCGAAGAGGACGGTGGTGACGCCGGTGAGGCATCCGGACAGGAGCAGGACGAGAAACATCAGGGTCCACGCTAAGAAGCGAGCCCGTGGCGTGCATCCGCGGATGTGCCAGGTTCTTTCGCGATCACGCCAGCGCTGGGTAGGGTCGCGGTGTGCGCAACACCCCGATCGACCTGGTCGACGACGCCCCGCGCGACGTTCTCCCGATCGGCACCGACTATGCGATGGGCGAGGTGCTCGTCCCGCACCGTCACCGCCGGGCTCAGCTGCTGTACGGAGCGACCGGGGTCATGCACGTCGAGACGGACGACGGCAGCTGGGTCGTCCCGACGCACCGCGCCGTGTGGATCCCCCCGGAGACCGTCCACCAGGTCACGATGTACGGCGTCAGCACGTGCAGCCTCTACATCGAGCCCGTCGCCGCGCCGTGGGGACCGGCCACGTGCGAGGTCGTCACGGTCTCGCCCCTCGCCCGGCAGCTCCTCCTCGAGGCGGCCGACCTCCCCGTGGAGTACGACGAGCACGGCCGGGACGGCGCGCTGGTCCGGCTGCTCCTGTTCGAGGTGTCGCGCATGACGCCCCTGCCGTTGCACGTCCCGCTGCCGAGCGACCGCGCGCTGCTGGCGATGTGCCGCACGTTCCTCGACGCCCCGGACGCGCACGCCTCGCCCGTCGTCTGGGCGGCCGCGCTGCACGTGAGCCTGAGGACGTTCAACCGCCGCTTCGGGGCGCAGACCGGGCTGACCTTCGACCGGTGGCGACAGCGCGCGTGCGTGCTGGCCGCCCTGCCCCGGCTCTCTGCGGGAGAGTCCGTGACGCGCGTCGCCGGCGCGCTGGGGTACGAGAGCCCGGCCGCCTTCTCGACCATGTTCCGCCGGGTCCTCGACGCGAGCCCGCAGGAGTACCTCGGCACGGGAGCGCGACCGAGCCGTCTCGGCGCCGTGACATCCTGACGCGATGCGCGTCGAGCCGGTCAGCCCCGAGGTCCTGGTCGCGCGGGTCGCCGCGCTCGTCGTTGAGCGGCCCCGCACGGACGGGGCGTTGCGCGTGCTCGTCGACGGCCACCCCTCGACGCACCCGGAGACGCTCGCCGACCTGCTCGTCGAGCCCCTGCGCGTCGCGGGCCGCCCGACGGCGCGCGTCAGCGTGCGCGACTTCCTGCGGCCCGCGTCGGTGCGGCTCGAGCACGGCCACGAGGACCCGGACGCCCTGCTCGACGAGTGGATCGACGTCGGTGCGCTGAACCGGGAGGTGCTGTCCGCCGTCGGGCCTGCGGGGGAGGGGCGCTACCTCCCGAGCCTGCGCGACCCCGTGACCTCGCGCTCGACGCGGGCGGGCTACGTCGAGGCGCTCCCGGGGCTGGTCGTGCTGCTCGACGGGTCGCTGTCGCTCGGCCGCGGGCTCGACGTCGACCTGACCGTCCACCTCGCGCTCCAGGGCGCGACGGTCGCGCGACGCACGCCGCCCGCCGACGCCTGGACCCTGCCCGCGTACGCGCGGTACCAGGGCGAGGTCGCGCCCGAGCGGACGGCCGACGTGGTCGTGCGCGTCGACGACGCGCGCCGCCCGGCATGGGTCACGCAGGGGTGAGGCGTCGCGCGGAGGGGGAGCGACGTCGTCGGGCGGCAGGGACCTCCCGCGGCCCGACGACGGCGCGCGCCCCGCACGCGAGCGTCCGGTAGGGTCTGCGCAGCGTCGCGTGCCGGTGGCAGACCGTGTCAGGCATGGAGGCGCCGGACACGAAGGAGCCCGACGATGACCGCGTCGCCCCCTTCGCCCTCACGTGACTGAGGGCGAGAAGAACCACCTCGCCGAGACGCCGGAGCTCGTCGAGACCGGTCTCCCCGAGACACCCCGGCTCGTCGCCTGGAGCCGCGAGCTGCGGGCCGTGCACGACCGGCTGCGCGAGGCGCTGCGCGTGACCCGTGCCGCGCTCGACGACGGAGTGCCCGCCGAACCCGCGACCCGCGACCTGCTGCTGTTCTGCCACGGATTCTGCACCGCGCTCACGGGGCACCACGAGGGCGAGGACCGCGAGCTGTTCCCCGCGATCGCGGCCACGCACCCCGAGCTGGTCGGGACGTTGCGGAACCTGAGGCAGGACCACTCGATGATCGAGCACCTGCTGGGCGGCCTGACGGCCGCGGTGGACCGGGCGGCGCCCCCGGACGAGCTCGAGCGTCACCTCGAGGGGGTCGCCGCGATCATGGAGTCCCACTTCCGGTACGAGGAACGCATGCTCCTCACGGTGCTCGACACCCTGGCGCTCGACGCGGACGTGCGCGAGGTGCTCGGGCCGCTCTGAGCGGCGGCGGGGCGATCGAGGTCGGCGTGGCCTCGGCCCGGCCGACCCGGCCGAACCGGTCGGCCCCGCCCGCCCAGCACCTCAGCCCTGGGCGACCGTGACCCGCCCGTTCGACGACTGCGCGTCGAGGTGGAACTCGCCGTCGGGGTCGTCCGGCACGGAGACGTCGGTGCCGCCGAGGTCGGTGGACGCGCTCACGCGGTAGCTGCCCTCGGGGACCGTGAGCTGCACCGTGCCGTTGTCGGTCGTCGCGCGGACGTCCTGCGGGGTCGCGAGCGTGAGCTCGATCGAGCCGTTGGAGGTCTCGACGTCGACGCCCTCGGTGCCGCCCAGCCCGGTCCCGGTGATCTTCCCGTTCGAGGTCCGCGCGAGGACCCTGGCGTCGACGCCGGTGAGCGTGACGGACCCGTTGCTCGTCCGGACGTCGACCGCGCCGGTCCGGTCCAGGTCGATGCTCCCGTGCGACGTCTCGCCCGTGACGGGCAGCCCCGCGGGCAGGTCCACGGTGTAGCTCGCGGAGCAGTGGCGACCGCAGCCCGAGAGCACCAGGACGCCGTCCTCGATGCGGTGCGTCTCGCTCGCGGGGTGCTCGCCCACGTAGTCGACGGTCCGCTCGATCGACAGCCCGGTCGCGTCGTCGGACCCGCGGAGCGTGACGGACCCGGCCTCGAGGTCGAGCCGGACCGAGGTGATCCCGGCGTCCTCGGTGTAGGTGTCGGTGGCCGTCGTGCGGGGTCCGAACCCGCACGCCCCGAGGGCGAGCGCCGCGACGGCGACGAGTCCCGCCGTGGCCAGCCGTCGGTGTGTGGCCTGCATGTCGTGCCCCTGTCGTCGAGATCGGTCGGTGGCCGGGCGCATGCCGGCGAGGTCTGCTCGGTGGGCCCCACCCCCCAGCGGGGCCCACCACGATCGAGGCTAGGCCGCCCGAGGGTTCCGCGAACATCGGGCATTCCCCCCATCTCCGGCTCGGGGTTCACCCCGAGAGCCGCAGAGATCCGCGCGTGAGGGTCGGAAGATCCGGGCAGGGAGCCGGACTGGGACGCCAGTCCCGGCTCGACGCGCGCCCGAAACACCCCCGATGTACTCTCGCTCGGTAGGTAACCTTCCGACCTACTCATGTCCCAGGGGAACGACCGTCAACGGAGAGCGGTAGACATGCTTCTTGCAGGAGACCAGCGACTGCTCCGGGAGATCAACGCCCGGGCCGTCCTCGATGTGCTCGACGCCCACGACACCCTCGGCAGACCCGAGATCGTCGCGGCCACGGGCCTGTCCAAGACCACCGTGGCCCACACGCTGCGCACCTTCGTCGAGCAGGGAGTCGTCGAGGAGGCCGGGCTCGACCACGAGCGCCGCGGCCCCGCGGCCACGCTCTACCGGGTCGACCCGGAGCACGGCTACGCGCTCGCGGTCGACATCGGCCACGTGCGCGTCCGGGTCGCGCTGATCGACCTCGTCGGCCGCATCCGCGCCCGCGCCGAGCAACCCCTGTCGGCCAAGGACCCCGCGGCCCGCGCGAGCGTCGTCGAGAACCTCGCCGCCCACTGCGTCGCCGCGGTGGGCCACGACGTGGGGACCGCGTCCGTCGCGATCCGGTGCGCCGTCGTCGGGCTCCCCGCGATCGTGGACCTCGACCACGCCATGGTGCGCCGCGTCCCCGGCCTCGAGAAGGGCGGGCCCACGCTGCACGCCGCCCTCGAGGAAGGCCTCGGCTGCCCCGTCCTGCTCGAGAACGACGTCAACCTCGCCGCGATCGCCGAGCAGCGCTCGGGCGCGGGCAAGGACCTGAGCTCGTTCGTCCTGCTGCGCCTCGGGATCGGGGTGGGGGCCGGGATCGTCATCGACGGCAAGCTCTACCGCGGCGCGTCCGGCGGCGCCGGCGAGGTCGCGTTCCTGCCGCAGCCCGGCCGCGCGCTCGGCGCGGAGAGCATCGGCGCCGCGTCGCTCGCGACGGCCGCGCGCGACGCGGGCCTGCCCGCCGACCTGGCGCCGCACGAGGTGCTCGACCTCGCGGCGGGCGGCGACGAGCGCGCGGTCGCGGTCGTCGACGAGCTCTCGGGGCGCCTCGCCGTGCTGATCGCCTCGATCTCGCTCCTGCTCGAGCCGCAGAAGATCTTCCTCGCGGGCGTGGCCTCCGAGGACGCGGTCCTGCGCCGCGTCCAGGCGTACCTCGCCGACAGGGTCGGCATCCTGCCGATCGTGGTCGAGCCCAGCAGGGTCGCCGCCGACGCGGTCCTGCTCGGCGCGGCAGCCCTCGCGCGGGACACCCTCCGCGACCAGGCCTTCTCGGCCGCGGTCCGCCGGGCGGCCGAGTCGGGCGACGTGCCCGACGACGCCGCGCACCCCGACTCCGACCTCACCTCCCAGGAACCCGACGATGCCCGCACCTTCTGACCTCGTCGCCCGGCTCGGCCTCCCGCCGGGCGCGCGGGCGCTCATCCTCAACGCCGACGACCTCGGGATGTGCCGGGCCGCGAACCGCGCGATCACCGAGCTGCTCGTCGACGGCCACCTGGACTCGACGACCCTCATGGTGCCGTGCCCCTGGGCTCCCGAGGCGCTCGCGTTCGCCGCGAGCCGCACCGACCTGGACCTCGGCGTCCACCTGGTGCTCACGAGCGAGTGGACGAGCTACCGCTGGCGTCCCCTCACGGGCGTCGGGACCACGCTCGTCGACGCGGCCGGGTACTTCCCGGCCGACTGCCGGACGGTCGAGGAGCAGGCGAGCGACGCGGACGTCGCGGCCGAGCTCGCCGCGCAGCTCGATGCCGCGCTCGCCGCGGGCATGGACGTCACGCACCTCGACAACCACATGGGCTCGGTCTACGGCGTCGAGACGGGGCGCACGTTCCTGCCGCAGGTCTTCGAGCTCGCGGCGCGCCACGGCCTGCCCTTCCGCCTCCCGCGCACGATCGGCGGCATGGGCCTGCCCGACGCCTACCAGGGGGTGCTCGACCAGGCCACGGCCGCGGCCGACGCCGCGGGGGTGGTGATCCTCGACCACCTGCTGACCCACCCGTTCGAGCTGCTGGGCGAGGGCACCGCGGAGGAGGAGGACTACGCCTCGATGAAGGCCACCTTCCTCGACCTGGTGCGCGGGACCGAGCCCGGGGTCACCGAGTTCTTCCTGCACCCCATGCTCGACGACGACGAGCTCGGCGACGTCGCGGACTTCGCGGTCGCCAAGCGCGGGTTCGAGCGCCGGCTCCTGGCCGACCCCGACGTCGCGGCGACGCTCGCCGAGGAAGGGATCGTGCGCGTGGGCTGGCGCGACCTGCGCGACGTGCAACGGGGCCTGCCGCCCCGGGTGCGCGACGCCTCGGGCGCCCCGGCCGCACGGGTGGGCGACGCCGTCGGGGGTGCGCGATGAGCGCCCTGACCACGCTGCGCGACCGCCGCCTGACCGGGCTGCCCACGCGCGGCCAGACGCTCGCCTACGGCGCCTCGGCGTTCCCCGCGAACCTCATGGCGCAGACGTTCTCGGCGTTCGTCGTGTTCTTCTACGTCGACCACCTCAAGCTCCCCGCGGGCTGGGTCGCGGGCGCGATGATCGCCCACGGCATACTCAACGCGGTCCTCAACCCGCTCGTCGGCGCGGCCTCCGACCGCCACCGCACGCGCTGGGGGCGCCGCGTCCCGTGGATCGGCCTGGGGATCATCCCGCTCGTCGCGGCGTTCTCGCTCGTGTGGATGCCGCCGGACCTGAGCGCGCAGGGCCTGCTGGTCTGGTTCCTCGTCGTGGTCGCGGTCTACGACGTCGCGTACGTCGTGGTCGTCCTCAACACCTCGGCGCTCTTCCCGGAGATCTTCCGCACGACGGCGGAGCGCGCCCGGGGCAACACGCCCCGCCAGATCTTCGGCCTGGTCGGGATGATCCTGGGGACCGCGGCGGCGCCGCTGCTCTACGGGTCGCCGCTCGGCTGGGTCGGCATGGCGGTCGTGCTCGGGGCGCTGTGCCTCGGGTTCTACCTGTGGTCGCTCCTGGGCATGATCGAGCGGCCCGTCGACGAGGTCGCGGTCAAGGCCCGCGAGGCCGCGCTGCCCCTCAAGGACCAGCTGCGGTACACGTTCGCGAACAAGGCGTTCGTGACCTACGTCCTGGGGTCGCTGCTGCTGCAGTCGACGACCGCGATCCTGCTGGCCTCGGTGCCGTTCTACGTGCGCTACGTGCTCGGCGGGGCCGAGGCCGACGCGACGCTCGTGCTCGCGCCGATCTTCGTGGTCGCGATCCCGGCGATCGTCGGGTGGTCGTGGGTCGTGCGCAAGGTCGGTCCGCGCAACGCGCTGCTGTGGTCGGTCGCGGCGTACGGCGTGGCCGTGGGGCTGTTCATGGTCCCGGGCTCGATGCCGGGCGCGATGGCCGTCGCGGGTCTCGTGGGCATCGGCGTCGCGGGCATGATGCAGCTCCTCGAGGTCGCGCTCGGACAGGTCATCGACGACGACGAGCGCCGCACCGGGCTGCGACGCGAGGGCATGTACTTCGGGGTCAACGGGTTCGTGGTGCGCGGCTCGGTCATCGTGCAGGCCGTGGTGATCGCGGTGGTGCTCACGACGTCGGGCTACGACGCGGGGCTCTCTGTGGCCGACCAGCCCGAGACCGTGTCGACGGGCATCCGTGTGCTCATGGGCGGCGTGCCGTTCGTCGTGGCGGGGCTCGCGTGGCTCTGCTTCTGGGCGTACCCGCTGCGCGGGCAGGACGTGCCGCCGGCCGGTGACGCGGTGGCGGACGGCGACGAGCCTCGCGATGCCGAGGTGCTGAGCCGCTGACCCTCGCGGTGCCAGGGCGGCGTGCTGAGCCGGTCACCCGCACCTCGCGCCCCCGACGAGTTGTCAGAGCCGGCCCGGGCCATAGCCCGGGCCGGCTCTGACGACGCAGCTCGCGGGTGTCGGTGGGTGGGTGTTGCATGGGTCGTGCTCGCTCCGGCTGCCTGCCGGACCGACGACGGAGAGGACGACCCCGATGACGTGGTGGATCTGCCGGACGTGCGCCGTGGAGCACGCCGAACGGCCCGAGGTGTGCGCGATCTGCGCCGACGAGCGCCAGTGGGTGCCCGCGGACGGCCAGGCGTGGACGACGCTCGACGAGCTCGCGGCCGAGGGGCACGAGGTCTCGGTGACCGAGCTCGAGCCCGACCTGTTCGCGCTCGACGGGCACCCGGGCGTGGGGATCGGGCAGGAGTCCAAGATCGTGCGGACCCCGGCCGGGATGCTGCTGTGGGACCCGGTCGGGTACCTCGACGACGAGGCCGTGCGGCAGGTGCGCGCGCTGGGCGAGGTCGTCGCGGTCGTCGCGAGCCACCCGCACATGTTCGGCGTCCAGGTCGAGTGGAGCCGGGCGCTCGGCGGCGTGCCGGTCCTCGTGGCCGAGGCCGACGCGGGATGGGTCGCCCGCCCCGACCCGGTGATCGAGACCTGGTCGGGGGACCGCGAGGTCCTGCCGGGCGTGACCCTGAGCCAGCCCGGCGGGCACTTCCCCGGCAGCGCGGTGGTCCACTGGGCCGCGGGAGCCGAGGGGCGCGGGGTCCTGCTCAGCGGGGACACGATCTTCGCCAACCCGGACCGCACCTCGGTGAGCTTCATGCGCAGCTACCCCAACCGGATCCCGTTGTCGGGGTCCGTCGTGGACCGGGTCGCGACGCACGTCGAGCGCTTCGCGTTCGACCGGCTCTACAACAACTTCGAGGGCGTGATCCCGGTGGACGCGCAGGCCGTCGTGCGGCGCTCGGCCGACCGGCACGCGGCCTGGGTGCGCGGGGACTTCGACCACCTCACGTGACGGGGCCGGTGCGTGCCGACGGGATCGAGGACCGGAGACCGTGGACAGCGTCGCGCGGCCCCGGCAGGATGACCGCGTGAACACCCGCCCCGCACTGGACCCCGAGATCCTCGCGTTCTACTCCGACCGCTACGAGGAGGACACGCGGCTCCGGCGCACCGCCCACGGCCGCCTCGAGATGCTGCGCACGCGCGAGCTCCTCGGCCGGTTCCTCCCGGCTGCCCCGGCGCACGTCGTCGACGTCGGCGGTGCCACGGGCGTGCACGCGCGCTGGCTCGCCGAGGCCGGCCACACGGTCGACCTGATCGACCCCGTGCCCTCGCACGTCGCCCGGGCGGGCGAGATCCCCGGTGTCCGGGCGCAGACCGGCGACGCGCGGGCGCTGCCCTTCGACGACGCGTCGGCCGACGTCGTGCTCCTCCTCGGACCGCTCTACCACCTCACGGAGCGACGCGACCGGGTGCTCGCGCTGCGCGAGGCCGCTCGCGTCGCGCGTCCCGGGGGCCTCGTGGTCGCGGCGGCCATCAGCCGCTACGCGGGCCTGCTCGAGCTCGCGGCCCTCGGGGAGGTCTCCGCCGAGAACGAGCCCGCGCTGCGCAAGGCCCTCGAGACCGGCCTGCACGACCCGCGCTCGGGCTTCACGACCGCGTACTTCCACCTCCCCGAGGAGCTCTCGGGCGAGCTCGCCGAGGTCGGCCTCGACGCGGTCACGGTCTACGGGGTCGAGGGGCCCAGCGCTCCTGCGCTCGACAACCTGCCGCTCGACCAGGCCGAGCCCATGCTCGGGTCCGCGATCCGTGCGGCCCGCCTGCTCGAGACCGACCCGGCCATGATCTGCGCGAGCCCGCACTTCCTCGCGGTCGGCCGGGTGCTCTGACGCGCCCCGCCCGGCGAGCCCGTCCTACGCCGCGACGCCCCGCAGCACGTTGTCGACGAGCGCGTCCGCGAACTCGACCGTGAGCGGGTGGTCGGGCGTGAGCAGCCGGTGGTAGCAGGCGCCCCAGAGCTGGTCGACGACGACCTGCGGGTCGGCGTCCGCGCGCATCTGGCCACGCTCCTGCGCGCGCCGCATGACCTCGGCAGCACGTTCCCGCCGCGGCACGGTGTAGTGCTCGAGCAGCGAGGCACGCAGCTCGGGGTCCGTCTGCGCCTGCCCGATCAGCTCGGCCATGACCCTGCCTGCGGGGGTCTCGGTGAGCAGGCGGACGAACGCGTGGAGCTGCGTGCGCAGGTCGGCCGTGAGGTCGCCCGTGTCGGGGAAGGCGAGCGTGGGCTCGACGGTCGCGCGGTACCCGTCGAACGCGAGCGCTCCCTTGGAGGGCCACCACTTGTAGATCGTCATGCGGCTCGCCCCCGCGAGCGTCGCGACCTTCTCGATCGTGAAGGCCGCCATGCCCTCGCGCAGCAGCAGGTCGCCGGCCGCCGCGAGGATCTCCTGACGGACCTCGTCGCTGGGGCGTCGCCCGCGCCCTCGCCGCTTGGCGGGTTCCTCGTTGGCCACTGTGTCCACCTTCCGTCGACCTACATATTGACACACTGTCCATATCCAGCGTTATATGGATCGCATGTCCATTAATCAGGAAGTCCACCCGACGAACCGCGTAGCGATCGTCACCGGAGCCTCGGGCGGGATCGGCCGAGCGGTCGCCGAGCGCCTGGCCCAGGACGGCCAGACGGTCGTCGTCGCCTATGCGGGCAACAAGGCCCGGGCGGACGAGGTCGTCACGACGATCCGCTCCGCGGGCGGCACCGCGACGGCCTTCCAGGCCGACGTGGCCGACGAGCAGCAGGTCGCCGCGCTCTTCGCGCACGCCGAGTCCGAGCACGGGGGAGCCGACGTCGTGGTGCACACGGCCGGCGTCATGCTCCTCGCGCCCCTCGTCGAGCTCGACCTCGACGACTTCGACCGCATGGTGCGGACCAACGTGCGCGGGACGTTCGTCGTCCTGCGCGAGGCCGCGCGCCGAGTTCGGGAGGGTGGGGCGATCGTCAGCTTCTCGTCGTCGGTCACCCGCCTCGCGTTCCCGACCTACAGCGCCTACACCGCGACCAAGGGGGCCGTCGACGCGGCCACGCTCGTCGTGGCCAAGGAGATGCGCGGACGCGACGTGACGGTCAACGCGGTGGCGCCCGGCCCCACGGCGACCCCGTTGTTCCTCGACGGGAAGTCGGACGAGCAGGTCGCGGGCCTGGCGCAGGCCGCGCCCCTCGAACGTCTGGGGGTCCCCGACGACATCGCCGAGGTCGTCTCGTTCCTCGCCGGCCCCGCCCGTTGGGTCAACGGTCAGGTCCTGTACGCCAACGGCGGGATCGCCTGACGGCGGCTTCCACGGTGCCGGTCTCCGAGAGGCCCGGGTCGCTTGTGCAATCCGTCACAAGCGCGGTCCAGGGGTCCGGTGAGATGGGACGATCGAGACGGTCCGAGGTCCCCCGCCGAAGGAGAGTGCCATGCGTCCGCTCGTCAGAAGGACGGTCGCTGCAGCGACCGTGATCGGCGCCCTTCTCCTGACCCGGCGTCTGACCATGACCTGGGGGACCAGGGACGGCGAGCCGTCCGACGTGCTCCCGGGCGACGAGATCGTCCCGCAGGCCGAGGCCGTCGCGACCCGGGCGGTCAGCATCGACGCCCCGCCGCACGAGGTGTGGCGCTGGCTCGTCCAGCTCGGCCAGGGCAGGGGCGGCTTCTACAGCTACGAGTGGCTCGAGAACCTCGTCGGCTGCGACATCCAGAACGCCGACCGGATCGACCCGCAGTGGCAGCGCCTCGCGGTGGGCGACGACGTCCGGCTCCATCCCGACCTCGCGCTGCGCGTCGCCGCCATGGTCCCCGAGCGTCACCTGGTGCTGCGAGGCGCGGGCCCGGTCGAGGCGTCCGCGCCTCCCTACGACTTCAGCTGGTCGTTCGTGCTGCGTCCCGCCCCCGACGGGGGCACGCGCCTGATCGTGCGCGAGCGCTACGGGTACACGCGCTGGTGGGCGGGGGCGGTCGTCGAGCCGGTCCAGCCCGTGAGCTTCGTCATGAGCGCCGGCATGCTGCGCGGGATCCGCGACCGCGCCGAGGGACGCGTGGGCGCGGCGAGCGCCTGAGGCGAGCGCCGCCGTCGGGCAGGACGCGCGTCCTGGTGACGAGGACGCCGAGCCCCGCCCGAACCGGGATGATGGTCTCGTGTCCGTCGCCCCGCACCGAGGTCTCGCGGTGAGCCCTGCCCTGACGATCCCCGAGGGTGAGCTCGCGTGGCGCTTCTCGCGCGCCTCGGGCCCGGGTGGCCAGGGCGTCAACACCACGGACTCGCGCGTCGAGCTCTCGTGGGACGTCGCCGCGTCGGTCGTCCTGAGCGACTCTCAGCGGACCCGCCTGCGCGAGCGCCTCGACAAGCGGCTCGTCGGCGACGTGCTCACGGTCGTGGCCTCCGAGCACCGCGAACAGCTCCGCAACCGAGCGGCCGCCCGCACCCGGCTCGCGGCGCTCGTCGCCGAGGGCCTCGCCCCGCCCGCGCGCCAGCGGCGAGCGACGCGCCCTACGCGCGGCTCGCAGGAGCGCCGCCTCGCGGCGAAGAAGCAGCGCACCACGACCAAGCAGATGCGCCGCCGCCCCATGGACTGACCCGGCCCGACGGCGCCACGCGCCGGCGCACCGCCGTCGGGTCCCGATTGGCCCCTGCCCCAGACACGTACGGCAGTTACTAGTCCCCCCTTCACGTGAAGAACAAGAGGGGGGTAGAGTAGAATCGTGCCGAAGCCACAGAAGTACCGTGACGTGATCAAGGCCCTCAAGGCCAACGGCTGGGTGCTTCTGCGCGACGGCAAGGGGAGCCACGAGTTGTGGGGGCTGCCGGACGAGAGCCAGAAGGCGTCGATCCCTCGCCACGGCGAGGTCTCGGCCGGGATCGTTGGACAAACTGATCAAGAAGCTCGACCAGGCCCCGCAGAACTGGCGATGAAAGGAGCAAGCATCATGAGCAGCACGACCTATCAAGCGCAGGTGCGCCGAGACGGCCGGTGGTGGTTCGTCTACGTTCCCGAACTCGACACTGCCGGTCAGGCACGCACCCTGTCAGAAGCCCGCGACGTTGCCCAAGAGGTGATTGGCCTCTACCTCGATATCGAGCCTGAGACCGTGTCCGTGGAACTGGAGATCGAACTCCCCGAAGCGGCACGTGAGCTATGGACCGTCGCCGCCGAACGCGAAGCCGAAGCCCGCGCAGCCGTCGCCGCCGCCGCAGCCATGCGCCGCGAAGCCATCCGAAAGATGACCCACGACGGCATCAGCCAGGCCGACTGCGCCCGCGCCCTCGGCATCAGCCAACAGCGCGTCAGCCAACTCATTCACAGCTAGACAGGCCCACCGACCGCGACCACGTGCCCGGTGGTCATGGACTACCGAGTCTTCGAAGCCACTGCCGCATGCGCGGGAGGACGTCGAAACTCACCTCCGCCCAACAACGCCACGTCCCGGCCCTCCACACCGCCGGCGAACACACCAGCGGCGACCTCGCTGAGCGCTTCGGCGTCTCACGCGCCACCATCCAGCGTGCTCTTGTCGCAGTGGGGCGTGGTCGCCGGTCCAGCCGCCAACGCGAGGAACGGCCCCGAACCTGGAAACGGTCCGGCACGCCGGGACCATGAGGGCTTCATCCGGCCCCCACGTGACCAGGGTTGCTGGGCTGCCCAGGGTTCGTTGACTCCTGACAAGTAGCGGCCGTGGGGCTCTGGCGGTCATAGACCGGAGCCCCACGGGCTTGCACAAGCGACTACAGCGGCCACATCCACGCTACGTGCGCACAACGGAGACGAGCGCGATCGGGTGCGCGCAACAGCCGAGGCCCAGGGCCTCAGGAGGTCGCTCGGATCAGAAGAGCGGCTCGGTCGAGATCTCGTCGGCCGACGGGGCGACGACCTGGAGGTCCTCGCCCCAGTTGGAGAACGTCATCTCCATGGACGTGCCCATGACGTCCATGACGACCTTGCGCATGAGGTCGTCCGCGTCGACCCAGTACTGGTAGGTCAGGGTCTCGGGGAGGGCCGTGCCCGCGGCGTCGGCCTGCTCCTTGATCGAACCCGTGAGCTTGGTCGTGTCGACCACGACCGTGTACTGCTGGGCCTTGACGCCGTCGAGGTCGACCGGCTCGCCCTCCTTCTCGACGCTCGTGATCGCGCCCTCAAGCGCCTCGACGCTCGCGGCGGGGTCCATCTGCTCGGTCAGGCCCTCGAACGACGACGCCATGGGGTTGGACTCGTCCGCGGGGTCGATCGCGACGAACTTGTTCTGGCTGAGCTCGCCCATGTTCATGTAGAAGATGCCGTCGACGAACCGGACCTGCATCTCGCCCGAGCCCGGGACCGTCATGGTCATGGCGAGGTTCTGCGACCCGTCCTTGAAGACGATGTCACCCGCCATGTCCATGCTCGTGCCCTGGACCTCGGTCGTGGTCGCCATCGAGACGCTGCCCGCGGCGATCTGCGCGTCGGTGATGCGCTGGACGAAGTTCTCGGCCGTGAGGTCCGACGAGGCCTCCTTGGCGGGAGCCTTGTCCGACTCGGACGAGGCGGAGGCGGAGGACGACGAGGCGGGCGCGTCCGTGCCGGACGAGCAGGCGGCGAGGCCGAGGACCCCGACGGAGGCGACGGACAGGACGGCGATACCGCGGACGAGACGCACGAAGAAGGCTCCCTCAAGGGTGGTGGGGTGGTGTGGCGTGGGGCCACGTCTCCACTCTCCGTGGTGGGCGGACGTTGCGCAATGGGGAGTTGTCCCCCGGAGGGATGATCTTTGCCCCCGGCTCCGTCCGCCCCGCGGAGCGGGACCCCGGGTCCCGGCCCGGATGCCGACCCCCTCCCCGGGTGCGAGCATCGACGTGGCGCGTGCCGCCGTCGGGCCCGTGGGGCAGGGCGGGCACCGCGCCCCGACGCCCGGGAGGAGCCGCGTGATCGACACCGTGACGAGCTGGTTCTCCGGCAGCGACATCACCGGGTGGGACGTCCTGTTCGCGGTGCTCGCGGTGCTCGGCGCCTGGATCCTGTCGCGCCTGTCCCGCAAGGCGATCGTCGCGATCGGTGCCCGCACCAAGGGGCTGTCGCCGCAGCTCCTCGCGGTCGCGACCCGCGTGGTGCACTACTTCCTGCTCCTCGTGGGGATCGGGCTGGCGCTGGCGTTCCTGGGCTTCCGCACCGAGCCGATCCTCGGCGCGGTGATCGTCGTCGTGATCGTCGCCGTCCTCGCGCTGCGGGGGATCGCGGACAACTTCGGCGCCGCGATCATCCTCCAGACCCGCATGCCCGTGCGCCTGGGCGACGAGATCGAGTCGATGGACTGGACGGGCGTCGTCAAGGAGCTCAACGGCCGGTCGGTCGTCATCCGCACGGTCGACGGGCGCGAGGTCCACCTGCCCAACGCCGCGGTGCTCGCGGCCCCGCTCGTCAACCACTCGGTGCTCGGCGCACGCCGCGCCACGGTCGAGGTGCGGCTCGGCGACGCGCTGCCCGACGAGGTCGCGACCAGCGTCCTGCACGCGGTCGGTGGGGCGCACGGCGTCCACAAGCGGCCGGCCCCGGAGTTCCTGACGGTCTCGGTCGAGCCCGCCCGGACGACCGTCCACGTCCGCTACTGGCACGCGCCCACGACCGAGCCGCACGTGACGTCGGCGGTCGTCGCGGCCATCGGCGAGGCGCTGCGCGATCGCCCCGGCGAGTGGGCCGTCACGGGTCAGGTGCCCGCACCGCCGCTCGTCCCGCCCGCGCCCGTCTGACGGGCGTCGTGCTCGCACCCCGCCGACCGGGCGAGCATCGGACCCGTCCAGCAACCGAGAGAGAGGACCCACCGTGCACGCCGCCCTCGTCACCTCGTTCGACCGGCCCCCGCAGTACACGGAAGTGCCGGACCCCGAGCCCGGACCGGACGAGGTCCTGGTCCACGTCCTGGCCGCCGGGCTGCACCCCCGCGTCCGGTCGGGGGCAGCCGGCACGCACTACACGAGCGACGGCGCGCTGCCCCTCGTCCCCGGGTTCGACGGCGTGGGCCGCACCGAGGACGGCCGTCGGGTGTTCTTCGCGGGGCTCCACGCGCCGCGCGGCAGCATGGCCGAGCTCGTCGCCGTCCCCGCAGGGCGCCTCGTCGAGCTGCCCCCCGGGCTCGACGACGTGACGATCGCCGCGGCCATGAACCCTGCGATGTCGGCGTGGCTCGCGCTGCGGCACCGCGCGGACCTGCAGCCGGGCGAGAGCGTCCTGGTCCTGGGCGCGACGGGCAACGCGGGCCGCCTGGCCGTGCAGCTCGCACGGCACCTGGGGGCCCGGCGCATCGTGGGCGCGGGGCGTGACGCGACCTCGCTCGAGGTCGTGCATCGCCTGGGGGCCGACGCGATCGTGCCGCTCACGGCCGACGACGTCGCCGAACGTCTCGCCCGCGAGGCCGCCGACGTCGACGTGGTCGTCGACTACGTCTGGGGAGCCCCGACCGAGCAGGCGCTCGCGGCCGTGACGGGTGCTCGGAGCGATCCCGCCCACCTCCTGCGCTGGGTGCACGTCGGCGCGACCGCAGGGCCCACGATCACGCTGCCGGCGGCGACCCTGCGCAAGACCAACGTGCAGGTCAGCGGGAGCGGGCAGGGCTCGGTGTCGCCCGAGGGCATGGTCGGTGCGATCACCGAGCTCGCGACGCTGCTGCCGCAGGTGCGGCCCGCGGTCGACGTCGTCGCAGTCCCCCTGCGCGAGGTCGCGGCCGCCTGGGAGGCGAGGACCGCGTCGGGCACGCGGGTCGTCCTGGTCCCGTGACGCCCGTCGCTCGTCCCTCGACGAGCCGGCGACGTACGCCGGGTCCGACGGGAGCGGCGCCCCGGGGGGACTCGCCGCGGACGCCGCTGCGCCGCCGGGCTGTCCTCCTGCCCGACGGCGTCACGCGCGCCGGGCGCGCGACCTCGCCACGGGCGGTGCGCCCCAGTGCGCCGGGCGGGTCAGGCCCGCGGGGAGCCGCGTGGTCGCGTCGCCCCGCGCGGCGTCGACCTGTACCTGGGTGACGAAGAGCGCGTCGGTGAGGTCGGCGCCCGAGAGGTCCGCCCCGCGCAGGTCCGCCCCGACGAGGTCGGCGCTGCGCAGGTCCGCGCCCCGCAGGTCCGCCCCCACGAGCAGCGCGCCGCGGAGGCTCGCGCCCCGCAGGTCCGCGCCCGCCAACCGCCGCCCGACCAGGTCCGCACCCCGGCGGTCCGCGCGCCTGCCCCGCGGCTGGTGCACCGAGCGGGCACGGGCCGCCTCGCTCGCGCGCACCAGGAGGGGGTTCACGCCGTCGCGCAGCGCCCCGAGATCCAGGGCGAGCAGCTCGTCCGCTGAGCCGGTCGAGAGGAGGTCGATCCGCTCGACGGCTTGGGTGAGCTCCGCCGCGAGCGACACGTCGTGGCCCAGCGTCAGCGCCTGGGCCTCGGTGAGGTACCAGAGCAGCTCGTGGACGTGGCGCAGCACGGGCAGCAGCGCGAACATCGACGACCGCACCTCCGGGTGCTCGCGCCAGTCCTGGCCCGCGAAGGTCGAGCGCGAGATCTTCTGGCCCGCGCCGAAGCAGTCGTAGACCGTGCAGCCCACGAACCCGCGCTCACGCAGCTCGGGGTGGATCCCGCAGCTGTGGTCGGGACGCAGGTTCCGGCACGGTTCGCCGGCGTCCTTGTCGATCGGGAAGTCGGCCGAGCGCGTGAACGCCAGCGCCACGCAGCACAGCCCGAAGCAGCTCTCGCAGTCCGCGTGCAGGCCGAGGCGCTCGCGGTCGGCGTCGGGGTGCGCGGTGGTCGGGGGCATGGGGCTCCTGGCGGGTTGCGGGGGTCGTGGTCGATCGGCGGTGCGAGGCGTGCTCGTTCCCAGTACATCGCGCCCCGGGTGCCCGGGTCGAGCGAGTTGTCGAGACGCCGGGCCCGGAGGACATGGGCGCCCGCGGGGCCTTCGTCCGAGATGTGAAAGAGTTGACGCGCGCACATCGGTCGGTGTGGGCATCGTTCGCGGAGAGGTCGTCATGGGTCTGCTGAGCTGGTTCAAGGGTCGTCGGAAGAAGGCGGAGGACGCACCGGTGGTGAGCGTCGCGTCGCTGTTCGACGACGCTCAGAAGACCCCCGTCGCACCGGCCGTCGAGCAGGCGCCCGTCGAGACACCTGCCGCAGCACAGGCTCCCGCCCCCGCCGCTGCCGTCGAGCCCGCGGCGACGCCCGTCGCCATCGCGGTCCTCGAGCGCGAGGAGGTGCTGGAGTCGGAGGTCGCTGTCGAGGTCGCGACGGTCGAGCAGGTCGAGCCGGTGAAGCCGGTCGAGCCGGCTGCCGAGGTCGCGGAAGCTGCGTCCGAGCCTGCTGAGCCGGTCCTCGAGTCCGCGCCCGTCGTGCCGGTCGCCGCGGCGAAGCCCGCCGTGGCCGACGCACCCGTCGAGCCCCAGACCGCTGAGGTCACCGAGATCACTGAGGTCACCAAGTCCGACACGGACGTCGCGGCTACCGAGGTCGACGCAGCGTCGGCGACGCCGGTCGACGAGTCGGCAGTCGTGGAGATCGAGGTCGACGCGGTCGAGACGGTTGCTGCCGCAGAGCCCGAGACCGCGCCCGAGCTGGCCGAGCCGGTCGCCCCGGAAGCGGCCGAGCAGGCAGGAGAGCCCGTCCTCGAGACGGCGCCCGCCGTCGAGCCTGCCGAGCAGGTCGTCGCGCCTGTCGCCGAGGCTGAGGCCGCCGTCGAGCCCGCGCCCGCCGTCGAGGCTGAGGCCGCCGTCGAGCCCGCGCCTGTCGTCGAGGCTGAAGCCGCCGTCGAGCCCGCCACCGCCGTGGCACCCAAGAGCACCGCCTACCTGCTGCCCGGCGAGACGACCGCAGCGATCCGCGCGTGGGCCCTCGCGAACGGCCACACCGTGAGCCCCAAGGGCCGCCTGCCCAAGGCGGTCCTCACCGCGTACCGTGCGGCGAACGGCGAGAGCTGACGATCGCGCGCTGAGTGCGGAGTTCTTGCGCGAAACGCCCGGCGTGTCGCGCAAGAACTCCGCACTCACGGGCCAGGCCGCCAGCCGCCCGCCCGGGGAGCCAGCGGGCTCCGCACTGATCCTTTGGTCTGACGCAGGGTCGTCCCGACTGCCGATGTGCCCCGGCGGGCCGCGCGCATAGTCTCGCGGCATGCCGACCGACACGTACGTCCCCCGCTCCGCCTGGGGCATCCTCTGGCGCCTGGCCGTTGCGCTGGGGGCAGGGTTCCTGACCTTCGGGCTCGTGCTCTCGGACATCCCGGTCGAGCCGACCGCCCGCCAGGGGCTCTTCGTGCTGCTCGACCTCTTCCTGGGCGTCGTCGCGATCGTCCTGATGCCGTTCAGCCGGCACGCACCCCTGACGATCGCCCTGATCCTCGCGGCACTCTCGGGGTTCTCGGGCTTCGCGCTCGGTGCGGTCTGCATCGTGCTGGTCTCGCTCGCGACGCGCCGCCGCTGGCAGGAGATCGCTGCGGTCGGGATCGTGTGGTTGGCGTCGACGCTCGCGTTCGAGGCCCTGCACCCGACGCTCGACCTCCCGTGGTGGGGTGCGGTCCTCGTGGTGCTCTCGGTGCTCGTCTACGGTCTCCTCGTGGCGATCGGCGTCTCGATCGGCAACCGTCGCGACCTCCTGGTCTCGCTGCGCGAGCGTGCCGAGACGGCCGAGCGCGAGCAGGCCGCGCGGCTCGACCAGGCGCGGACGACCGAGCGCACGCGCATCGCCCGCGAGATGCACGACGTCCTGGCGCACCGCATCTCGCTCGTCGCGATGCACTCCGGGGCGCTCGCGTACCGCACGGACCTCACGCGGGAGGAGACGTCGGCGGCCGCCGCCGTGATCCAGGACAACGCGCACCTCGCGATGACCGAGCTGCGCGAGGTCCTGGGTGTCCTGCGCGAGACCGACGTCCCGGCGGGCGTGCCCGAGCGCCCTCAGCCGACGCTCGACGCCCTGCCCGACCTGCTGGACGAGGTCCGCGGCCTCGGTGGTGGCGACGCCGACGTCGGCTGCGAGATCGCCCCCGCGACGGCCGAGCGGCTCCCGGACCTGCCGGAGCAGACGAGCCGGAGCGCGTACCGGATCCTCCAGGAGTCGCTCACGAACGCGCGCAAGCACGCTCCCGCAGCGCCCGTGCGCGTCGAGATCTCGGGGGAGCCGGGGGAGGGGCTCGTGCTGCGGGTCACCAACCCGCTCGTCACTCTCTGCACTGTCCGCGTGCCCGACGACGGCGCCGCCTCGCGCACGTCGGGTGCGCCGCCGTCGGGCCTGGGGCTGACCGGGCTCGCCGAGCGCGCCCGCCTCACGGGCGGCGAGCTCCGTGCCGCGCCCGACGGGGCCGGGTCCTTCGTCGTGAGAGCGTGGCTCCCGTGGACGTGACCCCCGAGACCCCCGATCCGGTACCCCTGCGGGTCGTCCTGGTCGACGACGAGACCCTGGTGCGTGCCGGGCTGCGCCTCATCCTGGGCGGCGACCGGTCGATCGAGATCGTGGGCGAGGCCGCCGACGGCGTCGCGGCGGTCGCGGAGATCGCGCGCGCCCGGCCCGACGTCGTCCTCATGGACATCCGGATGCCGCGCCGCGACGGCCTCGCGGCCCTGGAGATCGCGCGCGCCGCGGACCCGGGGCTCAAGGTCATCGTGCTCACGACGTTCGATGCCGACGACATGGTGCTGTCCGCGCTCCGGCTGGGCGCGGCCGGGTTCCTGCTCAAGGACACCCCGCCCGCCGAGCTGGTCGCGGCGGTCCGCCTCGTCGCCGAGGGGCGCTCGATGCTGTCGCCGTCGGTCACGCAGCAGCTCATCGCCGCGGTCGCGCGGGCGCCGGCCGACGACCGTGCGGCCTCCGCGCGCGAGCGTCTGTCGCGCCTGACCGAGCGCGAGCGGGAGGTCGCGGTCGCGATCGGGTCGGGGCTGTCCAACGCGGACATCGCCGCGGCGCTGTTCCTGAGCGTCGCGACCGTCAAGACCCACGTGGGGCGGGTGCTCGACAAGCTCGGGGCCGAGAACCGCGTGCAGGTCGCGATCTGCGTGCACGACGCCGGCCTGGCCTGAGACGCGCGTGCGGCTCGTGCCCTGGCTAGCGCGGTTCCGTCGTCCTCCGGGCCGCGTCGCGGACCCTGGCAGGCGACGGCCTCCGAGGCCTCAGGGGACCTCGTAGAGGAGCAGCGCGACGTCGTCGCGCGCCCCGCCGGAGAGGAGCTCGGCGAGCAGCTCGTCCGGGAGGTCGGCCGCGGGGCGCTCCTCGCGGATCGCGAGCGCGACGTCCGCGAGCCGCCGCAGGCCCTCCGACAGGTGCTCGCCGCGACGCTCGACCAGCCCGTCGGTGTAGAGGATCACGGCGTCACCGCTGTCGAGCGCCGCGGTGGCCTCCTGGCGAGGGAGCGAGGTGAGCGCGAGCGGCGTTCCCCGACCGTCGTTGAGCCAGCACGTCTCGGCCTTGTTGACGACGAGCGGTGGCAGGTGACCTGCGGCCGAGTAGGTGATGGTCCGGGCGTTCTCGTCGACGATCGCGCACAGGACGGTCGCGAGCTCGGCCCCGGGCAACGTCCGGGCGAAGCGGTCCAGGCCCTCGAGCGTCGCGGCCGGACCGAGGTTCTCGAGGAGCAGGGCGCGGCTCGCGCTGCGGAGCTGACCCATGACGGCGGCGGCACGCAGGCCCTTGCCCACGCAGTCGCCGACGACCAGGCCGAACCGCCCGTCCGACAGGTCGACGACGTCGTACCAGTCGCCACCGATGAGGAGACTGTCGTCGGCCGGTCGGTAGCGGGTGTGCCAGCCGGGGGCCGTCGGGTCGTCGGGGAGCATCGCGTCCTGGAGCGCGTTCGCGACCGTGCGCAGCTCGTCGACCTGGCGGATCTGGGCGAGCGTGCTGCTCAGCGCCGTGCCCACCGCGGACGCCACGAGCTGGAGGAACGAGCGCTGGGCGTCGTCGTCGGGCCGGTGCGGGTTGCCCTCGAGGACGATCACGCCCGCGGCGACGCGGTCACGCGTCGCAGCGAGGGGTGCGACGAGCGCGTTGCCGACGTGGTCCAGGCGGCGCCGGTCGGCGACCTCACGCAGGACGTGCGGTGGGACCGACTCGTCATGACGCTCGTGCGTCGAGGCGAAGGGCACGAGCCCGGCCGAGGTGTCGAGGTACAGGTCCGCCCGGGTCACGTCCTGGCTGCGTCCGAGCACGGCCACCGTCGCGGCCGCGAGCTCGTCCACGTCGCCCTGCAGCCGCTGGAGCGCAGCGGTCAGGGTGCCCAGGGTCTGGAGGCGCCGGGCGTCGACCACGTGGTCGGTGGTCTCGGTCGCGACGTCCATGACGCCGCAGATCGTGCCCTCCTCGTCGCGCAGGGGACTGTAGGAGAACGTGAAGGCCGTCTCCTCGTCGAACCCCGAGCGGTTCATGATCAGGGGCTGGTCCTTGGACCACGTAGGGACGCCCGTGGCGAGGACCGAGTCGAACAGCGGCTCGATCTCCGGCCAGATCTCGGCCCACACGGCGCTCGCCGGGGCGCCCATCGCTGCCGGGTGCTTGTCCTCGCCGAGCATGGGACGGTAGCCGTCGTTGTAGATCATCAGGAGCTCGGGGCCCCAGGCGATGAAGATGGGGAAGCGCGTGCTGAAGCACAGCCGCACGGCGGCGCGCAGGGTCTTGGGCCAGGTGTCGGGCGCGCCGATCGAGGTGGCGGACCAGTCGATCGACCGGGCCAGCTCACCGCTCTCGGTGCCCTGGGTGGCCAGGTCGAACCAGTCGGAACTCACGGCTCATCGTAGGAGCCATCTGCCGATGTGCTTGCATCGTCGGTCGGTCGGCCGTCTGCACCGCCGGGCGCAGGGACGATCGAGTGCCCGTGAGGACGTCATGTCCCGGTCGTCGAGAAGTGCTGATGGTCGACCGGCCCCGTCCAGTACCCGCCCCACAGCCACCCGGCGGCCAGGAACGCGCGGACCGTGGCGTCGTCGGGCGCGATCACGCCTGCGACCGCAGGGCGCGACGCGAACTCGGCTCCGGCGGGCGGCTCGACCGCGTCGCCCGAGACCCACGGGTTCTCGACCGGGTTGAGGTCCAGGGCGCGGCCGTACGCGTGCTCGGACCACCGGTCCGTGCCCGCGACCGGGCGGCAGTTGAACGCCGAGGTGTTGTCGGCGGCCATCGAGGCGTCGTCGTCGCCCCCGAAGTCGTCGACGAGCCGCATCGACCGGATCGGGTAGCCCGCGTCGAACAGGTCGTGGAACACCTCGACGACACCGTCCGCGACGTCGGCGTGCACGACGAGCTCGCCCGTCGCGACACCCCCGTCGAACGTCCGGTGGGACACGGTCAGGTAGCGCAGGTCGGCGAGCGCGACGGGGCAGCCCTCGCGCCACGACGTGGGCGTCATGCGCTCTGCGAGCTCGGGAGTGACCGGCCCGACGGCGGCGCTGAACTCGGTCACGCCGGGTTCCGGTGACGCGGTGGTCGGCTCGGGAAGGGCCCGCGGCGCCGGGGGCGAGCGCTTCGAGGGGGTGGGTGCCGGTGCAGTGTTGCCCGCCGAGAGCGCGCTCGGCGCGACCGAGGTGGTGGGCGGCGGAGGGTTTCCCGCGACGCACCCGCTCAGCGCGCCCAGGAGCAGCCCGCCGCCCATGAGGACGGCGACCCGCGACCTGCCAGAGGACGTGCGGCGCACCCGGCCAGTATCGACGTGGGCGGCCGCCCGCACCAGGGCTCGGGACCCGGCGCGGCGCGGCGTCGAGGTCAGGCTCGCTCCGACAGCCCGACCAGCCCCGACTCGTACGCCGCGATCACGAGCTGCACCCGGTCGCGGCACGCGAGCTTGCGCAGCACCTCGGAGACGTGCGACTTCACGGTCTGCTCGGTGATGAACAGCTCGGCACCGATCTCCGCGTTCGACAGCCCGCGGGCGACCGTGAGCAGCACCTCGCGCTCGCGGCCCGTGAGGTTCTCGATCCCGGGGGCGGCCCGGGTCGTGCGCTGCGCGAAGTCGCCGACCAGGCGGCGCGTGATGGTCGGGCCCAGGAGCATCGAGCCGTCCGCGACGAGACGCACACCCTCGACCAGCCGGGGTGCCGGGGTGTCCTTGAGCAGGAAGCCCGAGGCCCCGGCCTGGAGCGCGTCGAACACGTACTCGTCGAGGTCGAACGTCGTGAGGATGAGGACGCTCGTGCCGGGGTGGCGTGCGCAGATCTCGGCCGTCGCGGCGATCCCGTCCATGACGGGCATGCGCACGTCCACGACAGCGACGTCGGGCCGGTGGGCGGCGACGACGTCGAGCAGCTCGGCCCCGTTCCCCGCCGACCCGACGACGTCGATGTCGTCCGCCGCGTCGAGGATCGCGGCGAAGCCGTAGCGGACCACGGGCTGGTCGTCGGCGACGACGACGCGGGTCACGCGCCGGTCCCGTCGGGTGCGCCGGTCCCGTGGGGGGTGTAGGGCGCGGGCGCGTCGCTCGACGTGGCGAGCGTCGTAGGCGTGGTCATTGTGAGCTCCGGGGCGCCGACGTGCTCCGGTGCGTGGACCGGCAGCGAGACCTCGACGACGAACGAGCCGTCCTCCTCGCCCGCGGTGAGCGAGCCACCGATCGACTCGACGCGCTCGCGCATCCCGAGCAGCCCGCGGCCGGGGGCGGCGGGCGAGGTGCGGGGGACCAGGGGGTTGGAGATGCGGGCGGTCAGCGTGGCCGAGGCGCTGTGGGTGCCGGTGGTGCTGTCGGCGCCGGTGGTGCTGGTGGGCGCGGCGGTAGCGGCGGTGCCGGTGGTGTCGGGTGTGCTGGCAGGCTCAGGGGGAGCGGTGTCGGCTGCGGCGTCGGACGCACCGGTGGGTTGGTGGGAGCCCACCAGCGGGGACTTGTTGTCAGAAGTGGCCCGGGGTATCGACCGGCTCAGTTCTGACAACTGGTCCGTGCCCGACGGCGTCGCTCCCGTCCCGAGCGTCAGCGTCAGCGTCACCGGCTGCCCCGGGGCGTGGCGACGCGCGTTCGTGAGCGACTCCTGGACCGCGCGGTAGAGCACGAGGCCCGGCGCCGACGGCAGCACCGGCAGGTCACCGACGACCTTCACCTGCTGCCCGGCCGAGCGGGCGGCGTCCACGAGCGCCACGATGTCACCGGACCCAGGTTGCGGGGCGCGGTCGGCACCCTCGGCGCGTTGCAGCACCGCGAGCACCTGGCGCAGCTCCCCCAGCGCGTGCCGGGCGTCTTCGGCGATCTCCGCGAGCACGACCCGGGACTCGGCGTCCATCGCGGGGTGCACGTACGGTGCCGATTCCGCGCGGACGGCGACGAGCGAGATGTGGTGCGCGACGACGTCGTGCAGGTCGTGCGCGATCCGTGCCCGCTCGAGCGCGACGGTCTCGACCTCGTGCGCCTGCTCGGACGCGCGGTCGGCGGCGGTGGCGCGGAGTCGGGAGCGGTTTCCCGCGCCGACGGCAGCACTGATGGACACGGCCGCGATGCTCGCCACGGCGTAGAGGATGAACGCGATCCAGGTGTCGCCCGTTCCGGCGGTCACAGGACCGATCGGCAGAAGGGCAGCGACTTCGTTCGCGCAGTACACCCCAGCGACCAGCAGGGACAGGGCGAACGGAATGACGGCGCGCCGCCACCCGTCATAGGCCACGGCCACGGCGATCGCGAGGAGCGCGAGCCACCACGCCCACACGAACGTTCCGATCAACGGGGTCACGAGGAACGGCCACGTCGCGAGCACGCAGGCCAGCAAGGTCGCACGGCGTGCGACCAGTACCCCGACCACGGCGCTGAGGTTGCCGATCGCGACGACCCGGACGACGAGCGTGAAGCCGACGAACGTCATGTCCCAGAGCCCTCCGTCGGCGGGCAGCTGGAGAGGGGTCATGATCGTCAGCATCCCCACGAGCAGCGCGAGCACGCCGGGGAAGACCCAGGGGCGCCAGCCCCCGCGCACGGTCCCTGCACTGGCGGGACCGGCGGCTCCTGCCCCCCGGAAGCGTCCGGGTTCGCGGTCTGGACCGGAGGGCGGCGGCGGGGCGGTGGACCCGGGGGCCCGGGCGGCGATGACCATGCGGACGATTCTTGCGGGTCCGCACTGGGGCGCGGCACCGGCCCGCGACGGACCACGTCTCCCTCCTGCGGGGGAGGAGCGCGCGTCGCCCCTGAGGCGGCCTGGCGTGGCGCACCGGCCCGACGGCAGGATGGACCGATGGCCCCCGACGACGCGGATCCCACCACGCCCAGCACGAGGACCCCTCGACCGGCCGATGCCGCGACCCCGGTAGCCGCACGCGCCACGCCTCCTGCGCCGGGCCGACGAGAACCGCCCACGCCCGCCCGTCGGGACTCGCCCGTCTCCACCGAACCGCCGCTCCCGCACGCGCTCGCCCGCGCGGTGCTCGGCGCCGCCGTCATGGGGGTCGGGCTCGGTGCCTCGGTCGCGCTCGGCATCGCGGCGGCAGAGCTCTGGGGACTCGACGGGTTCCTCGCCCGACTCGTCCCCGCGCTGCTCGTGACGTCGCTGGTCGTCCCGACGATCCTGTTCCTCCGGCGCCGGGTCGACGGCCGTCCGCTGCGCGGCATCGGGTTGGTCGGCCCGCTCACCGCGGTCCGGACGGCGGTGCTGGGGTTCGGCGTCGTCCTGGCTGCGGCCCTGGTCGTCCTGGGCGGAGCGACCGCAGCGGGGTGGGTGACCTGGCGTGCGATCGCGGCCGGAGACCTGCTGCTGTTCCTCGTGACCAACGCGCTGATCGCGCTGCTCTACGAGGCCGTGCCGGAGGAGATCTCGCTCCGTGGCTACGTGCTCACGACGCTCCGGTCCCGGTATGCGCGCTGGGTCGCGATCGTGGTCACGACAGCCCTGTTCCTGGCGGCAGCCTCGACGTCGGTCGTCGTGGGCGCAGGGCTCACGCGCCTGCTGGGCGTCGAGCCGTTCCCGTGGGGCGTCGTCCCTCCGGGGGAGGACCCGGTCTCGTACGCCCTGCTGCTCGTGGTGTTCGGGCTCATGCTCGCCTACGCGCGCGACGCGAGCCGGACCGGGAGCGTGTGGACGTGCGTCGGCGCCCACCTGGCCTTCCTCACGGTCAACCGGGTCGTGCTGTCGGCGCGCGGGACGGGGGTCGAGGTCGACCTGGCGAGCCCTGACGTCCTGCTGCTCGTGCCGCTCTACGTGGGCCTCGCGATCGTGGCCTTCGCGTTCCTGGGTGAGCGCGCACCCCGTCCCAGCCCGCGAGAGCTTCCGCGAACGGCTTGACCGGCCCCTCGTCCCGGCCTACGGTCCGCCGACGCGCGCGACCCGTCACCTCCTCGACCGAACGGCCCGCCGGGCCCGCGAGGACGGGCTGCCGGACGGGCCGCGCCGGACGGAGGAGACATGACCGCGGCGATCCACTGGTTCCTGCCGACGTCGGGGGACGGGCGCACCGTCGTCGGGTCCTCGCACGCCGCGACGACCCCCGGCACGGCCCAGGCCTTCCGGGCCCCGACGCTCGACTACCTCACCGACGTCGCGCGCACGGCCGACCGCCTGGGCTACGAGGCCGTCCTGACCCCGACCGGGACGTGGTGCGAGGACGCATGGCTGACGACCGCGGCGCTGCTGCGCGAGACGCAGCGGCTGCACTTCCTCGTCGCGTTCCGCCCGGGCCTGGTGTCGCCGACGCTCGCCGCGCAGATGGCCGCGACGCTCCAGCGGTTCTCGGGCGGGCGCGTGCGCCTCAACGTCGTGACGGGCGGGGACGAGAGCGAGCAGCGCAGGTTCGGCGACTGGCTCGAGCACGACGAGCGCTACGCGCGCACGGCCGAGTTCCTGGCCGTCGTGCGTGGGCTGTTCTCGGGCGAGCCGCTCGACCTCGACGGGCAGCACTACCGGATCCGCGACGGTCGCGTCCCGGTGCCGCCGGACCCTGCGCCGCCCATCTACTTCGGCGGCTCCTCGGAGGCCGCGCTGCCCGTCGCGGCCGAGCACGCCGACGTCTACCTCACGTGGGGCGAGCCGCCCGCCCAGGCCAAGGCCAAGATCGACCGGGTGCGCGAGCTCGCTGCCGAGCGGGGCCGGACCCTGCGGTTCGGCATCCGGCTGCACACCATCAGCCGCGACTCGTCGGCCGAGGCGTGGGGAGTCACCGAGAAGTTCCTCGACGCGTGGTCGCCCGAGCAGGTCGCGGCCGCGCAGGCCCAGTTCCGCTCGTCGTCCTCGACGGGCCAGCAGCGCATGGCCGCGCTCAACGGCGACCGCTTCGACGGCCGCTCACGGTCGCTCGAGGTGCACCCGGGCCTGTGGGCCGGGGTGGGGCTCGTGCGCGGCGGGGCCGGGACGTCGCTCGTGGGCAGCCACGAGGAGGTCGCCGACCTCGTGCAGGAGTACCACGAGGCGGGCTTCGACGAGTTCGTGCTCTCGGGCTACCCGCACCTCGAGGAGGCGCACTGGTTCGCCGAGGGCGTGCGCCCGATCCTCGACCAGCGCGGGGTGACGCGACCGGTCGGGGCGCGTGGCGCCGTCGGGCAGGGGGACCAGGGGAGCGACGGTCCGGCGGGTGCCCGGCCCGCACGCGACGAGGCCGCGCTCAGGACGCACTCGGTGGCGTTCTAGGCGCGGCCCCGGGCCGGGCCGGCACGAGGCCGGCCGGAGAACCTCAGACGCGCACGACCATCTTGCCCGTGTTCGCGCCGCGCATGAGGTCGAGGAACGCGTCGACCGAGCTCTCGATCCCGTCGACCACGGTCTCGTCGAACACGACCTCGCCCGCCTGGAGCCAGGCGCCCATGTCGCGCGAGAACGCGGGGAAGTGCTCGAGGTGGTTGCCGATCGTGAAGCCCTTGAGCATGAGGCTGCGCGTCACCATGTTGCCCATGTTCCGCGGGCCCACCGCGGGCTCGGTCTCGTTGTACTGCGAGATCGCGCCGCACAGGGCCGCGCGGCCGAAGTCGTTGAACGCGCCCAGCGCGGCCTCGAGGTGCTCGCCGCCGACGTTGTCGAAGTACAGGTCGATCCCGTCGGGCGCGGCCACGGCGAGCTGGTCGGCGACCGGCCCGTCCTTGTAGCTGAACGCCGCGTCGTAGCCGTAGCGCTCGGTCAGGAGCGCGACCTTCTCGGGGGTTCCCGCCGATCCGACGACGCGCCCCGCGCCCTTGAGGCGCGCGATCTGGCCCGCGGCGGTGCCCACGGCTCCGGCCGCACCGGAGACGAACACGGTGTCGCCCTCGCGCAGGCCCGCGATCTCGAGCAGCCCGACGTAGGCCGTGAGCCCCGTCATGCCGAGGATGCCCAGGTAGGCGGACAGCGGGACGTCCGGGATCTCGGGGACGACGCGGAACGCGGCGGCGTCGGCCTGGGACACGTCGCGCCATCCGAGCTGGTGCAGCACGACGTCGCCGACCGCGAAGCCCTCGGCCGTCGAGGCCTCGACGCGCCCGACGGCGCCGCCCGTCATGGTCTCGCCCAGCGCGTAGGGCGGGGTGTACGACTTCACGTCGTTCATGCGCCCGCGCATGTACGGGTCGACGGACACGAACTCGTTCCGGACGCGTACCTGGCCGGGGGCGAGCTCGGGGAGCTCGACCTGGACGGTGCGGAAGTCGTCGTGCGTGGGCCAGCCGGTGGGGCGGGCGACGAGCTGGATCTGCGTGGAGGAGGTCATGAGGGTCTCTCGGTCCTTCGGTCGTTGTTCTGTACGGCATGCCCGACGGCGCCGCTCCGGCCGGGTGGGCCGGTGCGGCGTGCGGTGGTCCGGGCAGGTGGGGTGGTCGGTGGGTGCGGGACTGCCCGCGGTCAGGACACCAGGGCGATCACGAGGAGCACGACCGCGATCGCGGGCGGGACGAGCTGGACGAGCGCGGCGCGCGCCTTGGCGGGCGACGAGACGATCAGCACGAGCCCCGCGAGGACCATCGATCCCGTCGCGCTCAGCACGAGGGCCGCGCCCACGCCCGTGCTCCCGGTCGTGATCACGACGATCCCGATCGCCGTGATGACCGCGAGGAACAGGTTGTAGAAGCCCTGGTTGAACGCGAGCTCGCGGGTGGCCTGCGCCTCCTGCTCGGTGGTCCCGAACGTGGCCCGGGTCCGGGGGGACGTCCAGGACACGGACTCGAGCACGAAGATGTAGACGTGGATCGCTGCGGCGAGCCCGGCGAAGACCAGTGCGGTCGCGGTCATGGGAGGTGTCCTTGGGGGTGAGGGGCGGGCTCTCGTGCCTGCCGCTGCCGGCGGAAAGGTATTGTGAACTGCTCGGTCTATTAATCGACGGTACAGTTGTGTACCGGTCGGTGCAATATGAGGCGCGGAAAGTGAGGTGGTTCACGTGGGCAGGTCGCAGTCGTTCGACACCACCACGGTGGTCCAGGCGGCCCGGGACGTGTTCTGGGACCAGGGCCTGGAGGGAGCATCTCTCCCCGACCTCGAGCGCGCCACCGGGCTGAACCGGTCGAGCCTCTACCACGCGTTCGGCTCCAAGCGCGGGCTCTTCGACGCGGCCGTCGAGGACTACCTCGACACCGTGATCCGCCCCCGCCTGCGCATCCTCGTCGCCGCGGCCCGGACGAGCACCACCCCGCGCGAGGCGGGCGCCGCCGTGGTGACGTACTTCGACGGCCTGGCCTCCGCCGTCGGGCAGCTTCCCGCGGACTCCCCGCGACGCGGCTGCCTCCTGGTCGACTGCGCGACCGGCCCCGCCGGGCACGACGAGACGCTGCGCGCCGTGGTCGACGCCTACCGGGCCGAGCTGAGCGACGCCCTCTCCGGCGCGCTGCGCGCCGCGACCCCGGCGCTCGCGGACCCGGTCGTCGAGCAGCGCACGCGCATGCTGCTCTCGCTGCTGCTGGGCGCCCTCGCGCTCGCCCGCGTCAACCAGGACGAGGCGACCGCGATGCTGCGCACCGCGCGCGACCAGGCCGCCGAGTGGGTCTCGCGCGACGCGTAGCGCCCGCTCCGGCCGATGCTTCGTCTGATAGGAAGTAGTTCCCCGAGCGAGACGAGATGCCCATGGAGTTCGCCCCCTACCTGATCGCCGGCGTCCTGGCGGTGGTCGGCGTGACCGCCCTCGCGCCGCGCCTGGGGGTCGCCGCCCCGCTGATCCTCGTGCTGCTGGGCGTCGCGGTGTCGTTCCTGCCCGCGGTCTCGGCCGTCGAGGTCGACCCCGAGTGGATCCTGGCCGGCGTGCTGCCCCCGCTGCTGTACTCGGCGTCGGTCAGCATGCCCGCGATGGACTTCCGACGAGATCTCAAGGCGATCAGCGGGCTGTCCGTGGTCCTCGTGGTCATCAGCGCCGTGGTCCTGGGCTTCCTCTTCCACCTGCTCATCCCGGGGATCGGGCTCGCGACGGGCATCGCGCTCGGCGCGATCATCAGCCCCACCGACGCGGTCGCGACCTCGATCGTCAAGAAGGCCGGGGTCTCGCCGCGCGTCGTGACGGTGCTCGAGGGCGAGAGCCTGCTCAACGACGCGTCGGCCCTGGTGCTGCTGCGCTCGGCCATCGCGGCCACGGCCGCGACGGTCTCGGTCGGGCAGGTCGCGGGCGACTTCGTCTACGCGGTCGCGGTCGCCGTGGCGATCGGGTTCGTCGTCGGCAAGGCCAACCTGTGGCTGCGCTCGCGCGTGCGGGAGGCGACGTCCAACACGGCCATCTCGTTCGTCGTGCCGTTCATCGCGTTCCTGCCCTCGGAGCACCTGGGCGCGTCCGGGCTGGTCGCGGTCGTGACGGCCGGCATCGTCACGGGGCTCGGCGCGCCCAAGCACCTGAGCCCCCAGGACCGGATCGCCGAGAAGGCCAACTGGCGGACCGTCGAGCTCCTGCTCGAGAGCGGGGTCTTCCTGCTCATGGGCCTCGAGGTGTTCGGGCTCGTCGAGGAGGTCCGCGAGGAGCACGGCAGCCTGTGGACGGCCGCGGGGCTCGCGCTCATGGCCGCGGTCGTCGTCATCGCGTTGCGCTCGGTGTTCGTCGCGGTGCTGCTGTGGCTCATGAAGCGCTCCAACCGGCGCAACCCCGAGGTCCGCGAGAAGCTCTCGGCGGTCACCGAGAAGCTCGAGCGCGGAGAGCTGCCGACGATCGAGGACCGTGAGCACGGCACAGGGCGGCGGAAGCGCCGAGCGCGCCGCGGCCCCGGTGGGCCGGGCGGCGCGGGAGTCCCGGGCCTGGGTGGGCCTGGCGGCCTGGCCGGGGCCCGTGGCGGCCCGGGGGCCGAGCCGTTCGCGGCCGACGACCCGCGGTTCCAGTCCCGCATGGCCCGCGTCCAGACGTTCCTCACGCGGCGCATCGCGGACATCGACTACCTGGCGCAGGAGCCGCTCGGGCGCCGCGAGGGCGTGCTGCTCGTGTGGGCGGGCATGCGCGGTGTGGTCACGCTGGCCGCGGCGCAGTCGCTCCCGGCCGACACCCCGCACCGGGCGCTGCTCATCCTCATCGCGTTCTTCGTCGCGGCCGGGACCCTGCTCGTCCAGGGCGGCACGCTCCCGTGGGTCGTGCGCAGGCTCGACCTGACGGTCGACACCTCGACCGAGAGCGATGAGCGCCTCGCGCTCCTGGGCGAGCTGTCGCGCGTGGCCTCCGAGGTGATCGACGCCCCCGGCCTCGTGCGCCCCGACGGGACGCCCTACGCACCCGAGACGATCGAGCGCGTGCGCCAGGAGATCGCGCACGACGACCTCGTGGACCGTGAGGCCACCGAGGCCGACGAGCAGCACCGGCAGTACCGCGAGCTGCGGCTCGCGGTGCTGGCCGCGCAGCGTGAGGAGCTGCTGCACGTGCGCGACCACGGCACCTACAGCTCGGGGGCCATGGACGAGACGCTCAAGGTGCTCGACGCGAGCCAGATCAGCGTCGAGATGCACGCACCGGCCGCGGAGCGGTAGCGCTGCGCGGGATGCGAAGCACTTCTCGGCCCGGCTGGTGCCTGGCTGCTGCCCGGCTGTTCCGCGCTACGCCGTCTGGTCCCGCGCGATCCGCACGAGGTGCAGCAGCGCCTCGAGGTCGATGTCCGCGAGCGCCTTGAACCCCACGCTCGAGCTGCCGATCTTGGCGCGCCCCAGGGTGTCGGCGTACTTCTGGGCGACGTTCTGCCCGTCCTCGGTGGCGTTGACGTACACGCTGAGGTAGTTCTGCTGGACGGCGAGGCCGACCGTGAACCACTCGACGCTCCCGCCGCGGGGGCGGGCCTGGAGCAGGTCGCCGTACCCGATGATCTTCTGGTCGGTCCCGCCCCAGAAGACCCCTTCCCACAGGACCCGGGACCGGCCCGCCATCACCTCCGAGATCGCGGCGTCGAGCCGGAGGGCGTCGGCGCGGAATCGTTCGGGGACGGTCGCGAGGTACTCGTCGGGGTCGTTGCCGGTCTTCTGCACGGGTGCTCCATCCGGTCGGGTCGGCTGGTCGGACGAGGCTATGCGCCGGGGAAGGGGTGGGCGACGGGGCGCGCGGACCTGTGACCACACCGTTGCACGGGAACCTTAGATGCCCCCTTGCATCTAAGGTGTTATCGTCGAACGATGTCGCCCCGCAAGAAGCCCGAGGACCTGGCCCCCAGCGCGGTCGAGCGTGCGTTCGCCGCGGTGTCCGCCTCGATCATCACCGGGGAGATCGCGCCCGGGGCGCTCCTCACCGAGGGTGAGGTGGCCGACGAGCTCGGCATCAGCCGCACCCCGGTCCGCGAGGCGTTCCTCCAGCTCCAGACGTGCCGCCTGCTGACGCTGTTCCCCAAGCGCGGCGCGGTGGTCGCCTCGGTCCCGGACAAGGAGGTCGCGGACCTCCTGGCGGTCAGGATCATGCTCGAGTCGTCCGCGATCCGCGCCCTGGGTGGGCAGCCGCTGCCCGACGGCGTCGCTCGCGACCTCGACGACCTCGTCGCCCAGCAGGTGGTCGCCGAGCACGAGGGCGACCTGCTCGCGTTCTCGCAGGCGGACTTCGCGTTCCACTCCCGGGTCATCCGGGCCGGGGACAACGACGTGATCGAGGACCTCTTCACGCAGCTCGGCCCGCGCCTCGAGCTCCTCACGCACCGCGCGGTCCGTCGCGACGCGACCTCGCCCACGCGCCTCCTGGCCGACCACCGCGAGCTCGCGACGCTCGCCCGCGCCGGGGACGCGGACGCCTACGAGGCCGCGCTGCGCGCGCACGTCCAGCGCGGCAACTACGGCTGACGTCCCGCCGGACCCACCACCTCGCCTGCTCCACCCGTTTCGTCGTCCTCCGAGAAAGATCATGAACCGCCTTCGCGTGCTCCCCGGCTGGCTGCGTGTCGCACCGGCCCTCGTCGTCATGGCCTGGGGTGGCAACCACTTCACGCCCCTCCTGCACATGTACCAGGACCTCGGGAACTACTCCGTGGTCACGGTCGACCTGTTCCTCGGCATGTACGTCGTGGGGCTCGTGCCCGGCCTCCTCGTGGCCGGGCCGCTGTCCGACAGGTACGGTCGCAAGCCGCTCGCCGTCGTCGGGGTCCTGGGCGGGATCGGCGCCAGCGTCCTGCTGGCGCTGGGCTTCGGCAGCGAGCTCGTCATCTGCCTGGGACGCCTCCTCGCGGGCCTGAGCGTGGGGGTCGCGATGTCGGTCGGGACGAGCTGGGTCAAGGAGCTGTCGAGCGCGCCGTTCGACCTGGTCGCCGACACGACTGCGGGGGCGCGACGTCCGTCGCTCTCGCTCACCCTGGGGTTCGGGGTCGGCGCCGGTGTCTCGGGGGCGCTGGCCCAGTGGGGGCCGTGGCCCACGATCACGCCCTACGTCGCTCACGTGGGCCTGAGCCTGCTCGCGCTCGCTCTGCTCGCGACCGCGACCGAGACCATCGGGGGCCATCGGTCGACGACGTCGCTCCTCGCCGACCTGCGGGTCCCCGTCGCGCACCACCGCCGGTTCGTGCGGGTCGTCGTGCCCGCCGCGCCGTGGATCTTCGGGGCGGCAGGGATCGCCTACGCGGTCATGCCGCAGCTCGTGACCGAGCAGACGGGCGACCTGTCGCTCGCGTACGCGACGCTCCTGACCGTCCTGACGCTGGGCACTGGCGCCGCCGTCCAGCCGTTCGTCAAGGGGATCAACGTCCGCACGGGCGGGCGCGCGATCGTCGTGGGCATGGTCCTGATGCTGGTCGGCATGGTCCTCGCCGCGGCCAACGGTGCTGTCCTGTCACCCGTGCTCGGCGGGGTCGCCGCGGTGACGCTGGGTGCCGCGTACGGGATCTGCGTGGTCGCAGGGCTGATCGAGGTCCAGGCCATCGCGACCCCGACGGACCTCGCGGGGCTCACGGGCGTCTACTACAGCCTGTCCTACGTGGGCTTCCTGCTCCCCGTGGTCCTGGCCGGCGCGACGGCGCTCGCGGGGTACACCGTGCTCCTCGCCGTGGTCGCGGTGCTGTGCGCGGGCTGTCTGGTGGCGGTCGCGCGGGGGCTGCGCCGCACGGCCTGAGGCGTCGTGCCGGGGTCGAGGTCGAGACGTTCGGACGAGGACGGTCGATCCGAAGGGGTGAGTCGACGATCCCCTGTCGGGCGAGAACGTAGAGGGGTCAGGGCGCAGCAAGCGCACACACCCACCACGTAGGAGCTCGACGATCATGAAGGTTCTTCGCACCGTCACCACCACTGCTGTCTCCGCCGCACTCGTGCTGGGTGGTGGAGCTGCGGCGTTCGCCGCGGAGGGGACCGACGCCCCGGAGGCCGGCGCCCCCACCACGACCGACCCCGGGGCCTCGACGGAGGCGGCCGTCGAGCAGGCAGCGCCTGGTGCGGGAGACGCGGTTCCCGTCACGCAGAGCACGACGCCGGTCGACCCGGTGATCGCCCCGGCTCCCGAGGCCCCCACGGTCTCCGCGGCCCCGGCCGCCGAGGACCTCGCTCCCGAGGACCCTGTCGAGGAGGACGAGCCCGTCGCCGAGACGCCTGCCGCAGACCCCGGGGACGAGACCGTGACCGAGGCCGACGTCGTCGAGCAGGCGACGGACGAGACGACGGAGACGGCTGTCGGCACCCCTCTGGCCGTGGCGTCCGCCTTCGGCGCGCTGCAGTCGACGCCGGTCTACCCCGACGCCGACTACCACCCGCACTGGGAGGACGGCGGCGAGGACGGGTTCGGGTGCGACTACTGGTACTTCATGGAGCTCGGGGACAAGACCTCGGGACGTGACTGGCAGGGCTGGAGCGGCACCCCGCAGCTGCACATCCTGCACCACACGCTCAAGGACGACGACGGCACGGTCCACATGGTCTACGACCGCGACATCGCCAACTACTGGTACCACGTGTGGTCGGGCGACGAGACGGTCACGCCGGACGCCGAGGGGATCCACTGGGAGAACACGTCGGCTCAGCAGACCGTGCTCGTCAACGGGTACAAGGGCGGGGCCGACGAGACGGCCCGCGGGATCGACGCGCAGGCGCTCTTCGACCGGGCCGGTGTCGTGCAGGACGGCGTCACGATCGAGCAGTACCAGTCGTACATCGACAACGGGTGGTGGACGCAGGCCCAGGCCGAGGAGTACGTCGCGTCCGAGAACGCGCGCCGTGCCGACTACACCGCGTACGAGGCGACCCAGTTCGCGGTCTGGTACTTCTCGACCGGTCACGACGTCATGGGCCTGTTCTTCGACGTCGACGACGCCGGTCACGTGACGCTGAGCCAGAAGGCTCTCGACCAGTTCACCGCTCAGGAGATCCCTGCGGACGCCGACGAGACCTTCCAGCAGGACTGGACGCGCAACTGGGACCAGAACAGCCAGAGCGACCGCATGGCCACGCTGCAGACCGCGGCCTGGCTCATCGAGCAGGGGCTCACCGCGAACGTCGTCATGCCGCAGCCGGGGTTCGTCTCGCACGGCTACGTCCGGAACACCGACGGCTCGACCGACTACGGTTTCACGGCCTCGCTCGTCGGTGGGACGGGTGACGTCCACGTCGAGCTGCGCACCGCCGACGGCTCGGCAGTGCCCGCCGGCGTGACCCTGGTCGACGCCAACGGCAACCCGGTCTCGTCCGTGACGCCGGGGCAGCGCGTGTTCGTCCGCGTACCTGCCGGACTCGACGTCGCGACGCTCCCGCAGTTCCAGCTCTGGGGCTCGGCGCAGGGCACCGAGCAGGGCAGCCCGCACTTCTACACGGGCAACGACCACAACAACCACGGGACCACCGACGAGAACGGCGAGTGGATGCCCGCGACGTTCCCGCACTGGCTGATCGGCCTCGGCGAGCTCGACCGCCCCTCGACCGCGTGGGACTGGGTCGGCATCAGCCTGGCCGACGAGCCCGAGGCGCCCGTCGACCCGACCGACCCGACGGACCCCGGCACGCCCACCGTCCCGGACCCCGTCGACCCGATCACGGTCGGCACGGACGGCACGGTCGTGACGGTCTCCTCGACCGACCCGACGAACCTGGGCCTGACGGACACCGTCCCGGTGGCCGCCGCGATCCGGCAGACCGACGCCGCGAGCCTCGCCTCGACCGGTGCGGACGCCGGGATGCTGGCCGCCGCAGGAGCCTTCATCGTCCTGACCGGCACAGGCCTCGTGCTCGCCAGCCGTCGTCGGACGGCGACCAGCACGGACCGGTGAACGCTCACGGCCTGACGGTATGACGAGACCGCAGGGCGCCCCCCGACACGGGAGGGGCGCCCTGCGGTCGTTCCCGGGCGCGTGCCCCCGGCGCGGGATGACGGACACGCTGTCGGAGGGGCGGTACGCATTCGACCGCCCTCGAACGGTGTTCCTGGCTAGCCTGGCAGCATGCGGATGCCCGCCCTCGGGTCGATCTCGCGGCGAGACGCCGCGGTCGCCGCCTTCGCCGCGCTCGCGGGGGTCTCCCTCGCGGTCTCGCGCGCGGTCGTCGGCGCCCAGGGCGCACCGCTGTGGGTCGAGCTCCTCGCCCAGCTCGTCGGGGCGTCCCTGCTCCTGTGGCCCGCGCTCACGGGACCCGCAGTCGTGGGCGCCGCTCTCCTGTCGTGGGTCTCACCCGTCCCCGCCACGATCCTCGCGGCCTTCGACGCGGGAGAGCGGCTCACGCCCCGACGGGGGAGGGCCTGGGTGGTCGCGGCGGCGGTCCTGGTCCTCCCGGCCGCCCCCCTGGCGTTCGGCCGGTCGGACCTTGCCGTGGCCGCTGTCCTCGTCCTCCTGCTGGTGGGGCCGTGGCTGGCCGGTCGGAGCCGCCGTGCCGAACGGGTCGCGACGGCCGCGCTCAGGGACCGCGGCGTCGCAGCGGCAGAGCAGCTCGCGGCCCAGGTGCGGACCACCGAGCGCGAGCGGCTCGCCCGGGAGATGCACGACGTCGTCGCCCACCGGATCAGCTACGTCGTGCTGCAGAGCAACCTGCTGGAGACCCGGGTCAGCGATCCGCAGGTCCGCGAGGACGTGGACCGGATCCGTGACACGGCGCGCGAGGCGCTCGAGGAGATGCGGAGCATGCTGCACCTGCTCGGACGGGACGGGGGCCCGGCGGCGATCGAGCAGCCGTCGTTCCGGGACGTCGCCGTCCTGGTCGAGGAGGCGCGGGCCGTGGGACAACCGGTCGAGGTGGACGCCGACGTCGTGCCCGGAGAGCCCCCGGGCCTGGCGGAGCGGACAGCCGTGCGCATCGTGGGCGAGGCCCTGACCAACGCCGTCAGGCACGCGCCGGGGGCCGACACGACCGTGGGCATCCACCAGGAGGGGGCCGTGCTGCGGGTCGCGGTCGTGAACGGCAGGTCGGCGATCCCCGAGGTCGACCTGCCCAGCGGCGGGCACGGGCTGCAGGGGATCCGCGAGCGGGTCGCCCTCGTCGGAGGGACCTCCACGATCGGTCCGACCCCCGACGGCGGGTTTCGTGTCGAAGCACTGATCCCCCAGGAGGCCTCATGATCCGCGTCGTGGTCGTCGACGACGAGCGCCTGTTCCGCGAGGGCATCGTGAGCCTGGTCGGCGCGGCCGACGACCTCGACGTCGTCGGGACGGCCGAGAACGGTCGCCAGGGTGTCGAGGTCGTGCTCGCGCACCGTCCCGACGTCGTGCTCATGGACATGCAGATGCCCGTCATGAACGGCATCGAGGCGACCAGGGAGATCCGACGGTCGATGCCCGAGGTCGAGGTCGTCATCCTGACGAACTTCCAGTACGACGAGTACGTCGTCCCGGCGCTGCGTGCCGGGGCGGCGGGCTACCTGCTCAAGGACAGCACGGTGAGCGAGGTCCATCAGGGGATCCGTGCGGCCGCGGCCGGTGAGGCCATGCTCTCCCCGGCCGTGACGCGGCACCTCCTGGACTCGCTCGGTCCGGCCATGAGCACCCGGCAGGCGGCGGCGCGGGCCAAGGTGGGCACGCTGAGCGAACGGGAGCGGGACGTCGTCGGGATGGTCGCGACAGGGTTGTCCAACGCGGAGATCGCTCGTGCCCTGTTCATGGCCGAGCCGACGGTCAAGACCCACCTGACGCACGCCATGGTCAAGCTGGGGGTGTCGAACCGGACGCAGGCGGCGATCCTCGGTCACGACGCGGGCCTGCCCGACGACCCGGCCACCACCTGAGCCTCACCTGGGCTCCGGGCCGGACGGCCGCCCCGGTCGAGGAGGCTCCCCGAACGAGATGACGGGAAGTCGCGTCATGATCCCCGGTCCGGGGTGTCTCTTCCCATAGAGAGACAGCACTGGACCGACCGTGACGTGGACCCGCGGACGGCCGGCGGAGCGGAGGAACCATGTCCATCACCGAACGAGTGGCACCGGAGCCACCACAGGTCGAGGACGAGGTCGTGCTGTCCCGGCGCGAGCTCGTCGTCCTGGCGAACCTGTCGGAAGACGTGACCCTCGAACAGGTCGCCGCGCGGTTGTTCGTCACGCGCAACACGGTCAAGTCACAGCTGCGCAGCATCTACCGCAAGCTCGGCGTCTCGACGCGCTCCGAGGCGGTCGCGTGGGCGCGGGCGAACGGCGTCTCGGACCGCTGACGGCTGCCGCGTACTGCGCGGGACGCGGCACGACGGACCGCCGTCACGGTGCCGCCGTGCCGGTCAGGGTACGACGCCGGTCAGCGGTGGGATGCTCGAAGGAACGCCTGCCGACGGCGGTGGGCCTCGACCTTCCGAGGCGAGCATGGGACAGGACCAGAACGCTGCACCGGACGACCCGACCGTCACCGACCCGGACCACTACCGGACGATCTTCGAGAACGAGCGGGTCCGGGTGCTGGAGTACCGCGACGAACCGGGGACCCGGACGCACCCGCACCATCACCCCGACAGCGTCATGTACACGCTGAGCGGGTTCGAGCGTCGCATCTCGGCGGGGGACCGGGTCATGGAGGTCGAACTCGGACCGGGCGAGACGCGCTGGCTGCCGGGCCAGGTGCACGTGGGTGAGAACACCGGCTCGACGGCGACCCACGCGATCTTCTTCGAGCTCAAGGAGTAGGTCCAGAGCGCCCCGGTCAGCGCGCCAACCGTTCCACGACCCTCCCGTAGAGCCACGGCGCGTGCGCCGCGAGGGGCACGATCGCACGCCGCGCGGGCGAGGTCGCCCAGGCGACGAGCCCCGACGTCAGTACGCGGTAGTCGCGGGTCACGCGGGTCCAGTCGCGTTCGTACGCGTCGGGATCGTCCAGGTGCCCGACGACGGCGCTCGCCTGCGCGAGCCCGACCCGCAGTCCTTCGCCCGTCAGGGCGTCGACGTACCCCGAGGCGTCCCCGACGAGGCGCACCCGGCCGGTGCTGCGCCGTCGGGACCGTTGCCTGAGCGGGCCCGCCCCGCGGACCGGGCCCAGCGGCTCGGCGTCCCGCAGGCGCTCGCTCAGCTCGGTGAATCCCGTGAAGGCCTCGTCGAAGTGCGTCCCGGTGGGGCCGAGCATCGCGATCCCGACGACGTCCGGCGCCACGGGTGTCACGTACGCCTCGACGCGGTCTCCCCAGTGGACCTCGACCAGGTCCGTCCACGCGGGCACGCGGAAGTGGCGGCGCAGGCCGAAGCGGCGCCGCGGGTCGGGACCGGGGCGGACGGGTGGGGCGGTGCCGCCGAGCTCGGTGGGTATGGCAGCGGCACGCGGAGTGGGTAGAGCAGCGGCACGCGGAGTGG
>NZ_MAQA01000029.1 GCF_001692445.1 Oerskovia enterophila | reverse complement strand
GCCCAGAGCCACCCCGTGCGCGCGCCCACCCCCGCGTCCGGCAGCCCGCGCAGCAGCAGGACCACCCCGCCGAGCAGGCACAGCGAGCCGAGCGGCTCGAGCAGCGTGATGCGCTCGGCCCACGCCGCGGCGAACGAGACCGCGTACAGGACCCCGCCCACGACCGCTGCGGTGGTCCCCCAGCGTCCGGCGATGCGCGTCACCAGGACGGCGTTCGCCGCCCCGACGAGCATGACGCCCACGCGCGCGGCGACCAAGGCGTCGCTGTCGCTCGTCCACGCGGTCAGGGCCGCGAACGGGGTCAGGGCGAGCATCGAGCCGGGTGGGTGCAGGAGCGTGAAGTCGCGGTAGGGCACGAGCCCGTGCACCAGGGCGACGGCCGAGGAGAAGTACACCCCGTCGTCGTACCCCGTGTAGTCGCGGACGCCGACCGTCCCGCCCGCGAGGCTCCAGCGCACCGTGAAGGCGAGGACGGCGACCCCGGCGGCGACGATCCAGCCCGTCGCGCGGGTGGGGCGTCGGGCGGTGCGGTGGGTGCGGGGCGCCGGGCTCACTCGTTCGAGTCTGCCCGGCTTCGGCGCGGGGCGCCCGGGGGGACGGGGGCCGCGCCCGGGACGGACCTGCGTGCCCGACGGCGGCGCTCGCCTCGGGGGCTCGGGTCCGGCCGGGCTCAGCGCGCGGCGACCGCGGGTTCGGCCGGCGAGGGGGCGTAGGCAGTCTGCGGAGGACCGGAGAGGCGCGCGCCGCGGCTCGCTCGCAGCGCCCAGAGGATCGCGACGAGGTCGACGCCCTCCTGCATCCAGGCGCCCGCGAGCGCGGGGAGGTACCCGAGTGCCGCGACCAGCATGAGCGCGACGCTGAGCCCGATGCCGACCCAGATGCTCTGCAGCGCGACCCGGAGCGTGTCCTTGCTGACCCGCACGGCTGCTGCGACGGCCGAGACGTCGTCGCGCAGGACGACCGCGTCGGCCGAGTCGCTCGCGGCCGTGGCGCCGCGCGCTCCCATGGCGATCCCGACGTCGGCCGAGGCCAGGACCGGCGCGTCGTTCACACCGTCGCCCACCATGACCACGGGGCGCGCGGGGGCGTCCCGGACCGCCTCGACCTTGTCGAGCGGCAGGCACTCTGCGCGCACGTCGTCGATGCCCAGGGCAGCCGCGACGTGCTCGGCCGTCGTCCGCTGGTCGCCCGTGAGCATCATGACGTGGTCGACGCCCAGGGACCGGAGCGTGCTCACCGTGGTCGCGGCCTCGGCCCGCACCTCGTCGCGCAGGACCAGCGCCCCGACGGGGACCCCGTCGACCGCGACGTGGACCGCGAGCTCGCCGGGCTGGAGCACGGCGGGCTCGACCGCGGTGCGGGTCTCGGCGGCGACGTAGGACCGTTTCCCCACCACGACCTCCCGGCCCGCGACGAGAGCCCGGACACCGTGCGCCGGGACCTCGTGCGCGCCGGTGCCCTCGGTCGGCAGGAGCCCGCGCTGCCGTGCGCCCTCCACGACGGCGTCGGCCAGGACGTGGCTCGAGTACTGCTCGGCCGACGCTGCCAGCCGCAGCACCTCGTCGGCAGCCAGGCCCCCGGTGGTCTCGACGCGCGCGAGCGCGGGACGACCGTGGGTGAGGGTCCCGGTCTTGTCGAAGGCCACGGTGCGGGCGCGGTCGAGCCTCTCCAGGGTCTCGCTCGACTTGACGATCACGCCCTCGCGCGCGGCGCGGCTCATCCCGCCCATGAAGGCGACCGGCGCCGCGATGAGCAACGGGCACGGTGTCGCGACGACGAGAACTTCCGCGAACCGGGTGCCGTCCCCGCTGACCCACCAGGCGAGCCCGGCGATCGCGAGCGCGACGAGGGTGAAGGGGACCGCGAAGCGGTCGGCCAGCCGGACGGTCCGTGACCGGCTCGTGGTCGCCTGCTCGACCAGCGCGACGATCTGCTGGTACTGGCTGTCGCGGGCCGACCTGGTCGCGCGCAGCGTGACGGCCTGCTGCCCGTTGATGCCACCTGAGGGGACCTCGTCCCCGCGCTGCCGCTCGACCGGCAGGGGCTCGCCCGTGAGCGACGACTCGTCGAGGTCGGCTCGGTCGCTCACGAGCTCGCCGTCGACCGGGACCACCTCGGCCGGACGGACCACGACCAGGTCGCCGGGGCGCACGTCGTCGACGCGGACGTCGCGCAGCGAGCCGCCGTCGAGCACGTGCGCGGTCGCGGGGGCGCGGGACATGAGCGCCGAGAGGTCGCGGCGGGCCCGGTTCGCCGCGTAGTCCTCGAGCGCCTCGCCTCCCGTCAGCATGAGCACCACGACGAGGGCCGCCCAGTGCTCGCCGACGACGACTGCGGCCGTCACGGCCGTCACCGCGAGGATGTCGATCCCGGCGTGCCCGCGGAGCAGGTCACGGAGCATACCCACGCCCGTCCATCCTGCGACGGCCAGCGCGTAGGCGGACACGAGCCACGGGACGGCCGGGGACCAGGGGGTGAGCGAGAGGACCCCGGCGACGGCCGCGACCAGGACCGTCGCCATCACCAGCGGATACCGCCCGAGGTTCTTCACTGTGGTCATACCACGTTGTCTAGCATTTCGTGCACATTCTTTCCAGCAAGGAAAGGCTCGCCTGGGACTGTGTGAGGAAAGGCATTCCTTCGCTGGGGTCCCCACATTTCTTCGGGGCTTCTCGGGTGGCCCCGGTGTCGCGACATGAGTGCCAGGAGCCGCGAGATGCCGCCGATCTTCGGTGCTTGCGCCAGGGGTGGGTCAGCGACAACGCGGACCTTTTCGGCGAATGTGGCGATCGTGGCGGCGCGTGGCGCAGGAATGTCCCGCCGGTGCGCGAAGAATGTGTTGGTGCGGGGTTCTGCCGTAGGTGGGTGTCAGCAGCGCCGGGGCGACGCAGACGCGAGCGGGCACCCCGCGCACGCCAGGGGGATCCGGCGCCGCGTGCCCGCCGCGGGTGGGGGCGTGCAGCCCGGGCCTCCGGCACCCGTCGCGCAGCCGAGGGCGGGTGCCGTGCCCGGCCGCGTCGGGCGGGGTCCCGCGACCTGCGCGAGCCCCAGGCGGACGAGCTGAGCGACCGCCGCGTCGACGAGCCGCGGGTCGAGGCCCAGGTCGGCGGCCAGGGCGCCGACCGCGACCCCGGCGCGGAGCCGTGCCAGCACGGGCCGCAGGAGCTCGCGGGGTCCTGCGCCGTCACGGAGGCCGAGCTCCTCGCTCGGCGCCGTCGGGGCGCTCACCAGACGAGCCGCAGGAGCTGGAAGGTCGCGACCGACAGGACCCACGCGACGCTCAGCTGGATCGCGACGGCCCCCAGGGTCCAGCGCCACCCGAACATCCGCTGCTGCTCGGCGACCGTCGCGAGGCACGGCGTGTAGGCGAGCACGAAGACCATGAAGGCCAGTGCCGCCGCAGGGGCGTGACCGCCCGACGTCTCGTCGAGCGTGGCCCGGAGCTGCTCGCCGAGCTCGCCCGGCGACGAGCCCACTGGCTCGTCGACCGCGTACGCCTGCGCGAGCGCGCCCACTGCGACCTCCTTGGCCACGAAGCCCGTGACGAGCGCGCTCGTGGTGCGCCAGTCGCCGTAGCCGGCGGGGGAGAAGACGGGGGCGACCTGGTCGGTCAGGCGCCCGTAGGCCGAGTCGTGCACGGGCACCTCGCCGAACGTGTGGCCGGGCGTCACGGGGACCGAGAGCAGGAGCCAGACGACGACGAGGACGCCCACGATGATCGTGCCCGCCCCGCGCAGGAACGCGAGCACACGACGGCCCGTCGTCACGAGCAGCGGGACCGGGCGCGGCACGTGGTAGGCGGGGAGGACGAGCGCGAGGGGCTCGTGGGTCAGGTCGCGGAACAACGTGCCTCGCAGCACGAGCGCCCCGACGAGCACGAGTGCGACGCTCAGCACGTACATCGCGAGCACCACGAGCCCGGTGTGCCGCGGGAAGAACGTGCCTGCGAGCAGGACGTACACCGTCAAGCGGGCGGGGCACGAGGCGTACGGGATCAGGAGGCCCGTGAGCAGCCGCTGCCGCGCGTTCGGGAGCGTGCGCGTCGCGGCGAGCGCCGGGAGGTTGCACCCGAAGCCCACGATCAGGGGCATGATGACCCGCCCGTCGAGTCCGACCGACCGCATGAGGCGGTCGGCCAGGACCGCGACCCGCGCGACGTAGCCCGAGTCCTCGAGCAGCCCGATCGCCAGGAACATCAGGGCCATGAGCGGCGCGAACGCGACGACGACGCCGACGCCCGCGACCAGGCCGTCGACCAGGAGCCCCTCGAGCCACCCGCCGCTCAGGCCCACGCCGTCGAGCGCCCAGGTCACGAGGCCCGCGACGGGCCCCGTGACCAGGGCCTCGGTCGCGCCCATGATCGGTGCCGCGACCCAGGTCGCGAGCTGGAACAGCGCCCAGAGCGTCACGACGAAGACCGGCAGGCCCACCCAGGGGTCGAGGAGGAGCGCGTCGATCCGGTCCGCACGGCTGCGCGTCGCGGAGCCGTGCGCGCCGACCGACTCGACGACGTCGTCCGCCCACCCGAGCAGCGCGTCGATGCGGTCGAGCTCGTCGTCGGGTGCGGTGCCCGGTGCTGCTGCGCCCGGCAGGCCCGGGACGGGCCGAGGGTGCTCGGACACCGCGCGGACCGCCGCGACCAGCCCGTCGGTCCCGCGCCCCGTCCGAGGATCGACCTCGACCACGGGCACGCCCAGACGGGCGGCGAGCCGCCTGGGGTCGACCGTCACCCCGTCGGCCGTGGCGACGTCGGTCATCGTGAGGGCCACGACGACGCGCTCGGTCCGCGCCCCGACCTGACCGAGCAGGAACAGGGCGCTGTGCAGCTCGGCCGCGTTGGCGACGAGGAGCGTCACGGTGCCCGGCTCGGCCCCTGCCCGGTCGATCTCGGCGACCGTCACGGCCTCGTCGGGCGAGACCGGGGTGAGCGAGTAGGTGCCGGGGAGGTCGACGAGCGCGAGCGGGGTCGCGGTCGTCGTACCGGCACCGGTGCGGGGCCGCCAGGTCCCCCGGGCCAGGTCGACCGTGGTCCCGGGCACGTTCCGGGTGGTCTGCCGCGCGCCCGTGAGGTGGTTGAAGAGCGTCGACTTCCCGGCGTTGGGCGTGCCCACGAGCAGCACCCGCAGGACGGGAGCGGGAGCCGTGGTCGCGCCACCGCCCGGGGCGCGGCGACCGCGGGGGTGAGCGGCGCCGTCGGGCCCCTCGTGCGTGCGCGGTGCGCCGCCCTCGCAGCGCGGACAGCTCACGGGGCGGTCTCGAACCGGCGGACCGTCGCGGCGTCGAGCGCGATGCGCCGGCGCCCGACGAGCACGACGCGCCCGCCGAACGGGGTCCGGAGCGCGACGGTCACGCCCGCGCCGGGGCGCAGGCCCAGCTCGCGCAGCCGCACGTCGGACGTCGGGGTGAGCCGCGCGCCCGCGCGCGCCGAGGTCAGGACGACGTGGGTGCCCGGGGGGACCTCGGCAAGGTTCATGCTGCCGACGCTAGTGATGAGGTGAGGCTTGCCTCAGATGCCGGAGGTCCTGGCGCTGCGGGCCGTAGGTCCCGTCAGAGGCTCAGGAGCGCGCCCGTCCCGATCCCGGCGAGCGTGCCGACCACGATCGTCACCGCGGCGATGGCCACGGGGTGCGCGGGCGTGCCGTGCAGGCGCTGCCACAGGCTCGGGGTCGCGGGAGCGGTCGCGGCATGGTGGATCTCGCGGCGCGAGAGTCCCGCGGTCACGGGGGCGGGCTCGGTGACGTGCTGCGTGCTCATGGTTCTACCTCCTGGAGATCTGCTTCTGGGAGGAGAGACGCCGTCCTGCGGTCGGCATGACGCGGAAGTCGTGGTGAGGAGAGTCACGCGGCCCCCGGTGGCGGAGCGACCGGCTCCGGCGTAGGGCCGCCCGCCGCAGGGCGAGCCTGCCCGGCCTAGGCGCTCGCGGGCGCCGCCGTGCTCCCGCGGACCACGAGGCTCGTCGCGAGGTCCATGCGCGTGTTGGTCACGGCGCCCTCGCGCGCCTTGAGGACGAGCCGGGCCGCTTCCTGGCCCATCTCCTGGAGCGGTTGGTGGACCGTGGTGAGCGCGGGGCTCGACCAGCGGGCCACGGGGACGTCGTCGTAGCCCACGATCGAGAGGTCCTCGGGCACGCGCAGGCCGTGGCGCCGGGCGGCCTCGAGCACGCCGAGAGCCTGGAGGTCCGAGCCCGCGAAGATCGCGGTGGGCGGCTCGGGCAGGCTGAGGAGCTCGTCGGCGCGGTCGGTGCCGCCCTGGGGGTGGAAGTCGCCGAACCGGACCAGGTCCGGGTCCGCGGTGAGCCCGGCCGTGCCGAGGGCCGAGCGGTAGCCGTCGAGGCGGGCGAGCGAGCACATCATGTCCTCGGGCCCCGTGATGACGCCGATGCGGCGGTGGCCGAGCTCGATCAGGTGCCGGGTCGCCATGAGGCCGCCCTGCCAGTTCGCCGAGCCGACCGAGGGGACGTCGGGCTCGGGGTCGCCCGCGGGGTCGATGACCGCGAACGGGATGGCGCGGGACCGGAGCTGCTCCTTGACCGCGGCCGGGAGGGTCGAGAAGACGAGCACGACGCCGAGCGGGCGGCGCGCGAGCACGCCCTCGATCCACTCGGGCCCCGGAGCGTGCCGGGTGCCGGACTCGGTCAGCACGACGCTCGCGCCGTTCTCCCGCGCGACGTCCTCGACGCCGCGGATGAGCTCCATGGCCCAGATGCTCTCGAGCTCGTGGAACACGATCTCGATGAGGGGGGCCGAGGCGGTGGGGCTCTTGCGGCGCCGGTAGCCGTGCTGGACCAGGAGGGCCTCGACCCGGTCGCGCGTCCCGGCCGCGACGTCGGTCCGCCCGTTGAGCACCTTGGACACGGTCGAGAGGGACACCTGGGCCTCGGCGGCCACGGCGGCGAGCGTGACCCGCCCCGGAAGAACTTCGTCGGTCATGCCGGTCAGCGTAGCGCCTCGGGGGAAAGTTTCGAAGGGTGGGCAGCCGTGTCTCGGTGCGGAGGTCCCAGTCTTCTCCCAGTGGATAACGGTTGGGACTCGTTGTTGACCCCGGCGGATTCGCGTCTTAGAGTCCAGGACAACCGAGTACTTTCGGCGCAGGCGCCGAAACTTTCGAAAGGGTTCGATGATGAACACAAGAACGCGGAAGTCGCTCACGGCCGCGGCCGTGGCGTCGGCGCTGGTCCTCCCGCTCGCAGCGTGCGCGAGCGGCGACTCCGGCGGCTCCGGCCGTCCCGAGAACGAGATCCACGTGATGGTCTACGGGGACGCGACCAACAAGGTCGAGCAGCAGATGGTCGACACGTTCAACAAGACCTCGGACGTCAAGGTCGTCCTCGACACCATCCCGGGCGCCGACTACCAGCAGAAGCTCCAGACGATCATCGACACCAACGCGGCGCCGGACGTCTTCTTCAACTGGGGCGGCGGCTCGATCGAACCCTTCGTCGACGCCGACCTGCTGCTCCCCCTCGACGACTTCATCGCCGAGGACCCCCAGCTCAAGGACGCGTTCCTGCCCGCGGTGTTCAACTCGGCCGTGATCGACGGGAAGTCCTACGGCATCCCCATGCGCGGCACGCAGCCCGTCATGCTGTTCCACAACAAGCAGGTCCTCGCGGACGCGGGCATCGAGGCCCCCCAGACGTGGGACGAGCTCCTCGCCGCGGTGGAGACCCTCAAGGCGCAGGGCGTGACCCCGATCGCGCTCGGCGGCGCCGACCAGTGGCCGACCCTCATGTGGTACCAGTACGCGTTCGACCGCGTCGCCGGCCCCGAGCTGTTCGAGAAGGCGCTCGCGGGCGACACCGACGTGTGGGACTCGGCCGAGAGCCACGAGGCGCTCGACAAGCTGTCCGAGCTCATCGACGCGGGCGCGTTCGGCACCAACTTCGACTCGGTCAAGTTCACCGACGGCGGCTCGCCCGCGCTCCTGCGCTCGGGCAAGGCCGCGTTCGAGCTCATGGGCTCGTGGAACTACTCGACGCACTACGACGTGGACCCCGGGTGGACCGACGCGAACCTCGGCTACACGGCGTTCCCCGCGATCGACGGCGGCAAGGGCGACGCGGCCAACATCACGGGCAACACCAACAACTTCTACTCGGTGCTCGCCAAGACCCGCTACCCGGACGCCGTGCGTGACTTCCTCAAGCTCATGTACTCGGACGAGTTCGTCGAGGCGCAGCTCGCGATCGGGAACCTGCCGACCACGACCAACACCGAGCAGTTCCTGGACCAGGCCGCGAGCCCCGAGTACGCCGCCTTCCAGTTCGACCTCGTGAAGAACGCGCCGCACTTCCAGATGTCCTGGGACCAGGCGTACCCCCCGGCTGCCGGCACCCCGCTCAAGATCGCGGTCCAGCAGTTCTTCAGCGGCCAGATCGACGCCGACGGCTTCATCGCTGCGATGAAGTCCCTGCCGGCCTCGCGCTGACCGGTCCCGGACGGAGATCGTCATGACCACCCGCGCACCCCAGGGGCGCACGCGCTCGGGCGCCGCCGACCTCCAGGTCGGCCGCCCGGGCGTGGTCTGGGCCCTGCCCGCCGCCCTGTTCTTCGGGCTCTTCGCCCTCCTGCCCATGGTCCTCGTGCTCGTGCTGTCGTTCACGCAGTGGAGCGGCCTGGGCAGCCCCGAGTTCGTCGGGACCGAGAACTGGTCCCGCCTCCTCGACGACCCCGTGATGCTCAAGAGCATCGGGCTCTCGCTCGTGCTGACGGCGCTCGGCGTCGTGACCCAGACCCCGGTCGCGATGCTGCTGGGCGTGTGGGCCGCAGGGCACCAGTGGAACCGCGCGGTGCTCTCGGCGATCTTCTTCGTGCCGCTGCTGCTGTCCGCGGCCGCGGTCTCGGTCCTGTGGCGCGCGGTGCTCGACCCGAACTTCGGCGTCCCGGCCCAGATGGAGTGGCTGTTCGGCGACGGCAACCTGTTCGGGAACCAGTCGACCGCGATCGCGGTCCTGGTGTTCGTGAGCCTGTGGCAGTTCACGCCGCTGCACGCCCTGATCTACCAGGGCGCCGCGAAGGCCGTGCCACCCATGCTCTACGAGGCGGCCGAGATCGACGGCGCGGGACGCGTGCGCTCGTTCTTCGCGATCACGCTCCCGCAGCTGCGGAACACCATGATCACGTCGGTGATCCTCATGGTCGTCGGCGGCCTGACGACGTTCGACACGGTCCTCATCCTGACCAACGGCGGGCCCGGCACGGACACGACCATCACGGCCTTCTACATGTACCAGAAGGCGTTCCGCGGCTTCGACTTCGGTCTGGCCTCGGCGATCGCCGTGGTCCTGGTCGTCGCGGCGACCGCGATCTCGCTGGTCATGGTCCGCCTGTCCGGGTACGACAAGATGCGCAGCGAGCTGGAGGGCGTGTGATGAGCAACGACCTGAGCGTCACCCCCGCGGAGCAGGTCTCCGGCCCGACGACGTCACCCACCTCGGGTGGTGCGCCCCGCCCGGGCGCGACGCAGGACGGCGGCGCGCGACGCCGTCGGGCAGGCGGCCGGGCTGGAAAGGGCAGCCGCAACCGACCCAACTGGGGCGCGGGCATCGCGGTCACGATCTGGCTCCTGATCGTCGCGATCCCCCTCTACGTGCTGGTCACCGCGTCGTTCCAGACGCAGGCCGGGTACGCCGAGGGCGGCCCGCTGTCCCTGCCGACCACGTTCACGCTCGACAACTTCACCAACGCGTTCGACCAGGGCTTCGGCCGCTACTTCCTCAACACGCTCGTCGTGACGGTCGCGGTGGTCGGGATCGTGGTGCTGCTCGTGCCGCCGCTGTCGTACGCGATCGTGCGCAACCGCTCGCGGGCCACCACGGGCATCTTCCGGATGTTCCTCCTGGGCCTCGCGGTCCCCGCGAGCGCCGTGATCGTCCCGATCTTCTACGTGATCTCGGTCGTGGGCCTGTACGACAACCTGATCGGCGTGATCCTGCCGACCGCGGCGTTCTGCCTGCCGATCTGCACGATCATCCTCAGCGGCTCGATGCGTGACATCACCAACGAGCTCTACGAGGCCATGGCCCTCGACGGCGCGTCGCCCAAGCGCGTGTTCCTGCAGCTCGTGCTGCCGCTGTCCAAGGGCGGCGTCGCGACGATCGTCGTGTACTCGGCCCTGCAGGCGTGGAACGGGTTCCTGTTCCCGCTGATCCTCACGCAGTCCGAGTCGACCAAGGTCATCACGCTCGGCCTCTTCAACTTCCAGACGCAGTACGGCGTCAACATCCCCGGCCTCCTCGCGGCGGTCGTCATGTCGATGATCCCGATCCTGCTCGTGTACCTGTTCGCCCGGCGTGCCCTGGTCCAGGGCCTCATGGGCGTCGGCGGAAAGTAGCTCCACGATGACTCTTCAGACGAACCTGCCGTCCTCTGCCGTGCCCGGCCCCCGTGGGGAGACCCTCCCTGTGTGGTCCGACCCGTCGGTCGACACCGCGACCCGCGTCAAGGCGCTCATGGCGGAGATGACCCTCCGCGAGAAGGTCGCCCAGCTCTTCGGGGTGTGGGTCGGTGCGTCGGCCGAGGGCGGCGAGGTCGCCCCGCACCAGCACGACATGGAGGACGGCGTCGACCTCGACGCACTCCTGCCCGACGGGCTGGGGCAGCTGACCCGCCCGTTCGGGACCAACCCCGTCGACCCGGCCCTGGGTGCGCTGTCGCTGCTGCGCACGCAGGAGCGCGTGCGGTCGGCGAACCGGTTCGGCATCCCCGCCGTGGCGCACGAGGAGTGCCTCGCGGGCTTCTCGGCCTGGGGCGCGACGGCCTACCCCGTGCCGCTGTCGTGGGGCGCGTCGTTCGACCCCGCGCTCGTGCGCCGCATGGCCGCCGCGATCGGTCGCGACATGCGCTCGGTCGGCGTGCACCAGGGCCTGGCCCCCGTGCTCGACGTCGTGCGCGACGCCCGCTGGGGTCGCGTCGAGGAGACCATCGGCGAGGACCCGTACCTCGTGGGCACCGTCGCCACGGCGTACGTGCAGGGCCTCGAGTCCGAGGGCATCGTCGCGACGCTCAAGCACTTCGCGGGGTACTCGGCCTCGCGCGGCGGACGCAACCACGCGCCCGTCTCGATGGGCACGCGCGAGCGCGCCGACGTGATCCTGCCGCCGTTCGAGATGGCCGTCCGTGAGGGCGGCGTGCGCTCGGTCATGCACGCCTACACGGACACCGACGGCATCCCGTCGGCCGCGGACCGTGAGCTCCTCACGGGACTGCTGCGCGACACGTGGGGCTTCGACGGGACCGTGGTCGCCGACTACTTCGGGATCGCGTTCCTCAAGATCATGCACGGCGTGGCGGGCGACTGGGCAGATGCCGCCGCGGCGGCGCTCGCGGCGGGGGTCGACGTCGAGCTGCCGACCGTCAAGACGTTCGGCGAGCCGCTCGTCGCGGCCCTCGAGGCCGGGGACGTCGACGTCGCGCTCGTGGACCGGGCCCTGGAGCGCGTGCTGCGCCAGAAGGTCGAGCTCGGTCTGCTCGACGCCGGCTGGGACCCCGTCCCCGAGGTGCTGCGCGACGTGCCCGCGGGCGTTCTGGCAGCCGTCGCCGGGGCGGGGGCCGACGCGCAGGACATCGATCTGGCCGCGCTGCGCGGGACCGTCGACCTCGACGGCCCCGCCAACCGCGCGCTGGCCCGCGAGGTCGCCGAGCAGGCCGTGGTCCTGCTCGCGAACGACGGTGTGCTCCCGCTCGGTCCGGACGTGCGCCGGATCGCGCTCGTGGGTCCCACGGCCGAGGATCCCATGGCCGTGCTCGGCTGCTACTCGTTCCCCGCGCACGTGGGCCTGGCCCACCCCGAGATCCCGCTCGGGATCTCGCTGCCCACGCTCGCCGCGTCGCTGCGCGCCGAGCTGCCGGGCGTCACGCTCGACGTGCTGCCCGCGATCACGCTCGACGGCACGAGCGACCCGTCCTCGACCGGGGCCGTGAGCACGGCCGAGGTCGCGGCCGCCGACGCCGCAGGCATCGCGGCAGCGGTCGAGCTCGCCCGCGAGGCCGACGTCGTCGTGGTCGCCCTGGGCGACCGGGCCGGCCTGTTCGGTCGCGGCACGAGCGGCGAGGGCTGCGACGCCGAGTCGCTGCGCCTGCCCGGTGCCCAGCAGGACCTGCTCGACGCGCTGCTCGCGACGGGCCGCCCCGTGGTCGCGACGATCCTCTCGGGTCGTCCTTACGCGCTCGGCGCGGCCGCGACCCCCGCGCCGGGGGAGCCTGGCGCTGCGGCGATCGTCCAGGCGTTCTTCGCGGGCGAGGAGGGGACCCCCGCGGTCGCGGGCGTCCTGTCGGGGCGCGTGGCGCCGTCGGGCCGGCTGCCCGTGAGCGTGCCCGGGACCGAGGGCGCCCAGCCCACGTCCTACCTGGCCGCGACGCTCGCGCAGGCGACCGACGTGTCGAACATCGACCCGACCGCGGCCTTCGCGTTCGGCCACGGGCTCACGTACACGAGCTTCGACTGGTCGGACCTCGTGGTGAGCGCGGCCGAGGCTGCGACCGACGGGGCCTTCGAGGCGTCGTTCGTCGTGCGGAACACGGGCGGGCGCGACGGCGTCGAGGTCGTGCAGCTCTACGCGCACGACCCCGTGGCGTCGGTCGTGCGGCCCGTGCAGCGGCTGATCGGGTACGTGCGCGTGCCGCTCGCCGCGGGCGCCTCGGCGCGCGTGAGCGCGACCGTGCCCGCCGACGTCCTGTCCTTCACGGGGCGCGACGGGCGTCGGATCGTCGAGCCGGGCGCGATCGAGCTGCGGTTCGGGGCGTCGAGCGCCGACGTGCGGCTCGTGGCTCCCGTGTCGCTCGTGGGCGACGTGCGCGTGGTCGACCACACGCGCGAGCTGCACGCGCCCCTCGTGGTGGGCGAGGTCTGAGGTGACGGACCCGAGGTCGGTCAGGCGATCGGCCGCGCAGCCGATTCCCGTGGTCCGGCCGCCCTCGGGTCCGGCAGCCCGGACCTTCGCGAACCCCGTCCTGCCCGGCACGCACCCCGACCCGAGCATCTGCCGGGTCCCGGGGGCCACCCGGGCGGACGGGACCCTCGCGCCCGACGACTACTACCTCGTCACCTCGACGTTCGAGTACTTCCCGGGCCTGCCGGTCTTCCACAGCCGCGACCTCGTGACGTGGACGCCGGTGGGCCCCGCGATCCACCGGACCGACCAGGTGGACCTGTCGAGCGTGCCGTCGTCGGGCGGGCTCTACGCCGCGACGATCCGCCACCACGCCGGGACCTTCTACGTCGTGACGACGCTCGTCCACACGCAGGGCCAGGGTGGGCACCTCCTCGTGACCGCGACCGACCCCGCCGGGCAGTGGTCCGACCCGGTGTGGCTCGAGGGTGACGGGATCGACCCGTCGCTGTTCTTCGACACCGCGGGTCCCGACGACGGCGCTCGCGTGTGGCTCACCGCGACGCGCCTCGCAGACCCGGGGGAGTGGGAGGGGCAGACCGAGGTGTGGCTGCGCGAGCTCGACCTCGTGGCCGGGGCCCTCGTCGGCCCTGAGCGCGTCCTGTGGCGCGGCGCGCTGCACGGCGCGGTCTGGGCCGAGGGCCCGCACCTGTACCGCGTGGGCGACCACTACTACCTGCTGGCCTCCGAGGGCGGCACCGAGCACCAGCACGCGGTCTCGGTCGCGCGGGCGGACGCGGTGACGGGCCCGTACACGGGGAACCCCGCGAACCCGGTCCTCACGCACCGCCACCTGGGCCGGGACTTCCCCGTGGTCGGGGTCGGGCACGGGGACCTCGTGGAGACCGCGGCCGGCGAGTGGTGGATGGTCCTGCTCGGCAGCCGCCCCTACGGCGGCTACTTCCCCAACCTGGGGCGCGAGACGTTCCTCGCGCCCGTGGTCTGGGAGGACGGGTGGCCCGTGGTCGCCCCGGGCGTGGGCCACGTCGCGGCGAGCTTCCCCCTGCCCGACGTCGGAGCGCGGCTTCCGGGGGCAGACCCGGCGGCGCGCGGAGTCGCTTCTGCGTCGGGGGCCGGCGTGGCGGTCCCGTGCGAGGTGTCCGCGGAAACGCCTGGTGACACGTCCGTGGAGGCGAGCGCCGTCGTCGTGCGGGAGACGTTCGACGGCTCGTCGGACGATGCGCTGGGCCTCGCGTGGAACCAGGTGCGGACCGGGGACCGGTTCTGGTCCCTGACCGAGCGGCCCGGGCACCTGCGGCTCGCGCTGCTGCCCGCGACGCTGTCCGACGTCGCGACCCCCGCGTTCCTGGGGCGCCGGCAGGAGCACAGGGACGTGGACCTCACGGTGCGCGTCGACGTCGACCCGGCCGGGCCGGGCGAGTGGGCCGGGCTCGCGGTGCGCCAGTCCGAGGAGGCATGGATCGCGGCGGTCGTGACGCGGGCGGCGCCCGGTGCGGCCGGTGCGCCCGGCGGGCGCGAGCTGCTCGTCGTCGAGCGCTTCGGAGGCGAGGAGGTCGTCGTGGGCCGCGCGGCGCTCGGGTTGCTCGGCCTGGCCCAGGGTCCCGTGGACGTGGTGCTGCAGGCCGCAGGGCAGGAGTACGCGTTCGGCGTCGAGACCGGGGACGGGTTCGTCGCGGTCGCGACCGTGCACGGCGGGCGGCTCAGCTCGCCCGAGGCCGGAGGGTTCCTGGGCGTGTGGCTCGGGCCGTACGCGACGGGCCGCGGGACGGCGACGGCGACCGTGGCGGACGTCGAGCGGGTGGAGTACGGAGAGCTCTAGCGCGCGACCAAGGCCTCGGCGGCCCAGGTCGGAGGCCGACGCTGTCCGCAGGGGCGCCGCTCCCAGGCTGAGGCGTCAGGCCCCGGCCGTGTGGCGTGACGCCGACGCCAGGCGTTCGACGAGGTCGTCCGGGATGGGTCTGCGCGGCGAGAAGGTGATGCCGGTCTTGGTCGCCTGGAGACCGGCGGCTGCGATCTCGTCGGCATGTGCCGTGATGGCGCCCGGGAGGACGTAGAGCCCGCACTGCTTGCTGAACGCCGCGTAGCTCGCGACGACCGAGCCGTCGACGGCAAACCCCGGCATGTCGTAGGCCACGATCTCCTCCGCTTCCGGCAGGGTGCGGGACAGCAGCGCGCGCAACCGTCTCAGCGACGGCTGGAAGACCTCGGGCGCTGCGGCGATGTAGGAGTCGTGGTCGGCTGACGTCGTCATGGGCTGTCTCGCTCTCGGCTGGTGCTGTGGAGGCTCGGTCGTCGGGCCGTGGGGCAAGCCTCCCGCGGGCCCGCTCCGGTGTCACCCGCGCTGTGCCGAGCCGACCTCGGCTCCGCGGACCTCGATCGCGTGCCAGCGGAACCGGTCGACGAAGGCGCTGAAGGACGGGACCTTCACGAGCGCCGAGAACACCGCGAAGCCGACTGCCCCACCGGTGACGTTGAAGAGCAGATCGTTCACGTCCGCGATGTGACCGCCACCCACCAGGTGCGCCGTCACGAGCTGGGTGACCTCGATCGTCAGGCTGAGGACTGCTGCCGCCACCATGACCTTCCTCCACGAGGCCCGGGGCACGAGCAGCGGCACGAGGACGCCGACCGGGACGAAGACCAGGACGTTCATGACCGCGTCAGCGATCTCGTAGTCCGCGAACGGCACGACGGCGAGATGGCTGCCCCAGGGGGCGCTGCTGACGGGCTTGTCCAGGAAGAGGGGGAAGACGGTGTTCGCGACGATCCCGGCGACGTAGACGCCGAGCGCGAGGGCGACCGCGGCCCGCGGCACGGAGAACCGCCCGCTGCGGATCAGGGACCACATCGACCCCGCGAGCACCGCGGCGGCCAGAGGGATGACGACCGGGAGGACCGGGACCTGCTGGAACACGGATGACCTGCACCTTCTCCGAGACACGAACGCGGCTGGTGCCGCGGCTCCACGCAACGGTGCCCGCTGTCCGACGAGCTCGGCATCCGTCTGTGGTCGGATCCCTGGGGACGGTGAGTGCGACCGTCGTCCCCTGGGCGGAGCGTGTGCGCGCGGCGCCCGATCAGCCGGACGGCACGTCGGGCGGGTCGAGCAGGCGGCGAAGGCGGGTCTTCTTCTCGTTCTCGCGCACGATCCACGCCACGTCCGGGTCGTCGGAGCTGCGCAGCGCGGCGAGACGCGGCAGACCGGCAGCCGGGTCGCCCGCGACGGCGACGCTCCAGCAGTACCCGAGGGCCTGGCGCAGCGCCCGGACGCCGGTGTCGCGGCGGGCGTCGGACGGGAGCGCGCCGATCGAGGCGGTGGCGGCCGCACAGACGTCCAGGGCGGTGGTCGCGGTGGCGGGTGTTCGCAGGAGGCGTGGCTCGCAGATCCCAGCGACCGCGGCTCGGCGAACCAGCGGGTCCTGGTCGCCGACCCAGGACGCCACGAGCGCGCCGAGGGTCGTGGGCTCAGCGTCGCCGATGCGCTGCAGCGCCATCGCGACGGCCTCGCGGACACGCCACGACCCCTCGGCGGCGCGGTCACTCAGCAGGGCGACCAGTTCAGTGCGCGCATCGGCGGGGACGTCGACGACGAGCCGGCCGAGGCCGACCGTCCCGCAGCAGCGCAAGTACTCGTCGGGGCTGTCGGCCAGGGCGAGCACGAGGCCTTCCGTCGCGACGTCGGCGAACGCGCCGATCAGCTCGAGGTTCGCCCGAGGACCGGGCAGCCCGGAGCGGGCGGTGAGGTAGGCGCACACGGCAGCAGGATCGCCGTCGAGCGCGCGCAAGGCGGCCCGGTGCTCTTCACGCACGCTCATGACCAGCACGCTAGGGCTTCCACCCCCGCCCGGGGTAGGGCCGTTCGGCCGATGCTCAGCTGCCGAAGGGCCTGTCTCGGCCCTGGGTCCGGCGTGCAGGCGGACTCACGGGCGCCCGATGCGTTCTCCACGACGACGTCGCGCTCGTCGACGCCATCCCGCGAACCTGTCGGTCGGGTGTCGTGGGTCAGTCTGGTAGGAGCGCGTCCACCTGGTGTGCGATCTCCTGCACGATTGCCTCGACGGGGCGTGCGGCGTTGGCCGTCGCGGCCATGCTGAGCAGCATGATCGCCGAGACGATGTGAGCGAGGGTCGCGGCCTTGGCGGGGTTGATGCGTTGGTCGCGTTGCAGCACGGCTGCGATGGCTTCTTCGGTCTGAACGGTCAGTTCGAGGGCCCTGCGGTGGTGAGGCTCGTCCGGGTCGCCGAAGACGATCTCGCGCAGGTAGGTGCGGCCGTTGGAGATCTGGGCGCGGTTGCACTCCACGACAGGGCGGACGATCGCCATCACGGCGTCGAGCGGGTCTTCTGCGTGGTCGGCGGCTGCCCTGCCGCGGGCGAGGGCGTCGGCGTAGGAGGAGTTCTGGACGAGCAGGAGGAGCTCGCCCTTGGTCTTGGCGTACAGGAACAGGGTGCCGGTGCCGATGTCGGCCTTGTCGGCGATCTGCTGGGTGGTGACGTCGTCGACGCCGTGCTCGGAGAAGAGCTCTCGGGCGGCGGCGGTGATGCGGTCGAGCTTGTCCTGCTTGTTCCGTTCGCGTCGACCGACGGGCTGGGGGGCGACTGACATGGGACGGTGTCCTTCGGGAATAGAACCTGACTGTGCTCAGTTCCGAGCATAGTCACTACTGTGTGGGCTCGGAAGTATCGGGCCTCATTCTCCCATTCTCGGGGGACACCTTGGTGTCCACCGGCTGGTGGGTGCTGGGCGGCGGTGGCGTTCGCGACCCCTCGATGTGAAGGACGAACAGCCTCATGACCACGTCTTCTCTCTGGCAGCCGTTCACGCTCGGCCGCGTGGAGCTTGCCCACCGGCTCGCACTGGCTCCCATGACCCGCAGCCGGGCGAACCCGGACGGCACCCCTGGGCCGCTGACAGCCCGCTACTACGGGCAGCGCGCCTCGCTCGGGCTCGTCATCACCGAAGGGGTCCAGCCCTCGGCAGATGGGCAGGGGTACCTGAACACCCCGGGCATCTACACCCCGGAACACGTCGCGGGCTGGCGCGAAGTCGCCGACGAGGTGCACGCGAGCGGGGGCGCGCTCTACATCCAGCTGATGCACGTCGGGCGCGTCTCACACCCGGACAACACCCCGCATCACCGTCAGCCGGTCGCGCCGTCGGCGATCTCCGCCGAGCAGGACATGTTCACCGCCACTGGCCCGCAGAAGACTCCGGTGCCCCGTGAGCTGAGCATCGACGACATCCAGACCACGATCGTGGACTTCCGTCACGCGGCAGCCTCTGCGATCGCCGCCGGCGCGGACGGCGTGGAGATCCACGGCGCGAACGGGTACCTGCTGCACCAGTTCCTGTCCCCGAACGCGAACCACCGCACGGACTCCTACGGCGGATCGGTGGAGAACCGGTCCCGGTTCGTGATCGAGGTGGCTCGTGCGGTGGCCGAGGAGATCGGAGCCGACCGCGTGGGCATCCGTCTGTCGCCGTCGATGCCCTTGGGCGGGATCGACGAGGGTGACACCGAGCAGGTGCGCGCCCAGTACCGGCACCTGGTCGGCGAGCTCGCGGGACTGAATCTGGCCTACCTTCACCTGCACCACGTCGGCGACGACGAGCTGCTGCGTTCGTTCCGCGACACCTGGCCGACCGCGGTGCTCGTGGTGCGGTACGGGCGTTCACGCGAGCAGATCTCCGACGACATCGACGCGGGTCTGGCAGATGTCGCGCCATTGGGCCGGTTCGCCCTGGCCAACCCCGACATCGTCGAGCGCCTGCGCACCGGCGCCCCGCTGAACGAGGTGGACCCCACCACCTTGTACGGCGGCGGTGAGGCCGGGTACACGGACTACCCGGCCCTGACACGCGCCTGAGCGCGTGCCCGTGAGCCGCCCGCCCTGCCCCGCCCCGGCGGGGGTGGGCGGCGCACGCCTCCGCACATCGCGTCCACACACGATCCATCCAGAAGAAGGAAGCAGAACATGTCATCACTGAACGGCGCCGTCGTCCTGGTCACCGGAGCCAACGGCGGGATCGGGACCCACTTCGTCCACCAAGCACTGGCCCGAGGAGCGAGCAAGGTCTACGCCAGCGCGCGCACCCCCCGCACCTGGGGCGACGAGCGCATCGTCCCTCTTGCCCTCGACGTCACCGACCCCGTGTCGATCGCGGCCGCGGTCCAGGCTGCCCCGGACGTGACGGTGCTGATCAACAACGCAGGCGCATCGGTGTCCAGCGCCGGCATCCTCACCCACACCGATGAGGAGATCCGTGCCAACGTCGAGACGAACTTCCTCGGCCCGCTCTTCCTCACCCGGGCTTTTGCCCCGATCCTCACGGCGAAGAGCGAGTCGGTGATCGTCGACATCCACTCCGCGCTGAGCTGGTACGCGGTCGCCGGCATCTACAGTGCGACCAAGGCCGCCCTGTGGTCGGCCACCAACTCCCTGCGACTCGAGCTCGCCCCTGCCGGGGTCCAGGTCGTGGGAGTGCACGTCGGCTATGTCGACACCGCGATGGCCGCGCACGCCACCGACCCCAAGACCGACCCGGCCGACCTCGTGCGCATCGTGTTCGACGCCGTCGAAGCGGGTGAGTTCGAGGTCCTGGCCGATCAGACGTCCGTGCAGGCCAAGGCCGGGCTCAGCGCCCCCCTCGAGCTGGTCTATCCCCAGCTGGTGAACGCGAACGCCTGATCCTACGAGCGGGCTGCGCCGCGGTGCCGGTGACCGCGGCGCAGCCCGCACCAGTCACGACGAACAGCGCAACGGCGGGCGCTGAGCTCCGGTGCACCGAACTTCTTCTGCCGGCTGGCTACTCCTCGTAGTGGGGCAGGATCTTGCCGTTCCTCACGTAGGTCAGTGCGGCGTCCGCGTCATAGGCGTGGATCGCGGACACGTGCGGGGCGAGCAGCTCGGTGAGGTGGCCGGCGTGATCGTCGTAGAACGCGTCGCGGGCAGCGTCGTCGCTGAAGCCGAGGATGACCGAGGCGTGCAGGTGCTGGTCGTCGGGGTTGTCGTGGGCGACGTTCGGGGTGTCCCACGTCTTCTCGTTCCACGGCAGGAACACCTGGGTTCGCAGCTCTTTCAGGCCGCCCGTCGTGAGGAGCGCGGGGGTGAGGTCCTTCTTGACGAACGTGTGGAACGCGACCGTGCCCTCGCCGTCCCCGCGGCGCAGGTAGATGATCGCGCGGGACCCGGGCTTCCCGCCTGGGGCGACGTCGTACCAGCGGGAGGATCCGGGAGGGCCGGCATGCAGGAGCGTGCGACGGAAGATGTTCACCTCGTCCTCGAACGCCAGTGCGGTCTGCTTGCGGCCGACCAGCGGGGACAAGGCGTTCTCGAAGGTGACCTCGGCGATCCCGTCGATCCGCCGATCCTCCGGGATTGCCGTCTCGATGCCGGAGGCGTTTGGCCAGCGGCCGGGGTTGTGCTCGGCGAGGTGGATCTGCCGGTACTCGAGAAGGCCGGGGGTGGCGGAGATGATGCCCGAGTGAGGGCCCTTCCACCGGTCCATGCCCGCTTGCCGGGGCTGGTCGGTGCGCATCCACAACAGGATGGACGAGGTGAAGTGCTTCGACACCTCCGGTGTCGTCGTGACGTTGCCGCTCATCTTCATGCCGTCCGTTCTCTTCGTGTGCCGTCGGGCGCTAGTCGGTGAGGAATTTCGCGGCGACCGGGGCGAACTTCTCCCAGTACTGGAAGATGCCGCCGTGGCCGGAGTTGGGGTAGATGATCAGCTCCGAACCCTTGATGCGCTGGTGCAGGTCTGCGGAGAGGATGGAGGGCACCATGCGGTCGTTGTCGCCGTTGGCGATCAGGGTCGGCTGAGTGATCACCGAGAGATGCGACGGGGCCGAGCGGCCGTACCGCTGGATCGCTTTCAGCTGCGTGCCGAACGCCTTGTTGGAGATCGGCGCGTCACGGTCGACGGTGCGCTCCTTGAGGCGTTCCACGAACGCCTTCCCGGCCTTCTTGCCGACCTTGTCCCGGTTGAAGAAGAGGAACTCCTTCGGGTCCGACCGGGTGATGACCGACCGGAAGATGTCCCAGTACGTGACTCCCACGACCTTGTCGATGTTCCTCCCGCCGCGGGGGCCGGTGCCGGTCAGGACGAGCTTGCGGACCAGGTCAGGGTGCTTGACGACCAGGTCCTGGGCGATCATGCCGCCCATGGAGAAGGAGAAGATGTCGATCTTGTCGAGACCGAGCGCGGTGATGAACGTGTAGGCGTCGTCAGCGGCCGCCTCGAGGGTGTGGGGGACGGTGCCTGAGGAGGCGCCGACGCCTCGCTGGTCGAACGTGATGACGTGACGGGTCTTCGCGATGGCATCCACGATGCGTGGGTCCCAGTTGTCCAGGGTCGCGGCCAGGTGGACGAAGAACACGACCGGGATACCGCCCTTCGGGCCGAGCTCACGGTAGGCGAACGTGACCTCTCCCGCGGTGATGCTCTTTGCCGGGGCCTTCGCGTAGGACGTGATGACGGGCTCTTGGCTGGAGGTCATGATGTCTCCCTCGAGGTTGGTCGTGATCAGGACTCGTCGGAGACGGGTCAGGGGTTGGTGATGACGGCCTTGCCGCGAACCTTGCCGTGGGCAAGGGCGTCGAGGGCCTGAGCTGTCTGGTCGAAGGAGAACGTCTTCCCGACGACGGGGCGCAGCGCCCCCTTCTCGACGAGGGCGGTGATCTGGCGCAGCTGGTCGCCGCTGGCGCGCATGAGCAGGAACTCGTAGGTCACGCCGAGCTTCTTGGCCTGGCGACGGATCGTGGCGCTCAGTGCGGTGATCGCGAGGCGCAAGACCGGGTTCAGGCCTGCCTCGCGGGCAAAGGCCGGGTCCGGGGGGCCCGAGATCCCGATCGCCTTCCCGCCGGGCCGGAGCACGCGCAAGGACTTCTCGAGGTTCTGCCCGCCCAGGCTGTCCAGGACCAGGTCGTATCCGTCGAGGAGCTCCTCGAAGTCCTGGCTGCGGTAGTCGATGACGGTGTCCGCGCCGAGCTCACGGACGAAGTCGGCGTTGGCCGCGCTGGCGGTCGTGGCGACGTGCGCACCCAGGTGCTTGGCGAGCTGGATCGCGATCGTGCCGACGCCGCCGGCGCCGGCGTGGATGAGGACCTTCTGGCCCGGTTGCACCTTCCCGCGCTCGACCAGTGCCTGCCACGCGGTCAGGGCCACCAGCGGCAGGGATCCGGCCTGCTCCAGGCTGATCGATGCGGGCTTGAGTGCCAGGTCGGCTTCGTCGACGGCGATGCGTTCGGCGAAGGTGCCGATCCGGCCGTCGCGCGGGCGAGCGTAGACCTCGTCACCCGGCTCGAACCCCTGCACCTTCGCACCGACGCGGACCACGGTCCCGGCGAGGTCGTGGCCGAGGATCAACGGGAGCTTGTACGGCAGGATCTGCTTGAACTCGCCGGTGCGGATCTTCTCGTCGAGCTGGTTCAGCCCGGCGGCCTGCACCCGTACGAGCACGTCGTGCTCGCCGACGGCCGGTTCAGAGACGTCTGTCTCCTGCAGGGGGCCCTTGTACTTGTCGAACACGAACGCTCGCATGATCTCTCTGTCTCCTACGGATCTGTCGGTGGGGTGATGGTGGTCAGCGACGCAGGAAGTCGCGCGCGGCGGCGACGAACGCGCTGTGATGCTGAAAGACCGCGCCGTGCCCTGAGTCCGGGTACATCGTGACCGAGGCGGCAGGCAGGAGGCCTGCCAGGGCGGCGGCGTTGGCCGGTGGCACCATCCGGTCGCTGTCGCCATGGACGATCCACACGGGCCCCGACCACACCGACAGGTCAGCGGGCTGCTGGCGGCCCCAGCGATGCACGGCGGCCAGCTGTGCCCGGTAGACGCCAGGACTGACGCCCTTCTCTCGCATGCTCCTGCGCTCCCTGAGCCGCACGATGTACTCGCGAGCGGCCAGCCTTCCAGCAGGAGTGCGGGTGAAGAACAGCAGGACCCTCGGATCGGTGAACGTGACCGCAGCACGAAGCACGGTGCTCACCATGACGCGAGTCATGGCAAGAATCCCCGGCCCACCCGCAGGCCCGGAGCTTGCCAAGATCAGTCGATCGATCGATCCCGGAGCCTTCGCGGCCATCGCCTGGGCGACCATGCCGCCCATCGACAGACCGAACAGATCGATCCGATCGAACCCCAGGCCCTGGATCGCTCCCATCGCGTCCGCGGCCATCTCCTCGATGGAGTCGCGAACCTGCCCGGTCGATTCCCCCACACCGCGGTAGCCCAGAGCGATGACGCGACGATCCTGCGAGAGCCCCTCCAGGATCCGCGGATCCCAACCGTCCAGATTCGCCCCCAGATGCGTCAGAACCACCAACGGGACCCCAGATCGCGGCCCCAGATCGCGATACACGAGACCCGCACCCGCAACGTCGACCACCCGGGTGGGCGCCTCCGAGAGACCAACGGCCCTTGCTGCTCCGACATGCCAGATCCCCTACCCGACGACCGTCCCGACTCCACTCAAGTCTGAGCGTAGTCAGAATTGCTGTCAAGGGCATCGCCGATCCGACCCGCACCGTGGCGGGCTGACGCAGTCTTGCGGCGAGAGAGCCATGTTCTCCCTGGCGACGAGCCGGGTGGGAGTCTGTAGCAAGGAGGTGGCGCGGCAGGGGCAGTCTGGGTGCGTCGGACCTGGATCTCGACGCTACCTGGAGACGGATCTTCAGGGACTCGTGACGGTCGCCCGGCCCGGGTGCAGGACCAGCGTGACGAACCCCAGACCGCCTCGGTACCCCTGGAGCCAGCCGTTGCGGTGCTTCTCGACCTCGGAGAGCACCTCACCCGCGTCAGGGTGGTCCGGGTTCTCGACCGCCCAGCGTGCCGGAGCCCCGGTCCACGCCCACTCGTAGTCGTCCCACTCCTCGAGCGTGCTGACGTGCCCGTGCACCGTCGCCCACCCGTGCCGCGTCACGAGGTCGACGGTGCCGGGCAGGTCGAGGTACTCGTCCGCCGAGAGGCCACCGAGGCCGTCGAGGACGGCCGCTGTCGGAGGCGCAGGCCAGAAGCAGTCACCGAGCAGGAGCAGACCGCCGGCGGCGAGGTGGCCGCGCGCGGCCTCGAGCGTGGGGCCGAGGCCCCCGAACGCGTACGCCGCGCCCACGCTGAGCACCGCGTCGAACGGCGCCTCGCTCACGTACTCCCGGACGTCGCCCTGAACCAGCGTCAGCCGGTCCGCCATGCCCGCGGCAGCAGCCTTGGCCCGCGTCTCCTCGAACCCGACGTCGGACATGTCCACCCCCACCGCGGTGAGGCCGGGTTCCCGGCCCAGCGCCCGCAGCAGCCACGTGCCGTCACCGCACCCGAGGTCGAGCACGCTCCGTCGGCCGCCCGTCGTCCGGTCGAGGAGGCCTTCGACGCGGGCATCGCTCAGCGGCGACGCGATCGGGTGCTCGGAGTGCGCCAGGCGAAAGAGGGTGGATCGTTCCATCCCCGGACCCTATGCGAGGAGCGACGGTCGCTCTGCCGGTGCGGATCGGCGCTCCGTAGGCGTGATCCTTCTGCGGTGCGTCAGCGGCTCGTGAGTCGGAGCCTCTAGCCGGGCAGCTCGTCGCGCTCTCTTCGTCGTGCGACGCCCTGGGCCTGTCCCTCGTGGATGTCGTTCACCCATTCCCAGCCGGGCTTGGCCGATGGGCCGATCCGCGGGTCATCGGTAGCGGTTCCGTCTCGTAAGGCATGCACGTACGACCGGTCCAGGTCGATCCGTGCACGTACCTGATCAGCTCCGCAGACGGACCCATGGCCAGGAACGAGGACGGCGACGTCGTCCGCCGCGTCTTCGAGCACCTGGAGCCCCACGAGGTACTCCTCGATCGGATCGTTGGTCTCTCCGAAGTCGTCGAGCATGGGGACGAAGAGGTCGGAGAGCATGTCGCCGGCGACGAGGACGCCGCGCGCTTCGATCAGCAAGGCGGCATGACCGGGAGCGTGCGCCGGATGCTCGACGATGTGTGCCTCCGGGCCGTCCCACGGGATCCGCGCGGTTCCGGCGGGCAGGCCGGTGATGAGGCCGTACCCCTCCAGCGGTGTCTCTTCGGCGATCTCTGGTGGCAGGCCATCGGCGGCGCGGTCCCTCCAGTCCGGCTGCGACCGCACGTCGCGCATGACGGCCGCGCAGCGAGCCGTCCCGTAGCGGGGGGCGTCGCCGAGGCCAGGGTGCCAGAGCACGTGATCCCAGTCGGGATGTGTCGAGAAGCCGGCCACGACCGGCATGCCCAGCTCGCGCAGGTCCTCGGCCAGGCAGGCCATCTCGGAGCGCGTCAGTCCCGGGTCGACGACCAGGACGCCGGTCTGGCCCTGTACGACGACGGTGTTGATCTGGAGCAGCTCGCTCCGATGGACCATCACGCCCTGCGCAACCTGCTCCAGCATGGGTGCTTCCTCTCGCTCGCTCGCTCCCAGGTCTGACCGTGGTGCGGGGCGGAACTCATCGCCGGGCGGCGCAGTGTTCGTAGGCGACGAGCTCACGACGGCAGGAGTGTCCCCTCGGGCCCACCCGGCCCGGGCCTCACGGCGACGCGAGCGGGGCCCCACGCAGCAGAGCGAGATCCCGCCGGACGTAGCGCAGGTGCGCCCACTCCTCCTCCAGGATCACGCGCACGCAGTCCCCGACGCTGGGATGCCAGTCTCCGCCGCCCCAGGGGTCGTCGCGTTCCTCCGCGAGCAGCTCCGGGGTGGCCGTGGCCAGGAACGCGGTCACCTGCCCCTGCCGCTCGGCCCGCACCGCGAGGATCTCCTCGTACGTCGGTGTGTCCGTGCGGAAGATCGACATGTCGAAGCCCATCTCGCCGGCGCCGGTGAAGATCTGCCCGATCTCGTGGAACGGTTGCTCGATCCGCAGGATCCCACCGCGGAGCCAGGCGTCCGTCGCCAGGACGAGGTGACGCAGGGTCTGGGCCAGCGACCACTCGTCCTCCACGTGGGCGTCCACCAGGTCCGGAGGTGTGCGCTCCACCGTCTCCTGCCACGCGGACTGCACGGCGACCCACCCCTCGCGCAGCCCTTCGACCGTCTCCGACTTCTGCAGCTCGCGGCCCGGGAACTGCCGGTTGAGCTCGGCGTCCACGAACGGCACCACGTCGACCCCGTTGACGATCAGGCTGCCGAAGAACAGGTCGTGGCTGTCGACGTCGAGCCCGTCCAGGTCGACGCCGCGCATCCTCACGCCGCTGACGTCGGAGAACCGCAGGGTGGCGCCCTTGAAGCTGGCCCTGACGAAGGTCGCGCCCTCGAACTCCTTCGTCCCGGAATAGGTCGTCATCCCTCCACCATGACCGACCTCGGGCGGTCCTGCCCGGCGACGACCAGGTCACCCCACGACCAGCCGCAACCGGTTCTCCCCGACCCGCACCGTGACCTCCTGGCCCCACGACGCGACGAGCCGGTCCGACTCGACGCCGTCGCCGAACACCACGAGCTGGTCCGACTCGACCGTGAGCCGGAGCTCGCCGCCCGCGTCGAGCAGCCCCTCGGTCAGGTCTGCTCCCGTCGCGGGTGACGGCCACGCCTCGCGCACGAACCATGCGAGTGCCGGGTCGGTGGGGCCGGGGAGCCGGCGTCCGCCGCGCTCGCGAGCGATCGACGCGCACCACCCCGTGGCCCCGGCCCCCGTCGCGACGATGACCCCTGACGAGGACTGGCGCTCGTTCCTGACGGATCCGCGGGTCACGCCTCGACCGCCGGACGCGTCGCCCGGACCGTCCGCCGCGATCCGGTAGCGCGCCGACTGGTGCGACGGGTGACCGACGAAGACCTCGTTGAGCGCGGTGAGGACCTGACCGTCGTCGAGCGACGCCCGGACCGTGGTGAGGTCCTCGGTCCGCAGCCCGAGCACGTGGCTCGTGGCGCCGTCGTCGGGCCCGCTGGGCGCGCGCCCGCCCGTCTCGTGAGCTGCCGTCGCTGCTCGCGTCGCGCGGCCCGCGCGCTGCAGGAGCCCGACGGCCGTCGGGACGTCGAGCCGGACGAGCGCGCCAGCGTTGGTCCCCGGCTCGGGGTCGACGCCCAGCACGGGCTGGTCCGTGAGGTACTTGGCGACGTTCGCGACCAGGCCGTCCTGCCCGACCACGACCACGACGTCCTCGGGGGCCACGAGGAACCGGCCGAGGTCGGCCCGCTCGACGTCGGCACGACGCCACTCCTCGGGGATCGCGGCGGCGACCCGGGCTCGCGCCGCGGTCACGGTGTCGTGCCGCTCCTGGACCGCGGCAAGGGTGCGGCCGCGCGAGCGGAGGAAGAACTCGGCCTGCCCACGGGTCGCGTGCCGGTCGAGGAGCTCGTCGAGCTCGGTGCGTCGGTGCACGACGACGGCCCGCCGCTGGAGGGGCACGTCAGGCTCCCCGGTGGGCGGGGGCCACGGGGCCGCCCGCGCCCGCGCCGGCGGCCGAACCCGCTCCCGTGAGCGCGGCGAGCGCCCCGCTGAGGAGGTCGGGCGTGATGGTCAGGCTGCCGATCTTGGGCAGGGCCCCGGCGAGGTCGCGCATCGCCACGGCCAGGATGGTCGACCGGTCCATTCCCTCGTAGACGTCCATGACGGTCCGGAACTTCGCGTTGTTCGCCTCGCCGATCCGGCGGATCTCCTCGGCCTGCGCGAGCGAGGTCAGGTCGCGCCGCTCGGCCGCGGCCCGGGCCTCGACGAGGGCGGCAGCCGCCGCCTCCTCGGCCTCGCGCCGCGCGTTGGCCCCCTCCTGCGCGACGAGCTGCTCGCGCCGCGTCGCGAGCTCGATCCGGCTCGCGAGCTCGTTCTCCGAGATGGTGCGCTCGCGCTCGACCGCGAGCGCCCGCCGCTCGTACGTCGACCGGTCGGCCTCGGCCTGGACGTGCTCGCGCAGCGGGGTCTGCAGGGCGCGCTCGACGTCGCCGTCGGGACGGACTGCGAGCACGTGGACCCCCAGGACCTCGATGCCCGTCGAGGCCAGCCGGGCGTCGGACCCCAGCGCCTCGACGAGCTGGGCCCGGACCTGGCTCACGCCCTGCTCGAGCGCGGTCGTGAGCGGCACGGCTGCGAGGTGGTCGATCGCGTGGCTCTGCGCGAGCTGGCCGATGATCGTCGCGACCTGGTCCCGGCCCGTCGTCGTGGCGGCGCCCGAGTCGGGGTCGATCCCGAAGTCGAGGCGCTGCGAGACGACCGCCGGGTCGGCGAAGCGGTAGGTCACGTTGACCTGGACCGTGACGTCCTGGTGGTCACGCGTCGTGGCGTGGAAGAGGACGGGCAGCTCCTGGTCGTCGACCGGCACCTCGCTGAGCACCGACGTGCCTGGCCGGAACCAGAAAGCCTGGCCGATCCCGTGGTGCGCGACCCGCCCCGCCTTGAGGTGGATCACGGCGCCCGTGGGGCTGCCGAGGAAGTGTCGCAGCCAGGGGTAGCGCTTGATGGTGGCCATGGGAGGCTCCGTCCGTCGTCGGTATTTGTGTCACATTGACGATAAGCCTCGAACGTCTTTAGAGTCAACTTGACGATAAGCAGGTAGGGTGGGGAGCATGAGCCCTCGCGAGACGCCCGCGTCACCCGCGGCAGCCACGCCGCCTTCGGCCGCCCGGATCCCCGTCACGGTCGACGTCGTCGCGCTCACGGTCCGCGACGGCACGCTCCAGGTGCTGCTCGTGACGCGCCTGCTCGACCCGTTCCGCGACCGGCTCGCCCTGCCGGGCGGGTTCGTCCTGCCCGCCGAGACGCTGCCACAGGCCGCGGCTCGCGAGCTCGCCGAGGAGACGGGCGTCGCGGTCCCCGGGCACCTCGAGCAGCTGCGCACCTACGGCCCGCTCGACCGGGACCCCCGCGGCCCCGTGCTCTCGGTCGCGCACCTGCTGCTCGCGCCCACCTACGGCCTGCCGGCCGCGGGCAGCGACGCCGCGCAGGTCGGCTGGTACCCCGTGGACGAGGCGCTCGCGGACGGCGCCGGCCTCGCGTTCGACCACCACCGGATCCTGCGCGACGGTGTCGAGCGCGCCCGCGCCAAGCTCGAGTACTCGACGCTCGCGACGGCCTTCTGCGGCCCCGAGTTCACGATCGCCCAGCTCCGCGCGGTCTACGAGGCCGTGTGGGGCACGCGCCTCGACCCCCGCAACTTCCACCGCAAGGCCGTCGGGACCCCGGGGTTCCTCGTCGAGACGGGGGAGTCGACCTCGGGCGGGACGGGCCGGCCCGCCGCGCTCTACCGGCTCGCGCCCGAGGCGGAGCGGGCCGCCAGGGCGCGTGACGCCGTCGGGAAGGACGAGGCCCCTGCGTCGGTGCCCGCCGTGCTCAACCCGCCCCTCATGCGGCCCGCCGGGTGACCGGCTACGGCGTACCTGCTCCACCCGCCGGCTCGCGCGCGCCCGCCGAGTAGAGGTCGGCGAGGCGCCGCAGCAGGTCGCGCAGCTCGGGCGGGTCGAGCACCTCGAACGGGGTGTCGATCGTCGCGAGGAAGCCCGCGACGTCGATCAGCGAGTCCGAGCCGGTCTCCAGGACGCACGTGCCGTCGTCGGACCCCGTGAGGATGCCTGCGGTCGGGGTGACGCGCGCGGCGATCTCCGTCGCGGGCGCAAGGAAGCGGATGCGCGGCCGATGACGCCAGGCGGTCGACCCGACGCCCCGCACGACGTGCTGGGCCACGTCGGGCTCGGGCGGCTCGCGCGGCGTGAACCGCGGTCCGCCCGGGGTGCGCGGGCTCATGCGGTCGGCACGGAACGTCCGCCAGTCCTCGCGCGCGGTGTCCCACGCGAGCAGGTACCAGCGGCGGCCCGTGTAGACGAGGCGGTGCGGCTCGACGTCGCGCAGGGTTGCCAGGCCGTCGCGCCCGACGTAGTCGAAGCGCACGCGCTCCCTGCGGCTGATCGCGGTCGAGACCGCGGTGAGGACCTCGGCGTCGACCGTCGGGCCGCCCGCCGCTGCCGACACGGTCGCGCGGCGCAGCGCGTCGACGCGGTGGCGCAACCGCGACGGGAGCGACCGCTCGAGCTTGGCCAGCGCCCGCACCGACGTCTCCTCGATGCCCGTGACCGACCCCGCGGCCGCGGCCTGGAGGCCCACGGCGACCGCGACGGCCTCGTCGTCGTCGAGCAGGAGCGGCGGCAGCTCGGAGCCCGCCGCGAGGCGGTAGCCGCCCGCGGTCCCGGTACGCGAACGCACCTCGTAGCCCAGCAGGCGCAGGCGTTCGACGTCGTTGCGCACCGTGCGCGTCGTGACGTCGAGGCGCGCCGCGAGGTCCGCGCCCGACCACTCTCGCCGCACCTGGAGCAGCGACAGCAACCGCAGGAGCCGTACCGAGGTATCCAGCATTCCTCGAGTCTCGCAGCGATTGAGGAACCGCACGTTCCACAAGGGTCTCTAGCGTGGGAGACATCAGCACGAACCGTTGCTGGACCGCCCCGGACGAGGAGCCCGACGATGAGCGACACGACCCGCACGACCCCGAGCGCGACCACCGCACGCACCGCTGCCACGACCCCGCGCGGCCTGACGACCGTGAGCTTCTGGTCCGACGACGTCCCGGCCGCGGTCGCCTGGTACATCGAGGTGTTCGGCGTCGACCCGTACTACGTCATGCCGCCCGCGCCGGCCCCGGCCGCGTACGTCGAGTTCCGCGTGGGCGACTACCAGCACGAGCTCGGCATCATCGACCGTTCGTACGCGCCCGCGGGCGCCGCGACGCAGCCCGGCGGGGCGGTCGTCTACTGGCACGTCGACGACGTCGCGGCGACCTACGAGCGACTGCTCGCGCTGGGCGGGACCGAGTACCAGCCCGTGACCCCGCAGGGCGACGGCGGGTTCGTGACCGCGGCCGTCGTGGACCCGTTCGGCAACGTGCTCGGCGTCATGGAGAACCCGCACTACCTCGCGGTCCTGGAGGGGCGCGAGGGGTGAGGAGGATCGGCTGTGCAGTGTCCGGATGGCGAGCCGGAACCGCCCATCCGGCCCGCTCCGCGCAGCCCCCACAGACCCTTTTCGAAGGGCCTTCGAACGCCAGATGAACACCAGGTGAACAGTCGTCGAAGACTCGCCGACTTGGTTCATTCCCCCGTCGAGCACCATTCACCATGGAGTACGTGACCGAGACGATCCTGCTCGCGCTCGTGGTAGTGACGGCCCTGGCCTTCGACTTCACGAACGGCTTCCACGACACCGGCAACGCGATGGCCACGTCCATCGCTACACGTGCCCTCAAGCCCAAGACCGCCGTCGCGCTGTCTGCAGTCCTCAACCTCGTCGGGGCGTTCCTGTCCCTGGCCGTGGCGGCGACCATCGCCAAGGGGATCGTGGACGCGAACATCATCACCCTCGAGGTGGTGCTCGCCGGTCTGGTGGGTGGTATCACCTGGAACCTGCTGACCTGGTTGCTGGGTATCCCGTCGAGCTCCTCGCACGCCCTCATCGGCGGCGTCGTGGGCTCGGTCCTGGCTGCGGTCGGTACGAGCGGGGTCCTGTGGACCGGCGTCCTGTCCAAGGTGATGATCCCGGCGCTGCTCGCGCCCGTGATCGCGATCGGGGTGGCCGCGCTCGGTACCTTCCTGGTCGCGCGCATCACCAAGGACCTGCCGCAGGACACGACGAGCCGCGGCTTCCGCTGGGGCCAGATCGGGTCCGCATCGCTGGTCTCGCTCGCGCACGGCACCAACGACGCACAGAAGTCGATGGGCATCATCCTGCTCGCGCTCATCGCGGGCGGCGCGGTCCCGGCCGACTCGGGCGTCCCGTTCTGGGTGGTCCTCGCCTGCGCGACCTTCATGGCCCTGGGTACCTACCTGGGCGGCTGGCGCGTCATCCGCACGCTCGGCAAGGGCCTCGTCGAGATCGACTCGCGCCAGGGCATGGCCGCCGAGACGTCCTCGGCCGCGGTCATCCTCCTCTCGAGCCACTTCGGCTTCTCGCTCTCGACGACCCACGTCGCGACGGGCTCGATCCTCGGGTCCGGCGTCGGCATGCCGGGTGCGAAGGTCCGCTGGGGCGTCGCGGGCAAGATGCTCGCCGCCTGGGGGCTGACGCTCCCCGCCGCGGGCCTGGTCGGCGCGTTCTGCTTCTGGCTCCAGGACGTCATCGGCGGCGTCGGCGGGACCGTCGCGGTCTTCACGCTCCTCATCGGCGTCTCGGCCGCGATCTGGATCGCCTCGCGCCGCAAGCCGATCTCCGCGGACAACGTCAACGACGAGTGGGACGGCGACGAGACGCCGGCCGCCGTGGTCGACGCCGCCGAGACCTTCACCGTCGTCGCCGCCGAGGCGACGGCCGAGGCCGAGGCCACGGTCGCCGCAGCCCCGACCACCACCCGTCGCGAGGGAGTCCCCGCATGAGCGAGTTCATCCAGTTCGACGCGCTGCTCCAGGTCGTCGTCGCCGGTGCGATCGTCGGTGCGGGGCTGCCCGCGCTGTTCGCGCTGGGCGTCCGCCTGCTCGCCCCCGCGGGGGGCGCCGCGCTCGCGGTGGAGGGTGCGCCGTCGGGCACGGACGCCGCCGGCCCGACGACGGCACGCCCCTCGGGCGTCCGTCTCGCCGCAGCCGTGCTGTGCTTCGGGACCGTGCTGGCCGCGTGCGCGGTGGGCATCTGGTTCCTGGCCTCCGGCGGGCACTAGCAGCGCCACCATTCCCTGACGCGCAGGAGGCCGTCCCGTCGTCACGACGGGGCGGCCTCCTGCGTCGTGAGGTCAGGCCGCCGAGGAGGCGGGCCGCGACGTGGCGTGGATATACCACGTTCGTCATGCAATGTCCGTCATATCGCCTCCTGGGGCGCGATATTGCACGGATCTGTGACAGAGGGCACATCGAGCTCGCGTCATGCCGGAGGGTTTGCGAGGTCTCCTGAGTAGGAAGTTGGACGACCGTCCACGAAACACCAGGAGAGTGTCATGAGTACCCCCTTCAGGGTTCGCAGCCGAGCGGCCTCCCCGCTCCAGCGAACCGTCGCTGCGGCGACGTCCGCGCTCCTCGCCCTGACGGGAGCCGTCGCCCTCGGGGCCGGGCCGCTCGCCGCGCCCGCCGCGGCGGCACAGTCACCGATGTGCCCGGCGCCGGGACTGGAACCGCCCGTGCACATCGGCACCCCTGTCTTCACCGACAACAACGTCGCGGTGTGGACGGGGGGCGACTACACCGCGCAGTACACGGCGGCGGAGTCCGAAGGGGTCCTCGTCGTCGATGGTCGGGCCACGTTCGATGCGCCGGGCAACTTCAGCATCGGTGCGGTGGGAGCCGGGTCGCAGATCGCGCCGGCCGATGGTTCGACCATGCTCCACGTCGGCGGCGACATGACGATCGCGGCAGGCACTGGCCTCACTGTTGGATCGACTCAGCCCAACGGGGGCGGTGTGGAGGTCGGCGGTACTCTCACTGCCGACGGGACACTGAGCACCACGGGCACCGTCTCGGCTGCACCGATCGTCACCGGGGTGGGCGCAGCTACAGCACTGTCACCGTGGAACGACTACCGCTCGATCGTCGACGACGCCTCGGCGACGATCGCGTCGTGGGGCGGGACGTCAGTCACCCGGTCGGGTGAGCAGCTGACGTTCACAGGCTCGGGGGCGAGCGACCCGCAGGTGTTCACGCTCTCCGCCGCCGAGCTCAACGGCGCTAGGGACTACAGCTTCGTCGGCATCCCCGACGGCGTGGCGATCGCCATCAACGTGACCGGGACGGACCCCGTCGACATCGCGCCCAACGCCTGGGCAGGGAACGGCTACACCCCGCTCAACTGGGCCGACTCGCGCAACCCGCAGTTCGGGCTCTGGTCCGCGCGGATCCTGTGGAACTTCGCCGAAACCCCGTCGCTGACGATCGGTCGGGGTGACCAGTTCATGGGTTCGATCCTTGCCCCCCGGGCGGATGCCACGATCGCCACGAGCACCAACGGTCGCGTCCTCGTCGGCGGAGACCTCACGTTCGGGGCGTCGAACGTCCCGGGCGGCCTGGAGATGCACAACTACCCGTGGATCGGTCCCGGCCCCTTCGCGTGCCGAGACGCCTCGGGGGCGACGTTCTCCGTGGCGAAGAGCGTGACCGGCAGCGGCGCGGACGCCGTGCCGGCCGGGACCACGTTCGAGGTCGACTACTCCTACGTCCTGGACGGCACGACCATCACGGGCACCCTCGACGTCCTCGCGGACGGCACAGCGGTCACGGGTCCGCAGGGCCTGCCCGAAGGCACGGTCGTCACGCTGTCCGAGCCTCGCCTGCCCGAGGTCCCCGGCGTCGAGTGGGGAACACCCACGTTCGAGCCGAGCAGCCCGGTCACGCTGGGTGCCGGTGGCACCGTCGCGGTCCGCCTCACGAACACCGCGAACCTGGTCGACGCCCCGGCCGGCGGGTTCTCCGTCGCCAAGGAGCTGCTCGGTTCCGCGGCCGGGCTGGTCCCCGAGGGCACCGAGTTCACGGTCGCCTACGCCTACGAGCTCGACGGCCAGACACAGCGTGGCACCCTGACGGTGCTCGCTGACGGGACGTTCGTCGACGGTCCGCAGGACCTTCCCGTCGGGACGGTCGTGACCTTCACCGAGATCGACCTGCCCGACGTGGCCGGCGTGGTGTGGGGTGCGCCGACGTTCAGCCCGGAGTCCGTCACGATCAGCGACGGTGTCGACGCCCAGGTCACGGTGACCAACACCGCGGCCCCCGTGGTCGTCCGCGTGGGTGGCTTCTCGCTCCAGAAGGCCGTCACGGGTGAGGCCGCCGACCTGGTGCCCGAGGGCACCGAGTTCACGGTCGCGTACTCGTACGAGCTCGCGGGCGCCCCCGTGACGGGCACGCTCGTCGTGACGGCCGACGGTACGGTCGTGAACGGCCCGCAGAACCTGCCCGCAGGGACCGTGGTCTCGTTCGACGAGGTCTCGCTTCCCAACGTCGACGGTGTGGTGTGGGGCGCTCCGGTGTTCAGCCCGGACACCCTGACCGTCGCGGCGGACGAGAACCCCACGATCGTCCTGACCAACACCGCGACCGATGCGCCCGCGGGTGGGTTCTCGGTACAGAAGGTCGTCACGGGTGAGGCGTCGGACCTCGTCCCGGCGGGCACACAGTTCTCGGTCGTCTACTCCTACGAGCTGGACGGTGTTCCCACCTCGGGCACGGTGACCGTCCGCGCGGACGGCACGGTCGTGAACGGTCCGCAGAACCTCCCCGTCGGCACCGAGGTCACGTTCGGCGAGGTCTCGTTCCCGGCCGTCGACGGCGTCGTGTGGGGTGCGCCGACGTTCAGCCCCGCGACCGTGACGATCGTCGACGACGTCAACGCCGAGGTCACGGTGACGAACACCGCGACCGACGTCCCGGCGGGTGGCTTCTCGCTGCGCAAGACCGTCACCGGTACGGCGTCGGGACTGGTCCCCGCAGGTACCGAGTTCACGGTCACCTACTCCTACCAGCTGGACGGCGTGCCCACCTCGGGCACGGCGACCGTCCTCGCGGACGGCACGGTCGTGAACGGCCCGCAGAACCTGCCGGTGGGGACCGAGGTCACGTTCGGTGAGATCAACCTGCCGACCATCGACGGTGTGGTCTGGGGCGCCCCGGCGTTCAGCCCGGCGACCGTGACCGTCGCGGACGACGTCGATGCCCAGGTGACCGTCACCAACACGGCCGACGCCGTCGTCGTCCCCGTGGGCGGGTTCTCGCTCCGGAAGGTCGTCGAGGGCGCTGCGACCGGCCTGGTCCCGGCGGGCACCGAGTTCACGGTCGCGTTCTCCTACGAGATCGACGGGACCCCCACGAGCAGCCGGCTGACGGTCCTCGCGGACGGCACGGTCGTGAACGGTCCGCAGAACCTGGTGGCCGGCACCGTCGTGACGTTCGAGGAGGTCGCGCTGCCGGAGATCCCCGGCGTGAGCTGGGGGACCGCGATCTTCAGCCCGGAGTCCGTCACGATCGAGGACGGCACCAGCCCCGAGGTCACGCTGACGAACCGTGCCGACCTGGTCGTGGGTGGCTTCTCGCTCCAGAAGGTCGTCACGGGCGAGGCCGCTGACCTCGTGCCCGAAGGCACCGAGTTCACGGTCACGTACTCCTACGAGCTGGACGGGGTGCCGACGTCGGGCACGCTGAGCGTCCTCACGGACGGCAAGGTCGTGGACGGCCCGCAGAACCTGCCCTTCGGGACGGTCGTCACGTTCGACGAGCTCGACCTGCCGTCGATCGACGGCGTGGTGTGGGGCGCCCCGGTGTTCAGCCCCGAGACGCTCGCGATCGGTGATGGCACCAACCCGAAGGTCACGCTGACCAACACCGCGACCGACGCCCCGGCCGGCGGGTTCTCGCTCCAGAAGGCCGTCACGGGCGAGGCCTCCGGCCTGGTGCCGGGCGGCACCGAGTTCACGGTGGCGTACTCCTACGAGCTGGGTGGCGTACCGACGTCGAGCACGCTGAGCGTCCTCGCGGACGGCACGGTCGTGAACGGCCCGCAGAACCTGCCGGTCGGGACCGTCGTGACGTTCGAGGAGATCGACCTGCCGTCGATCGACGGCGTGGTGTGGGGCGCCCCGGCGTTCAGCCCGGCCTCGGTCACGATCGAGGACGACGTCACCACCGAGGTCACGGTGACCAACACCGCGACCGACGAGCCCGCCGGCGGTTTCTCGCTGCGCAAGGTCGTCGCGGGAGCTGCTTCGGGAGCCGTGCCCGCGGGCACCGAGTTCACGGTCACGTACTCCTACGAGCTGGACGGCGTGCCTACCTCGGGCACGGCGACCGTCCGCGCGGACGGCACGCTCGTCGACGGCCCGCAGAACCTGCCGGTCGGCACCGTGGTGACGTTCGGGGAGGTCGACCTGCCCGAGCTCTCGGGCGTGGTGTGGGGCGCCCCGGCCTTCAGCCCGGCCACGGTCACGGTCGCGGACGGCACGTCCGCCGTGGTCACGGTGACCAACACGGCCGACGTCGTGGCGGCCCAGGTCGGCAGCTTCTCGATCCTCAAGAAGGTCGAGGGCCCGAACGCCGCCAAGGTCCCCGCGGACACCGAGTTCACGGTGACCTTCTCCGGGACCGTGAACGGTGAGCACCAGGAGGGCACGCTGACGGTCCGCGCCGACGGCACGGTCGTCGACGGCCCGGCGAACCTCCCGGCAGGGACGGTCGTCGAGCTCGAGGAGACGGGCCTGCCGAAGATCGACGGCGTCAGCTGGGGGACCCCGGTCTTCACGGTCGACGGCGAGAAGGTCTCGTCGATCACGATCGGTGCCGGACAGGTGGTCGAGGTGACGCTCACCAACACTGCGGGCAGCGGGCTGGCCGTCACCGGTACGGGGGCACTGGGGATCGCCGCGGCGGCCCTGCTGCTCCTCGGGGGAGGTGCCGTGCTCCTGGTGGGTGCGCGCCGCCGTCGGGCCTGAGCGCCTGACGGGCCTCGCGCCTGACCGACCGTCCGAGCGGGCGTGACCTCCGGGTCACGCCCGCTCGGGCGTTGTTTACTCGGGCCGCTCCTCTTCGATGACCCGCAGAGCCTCCCGCAGGATGTCGCCCCACAGGGGCTCAGGTGCCGAAGCCATCAGGTCGTCGCGGATCGTCGCCGCCTGGAACGTGATGGTGCGACGCTGAGCGGGCGTTCGATCGTTCGACGTCGCGTTCTGTGCCTCTGGAAGCAGAGTTCCGGAGGGCAGCGGCGACATCGTCGCGGGATGCTCGTGCACGGGCGGACCTCCGACGCCGCTCTGGGCTGGCACCTCGCGTTGCTCGCCTTCCGGCCTGGTGGTCGGCGCGGGTGATCCGGTCGACGCGTCTTGTGGTCCGAGAACTGCAGGGAGAGTCCCCTGCGGGTACACGATGTCGAGGTACTTCGTCGTGCGGGTCAGTGCAATGTAGAGCATGCGTTCGCCCTGCGGACCGGCGGCAACGATCCCGGCAGGGTCGACCACGACCACCGCATCGAACTCGAGCCCCTTCGACGCGACTGGGCTCACGAGGTTGATCGCTGTACTCAGCCCACCTTTGTCAGCATCGTTCCAGTTGACCTCGGCGAGCATGAAAGCGATCTCAAGATCTTCACGCAGGGCATCGGGACAGATGACCCCGACGAAGTTTCCCTTTCCGCTCAGCGCTTCGACGATGCGAACGGCGGAGGTTGCGAGGTCCTCCGCGGGAGGAACTGACGTGAGGACCGGCGGTCGCTCCACATCTCGCACGACCACTGGCGGGAGAATTCCCGGGGCAGCAATCGGGAGCAGAAGCGCCGCGAGATCCATGACCGACCGCGGGACCCGGTAGCCGTAGGTCAGTTGCTCGGTTCGGGTGGGCAGCGGAGTCGACAACAGCTCGATGACCTCGTCCCACGAATCACGGGCCCAGTGGCCTGTGGACTGGGCGATGTCCCCGACGATGGTCATGGCGCCGCGCTCAGACCTGCGACGGACCGCGAGCCACTGCATTGGTGAAAGGTCCTGGGCCTCGTCCACCACGATGTGGCGATAGGAATCTGGGTCTCCAGAGATCTCGGCACCTGCCTGATCGAGGAGCACGAGGTCCTCGCGTGTCCACTGTTGCTCGCTGAGCTTCGGTGCCGGCGTCCGGCGTAGAAGCTGGACCTCGTCAGCGGTGAGGGTCCCGCTCGCCGCGGCGAGCAGTCGGTCGGTGTTGCCGAAGAGGTCTCGGAGGAATGCCTGGGGCGAGAGCGAGGGCCAGACGCGCTCGACGAAGTTGTCGATCTCGGTCGGATCGAGCAGGCCTTGTGGGTCGCCGGCAAGTGGTGAACGGTCTGCGCGAAGCTGGCGTCGGATCCGTGTGCCGAGGTCGGAGAGAAGGGCAGTGCGAAACCTGGTGCGGCCGACGGCATATCGCTCGAAGAGAAGCGGTGTGAATACCGCCTCGACCTCTGACGGGTCGAGCGACACGCGCCACGACACGCCCCTGATGGAGAAGCTCGTGTGGTCCTTGGGCCTGCGGACGCGCTGGACGAGACCCTTGCTGATGACCTCGACCATCCGTTCGTCGCCTTTGAGCCGAGCGGTTGCGGCGCCGTCCTTTGCAGTGGCCTTGACGTGCGCCTCGAGCAACTTGTGCAGGTCGGTCTGCGCGACCGCAGCGTCGCCCAACTCTGGGAGGACGCGGCTGATGTACCGGGTGAAGGTTGCGTTGGGACCGATCACGAGAACCTGCTCCGGGCGGATGACGTCCCCTGCGGCGTGCATGGCGGTTTCGCTGTAGTTGTAGAGGATCGCTGAAACGCGATGCAGCGCGACAGCGGTCTTCCCTGTCCCGGGCCCACCCTGAATCACGAGCAGAGAATGGGCATCCGCACTGATCAGGGTGCTCTGGGCCGCCTGGATCGTCTCGACGATCTGTTGCATCTCGGTGCCGCGTGCGCGACCGAGCGTTTCCTGCAGCATCGCGTCGGTCTCGATGAACGTGACATCGTCGCCCTCAAGTGCCGCGATGCGTGCCGCAAGCTCAGCGAAGACGACGTCTTGCATCGTGGTGATCTGGTTGCCGTCACCCATCGCGAAGTTGCGGTGCCGGACGACCTCCCCTGGCGCGTCGTGCGTGGCCGCCCGCAGGCCAAGGATGAAGTTCGACTGCCAGTTGTAGACGAGCCGGTCATTCATCCGGTCACTCAGGCTGTGATAGCCCACGTAGAAGCACTCGTCACCCGCGACGTCGATCCGCATGAAGGCAACCGGGTCCTGCGGGTTGCCGAGCGTCGAGTCCTTGGCGGCGTTCGCCTTGAGCCGCGCAGCGGCCTTGTTGTCGCCAGCGGCCAGAGGGGCCGCGAGCCGAGTCTCCCTCTTGTGCTCACGCTCGTCGCGGACCAGGTCGAGGTGCTTCTGCTCCTCCACCTGTTGAGCGGTGGCTGGCGGGGGAGAAAGCGGCATTGCTCATCACCTGTCTCTGTCGTACGGGTTCAACCCGTTTGCCCAGAGGGTAGCGGTGGCTACCGACGCTCATCGAGGTCCGAGAGGGCGAAATCTCGTTGAAGCCTGGCCGATGCCGAAGAGAGTCAATCGAAACGGGCTGTGCGGACCGCGGCCGCGAACGCGTCGACGTCCTCGGGGGTCGTGTCCCACGAGCACATCCAGCGGACCTCGACGCGCTCGTCGCCCGTGACGGGGTCGGGAGCGGCGGCCGCCCAGTCGTAGAACGCGAAGTCCGCGCGCAGAGCCTCGGCCACGGCGCGCGGGAGCACCGCGAACACCGCGTTCGCCTGGGTGGGCTGGGAGAACGTGAGGCCCGACGGCGCCGCGGGCGTCCCGCCGTCGGGCACCTCTCCCGTGGTCGTCGCGGGCGAGAGCGCCGCACGCAGGCGCGTGGCCATCGCGTTGGCGTGCGCCGCGCTGGTGCGCCACAGGTCGTCCTCGAGCAGCGCCGTGAGCTGCGCCGAGACGAAGCGCATCTTCGACGCGAGCTGCATGGTCATCTTGCGGACGAAGTCCACGCCCTGAGCCGCGTCGGGGTCGAGGACCACGACGGCCTCGCCGAACAGCAGGCCGTTCTTGGTGCCGCCGAAGGACACGACGTCGACGCCCACGTCGGTCGTGGTCTCCCGCAACGACACCCCGAGCGCGGCCGCCGCGTTCGCGAGCCGCGCGCCGTCGAGGTGGACGCGCAGCCCGGCGGCGTGCGCGTGGTCGCTGATCGCGCGGATCTCGTCGGGCGAGTAGACCGTGCCCAGCTCGGTCGCCTGCGTGATCGAGACGACGAGCGGCTGCGCCCGGTGCTGATCGCCCAGGTCGCCCACGAACCGGTCGATCGCGCCCGGCGTCAGCTTCCCGTCCGGGGCGGGGACCGTGAGGAGCTTGATCCCGCCGACGCGCTCGGGGGCGCCGTTCTCGTCCTGGTGGACGTGCGCGTGCTCCGACGTCACGACCGCGCCCCAGCGCGGCAGCATCGACGTGAGCGCGACGACGTTCGCGCCCGTCCCGTTGAAGACCGGGTAGGCCGTGGCCGCCTCACCGAAGTGATGCCTGACCGACTCCTGGAGACGCTCGGTCCACGGGTCCGCGCCGTACGAGCCGGCGTGGCCCACGTTCGCCGCGGTCAGGGCCGCGAGGACCGCCGGGTGGGCAGGGGCGTAGTTGTCGGACGCGAACGAGCGCTGGGTCGAGGGCACCTGGCCAGGGTAAGCCCGGTCAGGGCAGGGCGATCCGGTGATCGAGCAGGACGAGGACAGCCGACCCGTCGTCGGTCGTCTCGACCCGGAAGTCGCCCTCGGCCATGGGGCGTTCGTGACGGGTCCTCACGTCGAGGAGTCCGGGGACGTCCGCTCGGTAGTAGACGTCCGGGCCGCCGCGCCAGACCCCGTACGTCATGTGACCGTGGAGCGAACGGCGCTCCTCGACCAGGAGCTGCTCGCCGGGCGGCCGGGCCACCTGGTCCAGCGGGACGTAGGAGCTCATCGAGGAGCCGACCGACATCAGCCATGCGTAGAACACCACGCACAGGAGGACGAGCAGGACGACTCCCGTGGCGAGCCACGCCAGGACGCCGATCCGGAAGGGGTGGTTCATCGACACCCGGACAGCCAGCACCATGCAGACGACGCCCGCGCATCCGCAGATCGCCAACCAGAGCCAGGCGGTCACCGTCGCCGCTTCGTGGCCTCGGACGAGCAGCAGTCGTCCCGAGTCGACATACGGGGCGAGGAGGAAGATCCCCACCGCGGCGATCACCGCGACCACGGCGGGAGTCCCCAGCCAGACGCGCCACGCCCAGCGGGAGTTCCGCGCAGAGGGCGTCGTCGTGTCCGGCACGGTCGTGGTGCTCACGACCGCAGTCAACCAGAAGCGTTCGCGGGGCGGAACCGCACGCCGGGTCGAACCATTCAGCCCCTGTGCTCCCCGTCCACGTAGAACCAGCGCCCGTCCTCGCGCACGAACGAGCTGACCTCGTGCAGCGTCCCGCGCTCGCGGGTCTCCGCGGAGCGGAAGTGGGCCACGAACTCGACGACGCCCGTCCGGTCGAGCGGGCCGCCCGCGCTCGTCGCCACGACGTCCAGACGGCGCCACGCCACGTCGTCGTCGAGGTCCAGGTCCGCGGGGCGCGTCGAGGGGTGCCAGGTCGCGAGCAGGTAGTCCGCGTCGCCGACCGCGAACGCCGCGTAGCGTGAACGCATCAGGGCCTCGGCCGTCGGAGCCGTCACGGCGTCGGGACCGGCCGCACCCGGACCCGCGGCGAGGCCGGCGTGGAAGCGTCCGCAGCACGCCCCGTACGTCTCGCCGGACAGGCACGGGCAGCGGGCGTCGTCGGGCAGGGGCGAGGTCGCGGTCACCCGCCCATCCTTCCGTAGGGTGTGAGCCGTGCGCACCCTCCGCTGGACCTTCGCGGTCTACCTCGCCGCCGTCCTGGTCGTGACGTGCTGGCCGTCGCCCGAGTCCACGGCAGCCCCGGGCTGGGCGCTCGCGGTCGTCGACGCGTTCCGCGCGGTGGGGCTGCCCATGACCGTCGCGTTCCTCGAGGCGGCGTCGAACGTGGTCATGTTCCTGCCGTTCGGCGTCCTGGGGCTCCTCCTGCTGACCGGGCCCGACGCCCGGGGCGACCTCGCGGCCGATCCCGCGCGTGGGCTCTGGCGGCGCGCCGGGCTCGTGGTGCTCGCGGGCTTCGCGCTGTCGCTCGCGATCGAGCTGACCCAGCTCCTCATCCCCGGCAGGTACTCGACCGTGCAGGACGTCGTGCTCAACACGACGGGGGCCGCGCTGGGTGCGGCTGCGGCGGCCGGGCTCCTCGCGCTGCGGCGCGCACGGCCGGCCCCCTCGACGCCGTAGGCGACCTGCACCGCGGCGCTGCGGGCGACCCGCGCCAGAGCGGCGCCCACCCCGGAGGGTGAGCGCCGCCGTCGGGCCGGTGGTGCTACCGGCAGGTGACCGCCGCGTGCGCTGCAGTGCTGGTGCTCTGCACGCCCGCGCCGTCCACGTTCTTGTAGGCCACGAGCTTGGCCTCCCCGGCGTCGAGCGACGCGCCCCGGGTCAGGGTGTGCTCGACCGTGCTGCCCACGGGGATCTTGCTGAACTTGTGCTCGCCCGCGGCCGAGGTGACCCGGACGTCGATCGGCACGCTGTCCGTGTTGGTGACCGTGACCCGGATGCTCGCCGTCCGCCCGTTGCACGCGGCCGTCGCGGTCGACGTGAGCAGGACCGAGGTGCCGCCCGGGCCGGCCGGGATGGTCGACGCGGCGCCCGACTGCTCGAAGGTCGGCGTGCCGAACGTCGCGAACCAGTCCTTGGCCTGGTTGAAGTCCTCGGTGAAGGCCCGCGACAGGACCAGGAGCAGGCGGGCCTTGACCGCCGTCAGGTCCTCGCCCGCGAGCACCCCGTTGCTGCCCCCGTAGCTCGACCCGGACCCGGTCCGCGTCGTGCTGACGAACCAGACCCCCTTGGCCACGGCCTTGCTGCGCTCCGAGCTCATGGCGCCCGAGATGCCGCCGGCGCCCGTACCCGCGGTGACCATGCCCTTGACCCCGGCGTCCGCGAACGCCTTGACGGCCTCGCCCCCGGCCTGCTGGTAGGACATGACGATCTCGACGCGTGGCAGCGTCTTGGGGTCGACCTTCGAGACGTCGAACGGCGTGAACCACGACTCCTGGTCGCAGCTCATGACGCGGGCCGGTGCCCGGCCCAGGGTGATGTTGGCGCCGTCGATCCAGCCCAGGACCCCGTACTCGCGCGTCTGGAACGTGTCGGTGCGGTAGGCGTTGGTCTTGGTGACCTCGCGTGCCGCCTGGATCTCGTCGTTGAGCATGAGGACGGTCCCGAAGCAGTACGTCTGCTGGCTCGCCGCGAGGCGCACGGCGTTGTAGAGGTTGGCCGGTGCGTCGGACCCGAAGACGGCCTTGTCGGCCGGGGTGTCGCCCGCGCCCCAGGGACGCATCGAGCCCGAGGTGATGACGGGCTTGCGGGACTGGACCGTGAGGTCGAGCCAGTAGGCGAACTCCTCCTGGGTGTCGGTGCCGGTCGTGACGACCACGGCGTCCGCGGTCTCGAGCTGCTTCTCGACCTCGAGCGTCAGGGCGTGGAACTGCTCCATGGTGTAGCCCGACGACCCGGCGTTGCCGAACTGGACCGCGGTGACGTCGGCGATCTGGTCGATCTCGGGGCGGAGCGTGTCGAGCATGTCGGACATGAGGTAGGTGCCTGCGCGGTAGCTCGTGAAGCCGTCGCGCGTGCTGGCCTTGCCGGCCATGGTGCCGCCGGTCGCGACGACCACGACCTTGGGCTTGGACGTCGTGGCGGCCGCGGTCACGGCCTGGTAGCTGCTGGACGTGATGCCCAGCGGGGTCGTGCCCGAGGCGAGGACCATCGGCTGCTGCCCCTGCGCAGCGGCCGTGGTGCGGGACTCGGCGATCGAGTAGGCGACGACGGAGACGAGCGAGACCAGGGCGAGGAGGAGTGCGACGCCGGCCGCGAGGGCGCGGCCGGACAGGGTCAGTGTCAGGGATCTCACGAGAGCCTTTCGGTCAGGGGGACGTCAGGGCTCGGACGCTATGCGCGGCCTGTTTCCTGGGCATTGCCTGGGTGTAAGAAGCACGGTTGTGCCGGATCGCGAGGGTTGTCGGGTGGGTGCGGGCGCCGCGTTCACGGGCATATGCTGTCGTGAAGACAGTAAAATCTGGAGGAGCACTCATGCAGTTCAGCAACAAGGTCGCGCTCGTCACGGCCTCCGGCGCAGGCATCGGGGAGGCCGTCGCGAAGCGGCTCGCCGCTCAGGGAGCGGCCGTCGTCGTCTCCGACGTCAACGACGAGGCCGGCGCGCGCGTGGTCGCCGAGATCGAGGCCGCAGGCGGCCGGGCCGCGTACCGTCGGGCGGACGTCGCCGACCCGGCAGACGTCTCCGCCCTCGTCGGGTTCGCGGTCGAGACGTTCGGGGGGCTGCACCTCGCGGTCAACAACGCGGGGGTCGGCACGCGCCCGTTCCGTCTCGACCAGATGCCGCAGGACGGCTGGGACCGCACGCTCGACATCACCCTGCGCGGGACCTTCCTGTCGATGAAGGCCGAGATCGCCCACATGCTCGCCCACGGCGGCGGCAGCATCGTCAACATCGCCTCGATCGCCGGCCTCAAGGCGTCGCCCGGCCTCTCGCCGTACTCGGCCGCCAAGGCCGGCGTCGTCTCGCTCACGCGGGGCACCGCGATCGAGTACGTGACCGACGGCATCCGCATCAACGCCGTCGCGCCGGGCGCGATCGAGACGGCAGCGCTCGCGTCGCTGCCCGAGGAGGCCCGCGCCGGGTATGCGGCCGACGTCCCCATGCAGCGCCTGGGCCGGCCGTCCGAGATCGCCGACGCGGTCGCGTTCCTGCTGTCCGACCAGGCGAGCTTCATCACGGGCGTGGTCCTGCCCGTCGACGGCGGCACGCAGGTCGCATGACCGACGCACCGCACCCCGGGGCGGGGCAGGGCTCCGGCCCTGCCCCCGCTCCGGGGTCCCCGGGGGGCGTGCTGGGCGACCCGCGCGTCCCCGGATACCGGTCCGACCTGCTCGACTCCCTGGTCCGGGTCATGGGCCTGTGGACGAGCGGCGACTTCCTCGCCGCGGTCGCGGCGCGCGAGGGGATCGACCTGGACTCGCCCGCCGTCGTGGTCCTCACCGTCGTGTGGCGGGAGGGGCCGCGGCGCCCCTCGGCGATCGCGGAGCACCTGTCCACCGGGCCGTCCAACGTGAGCAAGATCCTGCGTCGCCTCGACGCGGCGGGCCTCACCGAGCGCCGCGAGGACCCCGACGACGCGCGCGCGGCACGCGTCCACCTCACCGAGGCGGGGGCGCAGGTCGCGAGGACGTTCGTCGCCGCCGGCGACCGGCTGGTCGACGAGCTGCTCGACGGATGGGCCCCGGAGGACCGACAGGCGTTCGCGGATCTCATGCGCCGGTTCGAGCGAGCGAGCGAGGGGTTCCTCGAGCGGACGTGAGGGCCCTGGGCCGGTGTGAGCCGGCACCGCGAGCCCGGCGCCACTCGCCCGGCGCCGTGCGTCCCGGCCCGTATCCGGTGCGCCGCTCACGCCCACAGCAGCCGCCACCACGTCTCGTCCGGTGCCTCCGCGCGGTGGATGCGGTGGATCCGGTGCGGTGCGTGCTCGGCGTCGTCGAGCCCCAGCTCGTCGACCGCGTAGGCCCACAGGAGCTCGCACTCGCAGCCGGGGGCGTGGTGCTCGGTCACGAGCAGGTCGGCCTCGAAGCGTACGAGCGCGCCCTCGGACACGAGCCGCTCGTCGCAGCGCCCGGGGCCGAGCACGAACCCGTGGAGCGTGATCTCGCCGGGGTGGGCGACGGTCGCGCGCAGCTGGTTCCCGAGCGTGGGCGAGCCGTTCGACCGGTGGACGAGGTGCGCGGGCGCGAACCGGGCCAGCAGCGCCTCGGCGACCGGGGCGTCGAGGTGCGCGAAGAAGGTCGGTTCGAGCGGGTCGTCGTCGGCGTGCACGATCGGTTCCAGGAGCTCGGGCACCGCGTCGGCGAGCAGCCAGCCGTGCGTGTGCGGTCCGTGGAGGTGGTGGAAGCCGCCCGGGCCGCCGGCCTCGGCAGCCTGCCGTTCCCAGGTGGCGCGCAGGGTGCGCAGGCCCCGCGGCGAGACGGGGTGCCGGGGCGTGGTGCGGCGTCGGGGGTGCGAGGACCGGGTGCTGTGGGTCATGCGGGCAGCGTGGCGCAACCGCGTCCTCGCGCGCGGCGGGCCCGGGGTCATCTGTGGACACGACTCGCGACGTGGGGCTTGTGGATGACCTCCGACCCCGCAGAATGAACAGAAGGGCGGGCGAGGCGAACGCCCCCCAGCGGCACTCCCGCGCACGACGCGCGGTCGGAAGGGAACCCCCATGACCACAGCGCGTGCGACCACAGTTCTCGTGACGGGCGGCACCGGCACTCTCGGCACCCCCACCGTGAACCTGCTGCGCGAGGCCGGGCACGACGTCCGCGTCCTCAGCCGCTCGGCCGGCACGACGCCCGGCGTCGTGACGGGCGACCTCACGACAGGTGAGGGGCTGGGCGAGGCGTTCGACGGCGTCGAGGTCGTCCTGCACCTCGCGACCCGCGGGCCCCGCGCCGACGTCGAGATGGGCCGCAGGCTCGTGACCGCGGCCCGCGACGCGCGCGTGGGGCACGTCGTGTTCCAGTCGATCGTCGGCGTCGACCGCATCCCGCTCGGCTACTACCAGGCCAAGGTCGAGGTCGAGTCGATCCTCACCGCGTCCGGGCTGCCGCACACGATCCTGCGGGCCACGCAGTTCCCGCAGCTCGTCGTCGGGATGTTCACGGCGCAGCGCTTCTCGCCCGTCCTCCTCACGCCCGCGCTCGAGGTCCAGCCGATCGCCGTGCCCGACGTCGCCGCGCGCCTCGCGGAGATCGTCGCCGCCGGGCCCGCGGGCCGGGTCGGCGACATCGGCGGGCCCGAGCGCATCACGGGTCGGGAGGCTGCACGCGCCTGGGCGCGGGCGACCGGGAGCCGCCGACCGGTCGCGCGGGTGCGGGTCCCGGGGAAGACCTTCGCGGCCTTCGCTGCCGGGCACCACATGGTGCCCGGCGAGCCCTACGGGACGGGCACGTACGGGCAGTACCTGCTGGAGAGGTACGGCCGGGGGCGGTGACCGCGACGTCCTGCAGTGCGCGGGCACACGCCTCCCGGCCGTGCCAGACCTCGTCGGCCGCGCGCTCGCGCGGGGAACGTCAGCCGACGCGCTCCCACGGGCCCCACGCGGAGCCGTCGGGCTGCTGGTTCCTGGTCCACCAGCGCGCCTCGTAGGTCGCGCCCTCGAACGTCGCGCGCTCGCCCGCGACGTAGACGCGCGTCGCGGCCCACGGGCTCGTGCCCGCCTCGTCGGCTGCGGCCGCCTCCTGCCACGGCCCGTACGCCGAGGCGCCCGGCTCCTGACCCGAGGTCCACCACGACGCGACGTACGCGGCGCCGTCGTGCAGGACGACGTCACACGCCGTGTAGACGGCCGACGCGGTCCATGCCGACGTGGCCGCGTCCGGCGCGAGCTCGGCCGCGACGGGAGCCAGGAGGCGGCCGTCGAGGTCGAACATCGCCTGGTTCTCCCACGCGTTGCCCGACGACGCGTCGGCCGGGTCCCAGCCGTTGCCCTCGACCGACGTCCATGCCGGCTCCCAGTACACGACGCCCAGGCCGCGCCCGCCCGGGGCCGAGGCGACGACGTCCTGGACGGCGCGCAGCGCCGAGGCCTGTCCCGCCGGGGTCGCGGGGTAGCCGGGGACCAGGTCGTCCTCGGTCGCGATGACGTTCTCCCACGCGGGCGATCCGTCCTCGAGCGTGAACGGGTAGGCCGTCTCGACGACCATGACGTCACGGTCGTAGCGGTCGGACAGCGTCCCGACCGCGTTCTGCAGGTCGCCCAGGCTGCCGTGCCAGTAGCCGTAGTAGCTCAGACCGATCACGTCGAAGTCGACCCCGCGCGAGGTGACCTCGTCGAACCACCAGGTGAGGCCGCCGATCCCGTCGTCGATGTTCGTCAGGTGCAGGATCACCTGCGCCTCGGGGGTCACGTCGCGCACCGCCCGGGAGCCCGCGCTCAGGAAGGCCGCGAGCGAGTCCCACTGCGCGGTGTCGTACCCGTCGCCCGGGACCACGTCCCACGTCTGCCCGGAGGGCCACATCATGCCGGGGTTGATCTCGTTCCCGACCTGCACGTAGTCCGTGGTCACGCCCGCGTCCCGCAGCGCGACCAGGACGTCGTGCGTGTGGTCGTAGACGTCCTGCGCCAGCTCGTCGGTCGTCCCGCCGACCCACGCGGCCGGGGTGCCCTGGGCGCCCGGGTCGGTCCAGCGGTCGGAGTAGTGGAAGTCGATCATGACGTCCATGCCCGCGGCCTCGATGCGCCGGGCGCTCTCGACGACGTGCGTGATCTCGTTGTACCCGTCGGCCGGGTCGACCCACACCTTGAGGCGGCCCAGGTTCATGCCCGCGTCCGCGAGGATCTCGACCGGGTCGCCCGGCGTGCCGTCGGTGCTCGCGTAGGTAGCGCCGAAGGCCTCGTTCTTGGCGACGCCCGACAGGTCGCCGCCGCGCACGTCGCGCGTCACGCGCCCGCGCTCGAGCGTCACGTCGTCGACCGACGCCCACGCGCCGCCCGGGCCGTCGGTCACGACCGCGACCGTGCAGTCGCCGCCCGTCACGTAGGCCGAGACCGACAGGCGGACCCACTGGTCGTCCTGCTCGGTGACTGGGGTCGTCGTCGCGTCGTCGACCCCGCAGCCCGTGAGCTCGAGCCGCGTCGCGTCGAGCGCACCGCCCGACTTCACCCAGGCGCTCGCGGTCCACCATCCCGTGGCCAGGCCCTCGACGGTCTGGGCCGTCGTGACGTCGTAGGCGTCACCCGCCCAGTGCGTCAGCCGGCCCGACGACGCGCCGTGCCCGGCGTCCTCGACCTTCGCCCCGCCGTCGTGCCCCGAGGCGCTCGTGACGGTCCAGCCCGTGAGCCCGGCCTCGAAGCCGGGGTTCACCAGGGTGCCCGCCGCTGCGGGTGCGGCGACCGCGGGCGTGACGCCCGCGAGCGCGAGCGCGGTCACCAGGACCCCCAGGGTGCTTTTCCTCGTCGATCTCATCCGTCCTCCTTGACGTGGTGCGTTGATGGGTGGAGCAAGGCCCGCGGACGGTCGGGCCGACCAGGGGCGTGGTCGGCCCGACCGCCCGCGGGAGAGCAGGGGCGATCCTCAGGCGAGCGGCGAACGCAGCACGCGCACGGCCCCCGGGGCCACGGTCGCGGCGCCCGGCACGGCCTCGCCCGTCACGAGGTCGGTGGTCCCGTCGGCGAGGGAGGGGAGCGTGACCTCCTGGTCGGTGTGGTTGATCGCGACGACGTACTCGGCGTCCTCGCCGCGGCGGCGCACCACCTCGAAGCCCTCCGGCAGGCCCGACGGCGCCAGTCCCGCGTCCGCGTAGACGGCGCCCAGGAGCGTGCTCAGCGCGGCGACGTCGAGGCGCGTCGAGACGTACCAGCCCGTGCCCTCGCCGAGCGTGTGCCGCGTGATCGCGGGGGAGCCCGGGGCCGGGCCGTCGACGTACGTGCCCACGACCTGCGCGCCCTCGAGCGTGATGTCGTCGGCCCACACGTCCCCAGGGAGCGTGCCGGTCAGCGTCGGCGCGACCTCCCCGCCGTCGAGCGCGACGGTCAGCGACTCGCCCTCCCGCAGGGGCAGGAACTCCTCGACCGTGAGCCCGAGCGCACGGCGCAGCGGGGCCACGAAGCCGCCCGGGTGTACCGCGTCGTGCTCGTCGACCGCGGCCGAGAAGTACGAGACCAGGAGCGTGCCGCCGCCCTCGACGTAGCGCGTGAGGTTCTCGGCCGACTCCTCGGTCAGCAGGTACGACGCGGGCGCGACGACCAGGCGGTAGCCCGACAGGTCCTGCCCAGGGTGCGCGAAGTCCACCTGGACGCCGTCGCGCCAGAACCGGTCGTAGAACGCGTCGACGCGCTCGCGGTGCTGCGCGTCCACGCTCGGGCGCCACTCGAGGTCCTGCGCCCAGAACGACTCGGGGTCCCACAGGATCGCGACGTCGGCGTGCACGCGCGACCCGCGGAGCTCGCCGATCGCGCCGAGCTCGGCGCCCAGCGCCACGACCTCGCGCCACACGCGGCTGCCCGTCCCCGCGTGCGGCAGCATCGCCGAGTGGAACTTCTCGGCGCCGGAGCGCGAGGCCCGCCACTGGAAGAACATGATCGCGTCGGCCCCGCGGCCCAGGTGCGAGAACGCGTTGCGCGCCATCTCGCCCGGACGCTTGGCGACGTTGCGCGGCTGCCAGTTCACGCCGGACGTCGAGTGCTCGAGCAGCATCCACGGCTTGCCGCCCGCGACCGAGCGCGTCAGGTCCGCAGCCAGCGCGAGCCCCACCTCGTTGCGCGGGTCCGCTGCCCGCAGGTAGTGGTCGTTCGAGACGATGTCGACCTCGCGGGCCCAGGCCCACAGGTCGGTCGACGGGCACTCGCCCGCCATGAAGTTGGTCGTGACCGGCACCGACGAACGGGCGCGGATCGCGTCGCGCTCGGCGACGAAGCACGCCAGCAGCGCGTCGTTGGTGAAGCGGGCGAAGTCCAGGCGCTGCGCGGGGTTGACGACCGAGGCCGCGACCGCGGGCACGCCCACGTGCTCCCACTCGCCGTAGACCTGCCCCCAGAACCGGGTGCCCCATGCGGCGTTCAGACCCTCGAGGTCGCCGTAGCGCTCGCGCAGCCACTCGCGGAAGGCCGCGGCGCTCGCGGGCGAGTAGTCGTCCGAGACGGGCGCGCCGTACTCGTTGTGCACGTGCCACAGGGCGAGCGCGGGGTGCGATCCGTAGCGCTCGGCGAGCGCGGTCGTGATGCGGACGCACGCGCGGCGGTAGTCGGGCGAGCTGGGGGAGACCATGCCGCGCGAGCCGAACCCCAGGACAGTCCCGTCGCGGGTCACGACGCGCGACTCGGGGTAGGCGTGGAAGAACCAGGCCGGCGGCGACGCCGTGGGGGTGCCGAGGTCGACGCGGATGCCGTGCGCGTGGAGCAGGTCGAACAGGCGGTCGAGCCACGCGAGGTCGAGCTCTCCCTCACGGGGCTCCATGAGCGCCCAGCTGAACATCCCGATGCTCACGAGGTTCACCCCGGCCTGGCGCATCAGCGCGACGTCCTGCTCCCAGACCTCCTCCGGCCACTGCTCGGGGTTGTAGTCACCGCCGTAGCAGATCGCGTCGACGCCAGGCAGCCAGCCGTCGTAGACGGGGCCGACCGGGCGGGGCTTGGCGGAAGTCATGCGCTCTCCTCGAAACACGTTGCTGTGCACGATCACAGGTGTGATCGACCGTGCAACACCTAGGTAACAGCATGAAACATGATGTTGACAAGACCATGCGGGGCGTGAGTACTGTGACCGTGCACAGCCCCACACTGTCGTGAGTCGCCCTGGCCCAAGCCCTGGCGAGAAGCGCGATGGTTCCTTGACGAGGAGGACCTCATGCGCCTGTCCACAGGCACGAAGGCAGCGGCGATCATCGCCTCCGCCGCACTACTGATGACCGCTTGCAGCTCGGGCAGCGGCGGTTCCGACGCCCCGGCGGCCGACGGACCGGTCGAGCTGACCTTCTGGACCTGGGCGCCGAACGTGGACAAGGTCGTCGAGACCTGGAACGCGGCGAACCCCGACATCCAGGTCACGGTCAACAAGCAGGACGGCGGCGACCCCGCCATCACCAAGCTGCTGACCGCGGTCAAGGCGGGCAGCGGTGCGCCCGACATCATGCAGACCGAGTACCAGAAGATCCCCACGCTGGTCTCGGCCGACGCGCTCGCCGACATCTCGGGAGAGGTCGCGGACCTGGCGGACCAGTTCCCCGAGGGCGTCTGGAACGACGTGACCCTCGGCTCCGACGCGGTCTACGCCGTGCCGCAGGACTCGGGCCCCATGCAGTTCTACTACCGCGCCGACATCTTCGAGCAGCTCGGGCTGACCGTCCCCACGACGTGGGACGAGTACGCCGCGACGGCCGCCGCCCTGCAGGCCGCCGACCCGACCAAGTACCTCGGCACGTTCTCGGCGACCGACGCGGGCTGGTTCACGGGCCTCTCGCAGCAGGCCGGCGCCTCCTGGTGGGGCATCGACGGGGACGCGTGGACCGTCGCGGTCGACGACGAGGCGACGCTCAAGGTCGCTGACTACTGGGGCGGTCTCGTCGAGTCCGGCGTGATCGACAACAAGCCCATGTACACCCCCGAGTGGAACGCCGCGCTCAACAACGGCACGCAGATCGGCTGGCTCTCGGCCATCTGGGCGCCGGGCGTCCTCGAGGGCAACGCCCCCGACACCGCGGGCCTGTGGAAGATGGCCCCCATGCCGCAGTGGGACGCCGCGAAGCCGGCCACGGGCAACTGGGGCGGTTCCGCCACGGCCGTGACGAGCCAGTCGAAGCACCCCGCAGAGGCCGCGCAGTTCATCACGTGGCTCAACTCGTCGCAGGAGGGCGTCGACCTCCTCGTCGAGCAGACCGGGATCTACCCCGCGAACATCCCCGCGTCGGCCGAGGCGCTCTCCGAGCCCCCGACGTTCTTCGCGAACCAGCCTGACTTCTACGAGATCGCGGCCCAGACGGCCAAGACCGCGGGCAGCTTCACGTACGGCCCCAACGTCAACGTCACCTACTCGGCGTACAACGACGAGTTCGGCAAGGCCACCGAGGCGAAGTCGCAGGCCGCGTTCACCGCTGCGGTCGAGGCCATGCAGAAGGTCACGCTCGAGGACCTCAAGAGCTCCGGCTTCAACGTCAAGGAATAGGCCCGACGGCGGTCGCCCGGTTCGTCCGGGCGGCCGCCTCGCCCGTCGCTCGCCCCGAGCGGCGGCACCGGGAGCCCCGACGGGCGCCCGCACCACCCCTTCAGCTCCGTGCTTCAGCAGCCGCCTGCCCCCGTCCGGCGGAGACCTTCCGAGGAGAGATCGTGACCACGACCACGCCAGTGCGGCCCAGCGCGCCCCCCGCGGCGCGACGCCGCAGACCGGGTGCGTCCCGGCGCCAGGCAGCCCCCTGGGGCTTCCTCGCCCCGGCGATCGTGCTGTTCGTCCTCTTCCTCGCGTTGCCCATCGCGTATGCGGTCTACCTGAGCTTCCGGACCGAGAAGGTCAGCGGGCTGGGTCTGGGGTCGGGGGCACGGACCGAGGTGTGGAACGGGTTCGCGAACTACGCGGCGTCGCTCGCCGACCCGGAGTTCCTCGCGTCCGTGGGGCGCGTCGCGCTCTACGGCGTGATCGTCGTGCCGACCATGCTGGGCCTCGCGCTGCTCTTCGCGCTGCTGCTCGACTCGCGCCGGTCGCGGGCCACCAAGCTCTCGCGGATCTCGATCTTCCTGCCCTACGCGGTGCCCGCGGTGATCTCGTCGCTCCTCTGGGGCTTCCTCTACCTGCCGGGCGTGAGCCCCTTCTACTACGTGTTCGACCGGCTCGGCTGGGACGTCCCGTCCCTGTTCTCGTCGGACCTGGTGATCTTCGCGGTCGCGAACATCGCGGTGTGGGGCGGCGTCGGGTTCAACATGGTCGTGATCTACACGTCGTTGCGCGCGATCCCGTCCGAGCTGTACGAGGCCGCCGAGCTCGACGGCTGCAACCAGATCGGCATGGCGTGGCGGATCAAGATCCCCATCGTCGTCCCGTCGATCATCATGACGTTCGTCTTCTCGATGATCGCGACCCTGCAGGTGTTCGCCGAGCCCACGACCCTCAAGCCGCTCAGCAACACGATCTCCAGCACGTGGACCCCGCTCATGAAGGTGTACCGCGACGCGTTCATCCGCGGTGACCTGTACTCGGCGGCCGCGACCTCGGTCATCATCGCCGTCGCGACGTTCGTCCTCTCGTTCGGGTTCCTGCGCCTCGTGCAGAGCCGTGCCTTCGGTCAGGAGAAGTGACCATGACTACCGACGCTGCTGAGACCGCCCTCGTCGCCGAGACCTTCGACGCGCGCCCCGGGGCGGTCGTCAAGAAGTCCCGCAAGGCTCCGCGGACGGGTCACCGGTCCGCGGGCGAGCGCCCGAGCGGGACCGCGACCGCGATCCTGCTCGTGGGCGCCCTGTACTGCCTGCTGCCCGTGCTGTGGGTCGTCGTGGCCTCGACCAAGTCGGGGAGCGAGCTGTTCTCGACCTTCACGTTCGCGCCGTCCTCGCACTTCCTGGACAACGTGTCCGACCTCAACGCCTACCGCGGCGGTCTGTTCTGGCGGTGGATGGCGAACACGGCCCTCTACGCGGGCATCGGCGGGCTGCTCTCGGTCGTCGTCTCCGCGATGGCGGGCTACGCGCTCGCGAAGTACCGCTTCCGCGGGAAGACGGCGGTCTTCAACATGCTGCTCGCCGGCGTGCTCGTGCCCGGTGTGGTGCTCGCGATCCCGCAGTACCTGCTCCTGGCCCAGGCCGGTCTGACCAACACCTACTGGGCCGTGCTCCTGCCGAGCATCATCAGCCCGTACGGGATCTACCTCGCCCGTATCTACGCGGGGGCGTCGATCCCCGACGAGATCGTCGAGGCCGCCCGGACCGACGGTGCCGGTGAGCTCCGGACGTTCGCGCAGGTCGCGATGCCCATGATGGCGCCCGGCCTGGTCACGGTGTTCCTCTTCCAGTTCGTCGCGATCTGGAACAACTTCATGCTGCCGTACATCATGCTCGGCGACGACAAGCTCTTCCCGCTCACGGTCGGGCTGTCGGGTCTGCTGAACCAGGGGGCGTCGCAGCCCGCGCTGTACACGCTCGTGATCACGGGCGCGCTGCTGTCGATCGTCCCGCTCGTGGCCCTGTTCCTCCTCCTGCAGCGCTACTGGCAGGTCGACCTCGCCGCCGGCGCGGTCAAGGCCTGAGGATGTCCCTAGACTCACGTGTCGTGGAGCAGTCCGGGAACGACGTCGTACCCCAGCCCGTCGATGCCGTGCGCGAGGACGGTCGCGAAGCCGCGCGCGGCACCTCCCCGGGTGCGGGGGCGGGCGCCGGACCCGTGCGCGAGAGGCGGGCGGCGGCGTCGGGCAACGGGGCGAAGCGTCGCCCCACGATCCGCGACGTCGCGGACGTCGCGGGCGTCTCGCGCGGGACCGTGTCCCGCGTGATCAACGGTGGCCACTGGGTCTCTCCTGATGCCCTTGCCGCGGTCAACGAGGCGATCCGGACCACGGGGTACGCCGCGAACCAGCACGCGCGCAGCCTCGTGACGGGGCGGTCGAACTCGATCGCGTTCCTGCTGACCGAGCCGCAGCACCTGCTGTTCGAGGACCCCAACTTCTCGATCCTGCTGCGGGGCGCGGCCGAGGAGCTCGCGAAGCGCGAGATGCCGCTGCTGCTCATGGTCGCGGGGACCCCCGAGGAGCGTCGCCGCATCGGTGGGTACGTCGCGGCGGGGCACGTCGACGGCGTCCTGCTCATCAGCTCGCACCAGGGCAACCCGATGCTGGCCGAGCTGCTCAAGCAGAAGGTCCCGACGGTCGCCTGCGGTGTCCCGCTCGGGTACGAGGGGCGCGTCGGGTACGTCGCGGCCGACGACCGGGCCGGGGCGCGCACCATGACGCAGCACCTGCTCGACTCGGGGCGCACGCGCATCGCGACGATCACGGGTCCGCTCGACACCCCGGGCGGGACGCTGCGACTCGACGGGTACCGCGACGCGCTGGGCGACCGGTTCGACGAGTCGCTCGTCGCGCACGGCGACTACTCGCGCGAGCGGGGCCGGCTCGCGATGGCCGAGCTGCTCGAGCGGCGCCCTGACCTCGACGCCGTGTTCGTGGCGTCCGACCTCATGGCGGCGGGGGCGCTCGTCGCGCTCCAGGCCACGGGGCGGAGCGTGCCCGGGGACGTGGCCGTGGGCGGGTTCGACGACTCGGGGGTCGCCGCGTCGCTCCACCCGGCGCTGACGACCATGCGGCAGCCTTTCGAGCGCATCAGCGCCGAGATGGTGCGGCTGCTGCTCGAGGTCGTGGAGGGCCAGGAGCCTGCGGCCATCACGCTGCCGACGTCGCTCGTGGTGCGGGACTCGGCCTAGGGAGGTTCGGCCTTGCCCGGCCAGTCGCGGTCGTGTGCGACGGGCACCGAGGCGCTCGGGCACAGGGGCGCGCGCCGTGGCGCGCCGGGGTGATTTGTCCTTGTGTGTCCCGTCTGGCAGGGTGGTCATCGGTCACGAGTGACCGGCGATACGCCCTCCGCGTGCCGGTCCGGCAACCGCGTTCCCGCGCACGGTGCCTCTGAGGAAGACCCGCCCGACCCGGCATCCGGGCCTTCGGGAAGTGCGAGGTCGAGGTCGCGTTCATCGTGGCCTCGACCCTTGCCCTGAGGCCGCCTCTGCGCCCGCTGTGCCCGCTGTGCCCGGTGCGCCCGCTGCCCCGCTGCGCCGGGTCGCCCCGTCCCCCTCGCCGCCTGAGCCGCCCTCGCCTGTGCGCAGCGCGGTCCGTGGTCCGCTGTCTGAGATCGGCAGCTCAGGTCGCCGACGTCCTGCGGTGAGCATGTTGTCCACAGATCCTTGGCGTTCGCTCCGCGTGCCGTCCTGAGCCGCCATCCTGTCCGTGAGGCGTTCGTACAAGGGGGGGGGGGGGGGGGG
>NZ_MAQA01000028.1 GCF_001692445.1 Oerskovia enterophila | reverse complement strand
CACCCGCACCCGCGCCCCCGCCCGCACGACCGAAAGGCCATCATGTCGACCATCACCACGGCCTCGCCCCTGACGGAGCGCTACGGCGCCCACCAGCCCGACGACGTCGCCCCGCTCACCGACGCGATCGCCGGCATCCTGCGGCACCGCACGGTCCGGGCCTACCTCACCGACCCGCTCGACGACACGGTCCTGCCGACCCTGGTCGCCGCCGCGCAGTCCGCGCCGACCTCGTCCAACATGCAGTTCTGGAGCGTCGTGGCGGTGACCGACCCGGCCCGCAAGGACCGGCTCGCGGCGCTCGCCGGAGGGCAGGCGCACGTCCGCCAGGCTCCGCTGCTGCTCGTGTGGGTCGCGGACCTGGCCCGCGCCCGGGCGATCGGGGCGGCCGACGGCACGCACCTGGCGGGTGCCGACTACCTCGACTCGACGGTCGTCGCGTTCGTCGACGCGGCGCTCGCCGCGCAGAACGCGGTCGTGGCCGCCGAGTCGCTGGGGCTCGGGACCGTCTACATCGGCGCGCTGCGCCACCACCCCGAGCAGGTCGCGGCCGAGCTGGGCCTGCCCGAGGGCACGGTCGCGGTCGTCGGCCTCGTCGTCGGGCATCCCGACCCCGCAGGCGGCGAACGGGTCAAGCCACGGCTTCCCCAGGCCGCGGTGCTGCACCACGAGACCTACGACCTGGCCGTCCAGGCGCCGTACGTCGACGCGTACGAGGACCTCATCGCGCCCTTCTACCGCGAGGAGGGGCTCGCGCAGAGCTGGCGCCGCCGCGTGGTCGACCGGCTCGCGGTCCCCGGACCCGAGCGCGGCCACGCGCACCTGCACTCGGCGCTCGCAGCGCGCGGGCTGCCCTCGCGCTGACCGGCGGACCGCCCGCCCGACCCCCGCTCGACCAGGACACCCCCACGACCACCGAGGAAACCCGATGACCGTCTCCGACCAGCCGACCACCCCGCAGACCCCGCACCCGACCCGGGTCCCGCTGTCGATCCTCGACCTCGCGGTCGTGAGCGAGGGCTCGACCGGCGCTCAGGCCCTGCGCGACACCCTCGACACCGCGGTCCGCGCCGACGAGCTGGGCTACCGCCGCATCTGGTTCGCCGAGCACCACCTGTCCCCGGGGGTCGCCTCGGCGTCCCCCGCGGTCCTCGCGGCCCTCGTCGCCGAGCGCACGACGCGCATCCGCGTGGGGTCGGGCGCCGTGCTGCTGAGCACCACGAGCCCGCTCCTCGCGGCCGAGCAGTTCGGGACCATCGCGGCCCTGCACCCGGGCCGGGTCGACCTGGGACTGGGCCGGGCCTTCACCCCGCCCCCCGCGAGGAGCGAGGCGAGCACGGGAGCCGAGGCTCCGTCGTCGGGCACGCAGGCGACGACGGCGGGCGAGCCCGCGCCCGCCCCCGCGCAGCCCGCCGGGACGCGCGTGGTCGACGGCCTCCTGATCCCCGCCGCGCCCGGCGTCGCCTTCACCGACACCGCGCTGCGCCAGCGGCTGCTCGCCCAGAAGGAGGTCGTCGGTGCGAGCCGGACGCCCGCGGAGTTCCGCGACGAGCTCGAGCTGGTCCTGGGCCTGCGTGCGGGGACCTTCACCAACAGCGCGGGCACCGCGTACACGAGCCCGCCCGTCGAGGGCGCGGCGTTCGACCTGTTCGTGCTCGCGTCGAGCGGCGGCGTGAGCGCGCGGGTCGCGGGCGAGCTGGGCCTGCCGCTCGCCGCGAACTACCACGTGGGCCCGTCCGCGACGCTCGACACGATCGCGGCCTACCGTGCGGCGTTCCGGCCGGGCGTGCTCGACCAGCCGTACGTCGTGGTCTCGGCCGACGTCCTGGTCGCGGACACCGACGCCGAGGCCCGCCGGATCGCGGACCCCTTCACGGCCTGGGTCCTGTCGATCCGCCGCGGGGCCGACGGCGCGATCGCCTACCCCGCGCCCGGCACGACGCCCGCGTGGGACGACCTGTCCGACGCCGACCGTGCGGCCGTCCAGGACCGCGTCGACACGAGGTTCGTCGGGTCGCCCGACACGGTCGTCGAACGCCTCGAGACCCTCGCGCGCGTGACCGTGGCCGACGAGATCGTCGTGACGACCGTCGCGCACGACCCCGCCGACCGGGCCCGGTCGTTCGAGCTGCTCGCGGCCCGCTGGGGCCTGTCGGCGGCGGACGCGGCCGGGCCCGAGGTCGCGGCCGACCGCGAACCAGCCCTCGCGAGGTAGAGGGAACCCGTCGAGGTAGAGGGCTTCAGACCTCTACCTCGACGGGAGGCCTCTACCTCGGCAGCAGCACCCGCTCGACCCGCACCACCCATCGCGCCACCCATCGCGCCACCCGACCCAGGAGACGACATGACCCAGCACCAGCCCCTGCTCACCCCGGCCACCGACGCGGGCGACCGCGTCGCGGCCGGAGCCTTCCTCGTCGACGTCCGCAGCGCGGGAGGCCGTGCGAGCGCGGGCGCCATCCCGGGTGCCACGGTCACGGACCGCGAGGACCTCGACGCGATCTTCGGCTCGGTCGCGGCGCCCGCGGTCTCTCTCGACACCCCGATCGTCGTGGTCTGCGGCTCCGAGCGTGGCTCGGGCCCCGTCGCCGAGGCCCTCGCCGCTCGCGGCTACACGAACGTCTCGCACGTCGAGGGCGGCTTCCCCGCCTGGCGCGACGCGGGCCTCCCGGCCGAGCCGGGCGCGGGCGCGGAGGGCGAGCCGGCGTCGTCGGGCCCGCACGAGCCGGTCCGGCAGCGCGCATGAGCGCGCCCACCACGTCGCGCGCGGGCGTCGGGAACCCGCCCGCCGGCGCTGCTGATCCAGGAGAGTCCTCCCGCCGGGCCCGGCGGGTGCGCGAGGTGGCCGACGGCGTCGCCCGCCTCGTCGAGTCGGCGCGCCGCGACGGTCACGGGGGCAGGGTGCCCGACGGCGCCGCTCGCCCGGACGGGAGCCGTCACGGAGGAGCAGGGTCGCCCGGGGACGGCGCCGGGGTGACCGTCCGGCTCGTGACGCCCGTCGAGCACGAGGCCGTCGCCGACCTGCTCGAAGCGGCGTACGGGTTCGAGTACACGATCTCGGAGTCGTACCGGGACGTGCTGCGAGACGTCGCGAGCCGCGCGGCCGAGCACGACGTGTGGGTCGCGGTCGACGACGACGCCGGAGCGCTGCTCGGGACCGTCGCGACCCCGCCGCCTGGCCGGCACATCTCACCCCTGGCGCTCGACGGCGAGCTGGACTTCCGCCTCCTCGGCGTCGCCCCCGCCGCTCGGGGACGGGGGATCGGGACGACGCTCACGCGGCACGTCCTCGACGTGGCTCGTGCCCAGGGGGCGCAGCGGGTCGTCATGAACTCGGGTCCGCAGATGACCCGGGCGCACCGGCTCTACGAGGCGCTCGGGTTCAGGCGGCTGCCCGAGCGCGAGACCCGCGTGATCGAGGGAGAGGGCGGCGGGCGGCTGCACGCGTACGGCCTGGACCTCCCGCCCGTCGAGGCTCCCGCCCCGCAGTCACCCTGACCGCTCGTCCGCCACAGGGCACCCCACCCGCGCCCACCGTCCCGCCGAGGTAGTGCGTGCCTGCCGAGATCCCCACCCCACCTGAACCGGAGAAGACCATGCCCGTCGAGTTCCTCGGCATCGCCACCACGAGCGACGCCTCCGAGACCACGTCCCGCACGACCGCACCGTTCGACAAGCAGTACCTGGAGCGCATCGTGCGCGCCCACGAGGACAACGGCTGGACCCGTGTCCTGTTCGCCTACGGGTCGAGCGGACCCGAGCCGTCGGCGCTCGCGGCCTGGACCGCGGCCCGCCTCGACACGGTCGAGCTGCTGCTCGCGCACCGCCCCAACGTCTCCTACCCGACGTTCGCGGCCAAGTCCTTCGCGACCCTCGACCAGCTCGCCGAGGGGCGCCTGTCCGTCCACTTCATCACGGGCGGGAACGACCACGAGCAGCGGCGAGAGGGCGACACCCTGGCCAAGGACGAGCGCTACGCCCGCACCCAGGAGTACATCCAGATCGTCAAGAAGGCCTGGTCGAGCGCCGAACCGTTCGACCACCACGGGAGCTTCTACGACCTCGACGACTTCGTGCTCGACACCAAGCCCTTCGAGGGGCGCACGCCGACCATCTCGTTCGGCGGGTCCTCGGACGCGGCGTTCAAGGTCGGTGCGGCCGAGGCCGACATCTACGCGGTGTGGGGCGAGCCGCTCGACCGCACGGCCGAGCAGATCCAGCGCGTCCGCACCGAGGCCGTGGCTGCCGGGCGCTCCACGCCCCCGCGGATCCACGCCGCGTTCCGCCCGATCCTCGGCGCGACCGAGGAGCTGGCCTGGGAGAAGGCCCACCGCGTGCTCGACCGGATCGAGGAGCGCAAGGCCGCGGCGGGCGGCGTGCTGAGCCGTCGCCACCCGATCGACAAGCCCGAGAACGCGGGCTCGCAGCGCCTCCTGGAGATCGCGGCCCAGGGCGACCGGTTCGACACGGCCCTGTGGACCGCGACGGCCAAGGCCACCGGGGGCGCGGGCAACTCGAACGCTCTCGTCGGGACGCCCGAGACCGTCGCGCAGGCGCTGCTCGCCTACTACGACCTGGGCGTCCGCATCGTCTCGGCGCGCGGCTACGACCTGCTCGACGACGCGACCGACTTCGGCCGCTACGTCATCCCGATCGTGCGCGAGGAGGTCGCCAAGCGGGACGCCGAGGCGGCGTCGGCGCAGGCGGCCTGAGCACTCCCTCGCGAGGTAGAGGGCACCCGTCGAGGTAGAGGGCCCGAGCCCTCTACCTCGACGCCCGCCCTCTACCTCGGCACCACCACCCACCCCCACCAAGGAGCATCCGTGCGTTTCCAGGTCCTCGACATCGTCTTCAACCCGCCCCACCCCGTCACGGGCGAGGCCGTGCCCGCGGCCGACCGACTCGAACGCGTCGTCGAGACCGCGGTCCTGGCGGAGGAGCTCGGCCTCGACGCGTTCGCGGTCGGCGAGCGGCACGCGGGGGACGTGCTGTCGTCGTCGCCCACCGTGATCCTCGGGGCGATCGCCGCGCGCACGTCGCGCATCCTGCTGAGCACGGGTGTGACGGTGTTGTCCCTGCTGGACCCCATCCGCGTCGCGGAGGACTACGCGACGATCGACCAGCTCAGCCGGGGCCGGTTCGAGATGGTCATCGGCAAGGGCAACGAGGCGCTCCAGTACCCGCTGCTGGGCCTCGACATCGACCGGCAGTACGAGTACCTCGCGGAGAACTACGAGCTGCTCCGCCTGCTCCTGAGCGGTGAGGAGGTCGACTGGGAGGGCCGCCACCGCCCCGACCTGCAGGGCGCCACGACCCTGCCCCGCCCGTACGACGGCACGTTCCGGATCTGGCACGGGTCCGCGACCTCGCGCTTCGCGGTCGAGCTCGCCGCGAGGTGGGGCGACCCGATCGTGAGCGCCAACGCGTTCCAGCCCCGCGAGAACTACCAGGTGCTGATCGACCACTACCGCGAGCAGTACGCGGCCGCGGGCCACGACCCGGCGTACGGGTTCGTCGGGTCCGGCTCGGGCGGGCTGTTCCTCGCGGACACGACCGAGCAGGCGATCGAGGAGTTCCGCCCCATCTACGAGGGAGCCGTCGCGCGCGCAGACCTGCGCAAGCACGACCCGGCCGCGGTCGGCAAGGTCACGAGCTTCCGGACCATCGAGGAGGCGGTCGAGCGCGGGCCGGCCCTCGTGGGCTCGCCCGAGCGCGTCGCCGAGAAGATCCTCGACTACCACCAGAGCTACGGGCACGACCTGCAGTCGGTCTCGATCAACCACCTCCTGGAGCCGGCGCGGCAGGACGACGTGCTGCGCCGGTTCGCAGAGGAGGTCGTGCCGCTCGTCAGGGCCGAGGTCAAGACCGACCTGTGGGGCCCGGCCGACGCCCGCCGGGCCAAGGGGTTCACGGCGGGCTAGCACGGGGCGTCGCCAGGCGATGCCCCCACGAGACGCGAGAGGCGCCCGCCCGGACCCAGGTCCCGGCGGGCACCTCCCGTCTCTCGCACAGGGCCACGTGGCCGTCCCCGACCCTGGCGGAGCGCTCCCACACGCCCTAGGCTGGAAGTGTCCTGCGGGCACGTGCGCTGCGCGCAGGGGCACGGAAGAAGGCTCCGACGATGTGGCTTCTCGTGATCTCCGGCGTGGTGGGCGCGGCGACGGTCGCCGTCATCGCGTGGCTCACGGTGCGCCACGACCGGCCCCCCGTGGACGTCCTCCCTCCCCTCCGGCCGCACCGGACCACCTGGCGCGAGCGGCGCCGTCGGGCACCTGATCCCCTCGTGGCGCTGGGCCTCCAGATCCGCCTGGGCCAGCTCGCGCACGAGCTGCGCGACGTCCAGGACGACCCGGGCGTCTACGCCCGGGCGCACCACTACCTCGCCGCACAGGGCGCGTACGACGCGCTGCTGCGCGAGGCGTGCCGGCTCAGCGGTCTCGAGGTCGACGCGGACCCGCTCGCCGCGGGCCTGCGCAGCGACGAGGACGAGCGGCTGCGCGAGGAGCTCGAGCTCAGCGCGCGCGGCTGGACCTGGTAGCCGACCCACGACAAAGACGAGGGGCCCGACGGCGGTGCGCACCGCCGTCGGGCCCCTCGCCCTTGCCGTGGCCTCAGAGGGCCGAGTGGTCCCCGATCCGGTGGTAGGACCGGTCGTGGTAGACCAGCGGCGTCGCGTCGCTGCGCGTCCCCGACGCGAGCGCGCGCAACGAGACCAGGTAGCTGTCGCCCACGGGCGTGCGCTGGATGATGCGCCCGCGCACCCAGGACAGCGCGCCGTCGATCACGGGCTCCCCGGAGTCGAGCGGTGACCATCCGCCGGCTGCGAAGCGGTCGATTCCGCTCGTCGCGAAGCGCGCCGACACGTCGTCCTGGTCGGCGCTGAGGAAGTTGACCGTGACCGTGCGGGCCGCGGAGATCGCGGGCCACGACGACGACGTCGACGCGAGCGAGAACGCGAGCAGCGGCGGCGCGGCCGAGACCGAGATGACCGACGTCGCGGTGAAGCCCACGGGCCGCCCCTCGTGGTGCAGCGCGACGACCGCGACGCCCGCGGGGTGCTGCCGGAACACGGCCTTGTAGGCGTCGGGGCTGAGCTGGGGCTCGTCCTGCTCGTGGAGCAGGGCCTCGAGCCCGGCGAGGCCCGCGACGTCGGAGCGGGTGGTGGGTTCGGCGGTCATCGGGTCACCTCGGCGAGCTCGGGGGCGGTCTGGTGGGTGGGGACGTCCTGCCCGACGGCGGCGCTCGCCGCCCGGAGCAACGGGCCTCCCGCACGGTCGAGCCAGGCGTCGACGGTGCTCGCGAGCTCGGCCTCGCCCAGCTGGGAGTCCAGCAGGGCGAGCGTGCGCGTGGGGACCGTGGCGCCGAGCTCGACGAGGAGCGGGCGCAGGTGCACCTCGCCGGCCAGGGCGTGCGCCGGGTTGCCCGACACCACGACCGGCACCGCGACGACCCCGGCCAGGCCGTCCGGACCGTAGAGGTCGAGGAACGCCTTGAGCAGCCCGGTGTACGAGCCCTTGTAGACGGGCGTCGCGACGACCAGCACGGTCGCGCCCGCGACGACCTCGCGCGCGGCGTCCGCGCGGGGGTGCACGGTGGTCAGGATCTCGGCCGCGATCTCGGCGAGGTCGATGGTCGCGGTGGTCGGGTTGCCCGGGGAGCCCGGGGAGCCCGGGGAGCCCGGGGAGCTCGCGGGGTCTGTCGAACCCGCCTCTGCCGGCCCGGCCGCGAGGCCCAGGTGGTCGGCGACCCGGGCCGCGACGGCCTGTGCCGCGCCCAGGGTCCGTGACCCCGGGCGCGGGTTGCCGACCAGGGTGACCACGGCGGGCCGGGGCGGAAGGGGCGAGCCGTCGGCAGGGCCGGGTCGGGTGCCGAGGCCGCTGTCGGCTCCGGCTGGGTCGGTGGGCGGTGCCTGGTGCTGCGTCATGGTGTCCTCGCTGTCGTCGTGCTGCACGCTTGCCGCGCCGGTGCCGGCGCGACCAGGTCATCTCCCGGAGCACCCCGTCGTGGGAGGGGTTGCTGACCAGCGAGCCGGGGCTTGGCGCTGGTGCTCGTGACCGTTGGGTAGGGGTATAGCCCGGTCGACGCGAATCTGTACCGATCCGGTCGAGATTTCTCACGGCGTGGACGGTTGTTTCGTGGCGGGGCCAGGGTGGGGCGCGGTCGGGGCTCTGGCGGGTACCGTCCCGCGGGGTGCTGGCCGGGCCGCGGCCCGGCCGCCGCCCGCGCTAGCCGGGTCCGGGGGCTGGCCCAGTAAGTGGCTCCGGGCAACGGTGATGTCCCAGGTCGTGAGCCTGCTGTCTTTCAGAGTGGGACGGGAGTACGGCGGTGTTTACACGTACGTAACCTGGTGCAGTTAAGAACCAGCCCTGCCGAGGAGCACTTCATGGATAGTCGTCTGCACTCCGTCTACGACGAGGTCCTCGCCCGCAACCCTGGTGAGGCCGAGTTCCACCAGGCGGTGCGCGAGGTCTTCGACTCGCTCGGCCCGGTGCTCCAGAAGAACCCCCAGTACGTCGACGCCGCCGTGCTCGAGCGCATCTGCGAGCCCGAGCGCCAGATCATCTTCCGCGTGCCGTGGGTCGACGACAAGAACCGCGTGCAGATCAACCGCGGGTTCCGCGTCGAGTTCAACTCGGCTCTCGGCCCGTACAAGGGTGGCCTGCGGTTCCACCCGTCGGTCTACCTGGGCATCGTCAAGTTCCTCGGGTTCGAGCAGATCTTCAAGAACTCGCTCACCGGCATGCCCATCGGCGGCGGCAAGGGCGGGTCGGACTTCGACCCGCGCGGCAGGTCCGACGGCGAGGTCATGCGCTTCTGCCAGTCGTTCATGACCGAGCTCTACCGCCACATCGGTGAGTACACCGACGTCCCGGCCGGCGACATCGGCGTGGGCGGCCGCGAGATCGGCTACCTGTTCGGCCAGTACAAGCGCATCACGAACCGCTACGAGTCCGGCGTCCTCACGGGCAAGGGCATCAGCTGGGGCGGGTCGCTCGTGCGGACCGAGGCCACGGGCTACGGCACGGTCTTCTTCGCCGACCACATGCTGCGCACCAAGGGTCAGAGCTTCGACGGCCAGCGCGTCGTCGTCTCGGGCTCCGGGAACGTCGCGACCTACGCGATCCAGAAGGCCCAGCAGCTCGGCGCGAACGTCGTCTCGTTCTCCGACTCCTCGGGCTACGTGGTCGACGAGGCAGGCGTGGACGTCGAGCTCCTCCGCCAGATCAAGGAGGTCGAGCGCGGACGCGTGGCCGACTACGTCGAGCGTCGCCCCGGTGCGCGCCTCGTCACGGGCGGGAGCATCTGGGACGTCCCCGCGACCGTCGCCCTGCCCTGCGCCACGCAGAACGAGCTGACCGAGCAGGACGCCAAGCAGCTCGTCGCCAACGGTGTCCTCGCGGTCGCGGAGGGCGCCAACATGCCCACCACGCCGGGGGCCGTGGCCCTGCTCCAGGAGGCCGGGGTGCTCTTCGCGCCCGGCAAGGCCGCGAACGCGGGCGGCGTCGCGACCTCGGCCCTCGAGATGCAGCAGAACGCCTCGCGCGACGCGTGGACGTTCGAGTACACCGAGGAGCGCCTCGCGCACATCATGGAGGGCATCCACTCGCGCTGCGAGGAGACGGCCGACGAGTACGGCGAGCCGGGCAACTACGTGCTCGGTGCGAACATCGCAGGCTTCACCAAGGTGGCCGACGCGATGATCGCCCAGGGCGTCATCTGACGGTCGTCCTGACGGGCCGCTGAGCGGCCCGGGCACTGCCCCGCACGACCAGGAGCGGTGCGTCCCCGCGTGCCTCGAGCACGCACGGGGCGCACCGCTCTCGTCGTCTCCGGCGGGGCGTGAGGTGGGCTCGCGGGCCGTGCTCGCGGGCGGGCGACCCGACGACGTCACGTACGGGACGCCGTCGGGCCGCGGTCCTGCGCGGGTCTACGCTGGCCGCTGACCCGCCGGTGCGCCGTCGCGCGCCGGCCCCCGAGGCAAGGAGCACCAGCACATGGCACGCGAGGTCGCGCTCGAGATCGCCGTCCAGGACACCGACGGCGTACGGATCGCCACCGAGGTCGGCGCCAGCCGGGTCGAGCTGTGCTCGGCGCTGGGGGCGACGGGTGGGCTGACGCCGAGCGTCGGGCTGCTCGAGGCGGCCGTCGCGGTGGCCGCAGAGGCCGCGGGCGAGGGAGTGCCGGTCGAGGTCCACCCGCTGGTCCGGCCGCGCCCGGGAGGGTTCGTCTTCAGCACGGCCGAGCTCGACGTGCAGGTGCGCGACGTGCGCGCGGCCGTCGCTGCAGGCGCCGCCGGCGTCGTGATCGGGGCGCTCACGTCCGACGGTCTCGTCGACGAGGCCGCGGTCCGCGCCCTGGTCGCGGCCGCAGGCGGGCGCGAGGTGACCTTCCACCGGGCGATCGACGTCGTCGAGGACGTCACCGCGGCCCTCGACCTCCTCGCGGGACTGGGGGTCACGCGCGTGCTCACGTCGGGTGGTGCGGCTCGCAGCATCGACGGGGTCGACCGGTTGGGGGCCATGGCTCGGCACTCCGCAGGGCGCGTGCAGATCCAGGCGGGCGGGGGAGTGCGGGCCCAGGACATGGGGGACCTCGTGGCGGCGGGCGTGGACGCGGTCCACCTGTCGGCCAAGGGCGTCCGGCCCGACGACGGCGGCCCCGGCGGCGGGGGCGGGTCCGGCTACGAGGTCACGGACCTGGGAGCGGCACGCGAGGCCCGCGCTGCGCTCGACGTGGCGCTGGGCTCCTGAGCAGGGGGCGCGTCGGATCCTGACGCCCTGAGATCCGCGCTGCCTCGTACCTGACCGACCGGTCGGGTGCGGGGCAGTGTGGCCCTGCGGTGTGCGCCGGGCAGGGCGTCCGTCCCCCTCTCGAGGGGAGGCTCCCGACGGTCACGGTGGGGGTGCATCCGGGGTCCTGGATGCGTCCAGCGGCTCACCGAGCGCGGTCGACGACGCGCTAGATCCCCGGGTTCCTGCGGATCCTGCCGCGTTCGACCCGTCACGTGTTTCATTTAGGTAACTTTCCTGTTGTATTGCTCCGTGGGGCCCCATTGATTCGTTAGTGTTCCTGCACATACCCGCCGAGCGGGGCTGATCGACGTGATGAGGCGTCGACGACTCGAAAGGACCGATGATGATCCGAAGCAAGGGGCGCAAGCGCCTTCTCACCGCGGTGGCGCTCGCCTCCGGCCTCACGCTGCTCGCCACGGGCTGCGGCTCGTCGGGTGACGACGGCGACCAGGGCACAGCGAGCAAGGGCGACGGCGTGCTCACGGTGTGGGCAGGCAGCCAGACGCCGATCGTTGCGAACTTCAACCCGTACGCACCGACCGTCCTCCACGCCGCGCTCGGTGGCGTGTACGAGACGCTGTTCTACTTCAACAAGGCGAGCTCCGACGCGCCTCAGCCGATGCTGGGCGAGTCCTACGAGTTCAACGAGGACGGCACCGAGCTGACGATCAAGATCCGCGAGGGTGTCACGTGGAACGACGGCAAGCCGTTCACGGCCGAGGACGTCGTGTACTCGTTCTCGAACGAGACCTCCAAGCCGGTGTACCTGGCTTCTGCCGAGGTCGTCGACCCCACGACCGTGAAGCTGACGTTCACCGGTCCGCAGTTCACCAACGAGTTCGCCCTCCTCGGTGCCTCCTGGATGGTCCCCGAGCACATCTGGAAGGACGTGCCGGACACCATCAGCTTCGCCAACGAGAAGCCGGTCGGCACGGGTCCCTACACGGTCGCGAGCACCTCGGATGCCTCCTACTCGATGGTCGCGAACCCTGACTACTGGGGCGGGGCTCCCGCCGTCGAGAAGGTCCAGTACCTCGGGATCGACGCGAACACCTCGGCCGAGAGCCTCCTGAAGACCGGCAAGATCGACTGGGCCGGCATGTTCGTGGCAGACCCCGAGAGCCTCACGAAGGACGGCCGCCTCGGGTACATCAACACGCCGCAGGACCCGACCGTGCTGTACACCTGCGCCAATGCCGATGCCGGCTGCGTGGGCGCCCAGACGGACGTCGCGGTCCGCCAGGCTCTCAACGTCGCGATCGACCGCGGCGTCATCAACGAGAAGGCCTTCGTCGGTCTCGCTGCCGAGATCTCCCCGACGTTCGCCCTGCTCGGCCGTGACGACAAGTGGATCTCGCCTGACGTCGAGAAGGTCAGCCCGCAGGAGGCGAACGCTGCCGAGGCAGGCAAGATCCTCGAGGCGGCGGGGTACACCAAGGGTGCCGACGGCATCTACGAGAAGGACGGCAAGAAGCTCGAGCTGAAGCTCATCTCGGTCGAGGGGTGGAGCGACTACAACGCCGCCGCAGACCTCATCGCGGCGCAGGCCAAGACCGCGGGCATCGCCATCACGGCAGAGACCGCCACCTGGGACGAGTTCTCCGACGCGCGTCAGACCGGTGGCTTCGAGCTGATCATGGGCGGCGTCGTCGGTACCTCGGTGCCGGACCCCTTCCAGATCTACCGCGACTGGTTCAGCGGCGAGTACACGCAGCCCGTGGGCACCCAGCTCGAGTCCGGTGAGTGGAACTTCTCCCGGTACTCGAACCCCACGGTCGACGCAGCCGTCAACGCCGCAGCCGCGACGAACGACGAGGCGGCGAAGAAGGCCGCCTACGCGACGATCCAGACCGAGATCACGCGCGACCTGCCCTACATCCCGATCGTCATCAACGCCACGCAGACCTTCTTCGACCAGAAGGACTTCACCGGCTGGCCGACCGAGGACGACCTGTACGCCTTCCCGCCGTCGTGGGGTTCGGTGTCGGCCGGCGTGGTGCTGAGCACCATCAAGCCCGCCGAGTGATGTCGGGCCGAGGAGGAGCTTCGATGATGATGGGACGTACCGAACGGTGAAGTACTACGCTCGGCGGCTCGCGTTCTACGCGATCACCCTGTGGGCCGCCATCTCCCTCAACTTCTTCCTCCCCCGGCTGATGCCGGGGGACGCGGAGGACATCTTCCGGGCGAAGTTCGCCCAGACGGGAGATCTCACCCCCGCGATGGAGAAGGCCATCCAGCTCCTCTTCGGCTCGTCCGACGAGTCGTCGCTATGGGACCAGTACCTCACGTACTGGAACAACATCCTGCACGGCGACCTCGGGACGTCTCTCACCAAGTACCCCGCCCCGGTGGCGGAGCTCATCGCCCAGGCACTGCCCTGGACGCTGGTGCTCGTCGGACTCGCGACGGTCTTGTCGTTCATCATCGGCATCGCGCTCGGCGTGTGGGTCGGATGGCGGCGGGGTACCTGGGTGGACGGGGTCATCCCGGGATCCACCCTGCTCCAGTCGGTTCCGTACTTCTGGCTCGCCCTGATCCTCGTCGCGGTCTTCTCGGTGAACCTGGCCTGGTTCCCGATCATCGGTGGCTACGACGTGTTCGACTTCCCGGACGGGCCGGAGGCCAGCTGGGCGTTCGTGTCGAGCGCGATCTACCACGGCTTCCTGCCCGCGCTGACGATCGTGCTGTCGTCGGTCGGTGGCTGGCTGCTCGGGATGCGCAACATGATGGTCTCGACGCTGTCCGAGGACTACATCACGACCGCCGAGGCCAAGGGGCTCCGGCCCTCTCGAGTGCTCACGACCTACGCGACGCGCAACGCGATCATGCCGTCGCTCGCGGGCTTCAGCGTCTCGCTCGGCTTCGTGGTCGCGGGGTCGATCGTCATGGAGCAGGTCTTCAGCTATCCGGGAATCGGCAAGCTGATGATCGGGGCGGTCGAGGGCAAGGACTTCGCCCTCATGCAGGGGGTGTTCCTCGTCATCACCATCACGGTGCTCGCAGCGAACTTCCTCGTGGACCTCTTGTACGGCTTCATCGATCCCAGGGCGCGCCACAATGACTGACGACGACATCCGCACGCAGGAGTTCGTGACCCCTGCGACCAGTGCATCCCCGGCCGCCGACGTGGTGGTCGACGGGATCGCACCCGACGACCGCACGGCAGGACGGGTACCCGACGTCCCCGCCCCCGGGGACGGAGCTCCGGAGGTCGAGCCCGGCGTCGCCGTGGTCGGCACGACGAAGGCGCGCAAAGGACCCCTCGAGATGCTCCCGCGCAGGTCCGGAAAGCTCGTCGCGGGACTCGTGCTCACGCTCGGGATCATCGCCTTCGCCTTCATCGCTCCGTTCTTCACCCAGGACCCGCGCAACGTCGACGCCCCGGCCAACCTGCCGCCGAGCCTTGACCATCTCCTGGGGACCAACAACCTCGGCGCCGACATCTTCGCCCAGCTCGCGGCGGGTGCAGCCAGCTCCCTGATCGTCGGCATGGTCGCCGGTGCCATCGCCGTCGTGCTGTCGTTGTTCTTCGGGATCGTCGCCGGGTACGTCGGCGGCTGGACGGACGAGGCGCTCTACCTCTTCACCAACGTCATGCTCGTGATCCCGGGGCTCCCGCTGGTCATCGTCATCGCCAGCTACATGGAGAGCCGCAGCATGTGGATCATCGCCGTGGTGCTGGGCGTGACGAGCTGGGCGGGGTCGGCGATCGTGCTGCGCACGCAGGCCAAGTCGCTGCGCAACCGTGACTACGTGGCCGCCTCCCGGGTGGCCGGCGAACGTCCGCTGCGCATCATCACGGTCGAGATCCTCCCCAACCTCCTGCCCCTGCTCGCGGCGCAGTTCCTCTTCGCCGTGGTGCTCGCGATCCTCGGCGAAGCGGGCCTGTCCTATCTCGGCCTGGGCCCGTCGGGCTCCATCACCTGGGGCAGCATGCTCAACGAGTCGTTCCAGTACAACGCCTTCCAGACCGGGCAGTGGTGGTGGTACGTCCCGCCAGGGCTGCTGATCTCCTTGTTCGGTTGCGGCCTCTCGCTCATCAACTTCAGCATCGACGAGATCATCAACCCGAAGCTGCGCACGGCGCCCGCCGCCGTCAAGAGCATCCGCAAGGCCCGCAAGCTGCAGGCTCGCGGAGCGGGTCAGGGCGCTGGCGACCCGTCAGAGCTCGTCGGGGACGACGGCACCACCACGGAGAAGGAGACGGTGAACGCATGACCACGGCGCTCACGACCGGGCCTCTGACGACGCCCGACCACGCCCAGGCGATCGAAGGGCTCGCGCCGGTCCTCACGGCCCGCAACGTCTCGATCGAGTACGAGGTCGACCCGCCGGTCAAGGCCGTCAAGGAGGTCTCCCTGACCCTGCACCGTGGCGAGATCCTCGGCCTGGCCGGCGAGTCTGGCTGCGGCAAGACGACCCTGGCGTACGGGATCAACCAGCTGCTCAAGCCGCCCGCGCTGCGGACCGGCGGTGAGATCGTCTTCCACGACCAGGACGGCACGGACATCGACGTCGCCACCCTCGAGGGCGACGCCTTGCGCGCCTTCCGGTGGGACAAGATCTCGATGGTCTTCCAGGGGGCGATGAACTCCCTGAACCCGGTGATCGACATCAAGGCTCAGCTCTTCGACGTGTTCACCACGCACCGACCCTCCATGACCAAGACCGAGAAGCTCGAGCGCAGCCGGGAGCTGTTGCAGCTCGTCGGGGTGGACCCGAATCGTCTCAACAGCTTCGCCCACGAGCTCTCGGGCGGCATGCGCCAGCGCGTCATGATCGCCATGGCGCTCGCGCTCAACCCGCAGGTCATGATCATGGACGAGCCGACGACCGCTCTCGACGTCGTCGTGCAGCGGGGGATCCTCCGCGAGATCATGCGCCTGCGCGAGCAGTTCAGCTTCGCGGTCGTCTTCATCACGCACGACCTGCCGCTGCTGCTCGAGATCAGCGACCGGATCGCGGTGATGCGGCACGGTGAGATCGTCGAGCTCAACACGTCGGCGAACATCTTCACCAGGCCGCAGCACGAGTACACGCGCAAGCTCCTCGCGTCCTTCCCGAGCCTCACCGGGGACCGTGGTTCGTTCGTGCGCAGCGGTGAGAGCACGGAAGGGAGTGCACTGTGAGCACGCTCGAGGTCAAGAACCTCACCAAGGACTTCCGCATCCGTGGTGGCCGGGGAAGCCGGACGCTCCGTGCCGTCGACGACGTGTCGTTCACCCTGGAGCCTGGCAAGACGATCGCCGTGGTCGGGGAGTCCGGTTCGGGCAAGTCGACGGTGGCGCGCATGATCGCGAAGCTGGAGAAGCCCTCGTCGGGCGAGATCCTCATCGACGGCAGGAAGAGCGCGACCCGCGGGCGCGCGCTGGCGGAGTACCGCCGCAACGTGCAGATGGTCTTCCAGGACCCGTTCGCCTCCCTGAACCCGTTCCACACGATCGCGCACCACATCGAGCGTCCCCTCCGGCTGCACGGCAAGGCGAAGGGGCGCGAGGAGATCGACGAGCAGGTCCACCAGCTCCTCGAGCGGGTGAACCTCACGCCCGCACCGATCGTGGCGGCGAGACGGCCGCACGAGCTCTCGGGGGGACAGCGCCAGCGGGTCGCGATCGCCCGTGCCCTGGCCCCGGGAGCACGCTTCCTGGTGGCGGACGAGCCGGTCTCCATGCTGGACGTCTCGATCCGGTTGTCGGTGCTGAACCTCCTGGCCCGGTTGCAGCGCGAGGAGAACCTCGGTGTCCTGTACATCACGCACGACCTCGCGACCGCTCGTCACTTCAGCGACGAGATCATCGTGATGTTCCGCGGGAAGGTGGTGGAACGAGGGCCCTCGGACGACGTCATCCTCGATCCTCAGCACGACTACACGAAGCTCCTCCTCGGGGCAGCGCCGAACCCGGAGAGCCACGGACGGCTCCGCGACGAGGTGCGCAGAGAGCTCGCGTCGGCATCGGCAACCTCGGGGGATGCCGGTGCGGTGCGCGACCGCTTCGGCACGGCCGACCTCTGAGGTCGGCCGCCACAGCGGTGCCGGTGGCGAGCAGGCGACCGGCAGGACGAGGAACGGCCCCGGGCATCTGCCCGGGGCCGTTCCTCGTCGCCAGTGCGGCGGCCTCGCCGGCACGCGGCCCCGCCGGCAGCTCACCCGGCTCTGCCGTCCGGCGATCCCGTCGCGCCACCGTCCGACGCCGGAGCGACGGCCTAGAGTCGGGACGTGCCCACCAGGAACCTGCGCATCGCGCCCACCACCGCCCCCGTCCGGCCCGCAGCCGACCCGGTCCTCGCGGCGCTCGCGGCGCTGCGTGCCGAGATGGAGATCCCCGCCGAGTTCCCGCAGGACGTGCTCGACGACGCCGCGGCCGCGGCCGCGACCGACGTGTCGTCGGGCCGTGCGGACCTGCGTGCCGTCGGCTTCGTGACGATCGACCCGCCGGGTTCCATGGACCTCGACCAGGCCGTCCACCTCGAACGAACCTCCGGGGGATTCGTCGTGCGCTACGCGATCGCCGACCTCGGGGTGTTCGTGACCCCGGGCGGTGCGCTGGACACCGAGGTGAACGAGCGGGGCATGACGCTCTACGGCCCCGACGAGCGGACCCCGCTGCACCCGGAGGTGCTGTCGGAGTCGGCCGCGAGCCTCCTGCCGGACGCGGACCGGCCCGCCGCCGTCTGGCACGTCGAGCTCGACGAGCGCGGGGAGATCGTCTCCGCGCGGGTCGAGCGTGCCCTCGTGCGCAGCACTGCGCGACTCACCTACGAGGAGGTCCAGTCCCGCCTCGACACCGGCGACGCGGGCGAGATGCTCGACCTGCTCCGCGAGATCGGGCTGCTGCGCGAGGCGCGCGAGCGGGAGCGGGGCGGCGTGTCGCTCAACGTGCCCGAGCAGGACGTCGTGGCGCACCCGGACGGGACGTTCGGGCTCGCGTTCCGCTCGACGCTGCCGGTCGAGGGGTGGAACGCCCAGATCTCCCTGCTGACCGGGATCGCGGCGGCACGGCTCATGCGCGCGGGCGGTGTCGGGATCTTCCGCACCCTGCCCGCGGCGGACCCGCGTGACCTCGCGCGCCTGCGGCGCACGGCCCGGGCGCTGGGCATCGACTGGCCCGAGGACGTCGCGTACGGCGACCTGCTGCCGTCGCTCGACTCGGGGACCTCGCGGCACGCCGCGTTCCTCAACGAGGCGACGTCGCTGTTCCGGGGGGCCTCGTACGCGCCGTTCGGCGGGGTGGGGCAGCCTCCTGAGGTGCCCGACGACGTCGCGCACGCCGCCATCGCGGCCGAGTACGCGCACGTGACCGCACCGCTGCGCCGCCTGGTCGACCGCTACGGCACCGAGATCTGCCTGGCGCTCAGCGCGGGGACGGAGGTCCCGACCTGGGTGCGCGAGGCGCTCCCCGGCCTACCGCGGACCATGGCTCGCACGGGACAGAGGGCCGGCTCGTACGAGCGGTCGAGCGTCGACGTCGTCGAGGCCGCGCTGCTCGCGGGCCGCGTGGGCGAGGAGTTCGACGCGGTCGTGGTCGACGTCGAGAACGACGACGAGCGCCGACGCCGCGCGACCAAGGATGCCGAGCGGGCGGCGAAGGCGTCGGCCCGCGACGGGTCGGCCACCTCCGCTTCCGGCGACCCCTCTGCCGGAGCGGCAGCACCGGCGACGGCCGGCCACGACCTGGTGCGTGGTCAGGTCGTGATCGCCGAACCAGCGGTCCGTGCGAGCGTCCAGGGCGTCGGCCTGCCGCTCGGCGACCCGGTCCGGGTGCGGCTGCGCGAGGCGTCGATCGAGCTGCGGAAGGTCGGGTTCGACCTGGTCTGAGTCGCCTTCCCCGCTGAGTGCATGATTCCGCTGCGAAACGCCCGGCGAGTCGCAGCGGAATCATGCACTCGGCGGGGCAGAGGGGAGGATGGACCCATGCCTCCTCGTCGCCGCACCGACCCGGCCGTCGGCCGTACCGCCCTGGCCGCCTGGCAGGACGGTGCCGCCGGGCGCCCCGAGGTCACGACCGCCGTCCGCTTCACGCTCGAGGAGCTCGCCGAGGTCTCACCGGGGCACGCGGTCGAGGTCCGGGTCCCTCCGTACGGGGCGGTCCAGGCCGTCGAGGGACCGCGGCACACCCGCGGGACCCCGCCCAACGTGGTCGAGACGGACCCCGAGACCTGGCTCGGCCTGGTCACGGGCGCCGTGGCCTGGGCCGATGCCGTCGCCGACGGACGCATCAGCGCGTCCGGCGAACGGTCGGACATCTCGGCGCTGCTGCCGTTGCAGGCCGCCCGCCGCCGCGACCGCTAGGGCGAGCCGACCGCGCGGACCCGCGCGCCGCCGTCGGGCCCAGGGCACTTCTCGACCGGCGGGTGAACTTCGCCCCGCGACCCGCACCTCCGAAGTTCCCAGTGTCTGCATCGTGAGATAGCGTGCCAGGACGAACGGGCGACGGCGCCCGTCGACCGGTCTACGCACGACGACGTCGCGCACCCCGGCAGGACAGTGCCGTTCGTAGGGGGAAGCGGGCGTTCGACCGGAAGTGACCGGCCGGACACCGCGCGTTCATCAGCCTGCTGTTGGATTCCAGAGCCCGCACCTGCGCCACCCGCGCCGAGGTGGGCGCGCCGGGAACCCGGCCACGACACGAAGGAGTCAGCGTGATCGGTAGTCATGATCAGTCCCGACGCAGGAGAGGTGTGGTCGCGGCCACCCTGTCCGCGTCGCTCGTCGCCACGGCGGCGTTCAGCACGGTAGCCGCGGGGGCTGCCTCTGCTGCGGTCGACGGGTCGTCCGTCGTCATCAACGAGGCGTACCTCAACGGTGGCAGCGCCAACGCCCCGTACCTCAACAAGTTCGTCGAGCTCTACAACCCGACGGCCGCGGACATCGACCTCACCGGATGGTCCGTCCAGTACCGGTCCGCGACGGGCACGGGGGCCTCGAACGGCGTCGTCCCGCTGTCGGGCAAGATCAAGGCCGGTGGCTACTACCTGGTCCAGGGCGCCTCGAACGGCGCCAACGGCGCCGCTCTCCCCACTCCGGACGCGACGGGCACCATCGCTCCGCAGGGTCAGAACGGCACGCTCGCGCTGGTCAAGTCACCCTCGGCGATCACGCTGACGCCGGGCTCGCTCGTGGGCAACGCGCAGGTCGTCGACCTCCTGGGCTACGGCTCGTCCAACACGTTCGAGACCGCCGCTGCTCCTGCGGGCACCGCGAACAACGTGCCCAGCTCGCTCAACCGTGCGGCCGGCGCGGACACGGACGACAACTCCGTGGACTTCGCGGTCAGCAGCACCGTCACCCCGCAGAACAGCGGTGGCGGCTCGGGCCCCGGCCCGGACCCCGAGCCAGGCACGGCCAAGACCATCGCCGAGATCCAGGGCACGGGCGCCGCGAGCCCCCTCGTGGGCCAGACCGTCACGACGCGCGGCGTCGTGACCGCGACCTACCCCTCGGGCGGTTTCGACGGCCTCTACATCCAGACGGCCGGCTCGGGCGGCGACCTGGACCTCGCGACGCACACCGCGTCGGACGGCCTCTTCGTGTACTCGAAGGCTGCGGCGACGGCGCTGCAGGTCGGTCAGCACGTCGAGGTCACGGGAGTCGTCTCGGAGTACTTCGGCCTGACGCAGGTCACGCCTGCCGCGGGCGGCTGGACGGTCCTGACGGACCCCGCCGAGGTCGTGAAGCCCGCGAACGTCGCGTACCCCGCGACCGACGCGGACCGCGAGAAGCTCGAGGGCATGCTGGTCCAGCCCGCCGGTGACTACACCGTCGCCGACAACTACGACACGAACTACTACGGATCGGTCGTCCTGGCCAGCGGCACCGAGCCGCTCCGTCAGCCCACGTCGGTCGGCCGCCCGGGCAGCGCGGAGGCCGCAGCCGCGGTCGCCGACGCGAACGCCCGCCGGGTCAACCTCGACGACGGCGCGACGACCAACTTCAACAACGCGGCCAACAAGGCCAAGCCTCTGCCGTACCTGACCGGTGGCGCACCCGTGCGCGTCGGAGCGCTCGCGACGTTCACGTCGCCCGTGGTCCTCGACTACCGGTTCGACGGCTGGAACTTCCAGCCCGTCACGGAGCTGACCCCGGCCAACGCCGCCGCGGTGCAGCCCGCGACGTTCGCGAACACGCGCACGGACTCGCCGGAGGACGTGGGCGGCGACGCGACCGTGGCGACGTTCAACGTCCTGAACTACTTCACCACGACGGGCGACCAGCTCAGCGGGTGCCAGTTCTACACGGACCGCGAGGGCAACCCCGTCACGGTGCGCACGGGCTGCGACGCCCGCGGCGCGGCGGACGCGACCAACCTGCAGCGTCAGGAGACCAAGATCGTCGCGGCGATCAACGCGCTCGACGCGGACGTGGTCTCGCTCGAGGAGATCGAGAACTCGAAGGCGTTCGGCAAGGACCGCGACTCGGCGCTCTCGACGCTCACCTCGAAGCTCAACGCTGCGGCCGGCGCGGGGACCTGGGCGTTCGTGCCCTCCCCGGCCACGCTGCCCGCCTCGGAGGACGTCATCCGCACGGCCTTCATCTACCGTCCCGCGGCCGTCGAGCCCGTGGGGGCCTCGGTCATCCACGACGTCGCGGCCTTCGACAACGCGCGTGAGCCGCTCGCCCAGACCTTCCGGGTCGCCGGGGGAGAGGCCTCCTCGGACTTCGTCGTCATCGCCAACCACTTCAAGTCCAAGGGCTCGGGCTCGGGTGCCGACGCCGACCAGGGCGACGGGCAGGGCGCCTCGAACGCCTCGCGCGTCAAGCAGGCCACGGCGCTCGTCACGTTCGCCGACCAGGTCTCCACGGCCGCCGGCACCGACAAGGTGCTGCTCGCGGGCGACTTCAACGCCTACGCCCAGGAAGACCCGATCAAGGTCCTGACGGACGCGGGCTACGTGGACCTCGGTCCCACCACGGGCAAGGAGACGTACCTGTTCGACGGCCTCGTCGGCTCGCTCGACCACGTGCTCGCCTCGCCCGGTGCCGCCGCTGCCGTGACGGACACCGACATCTGGAACATCAACTCGGTCGAGCCCATCGCGAACGAGTACAGCCGCTACAACTACAACGTCTCGAACCTGTACGACACCACGGCGTTCCGCTCGTCCGACCACGACCCGATCGTCGTCGGCCTCGAGCTGGGCGGCGAGGAGCCGGGCGGGGTCAAGGAGCTCGACCTGCTCGCGATCAACGACTTCCACGGTCGTATCGACGCGAACACGGTCAACTTCGCCGGGACCGTCGAGCAGCTGCGCGCCGCCAACCCGGCGGGCACCGCGTTCCTCTCGGTCGGCGACAACATCGGCGCGTCGCTCTTCGCGTCGGCGCTGCAGGACGACCAGCCGACCATCGACGTGCTCAACGCCCTGGACCTGTCCGCCTCCGCGGTGGGCAACCACGAGTTCGACAAGGGCTTCAGCGACCTGGCGGGGCGCGTGACCGACGCGGCCGACTGGTCCTACCTGGGCGCCAACGTCTACGCCAAGGACACCACCAACCCGGTCCTGCCGGAGTACGCGGTGATCGACGTCGACGGCGTCAAGGTCGGCGTCATCGGCGCCGTCACCGAGGAGACCCCGACGCTCGTGACCCCGTCCGGGATCGCGGACCTCTCGTTCGGCGACCCCGTCGAGGCCGTGAACCGCGTGGCCGCGCAGCTGCGTGACGGCGACCCGGCGAACGGTGAGGCCGACCTGCTGGTCGCGCTCTACCACGAGGGTGCGAGCGCCGGCACGCCGGACGGCTCCTCGCTCGAGCAGGAGCTCGCCCACCAGGGCGCGTTCGAGCAGATCGTCAACGACACGGACGCCCGTGTCGCGGCGATCTTCACGGGCCACACCCACAAGCAGTACGCGTGGGAGGCGCCGATCCCCGGCACCGACAAGACCCGTCCCGTCCTGCAGACGGGCAGCTACGGCGAGAACATCGGGCACGTGAGCCTGACGTTCGACACCGCGACGGACGAGGTCACCGACTACTCGGTCGCGAACGTCAAGCGCACCACGACGCCTGCTCCGGAGCTCGTCGCGGCGTACCCGCGCGTGGCCGAGGTCAAGACGATCGTCGACGCGGCGCTCGCGCAGGCCGAGGTCATCGGCGCTCAGCCGGTCGGCTCGGTCACCGCGGACATCACGACCGCCTTCCTGGGCGGCTCGTACGTCGACGGCACGTACAAGGGCTCGGGCCCGCTGCCCTCCACGGGTCGTGACGACCGTGCCTCGGAGTCGACCCTGGGCAACCTCGTGGCGACCTCGCTGCTCGACACGCTGGCCGACCCGGCCCGAGGCGGCGCCGACTTCGGTGTCGTCAACGCGGGCGGCCTGCGCAACGAGCTGTTCTACGGCGACGACGGCGTGATCACCTACGCCGAGGCCAACGCGGTCCTGCCCTTCGTCAACAACCTGTGGACGGTGTCCCTCACGGGCGCGCAGGTCGAGACGATGCTCGAGCAGCAGTGGCAGACCAACCCCGACGGCACGCGCCCGTCGCGCCCGTTCCTGGCGCTGGGCCTGTCGGACAACGTCAAGTACACGGTCAAGACGACCGACGTGAACGCCACCCCCGGCGACAACGTCACCTCGGTCCTGGTCAACGGCGAGCCGCTCGACCCGGCCAAGACGTACCGGGTCGCGACGTTCTCGTTCCTCGCCACGGGTGGTGACAACTTCCGGGTCTTCGCGCAGGGCACGGACGCGCGCGACTCGGGTCTGATCGACCGCGACGCGTGGATCTCCTACCTGCAGACCCACCCGAACCTCAGCCCCGACTTCGCTCGTCGCAGCGTGGTCGCGGACGGTCTGGGGACGGTCACCGCGGGCGAGTCCGTGACGGCCCAGGTCTCGCGCCTGAACCTCACGTCGCTCGGCAGCCCGCTCAACACGGGCGTCTCGGCGTACCTCGTGCCTGCGGGCACGGCGTTCGACGCGGCCAACCCGGGCACGCCCGTGGCCACGGGCACGGTCACGAACGGGGCTGCGAGCCTCGAGGTGCCGGTCCCGGCAGAGACCGCGGGGGGCGAGTACGGCGTGTACGTCGTCGCCGCCCCGAGCGGGACGGTCACGCGGCTGGCCCTGACGGTCGAGGGTGCGGACCTGCCCGACGTCGTCATGGACGGCCTGACGGCCACGACCCAGTGCGTGGCGGGTCGCGTGCACCTCTCGGTCAAGGGCACGAACGGCGAGTCGCTCCCGATCGACGTGCGCTACACGACGGCGTACGGCGAGAAGAAGTTCACCAAGCTGCAGCCGGGCAAGATCGCAGCGCAGTCGTTCAACAGCCGTGCGACGTCGGTGCCCGCGGGCACGGTGCGCGTCGCGGCGTACAAGTGGCAGGACGGCCAGGGCTTCTACGAGACCTACGACCTGGCCTACCCGGCGGTCACGTGCGGCTGACGCAGCGCGTGTGATCGTCTGAACGTCGTCGGGCCTGCTCTCCTGGTCGCCAGGGGAGCAGGCCCGACGGCGTCCCGCCCTCGGGTGCGCGGGCGCACCCGTGCGTGCCGCGCCGCGGAGAAGGCGAACGGCGAGCGCGGGCCTGCCACCGGTCGGGGGGAGGGCACAGGGGATTCCCAGTGGGACGGGGTACTGTCGGCGCGTGAGCACGAGCACCCCCGACCCCGACGTGAACGAGACCCCGACCGGCCTCGACGCCGCTTCGACGCCGGAGGCCGGCTCGACCGGCAGCACCAGCACCGCCGGCAGCACCGACCCCACGACGTTCGGCGCACCGCGCGACGACGCGAACCAGGGCCTTCGTGGTGACGAGGTCGAGATCGAGTCGGTCATCGACCCGACCACGGTCCGCCGCGCTCCGCGCTACAAGGCGTTCTTCCTGACCGGTGCGCTGGCAGGGATCGTGCTGGGCCTGGCCGTCGGCATCTCCTGGCTCGTCTCTCCCGCTGCGAGCGGCGTCCTCAAGCCGGGGGTCTATCTCAGCGTGATCGTCCTCGGTGCGACGACGCTCACGACGCTCGTCGCGGGCGCCCTGGCGATCTGGGCCGACAAGCGCAGCCTGCGCCGCTGACGCCTTCGGTGTCGCGCGGTGCGCGGCTCGTCGAGTCCGCGCGCCGGCCCCGCATGCCCTTCGCCGTCGAGCGGTGACATCGGCCGGCGGGCCGGAAGGCCGTGCCGGCCGGAAGGCAGTGCCGACCGGAGAGACATGCCGGCGGGAGGACCGCCCGCGTCAGGAGCCGGTGACCGCTGCCGGTGCCGGATCGTCCCCCGGGTGCCACGCCTCGCGGAGCAGCTGACGGAACCCGACCCCCACCGGCATGCCGACGGTGACCGCGACGGCCCCGAGGAGCGCGACGGTGAGCAACACCGCGGCCGTGGCCTCGATCGTGCTGCGGTAGGTCGTCAGAGGGTGCGCGGGATCGCCGGTGACCTGGAGCAGTGCCAGGACGGCCGGGACGACGACGGTCGCGAGCCCGAGGAGCAGGACGCCTCCCGCCCAGAGCAGAGGTGGCCCGTCGAGAGCCTGCCGGAGGAACGCGTCGTCGGGCCGCCACGAGCCTGCGTCGTCGGCCAGCGCGTGCCTGCGCAGCGCGCCGCGCTCGAGGGCCCTGACCACGGTGGTCGCCACGAGGGCGAGCAGGAGGGCCGCCGATCCTGCGAGCGCGAGCACGGCCCCCGACGTGATGAGCACGTCGATCGCCGCCTCACCCTTCTCGTCGTAGTACAGGGTGTCCGCGTTCCGCCCCGGTTGTCGGAGGAAGACCGCCACGAACCCCACGACCGGTCCCGCACCGAGCAGGACGCCGCCGACGACGGTCAGCGGCCTCTGTGCTCTGGCCGTCAGGCGGTGCACCCTGCCGAGGTCGATCGTCCGCTCGTCGGCGGGGCGGAGACGCTTCTCGGTGCGCACGGCGTTCCGGACGACCTCGTCGTTCCAGGCCTGCCGGGACCGGTCGGTCAGGAGCGTCCACGCCCGTCGTCCCCGGCTCCTCAGCGCCGAGAGCGCGGACCCGACGAGCCCGGCGAGGAGGGCTGCACCGGCGAGCACCACCAGCCCGACCGCCACCATGTCGCTCTCGAAGATCAGGATGGGGGCCACCAGGAGGGCGGCGACCCCGACGGCGATCAGGAGGGCGACGCACAGCCCCGCGAGGGGCGCCGTGGGAGTGATGCCGTCGGCGAGGGCTCGAGCCCGTACCGTGCGCACCGGCACGCGCTCGGGAGCTGTGCCCGTGAGCGAGTCGAGCCTGCGCCCGAGCAGCGTGCGCGACGCGGCGCTCGACAGGGCGTACAGGATGCCGCCCGCGGCGAGGACCGCGCAGACGTAGGCGATCGAGGCCCGGCTGACCGGGTCGAGGTGCAGGTCGCGCCACACGTCCGGGAATCCCTCCTCGAGCGTGAGCCATGCGCCGAGGAGGACCAGGAAGCCGAGACCGGCCGAGGTCAGGACGGTCCTGGAGATCGTCAGCAGGCCGTCGGCGAGGACCTGCGGGCCGCTCGGTGCGGGCTCGGCGAGCCGGAGCGTGCTCGTCGGGACCGGGCGACCCAGCACCGAGATCGTGCGGCCCGGGGAGTCTTCGGAGGAGTCGGTCACTGCGTGAGGGTAGCGACCACGGTGGGGCACGTACAGGGGCGGGCCTGCGTCGGGGCGAGCGGTCCATCCCCTGATCGCGGCTTCTGGCGAACGGCGACCGTATGGGAGACTGGAGCCGTGGCCCCCCGCGGAGATGGACTTCTTAACCACGACCTCATGCCCGGCGAGAAAGGCCCTCAGGACGCTTGCGGCGTCTTCGGTGTCTGGGCGCCCGGCGAAGAGGTCGCCAAGCTTGCCTACTTCGGTCTGTACTCGTTGCAGCACCGCGGTCAGGAATCAGCCGGGATCGCGACCAGCAATGGTGAGCAGATCCTCGTCTACAAGGACATGGGACTCGTCTCCCAGGTCTTCGACGAGCGTGCGCTGAACGCCCTGACCGGGCACATCGCCGTCGGGCACTGCCGGTACTCCACCACGGGTGGGGTGACCTGGGAGAACGCGCAGCCGACGCTCGGCGCGACGTCCGCCGGGACGGTGGCCCTGGGCCACAACGGCAACCTGACCAACTCGGCAGAGCTCGTGAACCTCGTCGCCGAGCGCTACGGCGCGCAGCGCCGGGGCGAGCTGGCCCGTGGCAACACGACCGACACGGCGCTCATCACCGCGCTCTTCGCGGGCGACGACGACCACTCTCTCGAGGACACCGCGATGGAGGTCCTCCCTCGTCTCCGCGGTGCCTTCAGCCTCGTCTTCATGGACGAGAAGACGCTCTACGCGGCGCGCGACCCGCAGGGTGTGCGCCCCCTCGTGCTGGGGCGCCTCGAGCGCGGCTGGGTCGTCGCGAGCGAGACCCCGGCCCTCGACATCGTGGGCGCCTCGTTCGTCCGTGAGGTCGAGCCCGGCGAGCTCATCGCGATCGACGGCGACGGCCTGCGTTCGCAGCGGTTCGCGCCGGTCGAGCGTGCGGGCTGCGTCTTCGAGTACGTCTACCTCGCGCGCCCGGACACCTCGATCAACGGTCGCTCGGTCCACGCGGCGCGTGTCGAGATGGGACGCCAGCTCGCCCGCGAGCACGGCATCGAGGCGGACCTCGTGATCCCGGTCCCGGAGTCCGGGACGCCCGCGGCCGTCGGGTACGCGCAGGAGTCGGGTATCCCGTTCGGGCAGGGGCTGACCAAGAACGCCTATGTCGGACGCACCTTCATCCAGCCCTCGGACACCCTGCGCCAGCTCGGGATCCGGCTCAAGCTGAACCCTCTGCGGGACGTGATCCGGGGCAAGCGCCTCGTCGTCGTGGACGACTCGATCGTCCGCGGCAACACGCAGCGCGCACTGATCCGCATGCTCCGCGAGGCCGGAGCAGCCGAGGTCCACGTCCGGATCAGCTCCCCGCCCGTCAAGTGGCCCTGCTTCTACGGGATCGACTTCGCGTCCCGTGCCGAGCTCATCGCGAACGGCCTGTCCCCGGACGAGGTCGGCGCCTCGCTGGGCGCGGACACCCTCGGCTACATCTCGGAGGAAGGCATGATCGCGGCGACCGAGCAGTCGGCGTCGCAGCTGTGCACCGCCTGCTTCACCGGGAAGTACCCCATCGAGCTGCCGCCGGACGACCAGCTGGGCAAGCACCTCCTCGAGCAGGCCGAGCTCCCGCTCGGTGCCCCCGAGGACGGTCTGCGCTCGCTCTCCGTGGGAGTGGGCGGCGGGACCGCCCTCGACCACCCCTGACCCCGTACGACGCACCGCCCGGACGCCGGGCGCGCCGCAACCACCAGGAGTTCATTCGTGTCTGAAGGTCTCACGTACGCCGCAGCCGGTGTCGACACCGAGGCGGGCGACAAGGCCGTCGAGCTGATGAAGGACGCCGTGCGCCGCACGCACGGCCCCCAGGTCCTCGGAGGAGTGGGCGGCTTCGCCGGGCTCTACGACTTCAGCGAGGTCGCGACCTACACCAAGCCGCTGCTCGCGACGTCGACCGACGGCGTGGGCACCAAGGTCGCGATCGCGCAGGCCCTGGACATCCACGACACGATCGGCTTCGACCTGGTCGGCATGGTCGTCGACGACATCGTCGTGGTGGGTGCCAAGCCGCTCTTCATGACGGACTACATCGCATGCGGCAAGGTGGTCCCGGAGCGCATCGCGGGCATCGTCCGCGGCATCGCGGCCGCGTGCGAGGTCGCCGGTACGGCCCTCGTCGGCGGCGAGACGGCCGAGCACCCGGGGCTCCTGGGCGAGGACGAGTACGACGTCGCGGGTGCCGCGACCGGGGTCGTCGAGGCGGACCGTCTGCTCGGCCCCGAGCGTGTCCGTGAGGGTGACGTCCTGATCGCGCTGGGCTCGTCGGGTCTGCACTCGAACGGCTACTCGCTCGTGCGCGCGGTCGTCAAGCACGCGGGCTGGGAGCTGGACCGCGAGGTCGAGGAGTTCGGCCGCACCCTCGGCGAGGAGCTCCTCGAGCCCACGCGCGTCTACGCGAGCGACTGCCTCGCCCTGGCGCACGACGACGCCGCGCAGGTCCACGCGTTCACGCACGTCACGGGTGGTGGGCTCGCGGCGAACCTCGCCCGCGTCCTCCCGGCAGGGCTGGTCGGCACCGTGGACCGCGGCTCGTGGGACGTCCCTCCGGTCTTCACCGTGGTGCGGGACCTGGGCAACGTGCCTCGTCGCGACCTCGAGAACACGCTCAACCTGGGCGTCGGCATGGTCGCGATCGTGGGTGCGGACGGCGCCGACGCGGCGCTCGCGCGGTGCGCGGAGCTGGGTCTGCCCGCCTGGGTCCTGGGGACGGTCAGCGCTCTCGACGAGTCGACCACGGTCTCCTCGCTCGGTGAGGACCTCGTCGTGGGTACCAAGGGCGTGCACGCCGGCGCGGTGCGTCTGACGGGCGACTACCGCAACTGAGTGCGGTGACGACGAAGGCGCGTCCTTCTTCCTCGGGCCCTGGAGCCTGGGGGAGAAGGACGCGCCTTCGTCGTACGGGGAACGCCTCGCGGGTCGGTCGGTCGACTGACGAACTCGCGATCATACGGATCTGCGGTCCCCTGGGGCCTGCTGGTCGCAGGGGGACGAGATCGTGTCAGCGGTCGTCGGACCAGCCGGCGAACGGCTGGTCGTAGTCTCCGTTGTTGTCCTCGGAAGACCTCGCTCCGTAGCGAGGATCTGTCGCGAGATCCGTGTGGCTATGACCGGTGAGCTCTTGTTCGAGAGCTTGGTAGTTCGTCTCGGGGCTGTAGTACTTCAGCGCACGAGCGACCTTGGTCTGCTTAGCCTTCTGACGGCCGCGGCCCATGGCTCCGACCCCCTCAACGTAGAAGCGGGGCGGCAACGTACTCAGACGTGCGGCCCCGGGGTGTTGTTTCGTCTGTTCAGAGTCCAACGGTACATGCTCGGGATACATTCCAGCCACTCGGATGCTCCGAACGGGTGCCTTGTCACACTGTCTCCACACAACGACGTGGCCGAGGGAGCGCTTCGCGAGCCCGGCGGGCACGGGTGAGCGGCCTGTGCCGGGGGTGGCGAGGAGGTGGTTCGGCTCCGCGCGGAGCCTCCGCCGCGACGGCCCCCGGCGAGGCCGAATCACCTGTACCGGCCATACCCCGTCTAATTCACCCTGTCTGCCAAGTCGCCCAAAATCGTCATGCTGCGACAATAGAGGGGCTAGCGCAGTGCTGTCGTCGCGTTCCGACGTCACCGTCGGACCAGCCAGTCGCTAGGAGGAGGTGCAGTGATGTCCGTCCATGGAGAGTCCGAAGTTCTGCTCACACCGGCCGAGGTCGCGAGCCTGTTCCGCGTCGATCCCAAGACCGTCACTCGCTGGGCCAAGGCCGGCAAGCTGTCGTCGATCCGGACCCTCGGGGGGCATCGTCGCTACCGCGAGTCCGAGGTCCGCGCACTCCTGGGTGCCGCGAGCGAGAACGCCGAGGGCGTCGACAAGGGCTGACCGACGGCGCGGTGGACACTCCTGCGCCCAGCCCACGCTGTCGGTCCGTTGAGGAGCTCCGGGATCAGTTTCCCGGTGCTCCCCGTCGCGTCCGCAGCCTCTTCCACTTCGACCAGCCGACAGCCCGGCGCCGGTGGCGCCGGGCTCGGTCGTGTTCAGGGCCGGTCAGGACCTCTTGCGGAGGATCGCGGCGACGACCAGGGCGATGGTCGCGACGGTCCCGGTGACGAGGATCTTCACGTTGCGCGCGCGCGTCGGGTCGTGCTCGGGCAGCCCGCCACCGGTGAAGAAGCTCCCGGTGTCGGCGGCAGCCTGCTTGGTCTGGTGCGCCACGTTCGCGGCCTGGGTGCGCGGGTCGAGCCGCGTGGTCAGCTCGTCGATCGTGCTCGCGAGCTCGGCCCGGGTCCGTACGATCTCGGCTTCCAGCTCGGCCTGGGTCGGTTCGGTGCTCACGGGCGCAGTCCTTCCTTGACGGTGGCGACGTCTTCCTTGAGGTTGGCGATGGTCGCCTCGGGGGTCGGCGGCATGCCCTTGGTCAGCTGCTTCTTGCCCACGAACGCCAGGAGGCCGGCGACGAGGAGCAGAGCGACGCCGACGATCAGCGCGGCGAGCCACAGCGGGACGGCGTGCGCGAGGCCGACCATGGCCGAGTGCAGGAGGAAGCCGAGCGCGTACAGGGAAAGGACGCCGGCGACCACGAACATCCCGATCCCGATGCCTGATCGGGCGGCCTTGGTCGTCAGCTCCTTCTTGGCGAGCGCGATCTCCGTGCGGACCAGGCGCGTGGCCTGCTCCGACATCTGCTCGACGAGCTTGCCGATCGAGGGCTTCGGGTTCGGGGGAGGCGTCTGCCCGTCGTCCCAGTCGCTCATGGTGGTCACCTTCCTGGCACGTCCGGATGGAGCGCCCGTGCACGCAGGGGATGCCTGCGGCTCGAAGAGTCGTTCTTCATGTCCCACTCAACCGGTCAACGGCGTCCAGGGCAATTCCGCGCGCCGAGGGTGCGAGCGGGAGTCCGATGTGCGATGCGCCAGGGACGCACGGGTGGCCGGTGTCGAGACGGCGTCGTGGGTGGTGGTCGAGCGGCGCGGTGCGGGTCGACGGTCGGAGCGTCGGGTGCACGGGAACGACGAAGCCCCACCTCGGGTGAACGAGATGGGGCTTTCGTGGAAGTGGCTCCGACCGGCGTCGATCCGGTGACCTTTCGATTTTCAGTCGAACGCTCTACCAACTGAGCTACAGAGCCTTGACACGAAAGCCCGGTCGTGATGACCGGGCAGTCGCTGTCGAGCGACCCTGACGGGACTTGAACCCGCGACCTCCGCCGTGACAGGGCGGCGCGCTAACCAACTGCGCTACAGGGCCTTGCGTGAGTTTCTCCCGGCCTTTGCCGTTCGAACCTCGAGAATCGTATCTCACTTCCGGGCCGATCCGTTAATCGGATCTTTCCGAGTACCCCCAACGGGATTCGAACCCGTGCTACCGCCGTGAAAGGGCGGCGTCCTAGGCCGCTAAACGATGGGGGCCTAGTTTCCTGGACAACCCGTACCGCCTACGGGGCACGAGTCGCCGAGAGACCTCCGTCAGCATACGGGGAACTGGGGGCGCGGTGCAAAACGGCAAGATCCCGGGGCTGCGGACTCCCGGCAAGCGTTGCCGAACCTGCCGGGCGACCCCTCCGTCCGGTCGGCAGGGGAGGATGGTGCTCGTGGTGGAGATGACGCGCGAGGACTTCGAGGACGCGGTGCGCGATGCGCTCGACGAGATCCCGGAGGAGCTGGCCGAGCAGATGGACAACGTCGTGGTGCTCGTCGAGGACGATGCCCCCGACGACGACCCCGAGCTCCTGGGGCTCTACGAGGGCGTGCCACTCACCGAGCGGGACCTCATGTGGGCTGCGGGTGCGCTCCCGGACCGGATCACGATCTACCGCCGTCCCACGCTCGCGATCTGCGAGACCCGTGAGGAGGTCGTCGAGGAGGTCGTCGTCACGGTCGTGCACGAGATCGCCCACCACTTCGGCATCGACGACGACCGGCTGCACGAGCTGGGCTGGGCCTGACGAGCCGCCCGCTTCGCTGCCGGTGCACGGGGGTTTCTTTCATCGTCGATTGACGATAATATCGACGCATGGCGATGAGACGTGAGACGAACCCGCGGACGCACCTCCGCTCGCGGAGTGCCGCAGCCACCGCGGCGGGGGTGGAGCAGGTCGACGTGGGCGGTGCGCCGGTCGCTGTGGCGGTCGAGCCGGCCCCGCCGTCGGCCCCCGGGCACGACCACGCGGCCGTCGCCCGCCTCCTGCACGCGCTCGCCGAGCCCCACCGCCTCTCGATGGTGCACCTCCTGGCGCGGGCCGAGCACCGCGTCGTCGACCTGACGAGCGAGCTCGGGCTCGCGCAGTCGACCGTGTCGGTCCACCTCGCGACGCTCCGCGACGCGGGCCTGGTCGACGTGCGCCGCGAAGGACGGTCCTCCTGGTACCGGCTCGCGCGGCCCGAGGTCGCGCACATCCTGGCCGACGCCGAGCGCGTCGTCGAGGCGACCAGAGGCGGCTCGCGATGAGCGGCCACTCCCACTCCCACTCGCACGGCGCGGCGACCGCCACGGGCGCGCACCGCCGTCGGCTCGTGATCGTCCTGGCCATCACGCTCGGCGTGATGGTCCTCGAGGTCGTCGGTGCGCTGGTCTCGGGCTCGCTCGCGCTCCTCGCCGACGCGGGGCACATGCTGACCGACGCGACCGGGATCGGGATCGCCCTGTTCGCGAGCTGGCTCGCGACGCGCCCGGCGTCGGCGACCCGGACCTTCGGGTGGCAGCGTGCGGAGATCCTCGCGGCCATGACCAACGCGCTGATCCTCGGGGTCGTCGCGGTGCTCGCGATCGTCGAGGGGGTCTCGCGGGTCCGCGCCCCCGACCCGCACGTCGAGGCCGGCCTCATGATCGGGGTGGCGGTCGTCGGGCTCGTCGCGAACGTGGTCGGGCTCCGCCTCCTGTCGGCCGGTCAGGGCGAGAGCCTCAACGTCCGGGGGGCCTACCTCGAGGTGCTCGGCGACCTCCTGGGCTCGGTCGCGGTGATCGTCGCCGGGGTGTTCGTCGCCCTCGGCTTCGCATGGGCCGACGGCCTGGCCTCGGTCGCGATCGGCATCATGATCCTGCCCCGCGCGCTGACGCTCCTGCGCGAGGTCGCCGCGGTGCTCCTCGAGTCGACGCCGGCAGGGGTCGACCTCGAGAAGGTGCGGACGCACATGGAGGGCATCCCCGGGGTCGTCGGCGTCCACGACCTGCACGCCTGGACCATCACGTCGGGCGTGCCCGTCATGTCGGCCCACGTGGTGGTCGAGGCCGAGATGCTCGAGCGGGGGGAGGGGACCGCGGTGCTGCGACGGCTCAAGGAATGCCTGGGCGGGCACTTCGACGTCGACCACTGCACGTTCCAGATCGAGCCCCCCGAGATGCAGGAGACCGAGTCGTCGGTCCACGTGTGAGTCCTGCGCGTCTCGCCGGAGGCTGCGCACCCCGGGGCTCGAGGCAGAGCAACTAGGCTGCCCCCATGACGATTCTGGTGACCGGCGGAGCGGGATACATCGGTGCGCACGTGGTGCGCCTGCTGCAGCAGCGGGGGGAGAAGGTCGTCGTGGTCGACGACCTGAGCACGGGGCAGGAGGGCCGCATCGGAGGGGCGCCGCTCGTGCGCCTGGACGTGTCCAGCCCGGAGGCCGTCGAGGTCCTGACCCGTACCCTGACCGAGCACGAGGTCACCGCCGTGGTGCACTTCGCGGCCCGCAAGCAGGTCGGCGAGTCCGTCGAGAAGCCCGCCTGGTACTACCAGCAGAACGTCGGCGGCTTCACGAACCTCGTGACCGCGATGGAGGCCGCCGGCGTGGACCGCCTGGTGTTCTCCTCCTCCGCGGCGACCTACGGTATGCCGTCGGTCTCGATGGTCGAGGAGAAGCTGCACGCCGAGCCCATCAACCCCTACGGCGAGACCAAGCTCATCGGGGAGTGGCTCGGCCGGGCTGCGAGCCGCTCGTGGGGTCTGCGGTTCGTCGCGCTGCGCTACTTCAACGTCGCGGGCGCCGGCTGGCCGGACCTGGGCGACCCCGCGGTCCTCAACCTCGTCCCCATGGTCCTCGACCGCCTCGAGCGGGGCGAGCAGCCCAAGATCTTCGGCGACGACTACCCGACGCCGGACGGCACGTGCATCCGCGACTACATCCACGTCCTGGACCTCGCCGAGGCGCACCTCGCGGCGCTGGGCTACCTGGACGAGGACGAGCGCGCGTACGACGTCTTCAACGTCGGCACCGGTACGGGGTCATCGGTCCGCGAGGTCATCGACGAGATCGGCAAGGTCTCGGGCCTGGACGTGACCCCGGAGTTCCTCCCGCGCCGCGCGGGCGACCCGCCCCAGCTCGTGGCGTCGCCCGAGCGCATCAACAAGGTGCTCGGCTGGACCGGCACCCAGGGGCTCGAGCCGATCATCGCGTCGGCCTGGGAGGCCTGGCAGGCAGGGCCGCGCCGCATCGACGTCTGAGTCACCCCACGTGCTCCCCGAAGGGGCCCTCTCGCACCACGCGAGGGGGCCCCTTCGGCGTACGGCGCTGACACGCACTCAAATCCTCAGTATGCTGAGCAAAATACTCAGTACGCTGAGGAATCGAGGGGTGGGTCATGTCCGGAACCAGCACGACCATCGACGACGTCGCCGAGCGGTCGGCGTCCGGGACGTCCCCGCACGGGCCCAGGGTCGCCGTCGCGGCACCGCGAGAGTCCGCACGCGATCACGGGTCAGCGACCCACGAGCGGTTCGCCGCCCGGCTCGACGAGGCGCTCGCGGCGACGCAGACAGCGCTCGACGAGCACCTCGCGCGGGGCACGGCACGTGCCTCGACCGGAGGCCGACCGGTCACCGACCTCTGGACGGACCTCGCGGACCAGGTCGGCGGCAAGCTCGTGCGCCCGCGGCTCACGCTCGCGGCCTACCTCGGGCTCGGCGGACGCGACCTCCGGGAGGTGGCTCCCGTCGCCGCGGCCCAGGAGCTGCTGCACACCGCGATGCTCGTGCACGACGACCTGCTCGACCACGACGAGACCCGGCGCGGGCGCTCGAACCTCGCGGGTGCGACGCGTTCTCGGCTCGCCGAGGCAGGCATCGACGACTCTCGCGCCGACGTCCACGTCCAGGCCGCGGCGCTGCTCGGAGGTGACCTGGCGATCGCCGGCGCCTTCGAGCTCGTCCTGAGCTCCACGGCAGGTCCGGGCGAGAAGCTCGCGGTCGCAGGTCAGCTCGTGCGCGCGGTGCAGGTCGCCGTCGCGGGCGAGGTCCTGGACGTCTCGGGCCCGCTGCTCGCACCGAGCGACGTGGACCCCGAGCTCGTCGCCGAGCTCAAGACCGCGACCTACACGTGCGTGGTCCCGCTGAGGAGCGGGGCGATCCTCGCGGGCGCGGACGCTGCGACCTGCGCCCTCCTCGAGGCCTACGGGCGGGCCCTGGGCGTCGCGTTCCAGCTGGTCGACGACCTGCTCGGTGTCTTCGGGGACCCTCGGGTCACCGGGAAGTCGACCGTCTCCGACCTGCGCGAGGGCAAGCGCACGTTGCTCCTGGCCTGCGCCTACCGGCGTGCGGAACCGGCAGACGTCGCCCTGCTCGACCAGCACGTGGGGCGGGCCGACCTCACCGAGGCGGGAGCCGCCGTCGTGCGGGCGGTCATGCGGCGCACTGCCGCCCCCGAGGCCGTGCGCGCGACCGTGACGCGTCATCTGGACGAGGCCCGCGCCGCGGCCGCGGAGCTGCCCGCCCCCCTGGGGCCGTACCTGCTCGACCTGGCCGACTCGTTCGCCGACAGGGCGGCCTGAGGTGCGAGGAGGCGGGAAGGCCGTCACGATCGTCGGGGAGGCCCACGTGTCGCAGATGCTGTACGACCGCACCGCCGCCCGCGCGAGCCGGGCGGTCCTCACGGGGTACTCGACGTCGTTCGGGCTGGGGTCCCGGCTGCTCGGCAGCGCCGCACGCCGCGACATCGACGCGGTCTACGGGCTGGTGCGCGTGGCCGACGAGGTCGTCGACACACGTCGCGGCGAGGGCGCCGACGAGCTCCTCACGGGGCTCGAGGAGGAGACCGCGCGGGCCCTCGTCAGCGGGTACTCGACCAACCTCGTGGTCCACTCGTTCGCACGCACGGCGCGGCGCACGGGGATCGGGCACCCCGAGATCGACCCGTTCTTCGCCTCGATGCGCATGGACCTCACGGTCCAGGTCCACGACAAGGCCAGCTACGAGCAGTACGTCTACGGCTCGGCCGAGGTCGTCGGGCTCATGTGCCTCGCGGTCTTCCTCAACGCCGGGCGACGCCCGGGCGAGCCGGTCGTGCGGGCGAGCGACGCCGTCGTGCACGGCGCGCGCGGCCTGGGCGCCGCGTTCCAGAAGATCAACTTCCTGCGCGACCTGCGTGCGGACCACGAGGACCTGGGGCGCAGCTACTTCCCCGGGATCACCCCCGCGGACCTCACGCAGGAGGACGTCGACGCGATCCTCGCGGAGATCGAGAGCGACCTCGACGCCGCCCGCGCCGCGCTCCCGTCGCTGCCGCGCCGTGCCCGGATGGCCGTCGCGGCGACCCTCGCGCTCTACGACACCCTGCTCGGCCGCCTCTCGTCGACGCGCCCCGAGGACCTGCTGCGTGCCCGGGTCCGTGTCCCCGACCCGGTCAAGCTCGTGGTCGCGGCCCGCGCGGTCGCGCGCGAGTCCCTGCGACGCGACGTCCCACCAGCAGTACCCGCACCGACCGCACGTTCGACGACCCGAGGAGCCCCGTGACCCACGCACCGCCCGAGATGCCGCACGTCGTGGTCGTGGGTGGGGGGATCGGCGGCCTGGCCACGGCCACGCTCCTCGCGCGCGGTGGCGCCCGCGTGACGCTGCTCGAACGGCACGACCACGTGGGCGGGCGCGCCGGGACGCTCGAGCTCGACGGGTTCCGGTTCGACACGGGTCCTTCCTGGTACTTCATGCCCGAGGTGTTCGAGCACTGGTTCGCGCTCCTGGGCGAGCGCGTCGAGGACCACCTGGACCTGGTCCCGCTCGACCCGTCGTACCGGGTCTTCTTCGAAGGGTCCCCGTCCTCCGAGCAGGCTGACGCCACCCGCGCCCGGACCGTCCTCGACGTCACGCGCGACGCGGACGCCAACTGGGCGCGCTTCGACGCGCTCTCGCCGGGCGACGGAGAACGCGTGCGCGCGTACGCCGCGGAGTCGAGCGAGGCCTATCGGCTGGCGCTCGACCATTTCCTCTACACGACCTTCGAGCGGCCCGACCGCGCGATCGACGGCTCGGTGCTTCGGCGCCTCCCGCGCCTCGCGGCCCTCCTCGGACGCTCGCTCGCCGACCGCGTCGAGCGCCGGGTGGAGGACCCGCGCCTGCGCCAGCTCCTGGGCTACCACGCGGTCTTCCTCGGCTCGTCGCCGTACCGCGTACCCGCGCTGTACTCGCTCATGAGCCATCTCGACCTCGTCGAGGGCGTCCGGTTCCCGCGTGGCGGCATGTACACGATCGTCGAGGCCATGGAGAAGCTGGCCCGTTCCGAGGGCGTGACGATCCGCACGGGGAGCGACGTCGTCGGGATCGAGGTCACTCCGGCCGTCCCCGGGCCCGACGGCGGAGCCTCGCCCCGGGCGAGGACCGTCCGCTCCCGGCGGCGCGCGCGAGGTGTCGCGACCGGGGTGCGGCTGCGGGACGGCGAGGTGGTCCCCGCGGACGTCGTGGTGTCGGGCGCGGACCTGCACCACACGCAGACCGCGCTGCTGCCGAGCGCGTACGTCGACCTGCCCGCCGCGTCGTGGGAGGACCGCGGGCCGGGCATCTCGGCGCTGCTCGTGCTCGCGGGCGTCCGCGGCGAGCTGCCCGAGCTCGCGCACCACTCGCTGTTCTTCACCGAGGACTGGCGCGGCAACTTCGAGGACGTCCTGGGGCAGGGGGCCTCGAGCGACGTGGGCACGTTGCGCGTGCCCACCCCGGCCTCGCTCTACGTCTCGCGGACCTCGGCGACCGACGACGCGAGCCTCGACCACCCCGCGGCGCCACCCGGCCACGAGAACCTCTTCGTCCTGGTGCCGTTCCCCGCAGACCCGGCCCTCGGCGGCGACGCGCCCTCGCAGGCCGCGCTCGAGGACCTCGCCGACGGGTACCTCGACCAGGTCGGCGCCTGGGCCGGGATCGACGACCTGCGCGGCCGGGTCGTGACACGCAGGGTGCTGGGGCCCGCGCACTTCGCGACCGAGTTCTCCTCCTGGCGCGGTACCGCCCTGGGAATGGAGCACACGCTCGCGCAGAGCGCGATGTTCCGGCCGCCCGGCCGCTCGCGCGCGGTCCCCAACCTGTACTTCGCGGGCGCAGGGACCGCGCCCGGCGTCGGGCTGCCCATGTGCCTCATCAGCGCCGAGCTCGTCGTCAAGCGGCTCCTCGGCGAGACCTCGTCCCGGCCGCTGCCGACGCCTCTGCGCCGCGGCTTCCTCGCGGCGAGCCGGCGGCCCGACCGGTTGCGGGGCGGTGCCTCGTGACCGGGTTCGCCTACCTCGGTGCGCTCGTGGTCTCTCTCGGGGGGCTCGCGGTGCTCGACCGACGGTTCCGCCTCGCGTTCTGGGCGGACCCCGCCAGGACTGCTATCACGCTCGTGGTCGGCGTGCTGTTCTTCCTCGCGTGGGACGTCGCCGGCCTCGCCCTGGGGATCTTCGCGCGCGGCGACTCACCCCACATGACGGGGCTCCAGCTCGCGCCCGAGCTGCCCGTCGAGGAGGCGGTCTTCCTGACGCTGCTCTGCTACAACACGCTGCTGGTCTGGCGGTTCCTGGACCTGCGGCTGCGGGGGAGGGACGGTCGAGAGGCGGCTCGTGCGCATGCTGCGACGTCTGCCCCTGCCCCTGCCCCTCGTGCGGCGGGCGAGAACGGCGAGGCAGCGGACGGCCCGACGACGGGGGCCGGCGCATGACCAACATCGTCCTCAACATCGTGGTGGTCCTGCTCGTCGTCGCGGTGACCTGGCAGGCGCTGCGCCGGCACCGGGCCGGTCCGCTCCTGTGGACGGCCGCGGTGATGGTCGTCCTGACGCTCGTGTTCGACACGATCATGATCGCGGTGGGGCTCTACGTGTACGCGCCGGACAAGATCCTGGGCGTCTACCTGGCCGGTGCGCCGCTCGAGGACTTCGCCTACCCGATCGCCGCGGTGCTCCTGCTGCCGGCGGTGTGGACCTGGGTGGGGGACGGTCGCCGTCGGCGGCACGCGGGAGGCCAGTCATGACGCGGGTCGCCGTGGAACCCGGGGCGTCGCCGGGGCCGTTGGTCGCCCTGCGCGAGATCGCGGCGGCCTCGCGCCCGTTCTCCTGGATCAACACGGCATACCCCTTCGCCGCGGGGTACCTCGTGGCGACGGGAGGACGGATCGACGCCGCGCTCGTCGTCGGGACGCTGTACTTCCTCGTCCCGTACAACCTGCTCATGTACGGCGTCAACGACGTGTTCGACTACGCGTCCGACCTGCGGAACCCGCGCAAGGGCGGCATCGAGGGGGCGCTCGCCGACCCCGCGACCGCGCGACGCACGCACCGACGGATCCTGTGGGCCTGCGTCGTGACGAACGTCCCGTTCCTCGCGTGGATGCTGCTCCAAGGTGACGCGGGCGCGAACCTGACGCTCGCCGTCGTGGTCTTCCTCGTCGTGGCCTACTCCGCACCCGTGCTGCGCTTCAAGGAGCGGCCCTTCCTCGACTCGTTCACCTCCGCCATGCACTTCGTGGGGCCGCTGCTCTACGCGCTCGTGCTGGTCGGTGCGGACCTGGGGGCGCGGTCCGTGTGGCCCGTGCTGGCGGCGTTCGTGCTGTGGGGAGCCGCGTCGCACGCGTTCGGTGCGGTGCAGGACGTGCAGGCGGACCGGGCGGGCGGGATCGGCTCGGTCGCGACCGTGATCGGGGCGCACCGGACCGTGGTGGTCGCCTCGGCCGCCTACCTGGTGGCCGCGCTGCTGCTGGCCTTCCTCCCCTGGCCGGGGTGGCTCGCCGCCCTGCTCCCGCTGCCGTACCTCGTGAACGTCGCCTCGTTCTGGTCCGTGCGTGACGAGGACTGCGAGCGGGCCAACGCTGGGTGGCGACGCTTCCTGTGGCTCAACCTCGTGACCGGGTTCCTCGTGACCATGCTGCTCATCGGGATCACCTGGACGTGAGCCGGGGGGTGGCTCGGATGCCGGCGTGTGCCGGGCCACGATGCCGGCGTGTGCCGGGCGGCATGCGCTGGTGTGTGCCGCGCGACCAGGGGAGACAGCACCGCCGAGGGCGGGGTGCACCGGGTTCCGGTGCCCCGCCCTCGGCGGTGTCATGAGCTGCTGTGCGTGGGTCGGCGCAGGCCGTTCCCGGCACGACGCACGGGTCAGTACGTGACGCCGTACTCCCAGTGCCAGGGCTCGGGCTTGGAGCCGCCCTGGCGAGCCCACTCGGGGTTCTCCCAGCCGTAGGCCGGGGCGTTCGCACGCATCCAGCTGTACTGCGCGCTGCCGAAGCTGCTGATGCCGCCACCCAGGTCGAGCGCCTGGGCCATGCCGTGGTTCGACGTCCCGGGGGCCGCCGCCAGGAAGCCCTTCTGGGCCTTCACTGCGACCTGCGAGGCGTACGAGCGGTACGACGACGTCACGGTGATGTTCGTGCCGAACGCCGCCACGTAGGCCGCGTTGAGCTGCTCGAGCTGGTACGCGGCGTCGCAGCGCACGAGCTCACCGGGAGCGAAGCTCGGGGCGCACAGGAGGTTCGCCGGGATGGTGCCGTTGGTGTAGCCGGCCGTGCTCGCGGCCCAGGCGGCGAGCTGCTGCGCCATGGCGGCGCGCTCGGCGGCCTGCTGGGCCGCGATCTCCTCGGCCGTCGGCGGTGCCGGCTCGACCGCCACGGCGACCGCCGTCGCGTCGAGCAGCCCGCGCAGAGCAGTGGTCGCAGCGTCGATCTCGGCGACCGAGGGGACGACCTCCGCGGTCGTCGGCGTCTCCGCGGCAGGTGCCTCGGGGACAGGTGCGTCGGCGGGCGTCCCGGCAGGTGAGGCGGTCTCGTCGCCGACCGGCGCGGCTGCCGTCTCGCCGGCAGCTGCTGCGTCCGCGAGAGCGGCCTCGGACGAGGTCTCGTCGGTGGCTGCGTCCGCAGTGCCGTCGGTCGTGAGCGCTTCGCGGCCCTCGGATCCCGCACGGCTCGCGCGGAACGTGTCGCGACCGTCGAGCGTGTCGTCGGCGCCGGCCGCGTCGAGCGTGGTGCTCGTGGCCGCGTCCGCGGTGCTGTCGGTCGGGGCCCCCGACGCCTGGGCGGCGTCCGTGGTCGTCGTGGCGCTCACGAGCTGGCGGAGCTGGTCGCGGGTCGCGGTGATCTGCGCGAGCTGGTCGGGCGTGAGGCGCGATGCGCCCTCGCCGGCGAGGAACTCGGCACGGACGAGCTCGGTGCCGGCGGCATCGAGCGCTGCCTGCTCTTCCGGGGTGGACGCGCTCGCTCCCGCGACGCTCGTGACGGCCGGGGCGGACACGCTAGCGGTCGAGGCGGACTCGGGGGCGGTGCCCGGCGAGGTCACCAGGCTCGCTGCGCCCGCGGTCGTGCTGATGGCGACCGCCGCGAGGGCAGCGGCCACCGCGAAGGGCGAGCGTCGCCTGAGCGAGCGACCGGGCAGGGAGGCGGCGAAGTGCCGCTGGGAGTGCCGACCCATCAGCGGTCACCTCCCGCGCCGACGACCGGGAGGTCGGCGACGCCGAGGAGGTTCGTGGTGCGGTGGTCGGTGCTACGGGTCGAGAGGCGCCCGACGGGCGCGGCAGAGCTGAGCGATGCAGTTGTCACGATGTTCCGGTGTTCCGTTCGTCGGGCCGAGGCCGGACCGCGTGCGCACTGCGGCTGTCGAGCGTGGGCTCGACGCCGTACCGTGCCGTCGCGGTGACGGGGATCGTGCTGGGGCCTCAGCGGCCTGGGTCGCGGCGCGTCCGGATGACGTGGGAGCCGCAGTGCGTCGGCAGACGGGATGCGAGGACGGTCCTCGGTGCCTGCCAACTCGTTCCATCTTCAACTACGTTTGTGAGCGGCCTGGCGTCGATGCGCAAGGATCCGCGGGTGATGGCGTGCCTGGTCTGGGCTTATTCGGTGAAGAAGGTACGACCGACGCGTCTCGCGTCGCGAGTCAGGGCCGTTCCCACGAGCATGCCCAGCGCGATCGCGAAGACGGCGACGACCGCGTTGGCGATGTCCGACACCGATCCGGTGTTGCCCGCCACGAGCTCGGACAGCCCCAGGAAGCTCAGCGCACCGGGGACGAGGAGCCAGAACGCGGGGAGGGTCGTGATGATCGCGGGCGGGCCCGTGCTGGTCCGCTCGACGAGCGTCGCGAGCGGCACGATCACGAGCGCGCCGAAGAAGCCGGAGATCTCCGGGGCCACGAAGGACCCACCGAGCTGGGCCGCGTAGGCCGCGAACAGCACCACGAGCACCCAGGGCAGGCTCCGGCGCGGGGTCGAGGAGAAGAGCATCTGTCCCAGGCCCACCATGACGATCCCCACCCACGGGGCCCACCAGCCCAGGCGGTCGCCGCTGTGCCCGGCGATCAGGTCGCCCGCGACCGCCGCTCCGGCGACGACGCCGAAGACCAGCAGGAGGAGCTGGGCGATCCCGTACAGGAGCCTGCTGGCTCCCGAGACGATCTGGTTGCTGGTCAGCTCGATCGCGGCGACCGTGAGCACCGAGCCGGGCAGGAAGCTGATGAGCGGCGGCACGAGGACCTGCAGGGGGCTGTCGCCGAGCCACGGATGGACCACCTGGATCGCGACGACCGTCACGAGGAACGCCGCGACGACGGGCAGGGCCGTGCTGAGCGTGGGCCAGCGCCCGGCCAGCCACCGCAGGATCCCGACACCGAGCCCCAGCACCAGGAAGACTGGCAGCAGGTCGAGGGTCGGGTTGAGGATCAGCCCGAACCCCAGCGTCAGGATCGCGTGCCCGACGATCGTGAGCACGGCGCCGAAGCGCGGCGGCCGTCGCCGGATCGCGCGCAGCTCGGCGCGAGCGTCGGCGAGCTCGATCGTCTGGGTCCGCAGCCCGCGGATCACGCCGTAGAGAGCGCCGATCTGGTCGAGGTTCAGGCCGCTCCCCGCGGCGTCGGTGAAGTCGGTGACGACGCCCGTCGCGGTCTGCGCGCGGATGAAGACGCACGTCGGCAGCACCAGGGTCTGCACCGTGCGTGCGCCGTGCAGGTCGGCGACCTGCTCCAGGACGTCCTGGGCGTCGTTGACCGACTGGCCCGAGTCGAGCATGGCCCGTCCGAGCTCGCGCAGCAGCGGGATGAGGTCGGGGGAGATCTCGGGGACGTCCGGCTGCTCCTCGGGCGGGCTCGGGTTGCCGAGGGCTTGGAGCACCCGGCGAAACGTCGCCGGGGCCCGGCGCAGGCCGGCGAACCGTCGCGGTCCCCGGCGAGGTCGCCCGGGCGGCGCGTGGTCCGGCTCGGCAGGGGGGCGGGCGGCAGGCGCAGGGGTGTCCGTGGCCTCCGCGCTGGGCGGCGGGGACTCGGCCGACGAGGAGTCGTCGGCCGTCTCCGGGGGGTGCGCCTCCCCGGTGGTCAGGTCGCCACCTCGCGCCCGCTGTCAGGGCCCGACGACGCCATCACGAGGTGCAGGAGCGCCTCGCCGTAGGCGTCGGCCGGGTCGTGCCCGCGGAACGAGACCTTGCGCCCGGCGAGCTCGATCTCGACGAGGTAGGCGGGGTGGTCGTCGTCCTCGACGAAGCGTTGGAGCCAGCGGAAGGTCCCGCCGAGCAGCGCGCGGAGCTGGGACTCGAGAGGGTGCCACAGGGCGTCCTCGAGGGCCACGGAGTCGAGCGCCCACTCGGTGGTGCCGTTGAACCCGAGGACGACCCCGGTGTCGAACTCGTGGGGCTCGATCGTCATGTCGCTCACGGTGAAGACGTCGCCCTCGGGTCCGACGCCGAGGAGCCGGAAGCGGTCCCCCGAGGCAGGGTGCCAGCGGACCCCCGCCTCGCGGAGGGCCAGCGCCAGGTCCCAGGAGATCATCTGGCCAGTATGGTCGCGGCGGCGGGCACCGGCGCGCTGACGGTGTCGCACGTGCCCGCCGAGGGCGATCGGACGACCCGTAGAGCACGTTCCCCAGCCCGTCGGTGGTGACCTCCCGCAGGCCGGTCGCGCGCTCGCGCGGGACAGTAGGAGGTGAGCCCCCGCGTCCGGGCGGGGCGCACCCTGGGGAGGCAGGCATGACCGCGACGTTCGCGACCGTCGACGACTACATCGGCTCGTTCCCGCCCGAGACCCAGGAGATCCTGCAGGAGATGCGTCGCACGATCCACCGGGTCGTGCCCGACGCGGGCGAGAAGATCAGCTACCAGATCCCTGCTGTGACGGCGAAGGGGCGCGTCATCGTGTACTTCGCGGGCTGGAAGCACCACGTGAGCCTGTACCCGGTGCCCGACGGCGACGAGGACTTCGAGCGTCTCGTCGCCCCGTACCGGGCGTCCAAGGGGACGCTCAAGTTCATGCTCAAGGAGCCCGTGCCGTACGGCGTGATCGAGACGGTCTCGCGGCACCTGCTCGACCAGCACGGCGCCTCGGCGTAGCCGGGACCGGGGAGCGCCTCCGCGGGGCTGCCCGTCGGGTGGGAGCGTCCACCTGTCGGGACCTGCCGTCCCAGGACGGCCCGAGTTCACACCTCGGAAGCTCGGGCATCGTGTACTCGCCCTCATGACCGCTCCTTCCGCGGGCACGGCCGGGCGATCCCCGGACCGACCCGTCACCGTCTCCATCCACCGCCGCATCCACCCCGACCTGGTCCCGGACGCGACGCGCTGGGTCCAGGCCGGCGTCAACATGGCCAACACGTACCCGGGGTTCCTCGGGTCCGGCTGGGTGCGCGCGGCGAAGGACTCGCACGACTGGCACATGCTCTACCGCTTCGCCGACGAGTCGACGCTCGACGCCTGGGACTCCTCGCCCGAGCGCGTCGCCTGGCTCCAGGAGGGGCAGGGTCTCGTCGAGGAGCAGCGCGTCGAGCGCCGCACGGGCATCGAGGGGTGGTTCGACGCGCCGGCCCGCGTCGAGGAGCCGCAGATCAGCGCCGAGCGCGCACCGGCACGGTGGAAGCAGTCGGTGAGCATCTGGCTCGGGTTCTTCCCCGTGAACCTCGCCTTCACGCTCCTCATGTCCTGGGCGGTCCCGCGGTTCGGCGAGCTGCCCGTGCTCCCCAGGGTGCTCGTCACGACGCTCGTGCTGACCCCGATCATGACGTACGCGGTGCTGCCGTGGGTGACCCGCCGTCTGGCACCGTGGCTGGCGCGCTGAGGCGCGTCCGCGCGCCCCGGACACGTGCGCGCACAACGCCTGTCCAGGCGCCTCGCAGCCCGCGCGCCTAGCGTGGACGGATGGACGAGGAGATCGAGAACGCGACCGACGTCGCCCTGACCCTGGCCGCCGTCGCGGGAGCGCTCGTGGCCGCGTTCGTGCTGGGCACCATCATCTCGGCGATCGTGAACCGGATCGGGCGGCGCAGCGAGCTCGCCCGGGACATCTCGCGCAGGCTGCGCCGCCCGGACCGGGCCGTCCTCATGGTCGTGGCCGTGTGGATCGCGGTGCGGGTCACGACGCCCCCGACCGTCGAGTGGCGGGCGGCGGTCGAGCACCTGCTGCTGGTCCTGCTCATCGCGGCGGGGGCCTGGTGGGTGGGCGCGCTCGCGTTCGTGCTCGAGGACAGCGCGCTCAAGCGGTTCCGGGTCGACGTGGTCGACAACCGGCACGCGCGCCGCATCCGCACCCAGATCATCGTGGTCAGGCGCCTCACGGTCGCGATCATCGTCATCTGCGCGATCGCCGCGGTCCTCCTGACCTTCCCCGCGGCGCGGGCCGCCGGGGCGAGCATCCTGGCGTCGGCGGGCGTCATCTCGATCGTCGCGGGCCTCGCGGCGCAGACGTCGCTCGCGAACGTGTTCGCGGGCATGCAGATCGCGTTCACGGACGGGATCCGGGTCGACGACGTCGTGGTCCTCGAGGGCGAGTGGGGCCGGATCGAGGAGATCACCATGACGTACGTCGTGGTGCACCTGTGGGACGACCGGCGCCTCATCATGCCGTGCACCTACTTCACGACGACGCCGTTCCAGAACTGGACGCGACGGGCCGCGGACCTGCTCGGCACGGTCGAGCTCGACCTCGACTTCCGGGTGCCGTTCGGCGCCATGCGCGCCGAGCTCAAGCGGCTCCTCGCGCACACCGACCTGTGGGACCAGCGCGTGGGCATCCTCCAGGTGACCGACGCGATCAACGGCGTCGTCCGGGTGCGCGCGCTCGTGAGCGCGCGCGACGCCCCGACCCTGTTCGACCTGCGGTGCTTCGTGCGCGAGGGGCTCGTCGAGTGGCTCCAGCGGTCGAGCGCCGACTCGCTGCCCCGCACGCGCTTCGAGGGGGTCGAGGAGGGGCGGATCAGCGAGGACCCGGACGTCGCGCCCGGCGGCGCGGCTGTCGCGGCGCAGCCCACGATCCCGGCCCGCGAGAAGCCCGAGGTGAGTCTTCCTCCTGCGATCCCCGTCGGTCCGGGCATCCCCGGGCAGCCCCCGCTCTCGACCCGGCCCGCGACACGACGCGTCTCCGTGCGCGACCAGGCCCGGGTCGTCGGGCGGGTCAGTGCGCCGCAGGACGTCGTCGAGACGCGCGTCATGTCGCCCGTCGAGGCGGCGCTCGCGGCCGCGCCGGACGGGACGGACCACGCACGTGACGTGGGCCCCGAGGACCAGCCCGGGGGCGCGTCCGAGTCGGCGTTCTTCAGCGGGACGGCCGAGGGGGTCGAGCGCTCCAAGGCGTTCGCCGGCCCCGGGCAGGACGTGATCGACGAGCGTGAGGAGACGGCCGAGCGGAACCGGGTCGAGGACGAGCGGGACGAGCACGAGGAGAGCGCACACGAGGACCACGCGCACGAGGACCACGCGGGCGGCGAGGGCGACGCGGGCGTCGATCGCGCCCGTGGTGCCCCTGATCGCGACCGGACCCGCGACCACGGTGGCGACCTGGGCCGTGGCGAGTCGCACGGCGACGGCGGGCACGACGGCGACGCCTGAGCGGCCACCGGCGTGACGCACGCGACGCCGGTCCACCGCGCCGCGCCGTGCGCGCCTGGCTAGGGTCTCGACGTGAGCATGTGGACCTGGCCCGCGTACGTGGGCGTGATCGGCGGCCTCGTCGTGTTCCTGACGATCCTGCTGCCCGTCGTGGTGTGGCAGTACCGACGGTACGGGCGGCTCAGCGGGCTGCGCCTGCTGGGGTCGGCCGCGGTCGCGGTCTACGGTGTCGCGCTCGTCGCGTACACGCTCCTGCCGCTGCCCTCGGGCGACCTGGCGCAGTGGTGCGCGCAGCACGGGTTCTCGGGTCCTCAGCTGAACCCGTTCCAGTTCGTCGAGGACATCCGCCGGGACACCGCGGGCATGAGCACGGCAGCGCGGTTGCGCAGCCCGGCCGTGCTGCAGACGGTGTTCAACGTGGTGCTGTTCATCCCGTGGGGTGTGCTGGTGCGCCGGTTCTTCGGGTGGCGGCTGCCGCTCACGGTGCTGTCGGCGTTCGCGGCCTCGCTGTTCATCGAGACGACGCAGGGCACGGGCATCTATGGCCTCATCCCGTGCTCGTACCGCCTGGCCGACGTCGACGACCTCCTGACCAACACGCTCGGCGGGTTGATCGGTGCGCTGATCGCACCGGTGGTGCTGCGGTGGATGCCGCGCGCGACGGACCTCGCGGCGCAGCGCGGTGTCCCGCGCCCGGTCACGGTGTGGCGGCGGTGGTTGGGCATGGTGCTCGACGCGTTGCTGGTCTCGGTCGTCGGGACGGTGCTGGTGCTGTCCTACCGGGTGGTCCTGGTCGCCACGGGCCAGGACATCCCGCTCGGCTCGGACGGCGTCGACGTCGCGCTCGGGACCGTGGTGCCCGTGGTGCTGGTCCTGTTCGTGCCGCCGTTCCTCGGTAGCGGGGCGTCGTGGGGGCAGCGCGCCCTGTGGCTCGAGCCGCGCTGGACGGTCGACGCCGCGGCGGGGTCCGTCGGGCCCGACGGGCTGGGCCGCGGGACGACGCTCCGCCGTGCGGTGCGCGGCTTCGCGTCGGGCGGGCTGTGGGGAGCGTGCCTGATCCTGGCGGAGGTACCAGGTGGTGGCCTCGTTCCCGACGTCGCAGCACCCCTCGGTGGTCTCGTCGCCTTCGTGGCGGTCGTCTCGGTCCTGTGCACCCGCGACCGGCGAGGGCTCTCGGGAGTCGTGTCGGGGGCTCGGATGGTCGACGCACGGAGCTGAGAGGGCCCGCCTGTCAGCGGTGGTCCGCTCGTCGACGCGACAGGGCCGTGACGGCGATCCCGGTGCCGAGCAGGAGGAGCGCTGCGAGAGCCGTGAGTGCGGCGTCCGCGCCGGTGGTGGGGAGCCGGGTCGGGCCGCGGTCGTCGGACCCGCCGGTGCCCGAGCCCGACGGGGGCCACGGGCTGGGCGGTCCCGGTACGGTGTCGCCCACGGTCGACCAGACGCCCTGGGCGTCGTTGTCGGTCGGGGAGGTGTCGGTGTCCGTGTCGATCGTGGGCACGACGAGCGGGCTGAACCGTTCCACGATCGGGTCTACGAAGCCGTCCTCGTCGAGGTCGGTGTCGGGGGCGGCGGCCACGTAGGCGACGTTGCGCATGCCGCCTGCACCAGGGGCGGGGGAGACCACGCGCGCGGTCACGGTCAGCGGCGGACCGTCGGCGTCCACGGGGAGGTCGGCCGTGGCGGTGGCCGTGGTCCCGTCGACCGTGTAGCCGTCTCCCCTCATCGAGACGAGCTCGACGCCGTCAGGCAGGAGCTGGGTGATCGTCCACCCGGCCGGGGCGACCCGTGGGCCGTCGTTGTGCGGGGTCAGCGTCCAGGTGACCAGGTCCCCGGCACGGAGGGAAGTGCCCGGGGGAACGGCGAGCTCCTCCGTGAGGGACAGGTCGATGCAGCTCATCGGGTAGAGCACCGGGTCCTCGGTGAGCTCGTGCACCTCGGCGCCGCCGCCGTCGTAGTACGGGACGCCGTCGAGGAAGCCAGTGGCCCGGCACGCAGACCCCCAGTCGTTGGGGGTGCCGTGGTCCCGGGCGTCCACGGCGACCGGGCCGTCGACCGGCAGCGCGCGGGCGAGGGCAGGGGCGGAGTCCTCGCCGACGACCGCGTTCGCGTACGTGCGGATCGCCGCGCTGGCCGCGGGGAAGGAGTTGTCCGTGACGAGCACGTCGTCGCGCAGCGTGCGCCGGGCGGCCTCGGGCGCCGTGGGGTCTGCCGTACCGACCTGGATCCAGGTGCCCCCGCCCGTGAAAGCGTTGCCCGTGACCTGGACGTCGGACGACGAGTACGAGTCCGGGAGGGCGCCGTCGGCCCACGACGGGGCGACGCTGATCGCGGCGAGCCCGTCGCCGCCCGTCTGGGAGATCGTGTTGTCAGCGACGAGGAGGTCGTGGGCCGGGCCCGCGGACACGACGTCGGGCTGGCCGCTCACGGTGTTGCGCACCACCTGCACGCCGGTCGTGCCCTGGAGCGCGCGGATACCGCCGTCGTTGTCGATCATGGTGCTGTCGTGCACGGTGATGTCGTGGCTGATCCCGTTGGCGGGGGTCGTGACGACGAACAGGCCCACCCCGGAGTTCCGGGTGAACGTCGTCGCGCTGACGTCGAGGTTCGCGACGCTGCGCCCGTAGACGCCGTACTCGACGAGGTTCGCGACGGTCGCGTTCGTCACGGTCGACCCGTCGGTCGCGGAGTAGAAGAACCCGTACGACCCGGCGTCGATCGAGGCGCGGTCGACGTCGACGTCCTGCGACCCGTAGGCGCGCAGGATCGCCGCACCCGTGACCGAGGTCGGCCCTTCGTGCCCCGTCACGGTGATGTCCTGCGCGGTGACCCCGATCGACTGGTGGACGACGAGCGCCGCGCCCGTGAGGTCGGCCGTCACGCGGGAGATCGTCGCGTTGCGCGCGCCCAGCAGGTACACGCCGCTCGACGCGTCGGGCGCTCCGACCACGTCGATGTCCGAGATCGAGATGTCGACGCGGTCCGAGGTGTCGTCGACGTTGGACTGCGCCCCGATCGCGTAGAGGAACCCCGTGGCGGACACGTTCGAGACCGTGACGCGTCCGGCGTTGACGAGGTTGATGCCGGTCCCGGCGGGCCCCCAGGTGCCGGCGTCGAGGACAGCGCCCGTCACGACAGCGTTCTGGGTCGAGCCCAGGGTGATGCCGCCGAACGCGGTGATGGTGGGGGCCGTGATCGCCGGACCCGAGCCCGTGTTGGCCGCGCTCGTGGTGATGCCGTACATGGCGCCCGTGATCGTCGGCCGCTCGATCACGACACCTGTGGCGAGGAGGGTGAGGATGCCTGTCGACTGGGTGGCTCCCGCCAGGGTGATCCGTGCGTCCGAGACTCTCGCACCGGTCGTCGCGCCGAGGGAGATGCCCTCGCGTGTGCTCCCGTCGACGACTGCGCCCGTGATCGTGGGGCCCGTGCGGGGGTTCGCGGGGGCCGTGCCGACTCCGCGGGCGAAGCCGGTCACGGTGACCTCGTCGACCTGAGCGCCGGACGAGTTCGCCAGGTCGATCCCGGTGCCCGTGCTGCTCGGCGTGCTGGTGACGCTGACGCCCGACACGCTCGGCGTGGTCGTCGTGCCCAGCGAGATGCCCGACGTCGCGGCGCCGATCGTGCCGCCGGAGACCACGATCGCGCTCGCGGTCGACGCCGCGGTGGCGGTGATGCCCGTCGCGACGCCCACGATCCGAGCTCCCGTGACGGTCGCGGACCCCGTCGTGAGGTTGATCCCGTACGACGAGGCCTCGCCTGCGCCGTCCATGTCCAGTCCCTCGATCACGACGCCCGTCACGGTCGCGCCGAGCTGGACTCCCGTGGGGCGGGCCGCCGGGGTCGGGTTGCGGATCGTGAGGTTCGACAGCACGGCGCCCGACGCCGTGACCGAGACGATCGCGCCCGTGCTGGCCGCGCCGATCGTGATGCTGTCGTCGAGCGTCAGACCGCCCCCGCTCACGGTGAACCGCGTGTAGAGCGTCGAGGAGCCGCTGCTGTCGAGCGTCACGGCGCGCGGGACGGTGATCGCGCCAGTGAAGGCGTAGTCGTTCGGGTCGAACGAGACCGTCCCGCCGACCGGGGCGGCGTTGATCGCGGCCTGGAGCGAGAGCAGGGCGGGGTCGGCCGGACGCTGGTCCGGGGTACCGACCCAGGCCACGGGCAGGGTGTTCGCGTTCGGAACGACACCAGGGGCCGTCGGAGGTACCTCGATGACGCTGTCGTCCGGCACGGGGGCCGGTTCTTCGAGGCCGCCCGGCGTCGTCGGGTCGGCGGGCGGCGGCGGGTCCCCGGTGTCGACCGTGTCGGGCGGTGAGGCGGCCTGAGCCGGAGCCGTCACGGGCGAGACCGCGACCACTCCGACGCCGAGCAGGGCGGTCACACCGAGCGCCGCCGTAGCGCGTCGCCACCTGTGCATGCCGTCCCGCCCTCTGCGCATGCCCGCCCCCGGTCCGTCGCGTGCGGTCGGCTGTGGCCGCTCCGCCATCGTGAGCCGATCTCGGAGAACCGGCAACCCGGCCGCCGCGAGCCTCTCGCTGTGCCGAGAAGTGAGCAGATGCGCCCGGGTCGCGGGATCCAGGGGCATCTGCTCACTTCTCGGCGGGGCCCCGGCGCAGCGCGTCGGAGCGGCAGCTCGTCAATTCCCGGAGAGCCACCCGCGGAGCCGGTCGGGGCGGTCGGTGATGACCGCGTCGACGCCGACCTCGAGGGCCAGCGCCCACTGCTCGGGCTCGTTCAGGGTCCAGACCATGACCTCGAGCCCCGCGTCGTGCAGCGCGGCGACGAGCCCGGGTTGCTCGAGCAGCACCGTGCCCGCGGGGTTGCAGGTCATGACGCCCAGCTCGGCGCACGTCGCGAGCAGGTCGTCGGAGGATCGCTCGACCAGCAGTCCCCGGCGCAGGTCCGGGGCCACCTTCTGCAGAGAGGCGACGGTCGAGGGCCAGAAGCTCTGCCCGATCACGCGGTCGGCGAGCCCGGCGCGCAGGACGGGCTCGGTGACCTTGCGGACGTCGTCGGGCCCCCAGTCGCCCTTGACCTCCAGCAGGAGGTCGATGCCCGGGCGGGTCACGAGGAGGTCCACGACCTCCGCGAACGTCGGGACCCGCTGCCCCGCGTACGCCGGGGCGAACCACGACCCCGCGTCGACCGCCCGGACGTCCGCGAGAGGGAGCCCGTCGACGCGCCCGCTCCCGTCGGTCGTGGCGTCGAGCGTGTCGTCGTGGATCACGACGACCTCGCCGTCGGCGGTGAGCTGCACGTCGAGCTCGATGCTGTCGGCACCCGCACGCCACGCGGCCTCGAACGCCGCGAGCGTGTTCTGCGGGGCGACCGACGAGTTCCCCCGGTGCGCGACGACCTGGAACGCGCCCGTCACAGGTAGGGCTCCACGTTCTCCTGGTACGCCTTCTCGAGGCGCGGCGTGATCGACGCGAACGCCTCGGCCGCGGGCGTGCCCTTGAGCACGATCTGCTCGATCCCGTCCGTGAGGATCTGGTCGCCCGAGGGCACGAACACCCGGACCCAGTCCTGCGAGCGCGACTTCTCGGCGAGCTGGTCGACCGCCGTGCGGAACTGCGGCGTGGCCGCGTAGATGCTGCTCATGGTCTCTCCCTCGACCGCGGACGTGCGCACCGGCATGTACCCGGTGTTCTGGGAGAAGTATGCGGTGTTCTCGGGGTCGGTGAGGAAGGCCAGGAACATCGCTGCGGCCAGCTGCTGCTCGGGTGAGCGGGAGGCCGGGATGGCCAGGCCCGTGCCGCCCGTGGGCGTCCCGGAGCCGTTCGGGCCGTCGGGCAGGTAGGCCGTGCCGAGCTCGAACGGCGCGGCCTCGAGCAGGCCCGTGAGGCTGCCCGTGGACCCGATGGTCGACGCGAAGATGCCCGCGGCGAAGTCGGCCCCGGCGTCGGTCCCGACGCCCGCGACCTTCGAGCCGTGGAACAGGTCGTGCAGGAAGTCGCCTGCGGCCAGTGCCTGCGGGGTGTCGAGCGCGACGGTGAACTTGTCGCTGTACTGGCCGCCCTGGCCCCACAGCATGTTCTCGAACCACCACGCGGCCCAGGACGTGCCGGTCGCGAGGCCCAGCGGGGCGCCGTCGGCCGGGACCTGGCCGCGCAGGGCGGGGGCCCACTCGGCGAGCTCGGCCCAGGTCTCGGGGCCGCGGTCGGGCAGGCCGGCCTGGGCCCACATGGCCTTGTTGTAGTAGAAGAGCGGGGTCGAGCGCGCGTAGGGCACGGCCCAGTGCGACGACTCGTACTCGTAGTCGCCGTACAGCGTCGGGTTGTAGTCGGCGACGTCGACGTCCAGGTGGGCGAACACCTCGTCGAGCGGCATGACCTGCCCGTTGAGGTAGTAGCGGAACCACCACACGTCGCTCGCGATGACGAGGTCGGGCAGGTTGTTCGACGACGACGCGGCCTGGAAGCGCTGTGCGACCTCGTCGTACCCGGCTCCTGCGGTCACGAGCTTGACCGCGATGTCGGGGTGCTTGGCGTTGAACCGGCGGATGAGCTCCTCCTCGATCGCCTTGGAGGCGCCGGGGTGGTTGCTCCACCACGTGATCTGCGAGGCGGGCTTGATCTTGGACCAGTCGGTGCCCGCCGAGGCGGACGGTGCGGACGAGCCGCCACCGACGGTCGGTCCCGCGCACGCGGCGAGGGAGAGGGCGAGGGCTCCGAGGCCGCCGAGGCGCAGCACGTCGCGACGCGACGGGGTCCACAGGGCGGGCAGGGGCTGGTTCACGGTGATGCTCCTTGGGGTGGGGAACAGCGACCCGGCAGGTGCCGGGGGGACAGGGGGACCGGCGCGTCAGCCGGTCACGGCTCCGGCGGTGAGCCCGGCGACGAGCCGGCGCTGGAGGAAGAGGAAGACGACGAGGATCGGGAGCGTCACGAGCACGGTCGCGGCCATGAGGACGCCCCAGTTGTTCATGCCGTCGACGCTCTGCAGGAGCGTGAGGCCCACGGGGAGCGTCATCTTCTCGGCGTCGTCGGTCACGAGGAACGGCCAGAGGTAGTCGTTCCACTCCGCGACCACGGACACGAGCGCGACGGCCGCGACCGTGGGGTAGGACAGCGGCACGACGAAGCGCCACAGCTTGCGCCAGTGGCCTGCGCCGTCGAGCTCGGCGGCCTCGAGGATCGAGATCGGCAGCGACAGGAAGTGCTGACGGAACAGGAAGGTCCCGAACGCGCTCGCCAGGCCCGGCACGAGGATGCCCTGGTAGGTGTTGAGCCACCCGAGCTGGGCGACGAGCGTGTAGTTGGGGATGATCGTGATCTGCTGCGGGATGAGCAGCGTGAACAGGACCAGGACGAACACCGCGCGCTTGAACGGGAAGTCCAGGAACACGAGCGCGTACGCGCAGCACAGGCCCAGCAGCAGCTTGAGGGTCGAGCCCACGACCGTCAGGCCCACGCTGTTGAGGAAGAGCTGCCCGACGGGGATGCTCTGCGTCGTCTGGACGTAGTTGGCGAGGTCGAGGTTCTGCGGGAGCCACTGGAGCGGGATCGAGTACAGCTCGTCGGGGCGCTTGAAGCTCGCGAGCACCATCCACACGAGCGGCAGGGCCATGACGACGGTCGCGACCAGGAGGGTCGCGTACGAGCCCAGGTGCAGGGGCCGACGACGGCGCGTGCGCTGCGGAGGTCGGCCTCCGCCTGGGCGGTGGCCCGCACCGACGGGGGCCGGTGGTGCGTCGACGGGGGACCCGGGGGGCTGCGCGCTGGACGCGCCCGAGGCTGCGGTCGAGTGCTGGGCGGGCGCGGAGGCCGGGGACTCTCGCACGGGGTTCTGGACGCTCATGCGTAGTGCACCTTCTTCTCGACGAAGCGCAGCTGGACGACCGTGACGACCAGCAGCAGGAGGAAGAGGATCGTCGCGACGGCCGACGCGTAGCCGGCCCGGCCGGTCACGAAGCCCTCCTCGTAGATCTGGTACATGAGGGTCGTGGTCGAGCCGAGCGGCCCGCCCTTCGTCATGGCCTGGATGATGTCGAACGACTGCAGCGAGCTGAGCAGCGTCGTGACCGTGAGGAAGAAGGTCGTGGGAGCCAGGAGAGGCAGCACGATCGAGCGGAACGTCCTGGCCGAGGACGCGCCGTCGAGGGCCGCGGCCTGCTTGAGCTCGAGCGGGACGGCCTGGAGACCGGCCAGGTAGATGAGGGCGACGTACCCGACGTTCTTCCACAGGTAGACGACGATGATCATGACCAGGGCCCACGGCGAGGTCGTGTACCAGTCGGGGGACTCGAGGCCGATCACTCGCAGCCCGGCCGACAGCAGGCCGTAGCGCGGGTCGAAGATGAACAGCCACAGCATGCCGACCGCGACGCCCGACAGGACGTAGGGAGCGAACGCCACGGCCCGGGCGAACCCGCGCCCCTTGAGGCGCCGGTTCAGCAGGAGGGCGAGGCCCAGGCCCAGGACGAGCGAACCGCCCACGGTCGCGACCGTGAAGACGCCCGTCGTGACCATGACGTCGGCCGTCGTCGGGTCCTGGAACCACTCGACGTAGTTGCCGAGGCCGACCGAGCGGGCCGTCGGGGAGCCCATGTTCCACTGCAGGGTCGAGTAGTAGAAGCTCTGCAGGAGCGGGCGGTAGACGAACACGAGCAGCAGGGCCACGTTGGGCCCCGCGAGCAGCAGGAACGCGAGCCAGGTGCGGACGGCCCGCGGGGTCGGGCGGGAAGGTCGGCGCCGTCCGGGGATCGACGGACGGCGGTCCGGTGGCGCGAGGCGCGCAGGGGCTGACACGGAGGTCATGGGGTGGGGCTCCAGTCACGAGCGGGTGAACGCCCGTCACCCTAGGAGGGCTAAGTGTCCGAGAAGTGGCCTCAGCGGCTCCGTTCCCCGAACGTTCCCGAGGCGTTCATCGGCGCCTCGACGCGAGGTCATCGAGGATGCCGTGCGGCCATCTGCGAGCCGTCCGAGGGCGGGTCTCGTGGCTCGTGGCTCGTGCGCTGCGCGAGGACGCTCCCGCGCGGCCGGACGGGGAACTCTTGGCGGAGAGTGTTCGCTGAGCGGGAACTGGTTTCGTTCAGCGAACGGGGATCCCGCTCAGCCGATCCTGCTCCGCAGCTGTACCTGTTCCCGCAGCCGACCTGCTCCCCACCGGCACGGCGTCGACATGCCGCACGCCACCGCACCTCGGTGGGAGAGCGCGCCGAGCGCGCGGCGGCCGCCTAGCATGGGCGGTCCGAACGGGACTGGCAGGACCCGCAGGGCTGGCAAGAACAGCAGGACCGGCAGGCCGGCAGAGCAGGCAAGAACAGCGGGAGCAGCAGGACCGGCACGGGCAGACAAGCCGGCCCGACGACGAGGTGAGCGATGACCCACGAACCACAGGACCTGCGGAACATCAGCGTGACGCGCGGTATCGGCTTCACGGTCGCGCTGCTCGTCCGTGACCGTCTCGCGCTCCCTGTCGCGGACGACGTCCCGGCCCTGGTTCCCCGCGTCACGGTCGAGGCCTTGCCGCGCGACGAGGCCGCGGCGCTCGCGGCCGAGTGGCGCGGATGGTGGGAGCGGCTGGCCGAAGCGCCCACGGGCCGTGTCGTCCGTCCGGCCTCGGAGCGGCTGGCCATGGTGTTCGACGCCGTCGTGGACGAGGCACGGGCGTGGGAGGAGCAGATGGTGCGACCGAGCTCCTTCCTCTCGGAGGCCGATCTTCCCCCTGGCTACGTCCCGGAGCCGATCGGCGACCCGGACGTCCCGGTGGTCTACGACGTCGAGCTCGTTCCCGTGGGCGGTGCGTGGCACCGGGACCTCGGCCCGCACCGGCTGCTCGTGAGCGTCGGCACCTGGGAGGACCCGGCGGCGATGGACGCGCTCCTGAGACCGCGGATCGAGCGGCTGCAGAGCCGGGCGCTCCCGATCCCCCACGTGGCGCCACAGACCTGGCGCATGGTGGTCGACGGGCAGGTGTTCACGGTCAAGGACCGACCCCACGAGCCCGGGAGCTACGACTTCCACTGGGAGAACGGGCCGATCGAGGGCTACGGGTTCTCGATCGGGACCTCGACGCGCGAGCCGCTGAGCGAGGACGCCCTGCGCCGAGAGATCCGGGGCTTCGTCGAGGACGACGAGCCCTGAGGGCCCAGGTCCTCCCCGCCGCCTCCACCGTGCACCTTGACCTCAACCCTGGTTGAGGACGTACCGTCGAACGGTGCGGCCGCCGACCCCGGCGCGGACCGCCCCTCTCCCTCCTCGATCGGAAGGCGTTCTTTCCTGTGAGCAGCTCCCGTCCTTTGCGCGTCGCTATCGTCGGCGCTGGTCCTGCTGGTATCTATGCGGCGGACATTCTGTCGAAGACGGATGTCGAGGTGAG
>NZ_MAQA01000027.1 GCF_001692445.1 Oerskovia enterophila | reverse complement strand
GGAGTCGGGGTCCTCGCGGCGGACCCGGCCCTCGTCGTCGAGCTCGACGACGCGCCCGAGGCTCGGGTGGTCGGGGGCGGCCTCCACCTGGAGGCGCTCCATGGGCGAGACGTCGTAGGTCCGCTGGTCACGCCCGGCGTTGACGAGCAGCACCGCGACGTACGGGAGGACGATCGCGGCCCCGATCAGGACGAACGAGAACCACCCGTGGACGATCACGGCCGCGAGGAAGCACACGAGCCGGATCCCCATCTGGATGAGGTAGCGCTTGGTGCGCCGGGCCTGGTCCTGCGCGAGCGACTCCGGTGCGTCCGAGATGCTCGGCACCTTGTTGTTGCTGCTCACCCCTCCATCCTACGTTTGTCGGAACCCGACAAAGGACCCCGGTCGCCTGTGATGGTCCCTGCGCGCACGCCGTCGGGCGCTCGCGGTACGGTCGTTGCGGCGACGTGCCGGACGAGCGGGGGAATCCCCGCCGCGGACGACGCCTCCCAGGCCACCCGAACGAGGAGATGTCGTGTCCGAAGCCCCCGCTTCCCCCAGCCCGCGCACCGTGGTCGTCACGGGCGCCAACCGGGGCATCGGCCGCTCGATCGCCGAGCGGTTCGTCGCCAACGGTGACCGTGTCGCGACGATCTACCGCAGCGGCGACCTGCCCGAGGGCGTGTTCGGCGTCGTGGGCGACATCACCGACACCGAGGCCGTCGACGCGGCCTTCACGGCGATCGAGGCCGAGCTCGGCCCGGTCGAGGTCCTCGTCGCGAACGCGGGCGTGACCCGTGACCAGCTCCTCATGCGCATGACCGACGACGAGTTCGAGTCCGTCATCGACGTCAACCTCACGGGGACCTTCCGCTGCGTGCGCCGCGTCTCCAAGGGCATGATCCGCCTGCGGCGCGGCCGCATCGTGCTCATCTCCTCGGTCGTGGGCCTGTACGGCGGCCCCGGGCAGGTCAACTACTCGGCCTCGAAGGCCGCGCTGGTCGGCATGGCCCGCTCGATCACGCGCGAGCTCGGTGGTCGCGGCATCACGGCCAACGTCGTCGCCCCGGGCTTCATCGAGACGGCCATGACCGCCGAGCTGCCCGAGGAGCGCCAGAAGCAGTACAAGGCGAACATCCCCGCGGGACGCTTCGCCCAGGCCGACGAGGTCGCGGGTGTCGTGCAGTTCCTCGCGTCCCCCGACGCGGGCTACATCAGCGGCGCCGTGATCCCGGTCGACGGCGGCCTCGGCATGGGGCACTGACCACCACCTGACGTCGTCGGGGAGCACGCGTGCTCCCCGACACACCGCACGACCCCCGAGAACTACCCCGGGCAGGTCGTCCATGAGTACGCTCAAGCAGCGCACGACGAAAGAACGGAAGAAGAATCTGATGGGTCTGCTCGAAGGCAAGAAGCTCCTGATCACCGGCGTCCTCACCGACTCCTCGATCGCGTTCCACGCGGCCCGGCTCGCGCAGGAGGAGGGGGCCACGGTCGTGCTCTCCTCGTTCGGTCGCCAGATGAAGCTCACGCAGGCGTTCGCCAAGCGTCTGCCGGTCGAGGCACCCGTCGTCCAGCTCGACGTGACGAACGAGGAGGACCTGGCGGGCCTGGCCGACGCGGTCCGCGAGCACGTGGACACGCTCGACGGCGTCGTGCACTCGATCGGGTTCGCGCCCCAGAGCGTCATGGGCGGCAACTTCCTCTCCGCGACCTGGGAGGACGTCGCGACCGCGCTGCAGGTCTCGACCTTCTCCTACAAGTCCCTCGCCGTGGCCGCCAAGCCGCTCATGACCAACGGTGGTGCCGTCGTCGGGCTCACGTTCGACGCGCAGTTCGCGTGGCCCGTGTACGACTGGATGGGCGTCGCGAAGGCCGGGCTCGAGTCGGCGAACCGCTACCTCGCGCGCGACCTCGGCCCGGAGGGGATCCGCACCAACCTCGTCTCCGCGGGCCCCATCCGCACCACCGCGGCGAAGTCGATCCCCGGGTTCGAGCAGATGGAGGACGGCTGGCCCACGCGCGCACCGCTCGGCTGGGACCAGCTGACCGCGGAGCCCGCTGCACGCGCGGTCGTCGCACTGCTGTCAGACTGGTTCCCGGCGACCACGGGGGAGATCGTGCACGTCGACGGCGGCGTGCACGCCATGGGGCTGTGACGAGAGGGGCGAACGTGCGAGACGGCAGATCGTCGGTGGCGTCCGACGCCGCCGGTTCCGGGGCGGCGGGCGGTACGCACCGCCTGGTGCTGCTCCGGCACGCCAAGGCGGAGCCTGCCGGCGGAGTCGACGACGTCCTGCGCCCGCTGGCGCTCAACGGCCGGCGTCAGGCCGGCCGGGTCGGTGCCGCGCTGGCGCACTCCGCGCTCGTCCCCGAGCTCGTCCTGTGCTCTTCTGCCCTGCGCACGCGCCAGACGTGGGACCTCCTCGCGGCGCACCTGGGTGACGTCGCCCCGGAGGTCGTGGTGACGGACACCCTGTATGCCGCGGGCGTGCGGGACGTGCTGGACATGGTCCGAGGGGCCGACTCCCGGGTGCGCACGCTCCTGGTGGTCGGTCACGAGCCGACCATGGCAGCGACCGCGGCGCACCTGGCCGGCCCCGGCTCGGACTCGGGCGCGCTCGCCCAGGTCCGGGTGGGGGTCCCCACGGCGACGTACAGCGTCCTGGAGTCCTCGACCCCGTGGGGCGAGTGGGACGGTGCGGTCGCGAACCTGTCGTACGTCGGGCGTCCCTCGAGCTGAAGGCGCGAGCCGCGCGAAGCACGAAGCCCCTTTCACCCGATCGACGGGAGGAAGGGGCTTCGTCGTACCGGCGCGCGATCCGGGGTGATCCTCAGGCGGTCCGCCCCGGCGACGGCGCGCGGATCCGCCACCATGGAGACATGACGATCGAGCTCCTGTACTTCGAAGGTTGTCCGAGCCGGACGGTCGCGCGTGACAACCTCGCGCAGGCTCTGGAGCTCGCGGGCTGTCCCGGTCGACCCGTCGAGCTCGTCGAGGTCCTGACCGACGAGCACGCCGCGGCTCTCGCGTTCCCGGGGTCTCCCACGCTTCGTCTCGACGGGCGCGACCTGTTCGAGCACCAGGAGGTGAGCGGGCTGGCGTGCCGTCTCTACCCGACCCCGCAGGGTCTCGCGGGTGCGCCCACGGTCGAACAGCTCGTCGACGCGCTCACCCCGGCGGCCTAGAGCCGGTTGCAGACGTCCTGGCCGGGCTCCTCACCCACCGCTCGTCAACTGACGGGAGGCTCCAGGTCTCGCAGCCAGGCGGCGATCGTGGCGATGTCGGTCGAGGTCACCCCGACCGCAGGCTCGACCTGGTGGAGCAGGGCGGCACCGGGATGCTCGAGCTCGACCCACCACCGGTCGGCGTGCCCGATGACGTCGTCGATCCAGACGAACGGACGTCCGTCCGCGATCCGGACCAGCGCCTTCGTCTTCCACTGCAGGTTGTCGGCGCCGTGGTCGCCGTCGTAGGCGGGCAGATCGGCGACCCGCAGCTGCGGCAACCCCAGCAGCGGCGCGATCACCTCGTTCGCGTCGTGCATCCACGCCGTGGCCCACATCAGCTCGCACCCCAGCCCGGTCAGGAGGGTGCCCAGCGCCCGGTCGACCCGTGCCAGGTGAGGGTTCGTCGTCGCCGTCCAGGACGCGGGTGCGTCCGGGACCACGGGCATCCCGGGGCCACCGAACGGGAGCAGGGTCCCGTCGACGTCCAGGAACAGGATCGGTCGCGACGACGCCGGACGCACCCTCAGGCGGTCCGGCCCGATGCGTCGATGATCTCCAGCACCGCGTCGAGGCGCGGACCCGGGACGGAGAAGGGTGCCTGGGCGACCACGACGGGCTTGGCCGCGAACGCGATCCCGATGCCGGCCGCGCCGATCATGTCGAGGTCGTTCGCGCCGTCGCCGATCGCGACGGTGTCCGCCATGTCCACGCCCTCGCTGGCGGCGAGCTCGCGCAGCGTGACCTCCTTGGTCGCGCGGTCGATCACGGGGCCGGTCGTCCTGCCCGTGAGCAGGCCGTCCACGACCTCGAGCCGGTTCGCCCGGAAGTGCGTGATCCCGAGGCTCGCGGCCAGCGGGGCGACGATCTCCTCGAAGCCCCCGGAGACCAGGGCCACGGTCCAGCCCCGGCCCTGGAACTCGGCGACCAGCTCGCGGGCGCCGGGCGTGAGCGTGACGCGCTCGAGCACGTCCTCGAACGCGCTGACCGGGACCCCGGCCAGCGTCGCGACCCGCTCGCGCAGGGACTCGCCGAAGTCGATCTCGCCGCGCATGGCGCGCTCGGTGACCTCGGTGACGAGCTCGCGGGTCCCGGCGTGGTCCGCCAGGAGCTCGATGACCTCCTGCGTGATGAGGGTCGAGTCGACGTCCATGACCACCAACCGGCGGGTCGAGACGTCAGGACGGGCGGCAGTGCTATTCAACGATGGTTCCCTTGGGGACGACGGTGATGCCCGACTCGGTGACGGTGAACCCACGGGCGCGGTCCTGTGCCGGGTCGAGCCCGATGCGGGCGCGCTCGGTGACGATCACGTTCTTGTCGAGGATCGCGCGGTGGACCTGGGCGTGCCGCTCGACCTGGACCCCGTCCATGAGGACGGAGTCCGACACCGACGACCAGGAGTGCAGGTAGACGCCGGGGGACAGGACCGAGCCCACCACGGTGGCCCCGGAGATGATGACGCCGGGGGAGACGAGCGAGTCCGCGGCGTGACCCAGGCGGCCCTGCCCCGAGTGGACGAACTTCGCGGGCGGCAGGCCCACGTACCCGGTGTGCAGCGGCCACTCGTCGTTGTAGAGGTTGAAGACCGGCGTGATCGAGATGAGGTCCTTGTTCGCGTCGTAGTACGCGTCGAGCGTCCCGACGTCGCGCCAGTAGTCGCGGTCGCGGTCCGTGGAGCCGGGGACGTCGTTCCGGATGAAGTCGTAGACACCGGCCGTGCCGCGCGCGACGAAGGCCGGGACGATGTCTCCGCCCATGTCGTGGCGCGAGTCCGGGTCGGTCGCGTCCGCCGTGACGGCCGCGACGAGCGCGTCGGCGTTGATGACGTAGTTGCCCATGGACGCCAGGACCTCGAGCGGCGAGTCCGCGAGCCCGACCGGGTCGGTCGGCTTCTCGAGGAACGCGCGGATCTTGGTGGGGTCCTCGGGGTCCGTGTCGATGACACCGAACTGGTCGGCCATCGAGATGGGCTGGCGGATGCCCGCGACGGTCAGCTCGGCCCCCGACGCGATGTGGGCGTCGACCATCTGGGAGAAGTCCATGCGGTACACGTGGTCCGCACCGACGACCACGACGATGTCGGGGCGCTCGTCCTCGATGATGTTCAGGCACTGGTAGATCGCGTCGGCGCTGCCGAGGTACCAGTGCTTGCCCACCCGCTGCTGCGCCGGCACCGGCGCGACGAAGTTCCCGAGCAACGACGACATGCGCCACGTCTTGGTGATGTGGCGGTCGAGGCTGTGGGACTTGTACTGCGTCAGCACGACGATGTGCAGGTAGTGCGAGTTCACCAGGTTCGACAGCGCGAAGTCGACCAGGCGGTAGATACCGCCGAACGGGACGGCCGGCTTGGCGCGGTGGGCGGTGAGCGGCATGAGCCGGTTGCCCTCGCCACCGGCGAGGACGATTGCGAGGACACGTGGGGCGGCCATGGGCAGAACCTTATGGCCTCGGCCGGTGTTCGTGGGGACCGAACCACGTGTTGGTCGCGGGTGATTCGCGGTGCGAGAGCGTCGCGGGCGGCCTGCCGTGCGCACGGGCACTGCCGAGCGCGCTAGCGTGTGCCGCGTGAGAGTCGACCTGCTGACCCGTGAGTACCCGCCCTACGTCTACGGAGGCGCGGGCGTCCACGTCGCCGAGCTGTCCCGTGTGCTGCGCGAACGCATCGACGTGCGCGTGCGCAGCTTCGACGGACCCCGCAGCGAGGAGGGGGTCACGGGGTACTCGGTGCCCGGCTCGCTCTCCTCGGCGAACCCCGTGCTGGGGACGTTCGGCGTGGACCTGGCGATGGCCGACGACGTCGCAGGAGCCGACCTCGTGCACTCGCACACCTGGTACGCGAACCTCGGCGGCCACCTGGCCTCGCTCCTGCACGGGATCCCGCACGTCCTCAGCGCGCACTCGCTCGAGCCGCTGCGACCGTGGAAGGCCGAGCAGCTCGGGGGCGGCTACGCGCTGTCGGGCTGGGCCGAGAAGACGGCCTACGAGGCCGCGGCCGGCATCATCGCTGTCTCGGCGGGCATGCGCGCGGACATCCTGCGCTGCTACCCCGACGTCGACCCGTCCAAGGTGCACGTGGTCCACAACGGGATCGACCTCGACGGCTGGCGTCGCCCCGGGTCCGAGGCCCAGGTCGCCGCGGCGGACCGCGTGGTCCGCGACCTCGGGATCGACCCCGAGCGCCCGGCCGTGGTCTTCGTCGGGCGCATCACGCGCCAGAAGGGCCTGCCGTACCTGCTGCGCGCGGCCGCGCAGCTCCCTCCGGAGGTCCAGCTGATCCTGTGCGCGGGCGCACCCGACACCCCCGAGATCGCGACCGAGGTGAGCGAGGCCGTCGCGCGCCTCGCCGAGCAGCGCACCGGGGTCGTGTGGATCGAGCAGATGCTCCCGCGCGAGGAGCTCGTGGCGGTCCTGGCGGCCTCGACCGTGTTCGTGTGCCCCTCGGTCTACGAGCCGCTGGGGATCGTGAACCTCGAGGCCATGGCCGTGGGCCTTCCCGTCGTCGGCTCGGCGACCGGGGGCATCCCCGAGGTCATCGACGACGGCGTCACGGGCCACCTGGTCCCGATCGAGCAGGTCGACGACGGGACGGGCACGCCCGTGGACCCGGACACGTTCGTCGCCGACCTCGCCGCTGCGCTCGTCGCGGTCGTCTCCGACCCGGAGCGGGCGCGCGAGATGGGTCGAGCGGCCCGGACGCGCGTCGAGGAGCACTTCGCGTGGGACGCGATCGCGGACCGCACGCTCGAGGTCTACCGCAGCGTGCTCGGGTCCGGTCCCGCCGCGTAGCGGGCCGTCGCGGCGGACATGGCCCGCCGCGCGGCACGGTCGACCTCGCGCAGGGCGGTCGAGCGCTGGTCGGCCTGCCAGAGGTTGACCGCGCCACCGTCGTCGGCCGTGGCCAGGTCCACGATGGCCCGCAGCCGCGCGGCCTGGGCGAGCACGCGCACGCGGCGCGCGTCCGACTCCGAGCGGGCCGCGGGCAGCGGCCAGTCCGGGGGGGTCGTGGACCGCAGCGACGCGATCGTCTCGGCCGCGTCCTCGCGCCAGCGGGCGACGTCGAGCGAGGCCAGGGCCTCGGTCGCGGTGAGCAGGGCCACGCGCAGGTCGCGCTCGGCGTCCGCGAGGGTCCCGACGGCGGCGAGCACCTGGGTGCGCCACGTCGGCACGGGCGTCATGCGCCACGTGACGAGGTGCCCCGTCTCGTAGACGCTCCCGAACGCCGTGACCTCGGGCACGAGCGCCCAGGCGCCCTCGGGGGACTGCACGAGCAGGCACTCCTCGGCGTCGGTCGCGTCGGCGCTCACGACCGACGGCACGCCGAGCGGGTCGCCGGGGGCCGGCAGCACCGCGCACACCTCGAACGGCGAACGGGTCCAGCGGGCGACCAGGTCGGTCAGGGTCGAGGCCGTCCCGTCGCCCTCGACCGTGTGCGGTTCGTCGTCGAGCCGCACCGCGGCGACCGCGCGGCGCACGAGGGCCGTGCCGGGGCCGTCGGGATCGACCGGCTCGTCGGCCTGCGGGCCGAGCGCCTGCGACCACAGGGCGAGGACGACGGTACGGGGGAGCGCGAGGGCAGAGTGGGATTCCACGTCCGCCAACCTATAGGGTCGTGTCCCATGAGCTCGGTTCTGGACCTGCAGGCAGTCACGGTGCGCCGTGGCACGAAGACCATCCTCGACTCCGTGGACTGGCAGGTGAACGAGGGCGAGCGGTGGGTGATCCTGGGCCGCAACGGCGCGGGCAAGACGACCCTGCTGCAGATCGCGGCAGCACGCATGCACCCCACCGCGGGCAGCGCGGACCTGCTCGGCGAGCGGATGGGCCGCACCGACGTGTTCGGGCTGCGGCCCCGCATCGGCCTGGCGAGCGCGGCGCTCGCGGAGCAGATCCCGGCCTCGGAGACCGTCCGCAACGTGGTGGTCACCGCGGCCTACGGCGTCACGGGCCGCTGGACGGAGACGTACGAGGAGTTCGACACCGAGCGTGCCGACGACCTGCTCGCGGCCTTCGACGTGCTGCCGCTGGCCGACCGCCTGTTCGGCACGCTGAGCGAGGGTGAGCGCAAGCGCGTGCAGATCGCCCGCGCGCTCATGACCGACCCGGAGCTGCTGCTGCTCGACGAGCCCGCCGCCGGCCTGGACCTGGGCGGGCGCGAGGAGCTCGTCGGGGCACTCTCGGAGCTTGCTGCGGACCCTGCCTCGCCCGTGCTAGTCCTCGTGACGCACCACGTCGAGGAGATCCCGCCGGGCTTCACGCACGTCCTGCTGCTCAAGGACGGCGGCGTCCACCGCGCCGGTCCCTTGCACGAGGTCCTGACGGCGGAGAACCTGAGCGCGGCGTTCGGCCTGCCGCTGTTCGTCGCGCACGGCGGCGGTCGCTGGATGGCGCGCGCGGCGCGCTGACGCGCGGCCCCGGACGCCCCGCGTCCGACACGCCCGATAGGTGCACGGAACTCGTTCTTCCGGTAAAATCTGGGCAAAGAACGCAGGTGGTGTCAACGCAGGTGATGTCGACGCGTCCACGACGCGCAGGACGAGCCGCACGACGGAAGGAACCGTCATGGACTGGTTGTGGTGGGTCGGAGCAGGTCTCCTCTTCGTCCTGATCGAGATCATCTCGCTCGACCTGGTGCTCATCATGTTCGCCGGGGGAGCGTTCGCAGCCGCGGGGGTCAACGCGGCCGGCGGTCCCTTGTGGCTGCAGATCATCACCTTCGCGGTCGTCTCGGCCGCTCTCCTGTTCTCGCTGCGCCCGTGGCTGCTGCGCCACCTGCGTCACCGCATGCCGCTCACCGAGACCGGCGCCGCCGCCCAGGTGGGTCGGTCCGCCGTCGTCGTGTCCCGGGTGACCGAGCTGGGCGGCCGCGTCAAGCTCCAGGGAGAGATCTGGAGCGCCCGGACCGTGGACGGGTCGCCCGAGCTGGCGACCGGTACCGAGGTCCGTGTGGTCCGCATCGACGGGGCCACGGCCGTGGTGCAGTCGGTCGCCTCCGACAGCCACACCGTCTGAGCCCGTCCGTCCAGCCGTCGCTCCGTCCGCCCCGCCCTTCCGCCGAGAAGCATCCTCAGGAGAAAGATCGATGACTGAACCAGAACCCGGAATGATCGCCGTCTACATCGTGCTCGGGCTGATCCTGCTGTTCGTGATCATCGCGCTCGTCAAGGCGGTGCGGATCGTCCCGCAGGCCACCGCGTTGATCATCGAGCGGCTGGGTCGCTACTCGAGCACGCTCGAGCCCGGTCTGCACCTGCTGATCCCGTTCGTGGACCGCGTGCGTGCGGGTGTCGACCTGCGCGAGCAGGTGGTCTCGTTCCCCCCGCAGCCCGTGATCACCTCGGACAACCTCGTGGTCAGCATCGACACGGTCATCTACTTCCAGGTCACCGAGCCCAAGTCGGCGGTCTACGAGATCGCCAACTACATCCAGGGCATCGAGCAGCTCACGGTCACCACGCTGCGCAACGTCGTCGGCTCCATGGACCTCGAGCAGACCCTCACGAGCCGCGACCAGATCAACGGCCAGCTCCGCGGCGTGCTCGACGAGGCGACGGGGCGCTGGGGCGTGCGCGTCAACCGCGTCGAGCTCAAGTCGATCGACCCGCCCGCGAGCGTGCAGGGCTCCATGGAGCAGCAGATGCGCGCCGAGCGTGACCGTCGCGCCACGATCCTCACGGCCGAGGGCATCAAGCAGTCCCAGGTGCTGACCGCAGAGGGCGAGAAGCAGGCCGCGATCCTGCGCGCAGAAGGCAACGCGCAGGCCGCGATCCTGAACGCCGAGGGTGAGGCGCGGGCCATCCTGCAGGTCTTCGACGCGATCCACGAGGGCGACGCGGACCCCAAGCTGCTCGCCTACCAGTACCTGCAGATGCTGCCCAAGATCGCCGACGGCACCGCGAGCAAGCTGTGGGTCGTCCCCACCGAGTTCACCGCGGCGCTGGGATCCATCGCGCAGGGCTTCGGCGGCGGTGCGCCCACGCCGTCCGGCGAAGGGTACGAGCCCTCCGAGGCGGCGCGCCGCGAGCGCGACCGGGACCGCGTCAAGTTCGGCACCCCGGCACTGGTCGACCCGGCCGAGGCGCTCGCCGAGGCCCGTCGTCAGGCCGAGGCCGCGACGGCCGACGCCACGAGCGCGGGCACGCACTCGGGCCTGCCGTTCGACCCGCAGGCGGAGAGCGGGCAGCGCCCCGGGGGCCCCGGCCAGCGCTTCGCCCCGGCCCCGGAGCCGGGCACCGCGTCGCCGCGTCCGCTCGGCCCGCCGGCCGTCCCGACCGACGCGCCGGAGCCCGGCGAGGGGACGCCGGAGGATCGCCCCTAGGGCATCGCCACAGCAGGACCGTACGCCCGAGGGGGCGCCGCGAGCGCGGCGCCCCCTCGGGCGTCCGTGCATCTGGTTGCGTCGGGCAACCTTGACGAGTGAGTGCTCACTCATTTAGGGTCAAGGGCGTGAGCACCCCCTCGGGCCGCGCCCGACCCATGAGCCGTGACGACCGCCGCGCGGCGATCGCCGCCGCGACCGTCCCCCTGCTCGCGCGCTACGGCTCGGCCGTGACGACCCGGCAGATCGCCCAGGCGGCCGACGTCGCCGAGGGCACGCTCTTCCGCGCGTTCGAGGACAAGGACGAGCTGATCCACGCGGCCCTCGTGGCCGCGCTCGACCCGGCGCCGCTCGTGCGCGCGATCAGCGAGACGGCCGACCGCGGGTCCCTCGCGGAGACCCTCACGGCCCTGGCCGAGCTGATCCAGGACAGCCAGCGCGCGACCGCCAAGATCGTCCAGGTCGCCCACCAGGTCATGGGGGACCGGGGCGGCCCGCCGGGCGGTCCGGGGGACGACGCCCGCCGTCGCCACCGGGACGACGTGCACCGCAACCACGGCAAGCAGGGCCCGGACTCGCACCGCGACGCCCGGATGTCGGCCGTCCAGGACATCGTCCAGGCGATCGAGGCGAGCCTTGTCCCGTACGCGGACGAGCTGCGGACCGAGCCCCGCGTGGCCGCGAGCGTCTTCTTCTTCCTCGTGCACGGCCATGCGAGCCCGCTGCTGTTCCAGGACGGGCCGCTCGACGCGACCCAGATCGTCGACGTGTTCCTCCACGGCGTCCTCGAGGCGCCGTGCCAGGGCGCGGGCCCGCCCCATGCGGTGGGCCCGCCCCACGCGGCGGTCCGTCCGCCGGACCCGCACGTCGCGGCCCCGGGCCCGACGGCGTCGCTCGCCTGAGGCGCTCGGCCTGCCGTCGCGGACCTCACCGCGGCGTCGCATGCTGGACCTCTCGCCGAGGTCACCGAAATCGCTCGACGTGCGCTCCGTCGTCGGGCACCTTGAGACCTGCTCGCCCCGCCCCCACCTCCGACAGGACACCCCAGATGCTCCAACGTCTCCTGAAGACCTACCTCCGCCCGTACTGGACGCCCATATCGATCCTGCTCGTGCTCCAGCTCGTGCAGACCATCGCGACCCTCTACCTGCCCAGCCTCAACGCCGACATCATCGACAAGGGCGTCACGCAGGGCGACACCGCCTACATCATGCGCACGGGCGGCGTCATGCTCGCGATCAGCCTCGGTCAGGTGATCTGCGCGATCGTCGCGGTGTACTTCGGCGCCAAGGTCGCCATGTCGTTCGGGCGCGACGTGCGCAACGGGCTCTTCACGCGCGTCCAGTCGTTCTCCGCGCAGGAGATGGGTGTGCTCGGTGCCCCGTCGCTCATCACGCGCACCACGAACGACGTCCAGCAGGTCCAGATGGTGGTGCTCATGGGCTTCACCATCATGGTCATGGCGCCCATCATGCTCGTGGGCGGCGTCATCATGGCGCTCCAGGAGGACGTCGAGCTCTCGGCGCTGCTCCTGGTCGTGGTGCCCGTGCTCGGGGTCGTCGTGGGGCTGATCATCTCGCGCATGGTGCCGTACTTCCGCAAGATGCAGAAGCGCATCGACGCGATCAACGGGGTGCTGCGCGAGCAGATCTCCGGCATCCGCGTCATCCGGGCCTTCGTGCGCGAGCGTCGCGAGGAGGAGCGCTTCGCGGTCGCCAACGACCGGCTCTACGACACCTCGCTGCGGGTCGGCAAGCTCATGGCGCTGATGTTCCCGACCGTCATGCTCGTCATGAACGCGACCAGCGTCGCGGTCCTGTGGTTCGGTGCGTACCGCGTCCAGGACGGGATGCAGATCGGGGCGCTCACGGCGTTCCTCAGCTACATCATGTACATCCTCATGGCCGTGATGATGTCGACCATGATCTTCATGATGGTCCCGCGCGCGGCCGTCTCGGCCGAGCGCATCGGCGAGGTCCTCGACACCGAGACCACCGTGGTCGAGTCCCCGACGCCGGTCCGCCTGGCGCCCCGCGAGGACCGCACCGGGGTCATCACGTTCGAGGACGTCGACTTCCGGTACCCCGGTGCCGAGGACCCCGTGCTCCACGACCTCACGTTCACGGCGCGTCCCGGCGGCACGACCGCGATCATCGGGTCCACGGGATCGGGCAAGACGACGCTGCTCCAGCTCGTCCCGCGGCTCTTCGACGCGACCAAGGGCTCGGTCCGCATCGACGGCACCGACGTCCGCGACGTCGCGCTCCAGGACCTGTGGTCGATGATCGGCTACGTCCCCCAGAAGGCCTACCTGTTCTCCGGGACCGTGCGCGACAACGTGCGCTACGGCAAGGAGGACGCGACCGACGAGGAGGTCTGGGAAGCGCTCGAGGTCGCGCAGGCCCGCGACTTCGTCGAGCAGCTCGAAGGACAGCTCGACGCCCCTGTGTCCCAGGGCGGCACCAACTTCTCGGGCGGCCAGCGCCAGCGGCTCGCGATCGCCCGGGCGATCGTGCGCAAGCCCAGCGTGTACCTGTTCGACGACTCGTTCTCGGCCCTCGACTACGCGACCGACGCCGCCCTGCGGCTCGCGCTCGCACCCCGCACCCGCGAGGCCACGGTCCTCCTGGTCGCCCAGCGGGTCGCGACCATCCGCCACGCCGAGCAGATCGTCGTGCTCGAGCACGGGCGCATCGTCGGCACCGGCACCCACGACGAGCTCCTGGAGACGTGCGAGACGTACCAGGAGATCGTGTACTCGCAGCTCTCGGCGCAGGAGGCAGCATGAGCACCCAGACCCCCCGCCCGGGCGACAACCCGGGCGACAAGAACGCCGAGACCTTCGTGACGCCGTCGGGCGGTGTGCAGGACGCGGCAGCGACGCACGACGCTCCAGGACCCCAGGACGGGGCGGACGCGGCGGGCGACAAGCCCGACCTGTCCACCACGCGCCTCAAGGGGCGCCCGCAGGGTGGCGGCCACGGCCCCATGGGCGGCATGGGCATGCCCACCGAGAAGGCCATGGACTTCACGGGCTCGCTCAAGCGCTTCGCGGGCTACCTGCGCGTCGAGCGGCTCGCCGTCGTCGTCATCACGGTCCTGTCGATCCTGTCCGTGACCCTCGCCGTGCTGGGCCCCAAGCTCCTCGGCAACGGCACCAACGTGATCTTCGCGGGCGTGATCGGCTCGCAGATGCCCGCGGACGTGACCAAGGCGCAGGCCGTCGAGAACCTGCGCGCCAACGGCCAGGGCACGCAGGCCGACATGCTCGCGGCCATGGACGTCGTGCCCGGCCAGGGCATCGACTTCGCGGCCCTGCGCACGATCCTGCTGCTGGTCCTCGCGATCTACGTCGGGTCCTTCCTCTTCGGGTGGATCCAGGGTCGCGTGACCACGTCCGTGGTCCAGCGCACGGTGCGCCGCCTGCGTGCCGAGGTCGAGGCCAAGCTCGGTCGCCTGCCGCTGTCGTACTTCGATCGGCAGAAGAAGGGCGAGGTCCTCAGCCGCGTCACCAACGACATCGACAACGTCGCGCAGACCCTCCAGCAGACGCTGTCGCAGCTCGTGACCTCGGTCCTGACCGTGGTCGGCGTGCTCGCCATGATGTTCTGGATCTCGCCGCTGCTCGCGGTCATCGCGCTCGTGACCGTGCCGCTCTCGGTGCTCGTCACGGCCCTGATCGCCAAGCGCTCGCAGCCGCAGTTCATCAAGCAGTGGGCCGCGACCGGGCGCCTCAACGCGCACGTCGAGGAGATGTACACGGGCCACGCGCTCGTCAAGGTCTACGGCCACCAGCAGACGGCCGTCGACACGTTCGAGACCGAGAACGCCGAGCTCTACGAGGCGAGCTTCAAGGCGCAGTTCATCTCCGGGATCATCCAGCCCGCGATGGGCTTCGTCGCGAACCTCAACTACGTGATCGTGGCCGTGGTCGGCGGCCTGCGCGTCGCGTCGGGAACCCTGTCGCTGGGTGACGTCCAGGCGTTCATCCAGTACTCGCGCCAGTTCACGCAGCCCATCACGCAGATCGCGTCGATGATGAACCTCCTGCAGTCGGGCGTCGCCTCCGCGGAGCGCGTGTTCGAGCTGCTCGACGCCGAGGAGCAGTCCCCGGACCCCTCGCCCGCGGCCGTCGTCACGGACGTGCAGGGCCGGGTCGCGTTCGAGGACGTCTCGTTCCGCTACGTGCCCGACCGTCCGCTGATCGACGACCTGTCGATCGTGGCCGAGCCCGGTCAGACCGTCGCGATCGTCGGACCCACGGGAGCCGGCAAGACGACGCTCGTGAACCTCATCATGCGCTTCTACGAGGTCGACGGCGGGCGCATCACGCTCGACGGCGTCGACGTCCGGACCATGAGCCGGGACGGGCTGCGGTCCAACATCGGCATGGTCCTGCAGGACACCTGGCTCTTCAAGGGCACCATCGAGGAGAACCTTCGCTACGGCGTGCCCGACGGCGTCGAGGTCTCCGAGGAGCAGTTCCTCGAGGCGACGCGGGCCACGCACGTGGACCCGTTCGTGCGCACCCTGCCCGACGGGTACGCGACCGTGATCGACGACGAGGGTTCGGGCGTGAGCGCGGGCGAGAAGCAGCTCCTGACGATCGCACGCGCGTTCCTCGCCGACCCGGCGATCCTCATCCTCGACGAGGCGACCAGCTCGGTCGACACCCGGACCGAGGTGCTCGTGCAGCAGGCCATGAACGCGCTGCGCGCCGGGCGGACCTCGTTCGTGATCGCGCACCGGTTGTCGACCATCCGCGACGCCGACGTCATCCTCGTCATGGAGGACGGCGCGATCGTCGAGATGGGCAACCACGAGGTGCTCATCGAGAAGGGCGGCGCGTACGCGCGGCTCTACGAGAGCCAGTTCGCGGCCGCGGCGGTCGAGGAGGCCGTCGAGGGCGAGATGACCCGGTGACCTCGTGACCGTGCGAGGCGGTGACGCGTGAGGGTGGCCGCCTGAGGCGGTGACCCGTGGGGCCCCGGTGACGTCGTCGCCGGGGCCTCGCCGTGTGACGGGCCCGTATCGGTGTGACAGGCCCCGTGCCGTAGGACGACGAACGCCGGCACCGCCTTCTGGGCGGTACCGGCGTTCGAGGTGTCGCCCGGGTCGCGGGCGTGATCTGGGGTGGAGCGTCAGGAAGCGGTGTAGCCCGCGCTGGCGCAGAGCGACTCGAGGTCTGCCACGGCCTCGGTGACGCCCGTCGTGTCGATGCTGTCGCCGGTGCCCTTGAAGAGGTCGTCGGCCATCTGGAAGGGGGTCTTGATGTTGCTGATGAGGGCGTTGGCGTCCTCCGGGCCAGCGAGGCGCAGGACGGCCTCGAGCTGGATGTTGGTGCTGCGCATGGCGTTCGACTCGTCCTCGGTGAGGGCGGTCATGTCGTACTCGAGCTCGTCGGTGACGCGCTGCGCGAGCGACTGGTCACCGCCGTCGAAGTACTTCGCGCACACCTCGGCGCTCGTGGCGCCCGTGGGGGTCTCGTCGGGCGAGGAACCGCTGTCGGTTGCCGTGTCGGTCGCGCACGCGCTCAGGAGCGCGATAGCGCCCACAGCCGCAAGTGCCAGCATCTGCTTTCTCATGCATCCATGAAATCACGCGGGAACCCGGGTGAAAGTATGCATAAGGGGGACGGATGTCCAAGAGTGAGCGACGTCTCATTCCGAGGTCCTCCTGGGAGCGATCCCTCGTGATCGGGATCACGCGGTGCTGTCAGGTCGGGCCTCACAGCGACCCCTCAGCCGGCACCTGCGGAGGGCACACACCGGGTCCGTAGACCGGAGGCATGACCTCCCACGAACCGCACCCCAGCACCTCGTCCGCCCCCGAGCCCTCGGTCGTCGCGCCGACACCCCGACGGCGCCGACGACGGGTGCTGCTCGCCGGCGGGCTGGCGCTCACCCTGGCCCTCGGCGGGACGACCGCCTGGGCGCTCGACCGGTTCGTCGTCGAGCACGTCGAGATCGCCGACGTCTCGGCCTACGAGGCGAGCCAGGCCTCGGCGAGCGGCTCCGCGGAGGCGGCGACGTCGTCGGGCACCTCGAGCGCGGGCACGAGCGCGGCCTCCGACGGGACGAGCGTGAGCGTGCGCCAGGTCGTCGAGGGCACGGGCGACGACACCGTGACGTACTACGTCGCGGACGTCGTCCTGGGGGACGCGACCGACCTCCGCTCGGCGTTCGCCCAGGACGCGTACGGCGAGAACATCACCGAGAAGACCTCCGACATCGCGGCCGACAACGAGGCGCTCTTCGCGATCAACGGTGACTACTACGGGTTCCGGTCCACGGGCATCGTGATCCGCAACGGCGTCGTCTACCGCGACGAAGGCGCGCGCGAGGGCCTCGCGTTCTACCGCGACGGGACCGTCGAGATCTACGACGAGACGACCACGACCGCGCAGGAGCTCGTGGACGCGGGCGTGTGGAACACCCTGTCGTTCGGGCCCGCGCTGCTCGACGGCGGAGAGGTCGTCGACGGGATCGACGGCGTCGAGGTCGACACCAACGTCGGCAACCACTCGATCCAGGGCGAGCAGCCCCGGACCGCCGTGGGTGTGGTCGACGCGAACCACCTGGTGTTCGTCGTGGTCGACGGGCGCAGCACCGGGTACAGCCGCGGCGTGACCATGACCGAGCTCGCCGAGATCATGCAGGGCCTGGGGGCCACGACCGCGTACAACCTCGACGGCGGCGGGTCGTCGACCATGTACTACGACGGCGAGCTCGTCAACGACCCGCTGGGTCGCGGCGCCGAGCGGGGCACCTCCGACATCCTGTACGTCGGGGAGTGACGGCCGTGATCGTGCTGGTCCCGGCCTACGAGCCGGACTCGACGCTCGTGCGGCTGGTCGCCGAGCTGCGTGCCACGGGCTCTGTGCAGGGGATCGTCGTGGTCGACGACGGCAGCGGGCCGAGGTTCCGCCCCGTGCTCGACGACGTCGCCCGCCTCGGGGCGGTCGTCGTCGGGTTCGCCGCCAATCGCGGCAAGGGCGCGGCGCTGCGGCGCGGGTTCGCCGAGGTCGCGCGGCGCTGGCCCGGCCAGGACGTGGTGTGCGCCGACGCCGACGGGCAGCACGGCGTCGCTGATGTCCTTCGGGTCGGGGAGCAGGTGTCCGCCGGTGCGGGGGTCATGGTCCTCGGGGCGCGCGCGTTCGCCGGGGACGTGCCCGTGCGCAGCCGGCTCGGCAACACCGTGACCCGGTGGCTGTTCCACGCGGCGACCGGGCTACGGGTCCAGGACACCCAGACCGGCCTGCGCGGGTACCCCGCCTCGATGATCGGGTGGCTCCTCGACGTGCGCGGCGACCGGTACGAGTACGAGCTCAACGTGCTGCTGGCCGCGGCGCGCGAGGGGCGACCCGTGGTCGAGGTCGAGATCGAGACCATCTACCTCGACGACAACGCGTCCTCGCACTTCCGGCCCCTCGCCGACTCGGCCCGCATCTACGCGCCGCTGCTCGCGTTCTCGCTGTCGTCGCTGCTCGCGTTCGGGATCGACACCGCGGCCCTGCTCGTGCTCGACGCCGTGACCGGGTCCCTGCTGGTGTCCGTCGTGGGGGCGCGCGGGGTCAGCGGGGCCGTGAACTTCGTGGTGAACCGGCGGGTGTTCGCTGGTGCTGGTGCTGGTGCTGGTGCTGGTGCTGGTGCTGGTGCTGGTGCTGGTGCTGGTGCTGGTGCTGCGGGCGACCGCGACCGCGGGCGCGGTCATGCGCGGGGGGCCGCGCTGCGGTACGCGGCGCTCGCGGTCGGGCTGCTGGCCGCCGGGTACGGGGCGCTCTGGGGTCTGACCGGGCTGGGGCTCGCGCTGCTGCCTGCCAAGGTCGTGACCGAGGTGCTGCTGTTCGCGACGAGCTATCAGGTGCAGAGGCGCGTGGTGTTCCGCCCAGGGGTGCCGGCGGACACGACGGCGCCCGCGACCCAGATGGTCCGGACCGCACCGGACGGCATTCCGGACGGTGCGCCGGTGGCCGGGCGGTCCCGGCGGTCCGGAGCGAGCGGGAGCGTCGCTGCCGCCGTGCGGCCGGTCGCCGAGCACGAGGTTCCGCGCGCTCGACCACGAGGTTGAGGTCGCGAACGGCGTCAGAACGACCGCAACCTCGTGCTCGGCGCAGGGGCGGACCGTGGCAAGGTCGCCGTGGGGCGAGGAGCTGACTCGGCGCCGAGCATGCGGTCGGCGTCGGCCGACCATGCGGTTCTCGTCGTGATCGGCCCGAACATCGACGCCAACCGCATGTTCGGCAGCGGGCCGAGATCCGGGACTCCGCGAGGCTCACCGCCGAGCACGAGGTTCCGCGCGCTCGACCACGAGGTTGAGGTCGCGAACGCCGTCAGAACGACCGCAACCTCGTGCTCGGCACCGGCGGGGCTCTGAGGGGAGCCCCGGTCGGCGCCGGTGAGCCGTCGGGTGTCATGGCCGCCCGATGCCGATCGGCCTATGTCGGTGCGGGAGAATCTGAGCGTGCAGATCATCCACGTGACCGACCCGGCCGACCCTCGGCTCGCCGACTACACGAACCTCACGGACGTCGAGCTCCGCTCGAAGAACGAGCCGGAGAAGGGCATGTACATCGCCGAGAGCACCACGGTGATCCACCGGGCGCTCCGTGCCGGGCACCGGCCCCGGTCGTTCCTCATGGCCGAGAAGTGGCTCCCGGGCCTCGAGGAGGCGATCTCCGCCGTCGGGCTGGACGACGGGCCCGGCGGGACGGGCGAGCCCGTGCCCGTGTACATCGCCGAACCCGCCGTCCTGGAGTCGATCACCGGTTTCAACCTGCACCGCGGCGCGCTCGCGGCCATGCACCGACCGGTCCTGCCGAGCGTGCACGAGCTGCTGACGACCGCCCGTGACGGGCAGGGTGCGCGACGGGTCGCGATCCTGGAGGACATCGTCGACCACACCAACGTGGGCGCGATCTTCCGCGGGGCGGCCGGCCTCGGGGTGGACGCCGTGCTCGTGTCGCCGCGCTGCTCGGACCCGTTGTACCGGCGCAGCGTGCGGGTCTCGATGGGGACGGTGTTCCAGGTGCCGTGGACGCGGCTCGAATCGTGGCCGGGAGGCGTCGAGGAGCTGCGCGAGCACGGGTTCACGGTCGCCGCGCTCGCGCTGTCGGACGACTCGCTCACGCTCGACGAGTACGTCGCGCGCGGCGACGAGAGGTCGGCGTTCGTGTTCGGGACCGAGGGGCACGGGCTGCAGCGCTCGACGCTCGCGGCCGTGGACCATGTCGTGAAGATCCCGATGAGCGGGGGAGTGGACTCGCTCAACGTCGCGGCGAGCGCCGCGGTGGTGTTCTGGGCGACGCGCGCGTAGTGGTCGCCCGAGTGGCGCAGTCCCGTGGGCCGCGCCGGGTCGTGAGGGCGGGCGGTGCTTCCACGGAGCTGGCAACCATTGTGGTGGCTCCGCAGAATGCACACCTGAGGTTGGCGGGCTGACTGCCGCTCAGACGAGGCCCCGCTCGAGGTGCGCGCGCCGTCGGGCAGCCGGGAACCAGCCCCGGCGGCAGACTGGATCACGCCTCCTGACCTCGCAGGACGTCGATTGTGACGGAAAGCACAAAGTCGAAGGCCTGTCGCGGCACCGCTCGGCCGACCGCCGTTCTTCGGGCGAAACGGCCCGCTCCGACCGTCGCCCGCGCGCCTGGCGCGGCCCGCCGTCGGGCACCACGGGGCCACGGGGGACGAGCCCGCCCGAGTTGATCCACAACAACGCCTCGGACGGCCAAGTCCGCAGGTCAGAGGGCTGTCGACGCCGCTGTCCCGGTTCGGGACCAAGGGCGCCGCGACGGGACCTAGGTCCCGGTACGCACGAGTGAACTCGTCCATATGTTGTGGGTGCCCCCAGCCCCACTTCTCGGACGGAGACACCCGGTGGTCACAGCCGACGTAGCCCCCAGACCAGCACACCAGGTGAGCACCGACGCGCGCCGCGACCTCCTCGACTGGGACCCCAACGACCCCCAGCGCTGGGACTCGAAGGTCGCCTGGAGCACGCTCTGGGTCACGACGTTCAACCTCATGCTCGCGTTCATCATCTGGTACCTGCCCGGGGCGCTCATCCCCACGCTCGGCACGGTCACCGGGTGGGACCTGAGCGAGAGCCAGTCGTACTGGCTGCTCGCCATGCCCGGCCTCACGGGCGGCCTGCTCCGCATCGTCTGGATGATGCTCCCGCCCATGCTCGGCACCCGCAAGATGCTGACGCTGTCCGCGCTCCTCATGATCATCCCGTTCGTCGGGTGGACCTGGGTCGTGATGCTCCCGACGCAGCCCTCGTACGCGCTGCTCGTCGCGCTCGCCCTGGCAGCCGGCCTCGGCGGCGGCGTCTTCTCGGGCTACATGCCCTCGACGTCGTACTTCTTCCCCAAGAGCAAGCAGGGCACGGCCCTTGGTCTGCAGGCAGGGATCGGGAACTTCGGTGTCTCGGTCGTCCAGTTCGTCGTCCCGTGGGCCATCGGGTTCGGGATGTTCGGCCTCGCCGGCCAGCTCGCGCACCCGCAGAACGCCGAGCCGCGCCAGGTCTGGTTGCAGAACCCCGGGCTCATCTTCATCCCGTTCGCGGTCGTCGGTGTCGTGCTCGCCTGGACCCTGCTCAAGTCGGTGCCGGTCAAGGCCAACCTCAAGCAGCAGTTCGACATCTTCCAGAACAAGCACACCTGGCTCATGACCATGGAGTACGTCCTCACGTTCGGGATCTTCTCCGGGCTCGCCGGCACGTTCGGCATGCTCCTCAAGCAGCAGTTCGGCCCCGAGTACCTGACCTGGGTCTTCCTCGGCGCGCTCGTCGGCTCGCTCGCCCGCATGTGCTGGGGGCCGCTCTGCGACCGCTTCGGCGGTGGCGTCTGGACCGTGGTGTCCGGGATCGGCGTCGCGGCCTCGGCCGGGCTCGTGCTGTTCGGCCAGGTCACGGTCGCGGACGGCGAGACGCCCAGCCTCCCGATCTTCATGACCGGGATGGTCCTGATCTTCTTCTTCTGCGGGGTCGGCAACGCCGCGACGTTCAAGCAGATGCCCATGATCTTCCCGGCCCGTCAGGCGGGTGGCGTGATCGGCTGGACGGCCGCGATCGCCGCGTTCGGACCGTTCCTGTTCTCGATGCTGTTCAACTACCTGCCGAGGACGGCCGTGTTCGGCGGGATCATCGCCTACGCGCTCCTGTGCGCAGGCATCGCCTGGCACTTCTACGCACGCCCCGGCGCCGAGGCCAAGAGCTGACCGTGCGCCCGTCAGCAGTGCGTCCGGCACACCCCGCGCCCGGCCTCGCCCCCTCGGGCGAGGCCCGGCCGGGTACGGTCACGCCGGGTGCGGCCACGCAGGAAGTATCCCGGCCGGGAGCGCCCCGGTCAGGCGGGGGCGACCCGGCCCGCCACGAGGATCGGGATCTGCGCGGCCTCGTCGTGGCGTCCCACGTCCACGGTCTCGAGGCGGGCGACGCAGTGGTGCTCGCCGAACTGGGGGACCAGGGCGGTCGCCCGCCGGCTCGACCCGAGCTCGGCGAGCGCGCCGTTGATGAACCCCGCGTGCAGCGAGCACACGACCTGCGGGGTGCAGCGGGCCGTCGCGACGAACGGGCAGTTGTTGAGGACGAGCGCGTCCATGCCCGCGCCACCCGGCGACGCGACCTGCGCCGACGGCTCGCCGCCGAGCGTGGGGGCGAACCAGAGCGCGTCGAGCTTGGACACGAGCCGGGCCGAGACCTCGTGCTCGTCGATGGCCTCGTCGGGCTCGGGCGGCTCGGTGAGGTTCCGGCCCCACGTGCGTCCCACGGCGTAGGTCACGGCGCCCGCGTCCGGCACGTTGTCCGCGACCGCGGTCGTCAGCGCCTCGGCCAGGAGGCGGTAGGCCTGGGCCCGCTCGTGCGTCTGGTTGGGCAGGGTGCCGCGGTACAGGACCTTGGGCCGGCCGGGTGTCGTCCGGGTCTGCTGGGTGCGCTCGGCCAGGCCCGAGTCGACGAGCGACTCGAGGTGGAACCGTGCCGTGTTCTGGTGGACGCCCACCTCCTCGGCGACGTCCTTGACCGACACCGGCGTCTTGGAGTCGCGCAGCAGCTGGATGACGTGCGTCCGCCGTCCGCCGTGGTTGCTGCGACCCGTCGTGCCGTCGAACCCACCGTTGACGTGCTGTCTGGGCACGTGCTCGCCCCACTTCTTCCCGTTCCTGGATCTCTGGTCCCGAGCCGCAGGGCTGCCCCCGCCCGCTGTGCTCGGCACGACAACTCTCGCACGCGCGGTCGGTCCGCCGCACGGAGCGCCCCCTCGGGTGCCTCCGTAGCCCGTGCGCTGAACGCCCCCCACGCAGTCCCCGAGGAGCTCTCGCCATGACCATCGACGACCAGGCGGCCATGTCGCCCCTGATGAAGAAGCTGCTCACGACGCGCAGCCACTTCCCCCAGACGGAGGTGTTCGACTCGGCGCACGCCATGATCGAGACGAACGCTTCGGAGTGGGACCGGTTCTACCGGGACCGCTGGGCGCACGACAAGGTCGTGCGCTCGACCCACGGCGTGAACTGCACGGGGTCGTGCGCGTGGGACGTGTACGTCAAGGACGGCCTCATCACCTGGGAGCACCAGGGCACCGACTACCCGACGACGGGGCTCGACAGCCCCGAGTACGAGCCGCGTGGTTGCCCGCGCGGCGCCTCGTTCTCCTGGTACACGTACTCGCCGTCGCGAGTGCGCTACCCGTACGTGCGCGGTGTCCTGCTCGAGATGTACCTCGACGCGCGCTGCCGCCTGGGCGACCCGGTGCTCGCATGGGCCGAGGTCGTCGAGAGCCCCCTCAAGGCGACGCTCTACAAGCGCGCCCGCGGCAAGGGCGGCCTGGTCCGTGCGGACTGGGAGCTCGCGACCGAGATCATGGCCGCGGCCCACGTCTACACGATCAAGGCGTACGGGCCGGACCGGTGCGTGGGCTTCACGCCGATCCCGGCCATGTCGATGGCGAGCTTCGGGGTCGGGACCCGCTTCCTGTCGATGATCGGCGGGACCTTGCTGAGCTTCTACGACTGGTACGCGGACCTGCCGCCCGCGAGCCCGCAGATCTGGGGTGACCAGACCGACGTCCCCGAGTCGGGCGACTGGTGGAACTCGAGCTACATCATGATGTGGGGCTCGAACGTCCCCGTGACGCGCACGCCCGACGCCCACTTCCTGGCCGAGGCCCGCTACAAGGGCACCAAGGTCGTCGCGATCAGCCCCGACTACGCGGACAACGTGAAGTTCGCTGACGACTGGCTCGCGCCCGCTCCGGGCACGGACGGCGCGCTCGCGCAGGCCATGGGCCACGTGCTGCTCACCGAGTTCTACCGCGACCGCCAGGTGCCGTACTTCGAGGCCTACTCGCGCACGTACACGGACGCGCCGTTCCTGGTCACGCTCGACGAGGCTCCCGGGGAGGGCGGCCAGGGCGCAGGCCAGGAGGGCACGCTGCCCGACGGCGGAGCCGCCCCGGTCTTCCGGCCCGCCAAGTTCCTCACGGCAGCCGACCTGGACGGGCTGCCCGTCGCGGGGGCGACGGGGCAGCGCCCCGAGTTTCGTCCCGTCTTCCTCGACACGGCCGCCGACGCGCTCACGGTGCCGAACGGCACGCTGGCCGACCGGTGGACCGAGGACGGCGTGGGGCGCTGGAACCTCGACCTCGAGGACCACGACCCGGCGCTGAGCCTGCTGGGCCTGACGCACGCGGGAGCCGAGGCGCAGGGGGTCGTCGTCGAGCTGCCGCGCTTCGACGTCGGCGCGACCGAGGGCGGCTCCTCGGTCCTGCGCGGCGTCCCGGCGATCCGCGTGGGCGACCGCCTCGTGACGACCGTGTTCGACCTGCTCATGGCGCAGTACGGCGTGGGGCGCGACGGGCTTCCGGGGTCGTGGCCCACGGGCTACGACGACGCCGAGTCTCCCGGGACCCCCGCGTGGCAGGAAGCGTTGACCGGGGTGCCTGCCGAGCAGTGCACCAGGATCGCGCGCGAGTTCACGCGCAACGCCGAGGTGAGTAAGGGCAAGTCCATGATCATCATGGGCGCGGGTACCAACCACTGGTACCACGCGGACACCATCTACCGGACGTTCATCGCCCTCCTGACCCTCACCGGGTGCCAGGGCGTCAACGGTGGCGGCTGGGCCCACTACGTCGGGCAGGAGAAGGCGCGGCCCGTGACGGGGCAGCAGCACATGGCCTTCGCGCTCGACTGGCAGCGCCCCACGCGCCACATGGCCGGCACGGCGTTCTGGTACACCGCGACCGACCAGTGGCGCTACGAGGGCTTCGGCGCGGACGAGCTCGCCTCGCCGACCGGTCCGGGCACCCTCAAGGACCGCAGCATGATGGACTGCCTGACCCAGGCCGCCCGCATGGGCTGGACGCCCTCGCACCCCGGGTTCGACCGCAACCCGCTCGACCTGTGCGACGAGGCCGCGGCCGCCGGCGTGCCGGTCGCCGACCACGTGGTGTCCGAGCTGCGCAGCGGCGCTCTGAAGTTCGCGGTCGAGGACCCCGACGACCCGCAGAACTTCCCGCGCGTCCTGACGGTCTGGCGGGCCAACCTGATCGGGAACTCGGCCAAGGGCAACGAGTACTTCCTCAAGCACCTGCTGGGCGCCGACTCGTCGCTGAGGGCGCACGAGACACCGCCCGAGCGTCGCCCCGAGGAGGTCGTCTGGCGGGACGAGGCCCCCGAGGGCAAGCTCGACCTGCTGACCAACATCGACTTCCGCATGACCTCGACCTCGCTGTTCGCCGACGTCGTGCTCCCGGCCGCGACCTGGTACGAGAAGCAGGACATCTCGACCACGGACATGCACCCGTTCGTGCACGCCCTCAACGCCGCGATCGCACCCCCGTGGCAGGCCCGGACCGACTACGACGCGTTCCTCGGGCTCGCCGACAAGGTCTCCGAGCTCGCCAAGATCCACCTGGGCACCCGCACCGACGTCATCGCGGCCCCGCTCACGCACGACACCCCGGACGAGATGGCCCAGCCCGGAGGCGTCGTCCTCGACTGGCGCAAGGGCGAGTGCGAGCCCGTCCCCGGCGTGACCATGCCGCGCCTCGTGGTGATCGAGCGCGACTACACCCAGATCGCCGAGAAGATGCGCGCCGTCGGGCCGCTGATCTCGACGGTCGGGACCACGACCAAGGGCGTCACGGTCGTGCCCGAGCAGGCCGTCGAGTTCCTCGCGAAGGCCAACGGCGTGCGCAAGGACGGTGTCGCGAAGGGACGCCCGTCGCTCGAGACCGCGGCGCACATGTGCGAGGCGATCCTCGCGCTGTCGGGCACGACCAACGGCGCGGTCTCGGTCGCGGGCTTCAAGGCCCTCGAGAAGCGGGTCGGGAAGCCGCTCGCGGACCTGGCCGAGGAGAACCACGACCGTCAGGTCACGTTCGCCCAGACCCTGACCGGTCCGCAGAACGTCTTCACGAGCTACGAGTGGTCGGGCTCCGAGCAGGGCGGCCGGCGCTACTCGCCGTTCGTGGTCAACGTCGAGCGGCTCAAGCCGTGGCACACGCTCACGGGGCGCCAGCACTTCTTCGTCGACCACGACTGGATGACCGAGCTCGGCGAGCAGCTCCCGGTCTACCGGCCGCCGCTCGACATGGCACGCCACTTCGGTCACCAGGGCTTCAGCGAGCCGGGCTCGACCGAGGTCACGGTGCGCTACCTGACCCCGCACTCCAAGTGGTCCATGCACTCGCAGTTCCAGGACAACCCGTACATGCTCGCGCTCTCGCGCGGGGGCCCCACGATCTGGATCTCCGAGGAGGACGCGCGGACCGCGGGGATCGCGGACAACGACTGGATCGAGGCGGTCAACCGCAACGGCGTGGTCGTGGCCCGGGCCGTGGTCTCGCACCGCATGCCCACGGGCACGGTCTACATGTACCACTCGAAGGACCGCAACATCGACGTGCCCAAGGCCGAGGCCTCGGGCAAGCGAGGGGGCATCCACAACGCGCTGACGATGATCATGATGAAGCCCACGCACCTCCTGGGCGGGTACGGCCAGCTCACCTACGCCTTCAACTACTACGGGCCGACCGGCAACCAGCGCGACGAGTACACGGTCATCCGTCGGCGCAACCAGGAAGTGGAGTACTGAGATGCGGGTCATGTCGCAGGTAGCGATGGTCATGAACCTCGACAAGTGCATCGGGTGCCACACGTGCTCGGTCACGTGCAAGCAGACGTGGACCAACCGCGACGGCGTCGAGTACGTGTGGTTCAACAACGTCGAGACCAAGCCCGGGACGGGGTACCCGCGCGGGTACGAGGACCAGGACCGGTGGCACGGCGGCTGGGAGCTCGACCGCAAGGGAAGGCTCCGGCTCCGCTCGGGCGGGCGGCTGCGCCGTCTCGCGTCGATCTTCGCGAACCCCGACCTCCCAGGGCTCGACGACTACTACGAGCCCGCGACGTACGACTTCGACCAGCTGATCTCCGCGCCGGCGAACTCGCCGCAGATCCCCGTGGCCCGGCCCAAGAGCGCGATCACGGGCAAGGACATGAAGATCACGTGGGGACCCAACTGGGACGACGACCTGGGCGGCTCGCCGCAGATCGCGTCGAAGGACCCCAACCTCGCGTCGATGGTCGACAAGGTCCAGCTCTCGTTCGAGCAGACGTTCATGTTCCACCTGCCGCGGATCTGCGAGCACTGCCTGAACCCCGCGTGCGTCTCGGCCTGCCCGTCGTCGGCCATGTACAAGCGCGTCGAGGACGGGATCGTGCTGGTCGACCAGGACAAGTGCCGCGGGTGGCGCATGTGCGTCTCGGCCTGCCCCTACAAGAAGGTCTACGTCAACCACCAGACGGGCAAGGCAGAGAAGTGCACGTTCTGCTTCCCGCGCATCGAGGCGGGCCAGCCGACCGTGTGCGCCGAGACGTGCGTCGGGCGGCTGCGGTACATCGGCCTCGTGCTCTACGACGCCGACGCGGTCGAGGCCGCGGCGTCCGTCGAGGACCCGAAGGACCTGCTCGACGCCCAGCGCGACGTCTTCCTCGACCCCACGGACCCCGAGGTGATCGCGGCGGCACGGGCGGCCGGCATCGCCGAGGACTGGATCGGCGCGGCGCAGCGCTCGCCCATCTGGAAGCTCATCCAGAAGTTCAAGGTCGCGCTGCCGCTGCACCCCGAGTACCGCACCATGCCCATGGTCTGGTACGTGCCGCCGCTCTCACCCGTCCTGGACGTCACGACCGAGCTCGGCAAGGACGACGCCGACGCCGACGACGTGTTCCACACCATCGCGTCGCTGCGCATCCCGCTCGAGTACCTCGCGAGCCTCTTCTCGGCCGGGGACGTCGACGTCGTCGCGGGGGTCCTCATGAAGCTCGCCGCGATGCGCAGCCACATGCGTCGGCGCACGCTCGACGGCGACGTCGACCAGGCCCTGCTCGACCAGGTCGGGTACTCGGCCGAGGACGTCGAGGAGCTGTACCGGCTCCTGGCGATCGCCAAGATGGAGGACCGCTACGTGATCCCCGCGGCGCACAAGGAGGACGCGGCCGAGATGGCCTCGTGGGCCTCGGGCTGCTCGCTCGACAACCCGGGCGGACCCGGCATGAGCGCGGCCGCGACGCGCGGCGGACCCGTCTCGGTGCCCCTGCAGGTCCGGAGGCCGTCATGACGACCCAGGCTCCGCCGTCGGGCAGGCGCGCGTTCGTCCCGCTCCTGCGGCGCTCGCGGCGCAAGAACCTCGTCGAGGTCCCCGCCCGGTCCGACGTCCTCGCCCTCGCCAGCATCCTGCTGGCCTACCCCGACGACGCCTGGTACGCCGACGCCGACGAGCTCGCCGCGGCCGTCGGGGCCCTGCCCGACTCGGCCCCGGCCGCGCACCTGCGCGCGTTCTGGGACCAGCACGCGCGGACGGAGCCGCGCGCCGCGCGCGCCCACTACGTCGAGACGTTCGACCTGCGCCGCAAGTCGTCGCTGTTCCTCAGCTACTACCTCCACGGCGACACGCGCCAGCGCGGCATGGCGCTCCTCGCGCTCAAGCAGCGCTACCGCGCGTGCGGGTTCGCCCCCGACGAGTCCGAGCTCCCCGACTACCTGCCCATGGTCCTCGAGTTCGCCTCGCGGGCCGGGACAGGGGCCGGCGAGGCGCCGCTGCGGACCCACCGCGGCGGGATCGAGCTCATCCGGCGCTCGCTCGCCGACCGCGGCTCGCACTACCGCGAGATCCTCGAGGCCGTGAGCGACCTCCTGGGCCCGGTCACCGACCACCAGCGCGACGAGGTCGACCAGCTCGCGCTCAGCGGACCGCCCACCGACGACGCGGGGCTCGAGATCGCCTCGATGCCCTACGGGGGAGCGAGCTGGACGGACACGCCCGGCGCGCCGTTCGGCCCCCCGGAATTCACCTGCGCCCCGGAAGGACGCTGACTCATGTGGGACACCCTCCTCTTCGTGGTGCTGCCGTACGTCTGCCTCGCGATCTTCGTCGTGGGGCACGTCTGGAGGTACCGCAACGACCAGTTCGGCTGGACGACCCGCACGAGCCAGGTGCTCGAGAAGCGCTGGCTCGCCTGGGGATCGCCCCTGTTCCACTTCGGGGCGCTGTTCGCGATCCTCGGCCACGCCGCGGGGCTCCTGATCCCGACGTCGTGGACCCGGGCCCTCGGGATCTCGGACCACACGTACCACGTCGTCGCGGTCGCAGCCGGGACCGTCGCGGGGGTCGTGCTGTGCGCGGGCCTCGTGATCCTGCTGCTGCGCCGGTTCTACGTCTCGGACCGCATCCGCGTGGTCACGACCCCCATGGACCGGGTCCTGTACGCCCTGCTCACGGTCGAGATCGGGGTCGGCATGTGGCAGACCGTCGCGATCAACGTGTTCGGCTCGGGCTACGAGTACCGCGGCACGGTCTCGGTCTGGTTCCGTCAGCTCTTCGTCCTCCAGCCCGACCCGTCGCTCATCACCGCGGCGCCCGCGGTCTACGGCTGGCACGCGGTGCTCGCGTGCCTGCTCCTCGCGATCTGGCCCTTCACGCGGCTCGTGCACGTGTGGTCGGTGCCCGTGGCATACCTCGCCCGGCCGTACGTGGTCTACCGGCAGCGTTCCGCGGCGCCGGGGCGCGGCAAGGTGCGGGCGTGAGCGTGGCCGGCCTCCCTGCGGACGGGGCGACCGAGGTGGTGGCCGACGCGCTCGTCGTCCTCGCGGGTGTGGGGGAGTCCGTCCTCGACGTGGCCGAGCACGAGCGCGCGGTGGCCTCGGCCCACGCAGGGGCGGTCGTGACGTTCGCTGGCGTGGTGCGCGACCACGACGACGGCCGCTCCGTGGCCGCGCTCACCTACGAGGCGCACCCCGACGCCGACCGGATCATCGGCGAGATCGCCGCGCGGGTCGCGGCCCGTTCGGGCGCGGTCCGGGTCGCGGTGTCCCACCGCGTGGGCGACCTGGCGGTCGGCGACGTCGCGCTCGTCGCGGCCGTGTCCTCGGCGCACCGCGCCCAGGCCTTCGAGGTGTGCGGCGACCTGGTCGAGGAGGTCAAGGCGGCGCTGCCCGTGTGGAAGCGGCAGGTCTTCGCCGACGGCACGGACGAGTGGGTCGGGGCGCTGTGAGCATCGCGCCCGCGGTCGAGCGCACGGTCGGCAATCTCCTGCCCGACGGCGCCGCACCCGCCGAGCACGTCACGTCCGGTCGTGCGGTCCCCGGGCGCGCGACGCCGTCGGGAGACGCACTGCCCGGGGGAGGGGCGCCGTCGGGCACGGACCGGCCGTCGGACGCGGACCGACGAGACGCTCCCGGGCTCGTCGACCGGTTCGGGCGCCGCCACCGCGACCTGCGGATCTCGCTGACCGACCGCTGCTCGCTCCGCTGCACCTACTGCATGCCCGCCGAGGGCATGCAGTGGCTGCCCTCCGAGGAGCTCCTCACGGTCGCCGAGATGACACGGGTCGCGGCCGTGGCGGTGCGCCACGGGGTCGAGGAGATCCGCCTCACGGGCGGCGAACCGCTCCTGCGGCCCGACATCGTCGAGATCGTTGCCGACCTGGCGGCGCTCCCGGGGGCACCCGAGATCTCGATGACCACCAACGGGCTGCGCCTCGCGGCGCTCGCGGAGCCGCTCCGCGCGGCGGGGCTCGGCCGCCTCAACATGTCGCTCGACACCCTGCGCCCCGAACGGTACGCGCGGCTCACCCGCCGGGACCGGCTCGGGCGGGCCCTCGACGGGCTCGCGGCGGCCGACCGGGCAGGCTTCACGGGCACCAAGCTCAACGCCGTGCTCGTGCGAGGGGTCAACGACGACGAGATGGTCGACCTCCTGCGGTTCGCGCTCGAGCGCGGCTACGAGCTGCGCTTCATCGAGCAGATGCCGCTCGACGCGGGCCGGACCTGGACCCGCGAGGGAATGGTCACGGCCGACGAGGTGCTCGCCTCGCTCACCGGGGAGTTCGACCTGGTCCCGGTGCCGACGCGCGGCGCCGCGCCCGCCGAGCGCTGGCGGGTCGACGGGACCGACGCCGTCGTGGGGATCGTGGCGTCGGTGACGCGGCCCTTCTGCGGGGCGTGCGACCGGATCCGGCTCACGGCCGACGGCCAGCTCCGCAACTGTCTGTTCGCCCGTGACGAGACCGACCTGCGCACGATCCTGCGCACGGGCGGCGACGACGAACGGATCGCGCAGGCCCTCGGCCTCGCGGTCCGGGCCAAGGCTGCCGGCCACACCGTCGGCACCGCCGGCTTCGAGCAGCCCGCCCGCGGCATGTCCGCGATCGGCGGCTGACCCACCCTTCCCCCGACCCGCCCACGAGAAGGAGCACCGAGATGCCCGCCATCACCCTGCGCTACTACGCCGCGGCCCGCGCCGCAGCGAACGGCCTGGACGAGGAGGTGATCGAGACCGAGAGCCCGGCCGCCGCCCTCCGCGCGAGCGCGCGACGCCACGGCGAGGCGATGCGCCGGGTGCAGGTCGTCTCGTCCTACCTCCAGGACGGGCGCGCGCTGCGCCCGGAGTCCGCCGCCACCCCCGTCGCCGAGCCCGTGACGATCGACGTGCTCCCGCCGTTCGCGGGTGGGTGAGCCGACGTGCAGAGCGCTCCGACGCACGAGCGCTTCCCGCCGCTCGACGCGCCGGCCGCGACGTTCGTGCCGTGCGGTCACCGGCGCGGGGGGCTCCACGGCCCGGTCACGAGCGGGTGGCTGCTCGCGGCGAGCGTGAGCCAGCTCGCCGTGGCCGTCGTGGTCCTGTGGTGCGGGCTCCGCGCCCACCCGGTCCTGACGGTCCCGGCGGCCGTGAGCATCGCCGCGGTGCTGCTCGCGGCCCCCTGGCTCGTCTCGGTCGTCGTCCTGGCGCTCGGGCGAGCGCGGTTCCGGCGCCTCGAGCGACGCTACGTCGCGTGGCTCGACGGGCTCACGGCCGAACGGAGGGAGCTGCACTGCCGGCAGGTCCAGGCCAGGCTCCTGGAGCACGAGGCGGCGCCGCGGCACTGGGTCGTGCCCGCCGACTGGTAGCCGGACGGGACCTGCCCGGCGGTCAGCCGAGCTCGGCGACGAGCCGCGAGGTGAGCGGGACCGCGACCCCGAGGCGGCTCGCCGCGCGCACGACCGCGCCGCCGATCGCGTCGACCTCGAGGGGACGCCCCGCCTGGGCGTCGCGCTCCATCGAGGACCGCGCGCCCGCGGGGAACCTGTCGTAGAGGGCCAGCGAAGCAGCGGGGTCCGCGGGAGCGCCTGATGCCGCCGCCACGGCTGCGACCTCGGCGACGAGCGTCTCGAGCTCGGACCGGTGGGTCGTGCGCACCTCGCCGATGGTCGCGGCGTACCGCGTGGTGAGCAGGGCGAGCGGGGCCAGGAAGGAGAGCTTGGCCCAGACGAGCGCCGGCTCGTCGGCACGCACGGTCGTCGTGATGCCCGCGCCCGCGAGCAGGGCACGCACCGACTCGACCGCCTCGAGGGGCACGTCGCCCGCCGCGAGGTCGATCTCGACGAACGGGCTGCCGTGCACGATCTCTCCCGGGGCGACGCGCGTCGACTCGACCCGGATCGTCGCAGGCACGACGCGCTCGGAGCCGTAGCGGGCTCGCAGCACGTCCAGGTGCTCGACGCCGTTGAGGAGCGGCACGACGACGCCGTCCCCGAGGACCTCCCGGGGGACGAGGTCCAGGGCGTCCGCCAGGCCGGTCTGCTTGACCGCGACGAGAAGCACGTCGACGGGGGAACCGAGGTGCGTCGTCGCCCGGGCGGGGACGTCGAAGTCCCCGAGCAGCCCGCTCCGGACCCGGAGGCCGTGCTCGTTCAGCGACTCGGCCGTCGTCTCACGAGCGACGAACCGCACGTCGTCGCCCGCACGGCTCAGCAGCGCGCCGACGAGCCCTCCGACCCCACCGGCGCCCAGGACCGCGACGCTCGTCCGGTCCGTGCTCTCCGCCTCGTCCACGATCCCTGCCACGTCCTGTCCCACCACGGTCTCCCTCGTCCTGACGATCGAGGTCCCAGGAGAACACGCCGGGGCGTCACCTCGGTGCGAGGCGCGGTCCCTGGGGGAGTGAGGGTCGTCACGACCCGGCGCCGGCGCGCTCGGCGTGGGCACCCGGCGCTGGCGTCACGGCCCGGACGGACGGGTCGGGCGTGCGCCGCGTGAACGGACCAGCCGGCACGCACCGTGTGGGCGAGGCCGGGCGGCGTGTCGGTGGAACGATCCGTGCGGGTGCCTCGTTGGTGCCTACACGACAGCCCGTGGCAGGTACCGACGTGTACCCGGGACGGACGACGTGCGGACGACGCACAGCGAGGGGCGTGAGCGATGCAGGAGAACCGGACCGAGACCACCCGCCCATGGACGTTCGACGCGCGCTCGGCCGCGGTCTACGGGCTCGTGACGGCCGCGTGGTACACCGTGCCCGACCTCGTCGAGCGGCGCAGCACCCGGGCCCTGCTCAAGACCGTGTGCGGGGTGTCCGGGATCGCCCTGCTGCTGCGGACCGAGGAAGGCCGGCAGGCGCTCGAGGGCGTCCGGCGGCTGCGCGACACGGTGCGCGAGCCCGGGCGCGACGACGACGCGCTCGCGGGCGGCCCCGCGTCCGCCGTGGGCACAGCCGTCCCGAGCGAGGCCGACTCGAGCGACGTCCCGGACAATGCGCTGCACGGGCTGACGCCCGTCGAGATCACTCCTGCCGGGAGGACCGCGGTAGCCACCGGGGCGGTCGTGGTCCTCGGGGTCACGACGGCGCTCGCGGTGGTCGGGGAGAAGATTGCCTACCGGTGGGGTGAGCGCCTGCGCGCTCGCGGGGTGCGCGCGCCGCACGCCCGCGTGGGGCTGGTGCTCGGTGCGGCGGCGGGGATCCTGGGCGGGCTCGCGCCGGCGTCCGACGCCGACGAGCAGGACTCCGGGATCGGCTAGGGCTGGGCCGGATCCCGACCGGCTCAGCCCTGTGCCACCCCGCCTCGGCCACCGGCCCGTCGGCTGCCGAGCCGTCCTGAACGACCGGCCGGCCGGCGGGCGTTGGCCGTGGGGCGCAGGTCAGTCGAAGAGCGACGCGAGGCGCGGGAGCCGACGGCGGTTCTCGTCCTCGTCGTCGAAGTCCCAGCTCTCGCCGCTCGGGTCGGACGAAGAGCTCTCCTCGCTGTCCTCACCGTCGCGCGACGGTGAGGCCGCCTCGCGGGCCGCGTAGTACTCCTCGTCGTCGCGGCCGGTCGCCCGCGTCCAGGCCTCGCCCACGAGCGAGCCGAGCGACTCGTACCCGAACCAGCCGGAGCCCCCTCCGCCCATGCCGAGGACGACGGGGTGCTCCGCGAGCGAGTCCGGGTCCGCGACCGTGCGGGTGAACACGTCTCGCCCTGCGAGCACGAGCCCGTCGCGGAAGTCCATGAACCCGTCGTCGCTGCACCCGCCCTCGATCAGGTAGGCAGCGCCCCACACGGGCCAGGCGTAGGCGGCTGCGCTCATCTCGTCGGCCACGGCCGCGAACGCGAGGATCTCGTCGGGCGCCAGCCGTTCGACGAGCAGGGCGGTCAGCGTGCCGGGAAGCGGGTCGTCCTGCGCGCCGCGGTCGTCGGCCCCCTGCCCTGCGCGGGTCCGAGCGTCGTCGACGAGCTGCCAGAAGGTGTCGTGGTCCATGGCGGGAAATGTAGGGGCCACCACTGACATGCACCCGGCGTGCACCTGGTATGCACCGACGCGCGCCCGCCGAGCGCCTGGTCGGCGCCGTCACGGTCGCGCTCAAGGGGAGGCCACCGACGTGCGGTGGGTAGCCGCTAGCATCGTCGCGTGCGAGCAACCGTGGGCGTGGTCGTGACCGGGTTCGACCAGGGAGACCTGGTGCGAGAGGCCGTCGAGTCGGTGCTGAGGCAGACCCGGGCACCCGACCAGGTCGTCGTGGTCGACGACGGCTCGACGGACGCACGGTCGCTCGCGGTCCTCGACGCGCTCCGCGCCGAGGGCGAGGTGCAGGTCCTGCGCCAGGAGAACGCGGGCGTGAGCGCGGCCCGCAACGCCGGGCTGTCCCGGCTGACCACCGAGCTCGCGGTCGTGCTGGACGGCGACGACCGCCTGGCCGAGACCTTCGTGGAGCGGACCGCAGCCCTCCTCGAGGAGGATGCCGACGTCGTCGGCGCCTCGTCCTGGCTGCGCATGCACGGCGTCGCCCACGCGGTCGCCCGCCCCGCCGGGGGAGCGGCGGTCGACTTCCTCCACCGCAACGCCTCGCCGGCGACCGTGATGCTGCGCCGTGACCGCTGGCGCGCGGCCGGAGGCTACGACGAGCGCATGCGGGACGGGTTCGAGGACTGGGACTTCTTCCTCGCGCTGCTCGCGGCGGGCGGCCGGATCGAGATCGTGCCCGAGCCGCTCGTCGAGTACCGCACGTCCCCGACCTCGGCCAACGTGCGCAGCATGGACAAACGGATCGCGCTCTACGGTCACCTGGTCGACCGGCACCGCCCCCTGTTCGAACAGCACCTGCGCGCGGTGCTGCTGGCCCAGGAGGCGGCGTCGATCGCGCGGCTCGACGCCTGGGAGCAGCTGGTGCTCGACCACCCGGAGGTCCCGGTCGACGACGCCACCTACGGCGACGGCGGCATGGCCGCGGTCGTGCGGATCGCGACCGCCCGGGCGGCGAGCGTCGGTGCGCCGACGGCTCGGACCGCCGCCCCCGTCCCGGAGGGCTGAGTCAGAGAGCGCCGCTCGCGGCCGTCTCGTCGACGCCGCCCGCGCCGTCGAACGTCAGGAGGCGGTCGGCGACCTTGTCGATGAAATAGCGGTCGTGGCTCACGACGACCACGGCGCCGGGGAAGTGCGCGAGCGCGCGCTCCATGACCTGTGCGCTCGTGAGGTCGAGGTGGTTGGTCGGCTCGTCGAGCACGATCACCGAGGCGCCCGACAGCAGGCACTGCGCGATCGCGACGCGGGCGCGCTGCCCGCCCGAGAGCGTGCCGATCTTCTGCTTGAGCTCCATCTCGGAGAACTGCAGCATCGTCAGGAACCGGTTGACGTTCTTCTTGGTCGCGGAGTAGGCGAGCGTGCCCGGGGCCGCGCTGACGGCGTGCGCGACCGTGTCGTCCAGGTCGAGGTCGGCCACGACCTGGTTGTAGGAGACGAACGTCGAGTTCTTCTTCCAGGTGATCTGCCCGGCGTCGGGCGGGACGACCTCGGTGAGCACGTCGAGGAGCGTCGACTTGCCGGACCCGTTCGCCCCGACGACGGCCACGCGGTCACCCCGGTGCAGCGCGAACGTCAGGTCGCTGAACAACGGGTCACCGCCGAACCCCTTGGTGAGGCCCTCGACCTCGACCAGGCGCTCGCTCACGTGGAGGTCCGCGTAGATCGTGGTGATGATCTGGTCGACCGGGCGAGGGGCCTGGCGCTTCTTGATGTCGGCGAGCTTGCGCTTGAGCCCGCGGCTCTTGTCCTTCGCGGCCTGCTTGCGGGCGTCGCTGGCCTCGACCTCGTACGCGAGCAGCTCCTCCTCGTGCGCGAACTGGCGCTCGATGGTCTTGAGGCGCGACTGCTTGGCGTGCACGTAGTCGGAGTACCCGCCCTCGTACTCGTGCAGGCGGCGGTTCTCGATCTCGACGATCCGGTTGACGGCCCCGTCGAGGAACTGACGGTCGTGCGAGACCACGAGCACCGCGCCCGGGTAGGTCTGGAGCCAGTTCTCGATCCAGCGCACGCCGTCGAGGTCGAGGAAGTTGGTGGGCTCGTCGAGCAGCAGCACGTCGGGACGCTGCACGAGGATCCGTGCGAGCGCCGCGCGGTTGCGCCAACCGCCCGAGAGCTGGTCGACGGGCAGGTCGCGGCGCTCGGCGTCGAACCCGAGGCGTGTGAGGACCGTGTCGATGGTGTTCTCGTACGACCACCCGTCGATCGCGTCCATGCGCTCGAACAGGTCGGCCTGCTCGGTCAGGAGCCGCGTCATCTCGTCGCCGCCGTCGTCCATGAGGTCGGGCTCGGCGAGGCGCTCGCCGATCGCGTCGAGGCGCTCCTGCGTCGCGTGGACGTCGGCGAACAGCGCGCTGAGCTCCTCGGCCGCGCTGCGGTGGCCCGCGAGCTCCGAGAACTGCGAGAAGTACCCGATCGTGACCCCGAGGTTGACGTCGACCGTCCCGGCCGTGGGCTCCTTGCGCCCCAGGATGAGCTCGAGGAACGTCGTCTTGCCCGTGCCGTTGCGGCCCACGAGCCCGACGCGCTCGCCCTCGCGGAGCTTGAGGTAGGCGTCGCGCAGCACGACCTTGTCGTCGAACTGCATGCTCACGGCGTTCAGGCGGATCAGGCTCACAGGGGTCCTCTCGGGCTCCGTGCCGCACGTCGGCACGACCCCGAACACTACGCGGGCGGGCTGTCCGCACCCTTGCGGGCTGCCGTACGGCAACCGTTCGTCGCACGTGACCTACCGCTCGTCGCACACCTCGACCGCCCGTCGACGTGACGTGGATCACGGACCTGCGGTGTCCCTAGCCTTTCCCGGTCGGACGCAACGACGCGACCTGAGGGAGAGAGAACCGATGACCACAGACATCCGATCGACCGCGGAGGCCGCCCCGGACGACGGGCTCTCGCCCGACCCGACCCTTCCGCCGACTGCGGTCCCCGAGTCCGCCCTCGCGCCCCGCTGGAGCTGGCAGAAGGTCGCGCTGTGGACCGGGATCGCGCTGCTCGGGGGCGTGGCGTGGGTCATGCTCGCGCTCGTGCGCGGCGAGACCGTCAACGCCATCTGGTTCGTGTTCGCCGCGGTGTGCAGCTACCTCATCGGCTACCGCTTCTACTCGAAGGTCATCGAGCGGTACATCACGCGCCCCGACGACCGCCGTGCGACGCCCGCCGAGGTGCGCTCGGACGGCAAGGACTACGTCCCGACCGACCGCCGGGTGCTGTTCGGGCACCACTTCGCGGCGATCGCGGGCGCCGGTCCGCTCGTGGGCCCGGTCCTGGCGGCGCAGATGGGCTACCTGCCCGGCACGGTCTGGATCATCGTCGGCGTCATCTTCGCGGGGGCGGTGCAGGACTACGTCGTCCTGTTCTTCTCGATGCGTCGCGGCGGGCGCACGATCGGTCAGATGGCCCGCCAGGAGCTCGGGCGCATCGGTGGCACGGCCGCGATCGTCGCGTCGCTGCTCATCATGCTGATCATCGTCGCGATCCTCGCGCTCGTGGTCGTGAACTCCCTGGGCGAGAGCCCCTGGGGCGTCTTCAGCGTCGCGATGACCATCCCGATAGCCCTGTTCATGGGCGTCTACCTGCGCTACCTGCGCCCCGGGCGCATCACCGAGGTCTCGATCATCGGCTTCGTGCTCCTCATGGCCGCGATCGTGGGCGGCGGCTGGGTCGCGAACACCCCGTGGGGCGCGGACCTGTTCCACCTCGACCGCACGACGATCGCGATCGGCATCATCATCTACGGCTTCATCGCCGCGGTCCTGCCCGTGTGGCTGCTCCTGGCACCGCGCGACTACCTGTCGACCTTCATGAAGGTCGGCGTGATCGTGATGCTCGCGGGTGCGATCGTGATCGTGCGCCCCGAGATCTCGGTCCCCGCGGTCAGCGAGTTCGCGAGCGGAGAGACCGGCCCGGTGTTCTCCGGGTCGCTCTTCCCGTTCCTGTTCGTCACGATCGCGTGCGGCGCTCTCTCCGGCTTCCACGCGCTCATCGCCTCGGGCACGACGCCCAAGCTGCTCGAGAAGGAGCGTCAGACGCGCTTCATCGGGTACGGAGGCATGCTCATGGAGTCGTTCGTCGCGATCATGGCGCTCGTCGCGGCGATCTCGCTCGACCGCGGCATCTACTTCGCCATGAACGCCTCGGCCGCCGCGACGGGCGGGACCATCGAGGGCGCGGTCGCGTTCGTCAACTCGCTCGGCCTGGCCGGAGTGAACCTCACGCCCGACATGCTGTCCTCGACCGCGGCGGCCGTCGGTGAGGAGTCCATCGTGTCCCGCACGGGTGGCGCCCCGACCCTGGCGCTGGGCCTGGCGCACATCATGCAGCAGCTGTTCGGCGGTGCCTCGATGATGGGCTTCTGGTACCACTTCGCGATCATGTTCGAGGCGCTGTTCATCCTCACGGCCGTCGACGCCGGGACGCGCGTCGCGCGCTTCATGCTCCAGGACTCGCTCGGCAACGTCGTGCCCAGGTTCCGTGACGTGTCGTGGCGCCCCGGCGTGTGGTTCTGCACCCTGGTCATGGTCGCGGGGTGGGGGAGCATCCTCTACCTCGGCGTGACCGACCCCCTCGGCGGGATCAACACGTTCTTCCCGCTGTTCGGCATCGCCAACCAGCTCCTCGCGGCCATCGCGCTCGCGGTCGTCCTGGCGATCGTGGCCAAGCGCGGACGGTCGTACTTCCGCTGGCTCTGGATCGTCGCGCTGCCCCTCGCGTTCACCGCGGTCGTGACCATCACCGCGTCGTTCGAGAAGATCTTCTCGCCGGTCCCGGCGGTCGGCTACTGGGCCAACCACAACGCGTTCAAGGAGGCCCTGGCCACGGGCGAGACCTCGTTCGGCACCGCGACCTCGGTCGAGGCCATGGAGGCGGTCGTGCGCAACACGTTCGTCCAGGGCACGCTGTCGATCATCTTCGTGGTCCTCGCGATCGTCGTGATGGTCGCGGCCCTCGTGACGACCGTCAAGGCGCTGCGTGCGGGCGGAGGGGAGAACCACGAGGACGAGCCCGTGGCCTCGCGCCGCTTCGCGCCCGCAGGGCTCCTGACGACCGCGACCGAGAAGGAGATCGAGGCCGAGTGGGCCCAGCTCCCGCCCGAGAAGCGGCCCGTGTCCTCGGGCGCGGGGCACTGACGTGGGGCCCGTGCGCGACGCGCTCGCCCGCGCGGCGAGGGGCGCGGCCTGGTACGTCCGCCAGCTCATGGGCGACGACGCGTACCGGGTGTACGTGGAGCACCGCCGCGCCGCGCACGGGCCCGACGTCCCCGTCCTGACCGAGCGCCAGTTCTGGCGCCAGCGCATGGACGACCAGGACCGCAACCCCGGCGCCCGCTGCTGCTGAACTCGCCGAGGGTGACGCTGCCGGTCGCCGAGGGTGACGCTGCCGGTCGCCGAGGGTGACGTCCAGGCGGTTCGGTGCTGTCACCCTCGGCACGCCAGCGCGTCACCCTCGGCACGCCAGCGTGTCACCCTCGGCACGCCAGCGTGTCACCCTCGGCGGTCCAGTACGTCACCCTCGGCATGCCAGCGCGTCACCCTCGGCGACATCTCTCCGGAATAGGATCTCGACATGTCCGGACCCGCGTTCACCGGAGCCGTCGTCGGCCTGGTCGTCGGCGTCCTCCTCACGGGCGCGCTGGTCCTCGCCTGGCGGCTGGCCCGCGGCACCCGCGAGCTCGGCAGCGACTCGGAGCGCGCGACGTTCCGCACCCTGCACCTCGCGTCGCGCGCCGCCACGCACCTGCGTGACGGCCTCGAGGGCGACGACGTCGGCCGAGCAGCGCGCCACCTGCGTGCGCTGCTGGGCTGCGACGCGCTCGCGGTCGTGACGGCAGACGGCGTCGTGGCCCTCGACGGCCCGGCCCACCTGCTGGCCGAGGCCGAGCGCGTGGGGGCGCGGACCGTCGAGACGGGCAGGCGACAGGTCTACGGGGGCCGCGAGCCGTCGTCGGGCACGCCCTCGCCGGACGGGCCGCTCGAGGCCGTGGGTGCCCCCGTGCTCGCCGGGGGAACCGTGGCAGGCGCCGTGGTCGCGTTCGCGGCGCGCGTGCGCCCGCCGCTCGTGCGCGCCACGGGCGAGGTCGCGCAGTGGTGCGCGGCCCAGCTCGAGCTCGGTGAGCTCGAGACCTCGCGCACCGCGCTGGCCCAGGCCGAGCTGCGCGCCCTGCGCGCCCAGATCAGCCCGCACTTCATCTACAACTCGCTCGGCGCGATCGCCTCCTTCATCAGCACCGACCCCGAGCGGGCGCGGGACCTGGTGCTCGACTTCGCCGACTTCACGCGCTACTCGTTCCGCGGGCGCGGCGACTTCACGACGCTCGCCGACGAGCTGCACAGCATCCACTCGTACGTCGAGCTCGAGCGCGCGAGGTTCGGCGACCGGCTCACCGTGACGCTCCAGATCGCGCCCGAGTCGCTCTCGACCGTCATCCCGTTCCTGAGCGTCCAGCCGCTCGTCGAGAACGCGGTCCGCCACGGCCTCGAACCGCGCGAGGCCGGGGGCACGATCGTCATCAGCGCGCGCGACGAGGGCACCCAGACGGAGATCACGGTCGAGGACGACGGCGTCGGGATGTCGCCCGAGACGCTGCGGGCCCTGCTCGCGTCGGGCTCGCGCGCGACCAACGTCGGTCTGCGCAACGTCGACACGCGCGTGCGCCAGCTCTACGGCGACCAGCACGCGCTCGAGATCGAGACGAACGAGGGCGCGGGTACCCTCGTGCGGATGCGCGTGCCCAAGTCCCAGCCCCAGCACGAGACCGAGGTGAGCAGGCCGTGAACGACGACGTCCCCGCGGCCGCCGGGTTCGGCGAGCCGGCCGGGAGCCCGGGCGGCGTCCGTCGGCCAGACGGCGTCGACGTCCTCGTGGCCGACGACGAACGGCCCGTGCTCGACGAGCTGGTCCAGCTCCTGCGGCGCGACCCGCACGTGCGCTCGGTGCACGGCGTCGCCTCGGGGTCCGAGGCCCTGCGCTGGCTGTCCGAGCACCCCGTGCACGTCGCGTTCCTCGACATCCACATGCCCGGCCTCACGGGGCTCGACCTCGCCCGCGCGCTGTCGCGGTTCTCGGTGCGGCCCGCCGTGGTGTTCGTGACGGCCGACGAGGCCCGGGCCATCGAGGCCTTCGAGGTCGAGGCGGTCGACTACGTGCTCAAGCCCGTGCGGCGCGAACGCCTGGCTCGGGCGGTCGAGCGCGCTGTCGCGGGTCATGCGGCCGGGGGCCGCGCCGCGCTGCGGGACGCGGGCCGGGCGGCGCCCGACGCCCGTGCCCCGGCCGACGAGACCATCGCCGTGACGGTCGGGACCACGACGCGCGTCGTGCTGCGCTCCGCGGTGCGGTGGGTCCAGGCGCAGGGCGACTACTCGCGCCTCGTGACGGACAGCGACAGCTACCTGGTGCGCGAGCCCCTCTCCGACCTCGAGGAACGCTGGGCGGCCGCGGGCTTCCTGCGCGTGCACCGCTCCTACCTCGTCGACCGCTCGGCCGTGACCGCGGTCCGCCTGGGCGGTGCGCACCCCGTCGTGGTCGTCGCGGGGCACGAGGTCCCCGTGAGCCGTCGCATGGCCCCGGCCGTGCGCGACGCGCTCCTCGGCCGTCCCGGAGGACGTCCGTGAGCACCGAGGAGCCCCCGCCGCGGGTCGTCGTCCGTTCGACGGACGAACCGGCCGCCGACCTGGACGCCGCGACGCACCCGGGGGAGCGGGCGCCGTCGGGCAGCGTGACGCCCCTGGGCGCGGAGACCTCCGGGCCCGACGGCGGCAGCGAACCCGCGGCCGTGTACGCCCGCAGCCTCGCGCGAGCGCAGTTGCGGCTCGCGCTCGCGTGCGTCGTGTCGTTCCTGGCCGTCGTCGCGCTGCTCACGGTCACGATGAGCGCCGTGCCGACGCTGGGCGACGTGCACCTGCTGGGCGTGCCGCTCCCGTGGCTCCTGCACGCCTACGGGTTCTACCCGGTCATCGCGGCGTTCGCGCTCGTGTTCGCGCTCGCCGCCGCGCGCAACGAACGACGCTTCCGCGCCCTCGTGGAGGACGAGTGACCTCGGCGCTGCCGCTCGTCGCGGTCGGCCTGCTGCTGCTCGCGACCGGGCTCATCGGGTTCTACGGGCTGCGCATCTCGCGGACCACGAGCGACTTCTTCGTCGCCTCGCGCACCGTGCAGCCCGTGTGGAACGCGTCGGCCATCAGCGGCGAGTACCTGTCGGCCGGGACTTTCCTGGGCCTGTCCGGGCTCGTGCTGCTCTCCGGGGCCGAGGCGTTCTGGTTCCCCGTCGGGTACGCCGCGGGCTACCTGCTCGTGCTGCTGTTCGTGGCCGGGCCGCTGCGCCGCAGCGGGGCGTACACGATCCCCGACTTCGTCCAGGCACGCCTCGACTCGCTCGCCGCCCGGCGCGTCACGAGCGTCCTGGTGCTCGTCATCGGGTGGCTGTACGTCGTCCCGCAGCTCCACGGCGCCGCGCTCGTCATCACGACCGTGGCCCCCGTGCCGCCGTGGGTCGGGTCGGTCGGGGTCGCCGCGGTCGTGAGCGCCGTGGTCGCCGCGGGTGGCATGCGCTCGGTCACGTTCGTCCAGGCGTTCCAGTTCTGGGTCAAGCTCACGGCGCTCGCGATCCCCGTGGTCTTCCTGCTGGTCGTGCTCGGCGGGCAGGACCTGGCGCTCGACCCGGCCCAGGTCTTCCCGCCCGAGGCCGGGCCACGCTCCTACGACACGTACACGACCGTCTCGCTGCTGCTCGCGCTCCTGCTCGGCACGATCGGCCTGCCGCACGTCCTCGTGCGCTTCTACACGAGCCCCGACGGGGTCTCGGCGCGCTGGACCACGGTCGTGGTGATCGTCATGATCAGCGTCTTCTACATGGTCTCGAGCACCATGGGGCTCGTCGCCCGGGTCGTCGCGCCCGACCTGGCCGAGCCCGGCGTCGCCGACACGGTGGCGCTCGTGCTGCCCGCGCGCCTCGTGCCCGGCCTGGGCGGCGAGCTGCTCTCGGCCCTCGTGATCGCCGGGGCGTTCGCGGCGTTCCTCGGGACGTCCTCGGGGCTCGTGGTCTCGCTCGCGGGGGTCGTGAGCCAGGACCTGTTCGGCGGCACGGTCCGCTCGTTCCGCTGGTCCGCGGTCGCGTGCACGATCGTGCCCCTCGCGTTCGCGCTCGTGACCATCCCGCAGGGGCTCGTCACGAGCGTCGGGACGGTGTTCGTGTTCGCGGCCTCGGCGCTGTCCCCGACGATCCTGCTGGGTGTGTGGTGGCGTCGGCTCACGGCGCGCGGCGCGATCGCGGGCATGGTCGTCGGGAGCGCGCTGTGCGCGGTCGCGCTCCTCGTGACCTCGGTGCTGGGGCCCGGCGACGGGCTCGCGCGCAGCCTCCTGGCCCAGCCCGCGGCCTGGACGATCCCGCTCGCGACCGCCACGACGGTCGTCGTGTCCCTGCGCGACCGGCGCGGGCCGCAGCCTCGCACCGACCGTTTCCTGCGGCGGCTGCACGTGCCGGAGCGGGCGCCCGAGCGTTGAGTGCGTGGTTCGGCTGCGACGCGCCCGGCGAGTCGCAGCCGAACCATGCACTCGACGTCGGGCGGGCCGGGGCAGCCCTGTTCGTCCACATCGTGTGACCCGGGCAAGCATGTGGGAAGCCGGTGCAAGAATGCGATCGATGCCCTCCACCACCTCCAGACCGAGCGCGTCCTCGGCTGACACACCCGGCGGTCCCGACGGCGATGCTCCTGTGCGCGGCCCCGGCCACCGTGCCCGGGCCACGGACGGCAGCCCTCCCGCCGGACCACCCGTGGTCGGTGGCTCGGCGCCCACCACCGGGCGGTCGGTGCCGGCAGGGTCCCGGCTGTCCACCTGGGCGTCGCTGCGCCGGCTCTACCCGTACGTGCGCCCCGCGGTGCCGCGCCTCGCCGGCGGGCTGCTCTCAGCGCTCGGCGCCAGCCTCGCGGCGCTCGCGATCCCGCAGGTTCTCCAGTCGCTCGTCGAGGGGCCGCTCGCCGCCGGAGCCTCGGCCCACGATCTCCGTGCGCTCGTGGTGCCCGTCGTCCTGGTGCTGCTGCTCGGCGTGGCCGAGGCAGGGTTCGTGCTGCTGCGCCGGAACCTCGTGATGTACCCGGGCACGCGCATCGAGGCAGACCTGCGGCTCGCGTTGTTCAGGCACCTGCAGGACCTTCCCGCGGCGTTCCACGACCGGTGGCCCGGTGGCCAGCTCCTCAGCCGGATCATGGGCGACCTCGGTCTGCTGCGCCGATGGCTGATCTTCGGCCTGCTGCAGCTCGTGGTGAGCGCGGTGACGATCGTCGTGGGCGTCGCGATCCTGCTCTCCACGGTGGGCTGGCTCGGGCTCGTGTACCTCGCCGGTGCCGTGCCGGTCACGGTGATCGCGTTCCGGTTCTCGCGCCGCTACCGGGTCATCGCGCGGCTCTCGCAGGACCAGTCCGGTGACCTGGCCACGACGGTCGAGGAGTCGGTGCACGGCATCCGGGTGCTCAAGGCCTTCGGGCGCGGCGGCAGCGCCCTCCAGTCCTTCACCGGCCAGGCGGAGGAGCTGCGACGCACCGAGATCCGCAAGGCCGGCAACCAGGCCACGGTGACCACGTCGCTGCAGATGATCCCGGAGATCACGCTGGCGGTGTGCCTGGTGCTGGGGTCGGTCCTCGCGGTCCGCGGTGACATCACGCTGGGGAGCCTCGTCGCGTTCTTCCTCACCGCCGCCGTGATCAACGGCCCGGTCGTCGACCTCGGCATGACGCTGTCGATGACGCTCAACGCGCGCACCGCCGTCGACCGATTCTTCGAGGTCATGCAGACGCCGAACGACCTCACGGACCCGCAGGACCCGGTCGAGGCCGGCCCGGCTCGGGGGCACGTGGAGCTGCGTGACGTCTCCTTCCGGTTCGGCGACGCGACCGAGCCCCTGCTCTCCCATCTCGACCTGGAGCTGCCCGTGGGGACGACGACGGCGCTCGTCGGGCTCACCGGTGCGGGCAAGTCGACCCTGGCGATGCTGGTGCCCCGCATCGCGGACGTCACCGGTGGCCAGGTGCTGCTCGACGGGGTCGACGTGCGCGCCATGCGCCGCACGGACGTGCGCCGCGCCGTCGCCGTCGCGTTCGAGGACCCCACGCTGTTCTCCGCCTCGGTGCGGGACAACGTGCTGCTCGGTGTCCCCGAGGTGGGTCCCCACGCGGTGCCCGACGCAGAGCGCGAGCGCCGGCTGCACGAGGCGCTCGAGGTGGCGCAGGCTGGGTTCGTCGCCGACCTTCCGCAGGGCGTCGAGACGCTCATCGGCGAGGAGGGGCTGTCCCTGTCGGGCGGCCAGCGGCAGCGCCTGGCGCTCGCGCGGGCCATCGCCGTGCGCCCGGCGGTGCTCGTGCTCGACGACCCGCTCTCGGCGCTCGACGTCACGACCGAGGAGGCCGTGACCGGCCGGCTGCGCGAGGTGCTCGACGGGACCACGACCCTCGTGATCGCGCACCGGCCCTCGACCGTCGCGCTCGCCGACCGCGTCGCCGTCCTGCAGGACGGTCGGATCACCGCCGTCGGCACGCACACCGACCTCCTGGTCGCCGACCCGCACTACCGGTACGTGATCTCGAGCCTCGAGGAGGACTGGGAGCAGGCCGCGACCCAGGGCACCCCGGGTGACGGACCCGAGGTCCACGTGGACGACGACACGAAGGAGGCCCACCCGTGAGCGGACCGACCACCCCGGCCGAAGCGCCCCGTCGACCCACCGATGCAGCGGCCGACGACGCCACACGGCTCGACCGCGAGACCTCTGCGGCCGTGCGTGCCCGTTCGATGCGACTGCTCGGAGACCTGCTGCGTCCCCGCAAGCGGGCCCTCGCGTGGGCCGGGGTCCTCGTCGTGATCTCCACGCTCGGTCAGGTGGCCGGGCCGTGGCTCGTGTCTCTCGCGATCGACGTCGCCGTCCCCGCCCTCGCGGACGGCCGGGCCGTGCCGCTCGTGCTCGTCGGCTCCGCGTATCTCGTGGCCGCCGTCGTGGGCGGGCTGTGCGCGGGCGCCTACGTGCGGTCGGCCGCGCGCATCGCCCAGGGTGTGCTGCTCGCCCTGCGCCGCCGCGTGTTCCGGCACACGCAGCTGCTGTCGCTGGACTTCCACGAGTCGTACACGTCGGGCCGTATCATCAGCCGCCAGACGTCCGACCTCGAGGCCCTTCGTGAGCTGCTCGACGGCGGCCTCACGGGGGTCGTGTCCTCGCTCATGCTCATGCTGTTCACCGGCCTGGGGCTGTGGTTGCTCGACCCGGTCTCGGGGCTCGTGCTCGTCGTGGCGCTCGTGCCCGCGTGGCTTCTCACCCGATGGTTCCAGAAGCACTCGCAGCTGTACTACCGCCAGCAGCGCACCACGTCGGCCCGGCTCATCGTGAAGTTCGTCGAGACGATGACGGGCATGCGTGCCGTGCAGGCGTTCCGTCGCGAGGCCACGACCGAGGCGGAGTACGACCGGCTCGGTGAGGAGTACCGCGACGCGAACCTGCGGATCTTCAGCGTCAACGGGCGGTATCAGCCTGGCCTCGTGCTGATGGGCAACGTCGCCGTCGCTGCGGCGCTCGCCGTCGGCGGGTGGAGGGTCTACCAGGGGTCGCTGGACGTCGGCGTGCTGGTCGCTGCGCTGCTCTACGTCAAGCGGTTCTTCCAGCCGATCCAGCAGCTCGGCATGTTCTACAACTCCTTCCAGTCCGCGACGGCGGCCCTGGAGAAGGTGTCCGGGCTCCTGGCCGAGGAGCCCACCGTCGTCGAGCCCGAGAGACCCACGCCCCTGCCGCACGCTCGCGGCGCACTGCGGCTCGATGACGTGACGTTCCGGTACGGCGACGGACCGGTGATCCTGCCGGACCTCGACCTCACGATCCCCGCGGGTCAGACGGTCGCGCTGGTCGGCACCACGGGGGCAGGCAAGTCGACGCTGGCCAAGCTCGTCACCCGGTTCTACGACGCCACCGAGGGCAGCGTGCAGCTCGACGGGGTGGACCTGCGTGACCTGTCGACCACGGACCTCCGGCGCGCGGTGGTCATGGTGACGCAGGAGGCCTACCTGTTCAGCGGGTCCGTCCGCGAGAACATCGCGCTCGGGCGGCCCGACGCGACACAGGCCGAGATCGAGGACGCCGCCCGTGCCGTCGGTGCGCACGAGTTCATCATGGCGATGCCCGAGGGCTATGACACCGAGGTGAACAAGCGGGGCGGACGGGTCTCCTCCGGGCAGCGCCAGCTCCTGAGCTTCGCGCGCGCCTTCCTCGCGGACCCGGCGGTGCTCGTGCTCGACGAGGCGACCAGCTCGCTGGACGTCCCGGGCGAGCGGTTGGTGCAGCACGGCCTGCAGACCCTGCTCGCGGACCGGACGGCGATCATCATCGCGCACCGGTTGTCCACGGTGGCCATCGCGGACCGTGTGCTCGTCATGGAGCACGGGCGCATCGTCGAGGACGGTTCGCCCGCCGACCTCGCGGCAGGGAGCGGCCGGTACGCGACCCTGCACGAGGCATGGCGGGACTCGATGGCCTGAGGCGCGGGCGCCCGTCACGAGCGCCGAGTGCATGGTTCTGCCGCGACACGCCCGGCGAGTCGCGGCCGAACCATGCACTCGACGTCGGGCGCCGGGCTAGGGCACGAGCCGGTGCAGGTCGCGCGGGAACAGCGTGACCTCCCGGACGTTCGCCGCCCCCGTCAGGCGAGCCGTCCAGCGCTCGAGGCCGATCGCGAACCCGCCGTGCGGCGGCATGCCGTGCTCGAACGCCTCGAGGTAGGTCGCGTACGCGGCCGGGTCCTCGCCACGGGCCGTGATCGCTGAGACGTAGTCCGCGTGCCGGTGCAGCCGCTGCCCGCCCGTGACGAGCTCGAGACCGCGGAAGAGCAGGTCGAAGCTGTTGCTCCACCGCGCGTCGTCGGGCTGGGGGTGCGTGTAGAAGGGGCGCTTGGCCATCGGAAAGCCCTCGACGGCGAGGAAGTCGCTGCCGTGCTCGGCGAGCGCCCACCTCCCCAGGGCGCGTTCGTGCTCGGGGGCCAGGTCGGGCTCGTCCGCGGGCGCGCCGACCAGGGCCAGGGCCTCGGCGAAGTGGATCACGGGGATCTCGTCGGGCACGACCGGGACCTCGAAGCCCTGGGTCGCGACCGCCCCTGCCGCGAGCTCGTGCACCCCTGCGACCATGCCCGCCAGGACGTCGCGCAGCACCCGCAGCACGTCGCGGTGGTCGTGCACGAACCCGAGCTCGACGTCGAGCGAGACGTACTCGGCGAGGTGGCGGACCGTGTCGTGCGGCTCGGCGCGGAAGACCGGCCCCACCTCGTACACGCGCTCGAACACCCCGACGAGCTGCTGCTTGTAGAACTGAGGGCTCTGCGCCAGGAAGGCGGGACCGCCGAAGTAGTCGACCGCGAACACGTTCGCCCCCGACTCGGTCGCCGACGCGACGATCTTGGGAGAGTGGACCTCGGTGAACCCCTGCGCGTCGAGCACCTCCCGGAAGCCTCTCAGCGACGCGGCCGCGACCTCCCACCGGGCACGCTGGGCGGGATGGCGCCACGCGACCGCCGCGTGGTCGAGCAGGGTCGGCAGCGCCACGTCGAGCGCAGGACGCCACAGCTCGACGGGAGGGGTCCTGGCCGGGTCGGTCAGGGGGGCGACGGTCGGCGCGGTGACCTCGATCCCCCCAGGTGCCTGGGCGTTCGCCGTGGCGACCCCGGTCACCTCGACCACGGTCTCCTCGGGCGGCACGTCCTGCCCGTCTCCCGCGCGCACGACGACCTGGGCGAGGCCCGACCGGTCGCGCAGGACCAGGAAGGTGACTGCGGCGAGCTCGCGGCGGCGGTGCACCCAGCCGCGGAGCGTCACGGACGTGCCGGGCGGCACGGACGAGAGGTCGGCGGCGAGAGTGCGGGGGCCGGGAAGCGCGACGGGTGGGGTGGGTGGTCTCATGGGTCCTCCAGCAGGCGAAGGCCCGGGAGGAGCGGGCGGGGGCTAGGTCGCTGTGCCACCACTCCTTCGCCGGGAGGTCCCGGCCTCTCGTCGGTACGCCGCACGCGCGGGGGACGCCCGCCCGAGCTGCGAGAGCCGGGCCGAGGGTCGTCACGCCTCACGTCCACCGGTCCCGACCCTACCCATGGTGCAGCCGGGGCGTCGCGGGATTTCTCCGGGCGGACGCCGGGTGCACGGCACCCCCCGTTCACCCGCTCTCGCTACGGTCGCACCAGGACCGCAGAGCCCGCCCAGCCCCCTCGGCCCGCCCCGCTCGCCCGGCGCCTGGGGCTGGCCGACAGCGTCGTGATCGGCGTCGGCTCGATGCTCGGCGCCGGAGTGTTCGCGGTCTTCGCCCCGGCGGCCGCCGCGGCCGGGTGGTGGCTCCTCGCGGGGCTCGCGCTCGCGGCCCTGGTCGCCTACGCGAACGCGACGTCCACGGCGCAGCTCGCGGCTCGCTACCCGACGTCGGGCGGGGCCTACGCGTACGGGCGTGAACGCCTGGGGCCGTGGTGGGGGTTCGCCGCGGGGTGGTCGTTCGTCGTCGGGAAGACGGCCTCGTGCGCGGCCATGGCCTTGACCTTCGCGGCCTATGCCGCCCCCGGCGCGCAGCGACCCGTGGCCGCGCTCGTCGTCGTGGCGCTGGTCGCCGTCAACGCCCGGGGCGTGACCCGCACGGCCCAGGTGACGCGCCTCCTGGTCGCCGTGACGGCGCTCGTGCTGGTGCTCGTGGTCGTCGTCGCGTGGCAGGCCCCCGTCGCAGGGGCCGCGCCGGGGGCGGGAGCACCCCTGGGGGCGTACGGGGTGCTCCAGAGCGCGGGACTGCTGTTCTTCGCGTTCGCCGGGTACGCACGGATCGCGACGCTCGGTGAGGAGGTGCGGAACCCGCGGGTCACGATCCCGCGTGCGATCCAGCTCGCGCTCGGGATCGTGGTGGTCGTGTACGCGGTGGTCGGGGTCGGCGCGCTGCGGGCGCTCGGCGTGGACGGCCTCGCCGGCTCGACGGCGCCGCTCGCCGACGTCGTCGGCGCGGCCGGGTGGCCCGGCGGGGACCTGATCGTGCGGGTCGGCGCCGCCGCGGCCTGCGGGGGAGCGCTGCTGGGGCTCGTCGCCGGGGTGGGGCGGACGACGCTCGCGATGGCGCGGGAGGGCGACCTGCCGCGCCCGCTCGCGGTGGTGCACCCGGTCCACCGGGTGCCCGCGCGCGCCGAGGCCGTGCTGGGGGTCGTCCTCGTCGTCCTCGTCCTGGTCGCCGACCTCCGCACGGCCGTCGGGTTCTCGTCCTTCGCGGTGCTGACGTACTACGCGGTCGCCAACCTCGCGGCCCTCACGCAGGGGCCCGACGACCGTCGCCGGCCCCGCGTCCTCCAGGTCCTGGGACTCGTCGGGTGCGTGGTGCTCGCCGCCTCGCTCCCGCCGGCGTCGGTGCTCGCGGGTGGGGCGGTGCTCCTCGTGGGGCTGGCCGGACGAGCCGTCGTCCGGGCCGTCGCGGGGCGGATGCCCAGCACGTGACCCGGCCGCCACGCGTCCGGTGTCGACGCCCCAGCCCTCGCGCCAGGACGCCCACGGGGTGACGATGGACGTATGTCCAGCGTCGGACCGGTCGTTGTCGGGTATGACGGGTCGCCCTCGGCGACCTCTGCGGTGCGCTGGGCTGCGCGCGAAGCCCGACGGCGCAGCGCCCACCTCGAGGTCGTCTTCGCCCGCGACGCGCACGACTCCCACCTGGAACCCTCGCTGCCGGGCGGGGGGGACGACGCGCAGGCCGGAGCCCGGGCGCTCGCGGACCGCGGCCGTGGCACGGCGCTCGAGGTCGAGCCGGACCTCGAGGTCGAGGCGACCGTCGAGTACACGACCCCCGCGGCGACCCTGGTCGCGGCGTCGCTCGACGCCTCGGTCGTGGTCGTCGGCTCCGGGGACCACGGGCGGGTGCGCGGTGAGCTCGGCGGCTCGGTGGCGCTCGCGGTCGCCGCCCACGCGCACTGCCCGGTCGTCGTGGTGCACGGCGACGTCGAGGCGTTGCGCGACGTGAACCTGCCCGTCGTGGTGGGGGTCGACGGGTCGGCGGCCTCGACCGACGCGCTGCTCCACGCGGCCGAGGTGGCCGTCGCGCGGCAGGCGTCCCTGCGAGTGGTGGTCGCGTGGTGGACGCGGGCCTCGGCTCATCTCGAGAGCTACGTCGCTGCGGAGTTCCCGCGCGAGCGTGCCGAGCAGGGCGCCGAGCGGCAGCTCGCCGCGGCGCTCGCGCAGGTGCGCGAGGCGTTCGAGGGCATCGAGGTCGAGGGGCAGACGGTCGAGGCCTACCCGGCCCCCGCGCTGGTCAGGGCCTCGGAGGGGGCCGAGCGGCTCGTCGTGGGCTCGCGCGGCAGGGGAGGGTTCGCGGCTCTCGTCCTGGGATCGGTGAGCCACGCGCTGGTGCGTGACGCGCACTGTCCCGTGACGATCGTGCGCTGAGCGCGACCGCCCTTCTCGAGTGATCCCGACCACATCTTCGGGTCCGAGGGTTTCACCCGGTCCAGATGTTTGGTTAGGCTCACCTCTGTGAGCCAGACCTTACCGGGAGCCGACGACGCCACGGCAGCCCAGGACCCCGCCCGACCGGCCCTCGCCGGAGCCGGGCTGAGCCTCGGGTACGACGGGAACGCCGTCGTGCACGACGCCTCGCTGCGACTGCTCCCCGGACAGGTCACCGCGCTGATCGGGCCCAACGGGAGCGGCAAGTCGACGCTCCTGCGCTCGCTCGCCCGGCTCCACAAGCCGCTCGCAGGCACCGTGAGCCTGCCCGACGTCCCCGACGCGCTCGCGCTGCACCCCAAGGACTTCGCGCGCCGCGTGACGCTGCTCTCGCAGAGCAGGCCCACGCCCAACGGCGTGAGCGTGCGCGACGTCGTCGGGTACGGGCGCCACCCGCACCGGGCACGCTTCCGCTCCACGGACCCCGACGGCGCCCGCGCGATCGCCTGGGCCATGGACGTCACGGGCGTCGCGGCCATGGCGGGACGCGGCGTCGACGAGCTCTCGGGCGGCGAGCTCCAGCGCGTGTGGCTCGCGACGTGCCTCGCGCAGGACACGGGCGTGCTGCTCCTCGACGAGCCCACGACCTACCTGGACCTGCGCTACCAGGTCGAGATCCTCGACCTGATGCGCGACCTCGCGGACGACCACGGCGTGGCCGTGGGCGTCGTGCTGCACGACCTCAACCAGGCGGCCGCGGTCGCCGACCACGTGGTCCTGCTCCAGCGCGGCGTCGTCCGCGCCGCGGGCGAGGCCGCGGACGTCCTGACGGCCGACGCCCTGAGCGAGACCTACGGCATCCGCATCGAGGTCACGCACGACCCGCTGACGGGCACGGTGCAGACCGCGCCCGTCGGGCGGCACACGACCCGCAGGCTCGTCGCCGTCCCCTGACGACCGAGCCGACGAACCCCGTGCCGCCGCGCACCCCCGCGCGGTGGCCCACCGAGCCCGACGCCGCCACGGCGCGGGCCGCACCTCAAGGACACAGGACCCCCATGCGAACGACCCTCCGGACCGGCCTGCCCGCCGTCCTGCTCGTGACAGCGCTCACCCTCACCGCGTGCGGCACCACGGAAGAGGCCGACGCCGGCTCGGCCGACGCGACCGCAGCCTCCGACGCGGGCCCTGTCACGTTCACCGACGAGCGCGGCGAGCAGACGCTCGACGCCCCGGCGACCGAGGTCGTCTCGCTCGAGTGGGGCCTCACCGAGAACCTGCTCGCGCTCGGCGTGGACGTGGTGGGTCAGGCCGACGTCGAGGGCTACAACACCTGGGACACCTCGGTGCCCCTCGACGCGTCGACCCCGGACGTCGGGATGCGCGGCGAGCCGAGCCTCGACGCGATCTCGGCGCTCGAGCCCCAGCTCATCGCCGTCACCACCGACACGCCCGACAACGTGATCGACCAGCTCGCGGACATCGCGCCCGTCGTGACGCTGCGCGGCTCGGACGGCACCGACCCGATCGGGTACATGCGCCAGACCGTCGAGACGCTCGCGACCGCGACGGGCACCGAGGACGAGGGCGCCGAGCTGCTCGCGGGCTTCGACACCAAGGTCGCCGAGGGCAAGAAGGCTCTCGACGAGGCCGGCGTCGCGGGCGCCTCGTACGTCATGGCCGACGGCTGGGTCAACAACGGCACCGTCTCGGTGCGCATGTACACGCCCGGCTCGTTCCTCGGCGCGATCGGCGCCGAGCTGGGCCTCGCGAACGCGTGGACCGGCGAGGGCGACCCCGACTACGGCCTCGCGCAGACCGACGTCGAGGGCCTGACCGCGCTGAGCGACGTCCAGTTCGTCTACGCCGCGAGCGACTCCGAGGCAGACCCGTTCGCGGACGGCCTCAAGGACAACGCGATCTGGCAGCAGCTCCCCTTCGTCGCGGCCGGTGACGTGCACCGCATCCCCGACGGCATCTGGATGTTCGGCGGCCCGGCCTCGGCGGGCGCCTACGTCGACGCGCTCGTCGCGGCACTGACCCAGTGAGCACGAGCGCCCCGGGGGAGCTCTCGACGGCCCGGAACGAGGTCCCGGACGACGCCTCGGGACTCCTGGCCCCGCCGGTTCCCCCGGGGCGCTCGCGCGTCCGGTTCCGCCTGACGGTCGCCTCGGCGTTCGTCGTCGCGATCCTCGTCGTCCTGGTGCTGGCCGCGATCCACCTCACGCAGGGGACGGCCGACGTCGGGCTCGGCGACCTGCTGAGGCTCGTCGTGGGCGGCGAGGCCGGCGACACGGACCGGACCGTCGCGGCCGTCCTGGTCGCCTCGCGACTGCCCCGCCTGCTCGCGGGCCTGCTCGTGGGCGTCTCGCTCGGTGCGGCCGGAGCCGCGCTGCAGTCCGTGGCGCGCAACCCGCTCGCCTCGCCCGACACGCTCGCGGTCAACGCGGGCGCCTACGTCGCGGTCGTGGGCGCGGCCGTGATCGGCGTGACGCTCCCGTTCTACCTCTCGGGGACCCTCGCGCTGGTCGGTGGCCTCGCGGCCTCGGGCCTCGTGCTCGTCCTGGCCCGCGGTGGTGCCGCCGGGCCGACCCGGCTGATCCTCGCGGGCTCCGCGATCACCCTGGCCCTGCACTCCCTGACGACCGTGCTGCTCGTGCTGTTCCAGCAGGAGACCATGGGCCTCTTCGCGTGGGGGAGCGGTTCGATCGTCCAGTCCGGCACGTCGCAGGTCGCGCTCGCTGCCCCGCTCGTGGTCGTGGGCCTCGGCGGCCTGATCCTCGTGGCCCACCGCCTGGACCTCCTGGCGCTGGGGGACGACACCGCGACCGTCCTCGGGATCGACGTGCGCGCCACGCGCGTCGTGACGATCCTGCTCGCGGTCCTGCTGTCCGCGACGGCGGTCACGGTCGCGGGCCCGGTCGGGTTCGTGGGCCTGTGCGCCCCGGTGATCGTGCGCCTCGTGGCGCGCAAGGTGCCGGGGCTCAACCGGCACCGCGTGCTCATCCCCCTCTCGGGGATCGCGGGCGTGATCGTCATCCTGGGTGCCGACGTCCTGCTGCGGCTGGTGCTTCCCGGCACCTACGGAGTCGCGGTCCCGACGGGCGTCATCACGACCGTGTTCGGCGCCGCGACGCTCGTGTGGCTCGCGCGCCGCCTCAAGGACTCGGGCCCCGCCGCGGGGACCCGGGCCGCGCACGTCCGGCCGCGCACCGCGCGTCGGACCCTGGTCGTGACGGCCGTCCTGGTCGCGCTCCTGGTCGCGGCCACGATCGCCGCGCTCCTGCTGGGCGACCGGCTCCTGCTCACGGGCGACGTCCTCAACTGGGCCGCCGACCGGGCGGGCAAGCAGGTCTCCTTCGTGCTCGACCAGCGCTTCCCGCGTGCGCTCGCGGCGATCCTCGCGGGTGCCGCCCTGGGGCTGGCGGGAACCGTGGTGCAGGCCGTGTGCCGCAACCCGCTGGCCGAACCGGGGCTGCTCGGCGTGACCGCGGGTGCCGGCCTGGGGGCCGTCGCGGTCGTCCTGCTCGTGCCCGGCGTCGGCATCATGGGCATGTCCGCGGCGGCCGTGGTCGGCGCGCTCGGGACGTTCGCGATCGTCTACCGCCTGGCCTACCGGGGCGGGCTGAGCTCGGACCGCCTCGTGCTCATCGGCATCGGCATGAGCGCGGGGGCCACGGCCCTGACGACGCTCGTGATCGTCGTGGTGGCGCCGTGGAACCTCAACCTCGCGCTCACCTGGCTGTCCGGGTCCACGTACGGGCGCACGCTCGAGCACGTGGTCCCCGTCGTGCTCGCGCTGCTCGTGGTCGTGCCCGTCGCGGTCCTCCACCGGCGCGAGATGGACGTCCTGGCGCTCGACGAGGACACCCCGCGGGTCCTGGGCCTGCGGCTCGACCGCACGCGCCTGCTGCTCCTGGGCGCGAGCGCAGTCCTGACCGCGGCGGCGGTCTGCGCGGTCGGCGTCGTGGGCTTCGTGGGGCTCGTCGCCCCGCATGCCGCGCGTGCCCTCGTCGGTTCCCGCAACGGTCGCGTCATCCCGGTCTCGATGCTGCTCGGGGCCGTCCTCGTGAGCGTCGCCGACACCGTGGGACGCACGGTCATCGCGCCGGCCCAGATCCCCGCGGGCCTGACGACCGCGCTCATCGGTGCGCCGTACTTCGTGTGGCTCCTGTGGCGCAGCCGAGGCCGTGAGGCGTGAGAGTGATCCCGGCCACAGGTGCGGGTCCGGGGGTTCACCCGGGCCCGATGTTTGGTTAGGCTCGCCTACGTGAGCCAGACCAGTGTCGTGACCGAGCAGGAGATCTCCCCGTTCCGCATGTTCGACGTGCAGGTGCGACGGGTCGAGCGTCTGGCTCCCAGCTTCCTGCGCGTGACCTTCACGGGCCACGACCTGCACGAGTTCGCCGACAACGGCCTGGACCAGCGCATCAAGCTCGTCCTGCCCGCGGCCGACGGCGGCTACGAGCACCTCGACCGCACGGGCGAGTGGTATGCCGCCTGGCGTGCCCAGCCCGAGGAGCGTCGCAACCCGCTGCGCACCTACACCGTGCGCGCGGTGCGCCCCGAGCTCGCCGAGGTGGACGTCGACCTGGTCCTGCACGGCGTCGCCGGACCCGCGTCCCGGTGGGCGCTCGCGGCGCGCCCCGGCACCGAGGTCGTCCTGCTGGGCCCCAACGGGCTGTGGACGGGCGCGCACGGCGGGGTCGAGTTCTCGCGCCCCGTCCGCAGCCACGCGCTGCTCCTCGCGGGCGACGAGACCGCTGTCCCCGCGATCGCCTCGATCCTGGGGGCCCTGCCTGCGGACGAGGTCGGCGAGGTCTTCCTCGAGGTCCCGCACGCGGGCGACGTCCTGCCCGTCACGGCGCCTGCCGGCGTGAACGTCACCTGGCTCGCCCGCGAGGGGCGCGCCCACGGCGACCTGCTCGTCCCCGCGGTCCGTGAGGCGGCAGACCGTCTGCTCGAGCGCAACGTGTGCGGGGCGACCCACTCGCTCACGTGCGCCGCGCGGGGGCTCGAGCGGCGCGCCGACGGGGCCGGCGGCGTGGCCGAGCTCGAGGACGTCGACATCGACACCGGCATCCTCTGGGAGGTCCCCGTGGACGACGACGGCGCGCCCCTCGTCGCGTGCGCCGAGCTCTACGCGTGGCTCGCGGGCGAGGCGTCGGTCATCAAGACGCTGCGGCGCTACCTCGTGTCCGAGCGCGGCGTGGACCGCCGGTCGGTCGCGTTCATGGGGTACTGGCGAGAGGGCCGCGCCGAGGGCTGAGGCTCGAGGGCGCCGCGCCGCCGGGCCGAGCGCCCGCACCCCCTCGCCGCGGGAACCCGCGTCCTCGCTCACCCCACCGGCACGCCCAGCCCCTCGACCAGCTCGATCCCGGGCAGCAGTGCGAGCAGCGCGCCCGGCAGCAGCAGCTTGGAGCGGCGCAGCCCGCTGCCGATCAGCGCGGGTTCGCCGTCCGTGGCGACGGCCGCGTCGAGCAGCACGCGCCACCCGTCGGGGAGCCCGATCGGGGTGATCCCGCCGTGCTCCATGCCGGACTCGGCGACCGCGCGGTCCATGGGCAGGAACGACGCCTTGCGCACGTCGAGCAGCGACCGCACGCGCGTGTTCACGTCGGCCCGGGTCGTGGCTCGCACGACGGCCGCGGCGATCCTCTCGTCGCCCCCGCGTCGCCCGGCGACCAGGACGCAGTTCGCGGAGGCCGCCGGGGGAAGGTCGTGGGCGGCGTTGAGCGTCGCGGTGTCGGCGAGGTCCGGGTCGATCTCGACGACCGCGACCTGCTCGGCGACACGCGGGTCCTGCTCGGCCCACCGGGCGAGCGCCGCGGCGACCGAGGGGGCGAGGAGCTCGGGCCGGCTCGTCGCCGGGACCCAGTCGAGGTCGCCGAGCGTCGGGAGGGCGAGCGGGCCGCTCGTGGGGCGGCTCATGCGTCGACCAGGACCTGGTAGGTCGGCGTGATGGTCGCGCGCCCGATCGTGTGGAACACGGCGTTCATGGCGACCGCGGTCGCGGTCGTCGAGGGGGTGACGTCGAGCGTCTCGACGTCGAGCGCGTGCACCGCGAACACGTACCGGTGCGGTCTGTCGCCGCGCGGGGGTGCGGCGCCCAGGTAGCCCGGCCCTCCGCCGTCGTGCCGGGTCTGCACGGCTCCCGGCGGGAGGTAGCCGCCCCCGGGTGACCCGGCGCCCTGCGCGAGGGTCACGGTGGACACGGGCACGTTGACGACGGTCCAGTGCCAGTAGCCCGCCGGGGTCGGCGCGTCCATGTCGAAGCAGCTCACGAGGAACGAGCGCGTGGCCGCGGGGAAGTGGTTCCAGGAGAGCTCGGGCGACCGGTTGTCGCCGTCGGCCGCGTGCGTGCGCGCCAGGGGTTCGCCGTCGACGACGTCGTCGCTCGTGACATGGCATCTGTGGCACTCACTGCGTGGCCCGAGGATCGCCCGGGCAGTCCTCAGATTTGCGGGTGGTGACGGAG
>NZ_MAQA01000026.1 GCF_001692445.1 Oerskovia enterophila | reverse complement strand
GTCAGGTAGGAGCCACCGGTCGCGCCCGAGGTGGCACGCGAGGCCGGGGCCGCTCCGGCGGCCCCGGCCTCGCGTGCCACCTCGGGCGCGACCGGTGGCTCCTACCTGACCCCGCTCGTGCGCAAGCTCGCCGCGGAGAAGGGTGTCGACGTCGCGTCCCTCACGGGCACGGGCGTCGGTGGCCGCATCCGCAAGGAGGACGTCCTCGAGGCGGCCGCCAAGGCGGAGGCTGCCAAGGCGACTCCTGCACCTGCCGCTGCTGCGCCGTCGGGCACTGCGCCCAAGGCCCCCAGCGTCCCGGCCGTCTCGCCGCTGCGCGGGACCACCGAGAAGATGTCGCGCCTGCGCAAGCTCGTCGCGACGCGCATGGTCGAGGCCCTGCAGACCCAGGCCCAGCTCACCACGGTGGTCGAGGTCGACGTGACCAAGGTCGCCAAGCTGCGCGCCAAGGCCAAGAACGACTTCAAGGCTCGCGAGGGCGCCAACCTCACGTTCCTGCCGTTCTTCACGCTCGCCGCGGTCGAGGCCCTCAAGGCCTACCCGAAGATCAACGCGAGCATCGACGGCGACTCGGTCGTCTACCACCCGCAGGAGAACGTCGGCATCGCGGTCGACACCGAGCGCGGCCTGGTCGTGCCGGTCATCAAGGACGCCGGTGACCTCAACCTCGCCGGGATCGCCCGCAAGATCGCCGACCTCGCCGGGCGCACCCGCATCAACAAGATCGGGCCGGACGAGCTGGGCGGCGCGACGTTCACGATCACGAACACCGGTTCCGGTGGCGCGCTGATCGACACGCCCATCGTCCCCGGCGGCCAGGTCGCGATCCTGGGCACGGGCACGATCGTCAAGCGTCCGGTCGTCGTGACCGACGCAGACGGCAACGAGTCGATCGCGATCCGTTCGATGAGCTACATCTTCCTGTCCTACGACCACCGCCTGGTCGACGGCGCGGATGCAGCCCGCTTCCTGGGTGCGATCAAGAACCGCATCGAGGAGGGCGCCTTCGAGTCCGAGGTCGGTCTCTGACCCTCGGAGCTCGCTGAGCCCACCACGACGGCGGCCCCTCGACCCTCACGGGTCGGGGGGCCGCCGTCGTGCTCGGGGACCTCAGGCACCGGACACGCCGGACGACGCGTGGCCTGAGCGGCGCAGGCAGGCCGCGCGGGCCGTACCGTGGTCGCATGGACATCGTCGTGGCCGGCTCGCACGGTCTGATCGGGACCGAGCTGCTCGAACGTCTGCGCGAGCGCGGGGACACCGTGCGCCGCCTGGTGCGCCGTCCTCCCCAGGCCGCGCACGAGGTCTTCTGGGACCCCGACGAGGACGCGCTGGACCCGCACGCGCTCGAGGGCGCGGACGCCGTGGTCAACTTCGCGGGCGCGGGGGTCGGCGACCATCGGTGGACGACCGAGTACAAGCGCACCATCCTCGAGTCCCGGACCAGGACCGCAGGACTGCTCGCGCGTACGCTCGCGCACCTCGACGCTCCCCCGCCCGTGCTCCTGCAGGGCACCGCGGTGGGCTACTACGGGGACCGGGGTGCAGAGGTCCTGACCGAGACCTCGGGCCCGGGCACGACGTTCCTCGCGCGCGTCGTCACCGAGTGGGAGGCTGCCACGGCGCCCGCGCAGGACGCGGGGGTGCGTGTGGCGCACCTGCGCACGGGGATCGTGCTCTCGCCCGACGGCGGCGCCCTCGCGCGCATGCTGCCCCTGCTGCGGCTCGGCGTCGGGGGGAGGCTCGGGAGCGGCACCCAGTACTGGAGCTGGATCACGCTGCGCGACCACGTGTCGGCGGTGCTGCACCTGCTCGACGCCGACGTGCACGGTCCCGTGAACCTCACGGGACCCGCCCCGGCGACGAACGCCGAGGTCACGCGCGCGCTCGCCCAGGCGCTGCACCGACCCGCGGCGCTGCCCGTGCCGTCCGTGGCGCTCAAGGTGGTCCTGGGCGAGTTCGCGTCCGACGTCCTGGGGTCTCAGCGCGCCCTGCCGCGCGTCCTGGAGGCGAGCGGCTTCACGTTCGAGCACGACGACCTGGAGTCGGCCGCCCGATGGGTCACGAGCGGCTGAGCGCCCTCACCCGACCTCCCCGACCCGCCACGCGCCGTCGGTCCAGCGCAGCGTGAGCACCGCGACCTCGGGCTCCTCAGCGGGGACCTCGATCACCGTGCCGTCCGCGGCGCGCTGCGTGTGGGCGCCCACGACGTAGGTCACCTCGACGCTCGCCTGGTCCGGGCTGCCAGCGTCCGCGCTCACCGCGTCCAGCCCGCCGGTGGCGATGTTCCGGGCGTCCAGGACCTCCGCTCGGGCGCCCTCGACGACGACTCCCGTGTCGGCGATGCGCTCGAGCAGCTCGGCGTCGGCCTGCTCCGCGGGTGAGCCCGGCACCACGACCTCGGCGAGAGCTCGGTCTCCCGCCAGCAGCTCGACCCTGCGCTCGGTGAGCTCGACCGCCGCGGCGAGCGGGTCGTCGTGGTGACGCGTGGGGTCGTCGCCCGACGCGTCCTGGCCGCCCGTGCGGGGTCCGGCGAGCGCAGGGTCCCGGGCGCCGGACGTGTCCCCGGCCCAGGACCGCAGAGCCAGGCCCCCTCCCGCGAGTGCCGCGCAGACCGTGAGCACGAGCGCAACGACGAGGGCGGGATGGCGCGGCCCGCGCGACCGGCCACCGCCTCCCCGGCGGCCGCTGCGGCCGTCGGATCGACGCGCGGTCGGAACGGCCCGACCGGCAGTTTCACCACCGCGACGGGGCCGCTCGGGGGCTCTCGCTCGCGTCTCGGCACGGGTGGCCGGCACGAGCGCTCCGCCGTCGCGGACACGCGCCGGACGGACGACGGCACCGCCGGCCCCGGCCTCGTCCCGCGGCGGAAGGCCGGAAGCCTCCCCGACGACCGCTCGGCCCGCAGCCGGTCCTCGGGGGCCCGAACGTTCCGCGATGGCCGCGGCCGCGAGGCGCGCAGGGTCCGGGAGGACGAGCGGAAGAGGCGGGGCGGCCTCGTAGCAGAGCGCCGCGAAGGTCCCGGCCTCTGGGCGCCCGCGGGGGTCGGCGCGCTGGGCGGCGGCGAGCTCGGCGTGCAGCGCGGCGAGCGCCGCCTCGTCGTTCCCTTCCCCCGGCCCGACGGCGCCGCGAACGCCCGGGTGGAGCGTCGCCGGGGGCGGCACGAGCCCCGTGACGAGCGCGGCGAGCGCCCGGACGTCCTCCGCGGGGCTCGCGGTCGAGGCGACGAGCGGTGCGCGCAGCACCGCACGGCCGTCGGGACCGACCGTCACGTCCCTGCGCCCGAGCGCGCCGTACGTCTGGCCCGCCTGGTGGAGCGCGGCGAGCGCCTGCGCGAGCGGGACAAGGAGCGTCGCCGCCTCGCCGGCGCTCAAGGGGCCACGGCACCTCAGGAGAAGATCCAGCCCGGTCCCGTGGGGACGTCGGGTCAGTATCCCGAGGTGCCCCGGGTCCCCCTCGACGATCTCGTCGATCGCGGCGAGGTGCTCGTGGTCGAGCGCCCGCAGCACGCCGAGGCGCTCGACGACCAGCGCGCGCTCGCGGTGCTCGGCGGGCACGGGCACGAGCGTCAGGTCGTCCTGGTGCCCGGCGCGGTCGACGACGACCCACCCCTGACCGCCGGCGCCGCCCCCCGGCGCTTCGCGCGACGTCTCTCGGTCGACGATCCTCCAGCCGCGGCTCACGAGCTGTTCAGCGAAGGCAGGAGGGAGCACCGGTCCGTCCGGTTCGTTCCACCTCCCCGGTCGCCGAGGCCGTGACTCGCGGACGGGGCGTGCACTCGACATGTCCCCATCCCACCAGGGCGGAGCGGCCGTCCCGGCTTGTCCACAGGCCGGGCGTGTGCGCCGGCCTCGGGCTCAGACGTCGAGACGGCGCCCGCTGCGCGCGCTCTCGCGCGCGACGTCCAGCACGTGTGCCGTCCGCACGGAGTCGGCCGGGTCGACGGGTGCCGGCCCGCCCGCGAGCCACGCGGCCACCGCGCGGTAGAAGTCGGCGTGCCCCCCGGGGGCGCGCGGCACGGGCGTCCTCTCGCGTCCGCGGGTGATCCACCCCTCCGTGCCCTCGGGAGCCGCGTCGTCGAAGACCTCGAACGGGGAGGCGTCGTTCTCGAACGTGGTCACGACGTACGCGCCCGCGGTGCCGAGGACGCGCGTGCGCGGGCCGGGTGCCCCCACGACCGAGGCCGCCCAGAGCCGGCTGACGACCTCCCGCCCCTGGTGGCCCTCGTGGTGGAGGGTCAGGAAGACGTCGTCCTCGGTCGGGGTCGTCAGGGCGCGCAGCTCGGCATAGACCGAGCGGACGGGTCCGAAGAGCTGGGTCGCGGAGTCCACGAGGTGCGGGCCGAGGTCGAGCAGGAGCCCGCCCCCGACGGGGTCGTTCTCCTTCCAGCGTTGCTGCGGCACGGGTCGCCACCGCTCCCACCGGCGCTCGAACGTGTGCACCTCGCCGAGCTCGCCCGACGCCAGGACGGCCTCGAGCGTGAGCTGCTCGGGGTCCCACCGACGGTTCTGGAAGACCGTGAAGGGAGTCCCCGCAGCCGCTGCGACCGCGACCACCTCGGCCGCCTGCGTGCCGTCGAGCGCGATGGGCTTGTCGAGCACGAACGGGACGCCCGCTGCGGAGACCTGCGCGGCGTGCTCGGCGTGGAGCGCCGACGGGCTCGCGACGACCACCACGTCGCAGGTGCCCCGGTCCGCCAGCAGGCCGGCGAGGTCGTCGTGCAGATGCACCCCCGGCCAGTCCTGCTCGGCCTCGGCGCGACGTCCCGGGTCGCGCGCGACCACCGCGGTGACCTGGAGCCCCGCCTCGCGCGCGAGGCGGGCGTGGATGCCTCGGCCCGCGCCGCCGTACCCGACCAGCCCGACGCGCGCGACCTGTTCCTGCGTGCTGCTTCCGCTCATGGCGACCAATCTAGCGGCCGTCCCGGAGCACTCCCGAAGACTGGCAGAATGTACCGAATCCTCCTGGAACTGTCGTTCTCGGCATGTGCCCGAGTTCGGGAAGGTCGTCCGTTGAGCACCAAGAGCTCGAAGAGCCAGAAGAGTCAGAAGAGCGCGCGCCTGCGCCGCGCCGTACGCATCACCCTCATCGCCCTGGCGCTGGGCGTCGTCATCGCCAACGCCGTGAACCAGCAGACGATCGAGGCCCACGAGGCGCCCGCTTCGGGGACCGCGCTCGCGGCCCTCGCGACGCTCGACGTCAAGGGACCCGCGGCCTCGACCGGGTACGAGCGCGAGAACTTCGGCTCGGCCTGGGCGGACGTGGACGGCAACGGGTGCGACACGCGCAACGACATCCTCGCGCGCGACCTCACCGATCTCACGTACTCGACGCGCGACAAGGCGTGCGAGATCCGGACGGGCACGTTCGACGACCCCTACACGGGCGAGGTCATCAGCTTCGTGCGCGGCAACAAGACCAGTGCGGCGGTCCAGATCGACCACGTGATCCCGCTCATGGACGCCTGGCGCAAGGGCGCACAGTCGTGGGACGCGCAGACGCGCCTGCGCTTCGCGAACGACCCGCTCAACCTGCTCGCGTCGGACGGCTCGGCGAACCAGTCGAAGGGGGCACGCGACGCATCGGCCTGGCTGCCGCCCAACAACGCGTTCCGCTGCACGTACGTCGCCCGCCAGATCGCGGTCAAGGTGACCTACGACCTGTGGGTGACCCCCGCCGAGCACGACGCCATGGCCACGGTCCTGGACGGCTGCCCGTCGGAGCCCCTGCCCGTCGCCTCCTGAGCCCTCGGATCGCGCGGCCCGTCGCGCTCCTCTGGGCGCGCCGCCGCCGGGCGCCCGGTCGACGTCCCGCTCGACGCCCCAGGCACCGCCCACGTCCCCCGAGCGGGTCCCGGGCGAGCCGCCTGACGCGAGGCGGCCCGTCCGGGCCCGCGGCTCAGGGCGCGGCGCGGCGGAGCGAGCCCGGCCACCACACGACGCGTCCGACGTCGTGCACGAGGGCCGGGACGAGCAGGCTCCTGACGATCAGGGTGTCCACCAGGACACCGAACGCGACGATGAACGCGAGCTGGGCCAGGAAGAGCAGCGGGATCACCCCGAGCGCAGCGAAGGTCGCGGCCAGGACGACGCCCGCCGACGTGATGACCGAGCCCGTGACGGCGAGCGCCCGCAGAGTTCCGCGGCGCGTGCCGATGATCCCGGACTCCTCCCGGACTCTCGTCATGAGGAAGATCGAGTAGTCGACGCCCAGCGCGACGAGGAAGCAGAACGCGTAGAGCGGGACGGTGGGGTCGGCGCCGGGGAAGTCGAGCACGTGGTTGAACACCAGGGCCGCGACGCCCAGGGCCGCTCCGAACGAGAGCACGTTGGCCGCCATGAGCAGGACGGGCGCGAGGATCGAGCGCAGGAGCAGCATCAGGATCAGGAGGATCACGACGAGCACGACCGGGACGATGACCCGCAGGTCGTGGTCGCCCGCGATCTGGGTGTCGAGCCGCTCGGCGCTCGCCCCGCCCACGAGAGCCTCGGGCGAGACCTCGTGCACCGCGTCGCGCAGCGCGGCGACGGTCTGGGTCGCGGCGTTGGTGTCGCTCGGGTCCTCGGTCACGACGTCGACGCGGACGTCACCGTCGACCACGAGGGGCGGGCCCTGCGCGGGGGCTCCCGGCGCCCCGCCCGTGCCGGCCTCGGTCACCGCGGCGGCCGACGCGACGCCGTCCGTCGCGGTCGCGGCCTGCAGCACGGCGTCGAGGTCCTCCTGGGGGGCGATCACGATCGCGGGCTGGACGCCCACTCCCCCGAAGTGCTCCTCGAGCGCCTGCTCCCCGTCGACCGAGTCGACCTGGGTGAGGAAGACGTCGGAGTCGCTCGTGCCCTCGGCCTGGAACGTGGGGACGAACGCCGCGCACCCCGCGAGCACGAGTGCCGTGACGATCCACACCGCCCGGTCGCGGCGCCCCACGAAGCTCGCGACGCGGGACCAGATCCCGTGCCCCGCGACGTGCACCTCGACGTCGTGGCTCGCGGCGAGCGCGAGGTCGCGCGCGCCCTCGCCGGCGACCTGCGTGCTCGGGTCCGCGGCCACGGGCGCGGGGGTCGCGCCCTCGTCCGCTGCGGCGGGGTCGTAGGTGGGCTTCTGCGGCCAGAAGATCCCGCGCGAACGCCTGCCACCGAGCACGAGCATCGCAGGCAGGAGCGTCAGTGCGGCCAGGAAGGCTGCCGCGATGCCGATCGCCCCGACGGGGCCGAGGCTCCGGTTGGACCCGAGGTCGGACAGCAGCAGGCACAGCAAGCCCGCGATGACGGTCCCGGCCGAGGCCGCGACGGGTTCGATCGAGGCGCGCAGGGCCCGGCGGACCGCGGTGTACGGACTCTGCACGATGCGCAGCTCCTCGCGGTAGCGGGCCACGACGAGCAGCGAGTAGTCGACCGCGGCGCCGACGACGAGGATCGACAGGATGCCCTGCGCCTGGCCGTTGAGCGTCAGGACGCCGGCGTCGGCCAGGAGGTAGACGACCAGGCCGGCGAGGCACAGCGCGAAGACCGCGGTGAGGATCACGATGAAGGGCAGGATCGGCGAGCGGTAGACGATCGCGAGGATGATGAGCACGGCACCGAGCGCGACGAGCAGGAGGACCGTGTCGATCCCGCCGAACGCGTTGACCAGGTCGGCGACGAACCCGGCGGGCCCGGTGACCCAGGCCTGCAGGCCCGAGTCGGCGAGGGCGGTCTCGAGCTCGGCGCGCACCTCGGCCACCACGACGTTGTTGACGCGCTCGTCGTCGGCCATGAGGTTCGAGGCCTGCGACGCGTCGAGCGAGGCGACGATCATGGCCGCCTCCCCGTCCTGCGAGGGCACGACGACGGGTTCCCCCGTGAGCGCGTCCCCGACGGTCTGGGGGTCGTCGGGTCCGGCGCCGGGCAGGGGCAGGCCGGGCAGGTCCGCAGCGACGTCCTGGAGGAGCTGGAGCTGCTCGGGCGTGACCGCTCCCCCGGCGGTCGGCACCGCGACGACGAGCGCGGGCAGGCTCTCGTCGGACACGAACGCCTGCGCCTTCTCGGCGGCTCGGGTCGACTCGGCGCTCGAGGGCAGGAAGGCCGCGGAGTCGTTGGTCTGGACCGTGCTGAGCTTGCCCTGCGCCTGCCCCCCGATCGCGCCGATGGCCAGCCAGACACCGAGTACTGCGACAATGACCAGGCCTCGGAGCACACCACTCCAGCGATTACTCAGCATGCTGAGTACTATTGACGACGGAGGTCTCAGAAGCAAGTGGACGCCAACCCCGTGAGCAGGGAACCGAAGGACTGGCCGACCGGCCGGCTCCTGTCGGCGGTGACCCGGCGGATCGAGCGTGAGTGGAACCATCACCTCGACGGCTGGGACCTCAACCACGCCTCGATGCCCGTCCTGCTGCACCTCCTCGCCGGCCCACGGACCCAGCGTCAGCTCGCGGCCGAGTCGCACATCACCGAGCAGACCATGAGCCGCGTCCTGGCACGCCTCGAGCGGTCCGGGTACATCACGCGCGAGGACGACCCGTCCGACCGCCGACGACGGGCCGTGGCCATCACCCCGCCGGGACGGCAGGCCGCGCTCGCGGCCGCGAGCCCCCGGCCTGCCGAGGAGCTCAGCACCCGCGGCCTGAGCGACGACCAGATCGCCACGCTGCGTGAGATCCTCATCACCATGGTCGAGGCCCACCCGCGCCCGGGCGAGGACTAGCCTGACCGCATGCACTTCCGCACCGAGGGGCCCGGTCTGACCGACTATCAGGACGCCTGGGACCTGCAGCGCCAGGTCCACCAGGAGGTCGTGGACGGCATCGCGCCGGACACCGTGATCCTCGTGGAGCACCCGAGCGTCTACACCGCGGGCCGGCGCACCAACAGGGCGGAGCGGCCCGACGACGGCACGCCCGTGGTCGACGTCGACCGCGGCGGGAAGATCACCTGGCACGGTCCGGGCCAGCTCGTGGCCTACCCGATCGTCCGTCTCGCCGAGCCCGTCGACGTGGTCGCCTACGTGCGCGCCCTCGAGGGCGCGGTCATGGACGTGTGCACGAGCCTGGGCGTCGAGACCTTCCGGGTCGAGGGGCGCAGCGGCGTGTGGCTCGCCGCGACCCCGACCCGGCGAGAGCGCAAGGTGTGCGCGATCGGGGTACGCGTCGCACGCGGCGTGACCATGCACGGGCTCGCGCTCAACTGCTGCCCGGACCTCGGAGAGTTCTCCCGGATCGTGCCGTGCGGCATCGCCGACGCCGACGTCACCTCGCTCTCGCTCGAGACCGGCCGCCAGGTCACGCTCGACGAGGTCTCCCCGCTGCTCGTCGCGGCACTGCGCACGCACCTGGCGCCGCTGCTCGCGGAGCACGAGGCGGCTCCTCTCCCCTTCTGAGGCGTTCGCCGCTAGAATGGGCCTCACCTCAAGGGAATCCTTGCGCAACCGGAGTACGGGTGGGTCGGTGCGCGGATCGGTTGACCCCTGAAGGACCCTCATGACCCGCACTCCCAGCCCCCTCGCGCCCGCTCGGCGCGACGTCGAGCCTGCCGCGACCGGCACCCTCGGCTCCCCTGCTCCGGCTCCTGACGACGTCGAGCCCCGGCGCGGGACCCTCGCCACGTACGGCGAGCTGCCTCGCCTGGCCGGCAAGGCCTTCCTCCCCATCGCCTTCCTGGCGCGGCTCCCGTTCTCGATGATCACGATCGGCACGCTGCTGCTGGTCAGCACGACCACGGGGTCGCTCGCGCTCGGCGGGCTCGCGAGCGCGGCCGCCGCCGTCGGGACGGCGCTCGGTGGCCCCACCCAGGGGACCCTCGCGGACCGCATCGGGCAGCGCACGGTGCTGCTCGTCGTCGTGCCCCTCAACGTCCTGGCCGTCCTGGGGCTCGTCCAGGCCGCGAGCGCCGGGGCCTCCTCGGCCGTCATCCTCGGAACCGCCGCGCTCGTGGGAGCGTTCGCCCCGCAGGTCGGACCGCTCGCGCGCGTGCGCTGGATCGCCATGACCCAGCACCGCCCCCGGACCCTGCTCGCCGCGATGGGATACGAGTCCACGGCCGACGAGATCGGGTTCGTGCTCGGCCCGGCGCTCGTGGGCATCCTCGCGAGCGTCTGGTCGCCCCAGGCGGCGATGCTCTTCGCCGCGGGCGTGTGCGCGGTGTTCGGCCTGGCGTTCGCGCTGCACCCCACCGCGACCCCCGGCGCCCCCAAGCCGTCCCCGGAGGCCTCGGCCGCCGCCGGGCAGGACGCCCACGGCTCGTTCGCAGGGCTCCTGCGCCGGGTCCTGGTGCCCGTGCTCGGCATGCTCGCCATGGGCATGCTCTTCGGCAGCACCCAGACGGCCGTCACGTCGTTCATGCGCGACGCGGGGTCCGAGTCGCAGGCGGGCCTCGTCTACGCCGTGCTGGGCTTCGGTTCGGCGATCACGGCCCTGGCCGTCGTGGCGCTTCCGGCCCGCTTCGGTGCACGCTCGCGCTGGGTGGCCTTCGCGTCGGGCCTGACGGTCGCGGCCGTCCTGACGTTCGTCGCAGGCGGCAGCGGGTCCCTCGGCACCCTCATCGGCGCGCTCGCGCTCCTCGGCCTGTTCGTGGGCCCCGTCATGGTCACGATCTTCACGGTCGGCGGAGACCTGAGCCCCACGAGCCGCAGCGGGGCCGCCATGACGATGCTCGCGAGCGCGAACGTCGTCGGTGTGGCCGTCGGCGCGAGCGTCGGCGGCCAGGTCGCCGAGGGGGTCGGGACCGCGGCCGCGTTCGCGCTGCCCGCGATCGCCGCCGCGCTGCTCGTGGTCACAGGACTGTCGCTCAGGTCACGTCCGGCACCGGTGGACGCTCCGGCACCCTCCGCGGCTCCTGGCGTACGCTGACTTTCACCCGATACCGGGCACGACTCCAGGGGGCCACCGCCCACCACGGACTGGGAGAGACCGCGTGACGATCGCACCTGAAGGGCGGCGCATGCTGCGGGTCGAGGCCCGCAACGCTGCGACACCCATCGAGAAGAAGCCCGAGTGGATCAAGACCCGGGCGACCATGGGACCCGAGTACACCGAGCTCAAGGGCCTCGTGCGCAAGGAGGGCCTGCACACGGTCTGCGAGGAGGCGGGCTGCCCCAACATCTTCGAGTGCTGGGAGGACCGCGAGGCCACGTTCCTCATCGGCGGTGACCAGTGCACGCGTCGCTGCGACTTCTGCCAGATCGACACGGGCAAGCCCGCCGACTTCGACGCGGACGAGCCGCGCCGCGTCGCCGAGTCGGTCCAGGCCATGGGTCTGCGCTACTCGACCATCACGGGCGTGGCCCGCGACGACCTGGCCGACGGCGGCGCGTGGCTCTACGCGGAGACCGTCCGCCAGATCCACGCGCTCAACCCCGGCACGGGCGTCGAGCTGCTCATCCCGGACTTCAACGCGATCCCCGAGCTGCTCGACGCGGTCAACGAGTCCCGCCCCGAGGTGCTCGCGCACAACGTGGAGACCGTGCCGCGCATCTTCAAGGAGATCCGCCCGGGCTTCCGGTACGACCGCTCGCTGTCCGTCATCACGCGGGCCCGCGAGGCCGGCCTCGTGACCAAGTCGAACATCATCCTCGGCATGGGCGAGACGATCGACGAGGCCAAGGAGGCCCTGCAGGACCTCCACGACGCGGGCTGCGACCTCATCACCATCACGCAGTACCTGCGCCCGTCGCTGCGCCACCACCCGGTCGCACGCTGGGTCAAGCCCGAGGAGTTCGTCGAGCTCTCCGACGAGGCCGAGCGCATCGGCTTCCTCGGCGTCATGTCCGGTCCGCTCGTGCGGTCGTCGTACCGCGCGGGCCGGTTGTGGGGCCAGGCGATGAAGCGTCGCGGCATGGAGATCCCCGCCGCGCTCGCCCACCTGGCCGAGCCGCGCACCTCCCGTCAGGAGGCAGCGAGCCTGCTGGCCCGCTGATCCCCGCAGGAACGTTCGACACCGCTCGTCGCCGGGCCGGTCCCCGCTCCCGTCCTCCCGCCGTCGTGCGAGAGAATCGTGGGGCGGGGTCCGGCTCGCCGCCGTCCTCGCCCCTTCACCGGAGCACTCTCCGCCACCACTAGACTGAGGCACCATGGCCCGCAACAAGAGCACCGACCCCTCGACCGGGGTCGACGGCACCAAGCCGAAGAAGCAGAAGAAGCAGCGCTGGTATCACCAGGTCTGGGACGCGTACAAGATGACGCGCACCGAGGACCCGGCGGTCACGTGGATCATGCTCGCCGTGTTCGTCGGCATCCTCGCCGTCGCGATCGGGATCGGGCTGGCGTGGGGCCCCTGGGTCTACACGCTCATCGTGGGTCTGCCGTTCGCGTTCCTCGGCTCGCTGTTCGTCCTGACCCGCCGCGCCGAGACGGCTGCCTACAGCCGCATCGACGGCCAGCCCGGCGCGGCCCGCGCCGCGCTCGGCACGATCCGCCGCGGCTGGACGTTCGACGACGAGCCCGTCGCCCTGAACCCCCAGCAGGACCTCGTCTTCCGTGGCATCGGCCGCGCCGGCGTGGTCCTCGTCGGCGAGGGCCCCTCGCACCGTGTGAGCAAGCTGCTCGACGCCGAGAAGCGTCGCATCACGCGCGTGCTGCCGAACGTCCCGGTCACCACGATCCAGTGCGGCAACGGCGAGGACCAGGTGCCGCTCAAGAAGCTCGCGCGCCAGGTCCAGAAGCTGCGCCCGACGCTCACCAAGCCGGAGGTCGCGGAGGTCAGCAAGCGCCTGCGCGCGCTGGGTGGCGCCAAGCTCCCCATCCCCAAGGGGATCGACCCCACGCGCGCTCGCCCCGACCGCAAGGGCATGCGCGGGCGCTGAACCTGCGCGCACCGCATACCGGCAGCCCGTCGACAGCCCGTCTGTCGGCGGGCTGTCCGCGTTCCCGGACCATCACCGACACCCTGCGCCGACGACGCCGGAGGAGCACCGTGAGCGACCCGTACTGGAACCACAGCACCCACTACCACCCCGACCTCACGCGGCTCGTCGGCCCCGGGACGCGCACGGCCCTGGACGTCGGGTGCGGTGAGGGGCTCCTGACCCGTCGCCTGAAGGCGGCCGGTGCGGGACGTGTCCTGGGCCTCGACCTCGACCAGGACCAGGTCGAGCGTGCGCGCGCAGCGTCGGGCGGTCCGCCCCAGGCGACCGGGCTCGACTACGTCGCGGGCGACGTCCTCGCCCCGCTGCCCGGCCTCGCCGAGCCGTTCGACCTCGTCACGACGGTCGCGACCCTGCACCACCTCCCGCTCCACGGGGGGCTGCGGAGGTTGCGCGCGCTGGTCGCGCCGGGAGGCACGCTCGCGGTCGTGGGCCTCACCCGGCCCCGCACGGCGTCGGACCACGCGGTCAGCGCGGCCGCGATCCCCGCAGCCGGGATCGCCCGACGGCGTCGCGGCGAGTGGGAGCACGGGGCACCGATCGCCGAGGTCACCACGAGCCACGCCGAGCTGCGCGCGGCGGCTCGCGAGATCCTGCCGGGGGCACGCCTGCGACGGCGCCTCTACTGGCGGTACACGCTCGTGTGGCGTGCGCCCGCGACGAGCGGGGACCAGGGCGAGCGGGTACGCCAGGGGTCGTGACGGCGTCGGGCCACGGAGCCGTGGACCGGGACCGGCGGCGCACGTGGCGCCCTGGAGGCCGGGAGACGGGCCTGGTCAGGCCCGGACGATGACCGTGCCCGCGGCCTTGTCGTGCATGCCGCGCCCGTCGCCGTCCCACACCACGGCCGGGACGACCAGGCACAGCAGGACCGTGCGGACGAACCCGCGCCACAGACCGACCATGCGCCCCTCGCCGCCCAGGACCCTCACCTGCAGGCCCAGGACCCGGTGCCCGACCGTGTAGCCGAGCGTGCTCACCAGGAGCAGGTTCTCGACCGCGAACACACCGAGCGTCGCCATCGAGTTCGCGTCGAACACCAGGTAGCTGATGAGCATGCTCAGCAGCCAGTCGATGCACAGTGCGACGACCCTGCGCCCGACCGTCGCCATCGAGCCGGGACCGTCGGGCGGCAGGCCGAGGCGGCCGCCTCGGCCGTCCTCCCCACCGGTCGGCGTACCCTCGAGCCAGGAACCCACATCTTCACGCGACACCACGGCCCCAGCCTACGTGTCGGCGAGCGAGGTTCCGGCGCCTGACCGGCTTGTCCTGGTTCGGGGTCCCCCACCACGCATCGTCGCGCCGATGTCACACGGCAGGACGCTGTGTAACACGGACGAAACATTCGGTACACGGTGGGGAAACTCCCGGGGCCTAGGTTCGAGGCGCCACTGGAGGTACGGCCAGAGGACCCACTACCAAGGAGTTACGGATGTTCAAGAACGCGGAGGAGGCAATCGCCTTCACCCGGAACGAGGGCGTCGAGTTCGTCGACGTCCGGTTCTGCGACCTGCCGGGCGTCATGCAGCACTTCAACATCCCGATCTCGCAGTTCGCCGAGTCCGCCTTCACGGACGGCATGATGTTCGACGGGTCCTCGATCCGCGGCTTCCAGGCGATCCACGAGTCGGACATGAAGCTCATCCCTGACGTCACGACCGCCTACATCGACCCGTTCCGCAAGCGCAAGACGCTCATCGTGAACTTCTCGATCGTGGACCCCTTCACCGACGAGGCGTACTCCCGCGACCCGCGCAACGTGGCCTTCAAGGCCGAGGCGTACCTGCGCAGCACCGGCATCGCCGACACCGCCTTCTTCGCCCCCGAGGCCGAGTTCTACATCTTCGACGACGTCCGGTTCAAGACGAGCCAGAACGAGTCGTACTACCACCTCGACTCCAAGGAAGCGGCCTGGAACACCGGCCGCGTCGAGGAGGGTGGCAACCTCGGCTACAAGACCCGCTACAAGGGTGGCTACTTCCCCGTCTCCCCCAACGACCAGATGGCCGACCTGCGCGACGAGATGTGCGCAGTCCTCGACCAGGTCGGCCTGGACGTCGAGCGCGCGCACCACGAGGTGGGCACCGCCGGCCAGCAGGAGATCAACTACCGCTTCTCGACGCTCACCGCAGCGGCCGACGACCTGATGAAGTTCAAGTACGTCATCAAGAACGTCGCCTGGGAGGCCGGCAAGTCCGCGACCTTCATGCCGAAGCCGATCTTCGGTGACAACGGCTCGGGCATGCACTCGCACCAGTCGCTCTGGAAGGACGGCGAGCCCCTCTTCTACGACGAGAAGGGCTACGGCGGCCTGTCCGACCTCGCTCGCTGGTACATCGGCGGCCTCCTCAAGCACGCGCCCGCGCTGCTCGCGTTCACCAACCCGTCGGTCAACTCCTACCGTCGCCTGGTGCCCGGCTACGAGGCCCCCGTCAACCTGGTCTACTCGGCGCGCAACCGCTCCGCGTGCATCCGTATCCCCGTGACGGGCAACAACCCCAAGGCGAAGCGCGTCGAGTTCCGCGTCCCGGACCCGACGGCCAACCCCTACCTGGCGTTCGCGGCGCAGCTGCTCGCGGGCATCGACGGCATCAAGAACCGTATCGAGCCGCCGGAGCCGGTCGACAAGGACCTGTACGAGCTGCCCCCCGAGGAGCACGCCGCGATCCAGCAGGTGCCCGCGTCGCTCGAGGAGGCTCTCGACGCCCTCGAGGCCGACCACGACTTCCTGACCGTCGGGGATGTCTTCACGCCCGACCTCATCGAGACGTGGATCGCCTACAAGCGCGAGCACGAGGTGGACCCGATCCGTCTGCGCCCGCACCCGCACGAGTTCGAGCTCTACTACGACCTCTGATCGGTCCCGCTCACCGCACCCGCGCTGAGCTGCTGAACCGATGCGCCGGCACCCCGGCCGCCCTCGTGGCGGTCGGGGTGCCGTGCTGTTTCTGCGCGACGAGGTGGCACGCGAGCCGGGCCCGACGACTCGGCCCGCGGGCTACGCCTCGCGGCGACGCGCCACGACCAGAGCGGTCGTACCGAGCACGAGCAGGATCGCGACCAAGGCTCCGGCCCGGGCCAGGTCGATACCGGTCGCGGACAGCGCACCGTCGGTGGCCGAACCGTCGCAGCCCGCCGCGACCGCCACCTCGGCGGGCGAGAGGGCCGTCGTCAAGGCGCCGCCGACCACCATCCCGCCACCCATGCCGCCCGCCGTGCCACCGCTCGTCGGCGACCACGTGTTGACGACCTCGACAGGTTCACAGACGTCGGGTCCCACGGGAAGGGCGAACTCGACCGACTCCGGGACGGCCGCCGCCGGGTCCGTGAGCGCGCTCTCGCCGTCGACGACGATCTGGACCGTGTCCGCGCTGCCCGCGTCCGTCTCGGTCACGACGCAAGCGGCTCCCTGGGGCAGGTCCTCGTACACCGCGACCCAGTCGTCGGACGCCGAGAGGGTGCGCGTCGGACCGCCGGGGATCTCGACGTCGACGGGGACGCCGTCGACGTCCCGGGTGCACGTGAGCGAGACGGTGAAGACGTCCCCCTGGTGCTCGGCCGCGTCGGCGCCGGAGAGCGTCTTGACGACCCGGACCTCGCCGACGTCGAACGTGTTGGTCACGGTGACGCCTCCGTCCTCGTCCGCCGGGACGACGACCGAGCCCGGCTCACCCTCTCCGACGGAGGAGAGCGTCGAGACGGTCGCGCCGCCCGTCGCCGTCTCGGTGACCTCGCACAGCGCACCGACGGGCAGGCCGTCGTACGTCACGGGGTCGCCGGGCACGAGCTCGCGCGCGGCACCGTCGGGGATCTCGATCGCCTGCCCCTCGAAGGTGCACGTGAGCGACACCTCGAACGGACCGGCCCCGTAGAGCGCGGCCCCCTCGCCGCCGACGACCTTGTCGACCACGAGCGCACCGAGGTCGAAGGTGTTCGTCGCGACGACTCCCACCGTGGTGGGCACCCCCTGGGCGTCGACGGGCGTCACGACGACGTCGACCGACGGACCGTCGGTCTCGACGGGCTCGCCGCCGCCGACCGTGACGGTCATGGTCGACGCGGACGCACCGCCGTCCTCGGTCTCTGTGACCTTGCAGGCCGCACCGACGGGCAGGTCGTCGTAGACGACCGGCGTCCCCGGCACGATTGCGCGCGTCGGACCGCCGGGGACGGCCAGCGGCTCGCCGTCGGCGCTGCACACGAGAGTCACGGTGAACGGGCCTGCGCCGTAGAGCTCGGCGCCCTCGCCGTCGACGACCTTGTCCACCATGACGGCGCCGACGTCGAACGTGTTGGTCGCCGTGACCGTCACGGTCGCTCCTGCGTCCACGGTCACCGGGCTGGGGTCGATCGACGTCGACGTCGCGCCGCCGTCGTCGGGCTCCGTCACCTCGCACACCGCACCCGCAGGCAGGTTCTCGATCTGTCTCTCGAGCGGCGCCCCCGCGCCGAGCACGACCGTGTCGTCGTAGACGACGCGCGGGGCGCCCGGCCCCGTGCCGTCGTCGTCGAACGTGCAGCGCACCGCGAGGGTGAACGGCCCGGCCCCGTAGGTGGGCGCGCCCTGGCCGTCGACGACCTTGAGGAGGTCGAGCCCGCCGACGTCGTAGGTGTTGGTGAGCACGACGTCGTTGGTGCTCTCCCCCGCGTCGGTGTCGGCGCCGAGCGTGAGCGTCGTGGACGCTCCGGGCGTGGTCACGGGCGGGCTCGCCTGCTGCGTCACCGTGATGGTGACGGACGAGGCGTTGCCCGTCCCGGTCTCCTCGACCGTGCAGACGGCCCCCACGGGCAGCCCGTCGAGCTCGACCGTCTGGCCGTCCTCGATCTCGACGACCATGGGGTCGTCGGGTCCGTAACCGGTCGCGTAGACCGGCTCGCCGAGGAAGCTGCAGTCGACGGTGACCTCGAACGGACCGAACGGCACCGCCTGACCGTCCTGGTCCTCCGCGTCCGTCACGACGTCCTTGGACACCTCGATGCTTGCGAGGTCGTAGCGGTTGAGCGCGGTGATCGTGGTGACGTCCGGCGACTCGCCGATCGTCACGGTGTCGACGATCAGCTCGGTCTGGCCGTTGGAGCCGTCCTCGGTGAGGGTGCACTCGGCCCCGTACGGCAAGTTCGACACGGTGAACGGCGTGTCACGAGCCACCGTGATCGGGATCGGGTCCAGCACCGTCTCCACCGGCGTGCCCGGTGCCGACGTGCACTGGACGAACAGGTCGAACGTAGCCGGGGCGTTCGCCGCTCCTGCTCCGGCGACCCGCTTGATCACCTCGAGCGACCCGGTCGCCGTGGCCACACCGACCTTGGTGCCCTCGGTGGGCAGCAGGTTGAGGCTGCCCTGCGGCGTCACGACGACGGCGGAGGCCGCGGCGGAGTTCCACGCGATCGACCGGTCGCCGGCCTCGGGCGCAAGGGCCGGGGTCAGTGTCGTGCCCTCGATCGCGATGTACTCCCCTGGCTGGAAGGGGTCGGCTTCAGGGAAGGTGATGACGAACTTCAGCGCCGTGACCGTCGCGAGCAGCGCCGCGTCCTCGGTCCCCGTCAGCAGGACCCAGCCCGTCGCCGGGTCGTCCGTCGGGCAGACCGGCTCGGCCAGCGGGTCCGTGAGATCGTCCATGCAGTAGTCCACGGCCGTCGTGTAGTAGAACGACGCGGTGCTGCCTTCCGGAGCGTTGACGAGCTGGGGCGGTGGGTCGTTCGTGAGGATGGGCGTCCACTGCGACCCGCGCGGCGACGTCGACGAGGAGGACCCGGTGTCCCCCACCGCGGGGAGCCGGTCGTAGGTCACGATCTTGCTCATCGGCAGGTTGCCGACGTTGTCGATGCGTACGTGCCACGTCTGCTCGTGCCCCGGTGCGATCACCGGCGTGCACGGGTAGGCGTAGAGCCCCGTCGGCAAGGGTGTGCACTCGACCGGTGGCCCGGTGTACGCCGGGTCCACGATGACGTCGAGCGCGTCGTCGTTCGTCGCACGGACGAGCTTGGACTGCGCGAGGACGCCTGCGGGGATCGGCGTCACGTCGGAGTCCGCCTCGCACGCGCCCGTCTGCTCGTCGAGCCGGGTCTGGCACTGGTCCCACGGGCGGTCTGCCGTCGCGCCCGCGGTGTTCGTCACCAGGGTCTGCGGGGCGAGCCCCACACGGAACTGCACCAGGACGGTGATCGTGTAGGTCTGACCGACCCCGAGCACCGTCCCCTCGGGGAAGGCGAACCGGAGCCCGAGGAGGTCACCGGTCTGGGTGACCGTCACCTCGTCGGGGTCGGTGGGGAGGGGGTCTCCTTCCGCTGGGGCCGGCGGCGGACCGGTCAGCCGGTAGGAGTAGGGATCGTCCACGTCGGCCAGCCGGAGCTGCGCCCCCTGCGCGTCGGTCGGCATCGGGGCGTCGTCGACCACGAGCTCGCCGATCGCCCGGTTGCCCGTGTTCGTCACGGCGATGGTCATCGGGAACGTCGCGTCGGGCGCCTGGGTGCCACCGGTCACGACGCCGTCGAAGGCCTTGACGACCTGCACTCCGTTGGTCGCGTGCGCGTAGACGAGCTGCGCCGACTCGTCGTCGGTCGCCGAGACCGCGACCAGGTCGCCGGACCCCGGGTCGACGACGAGGTCCGCCCCCGTCACGGTGCCGTCCACGGTGTTGGTCGCGACGCCCGGGGCGCTCTCGCCCGGGGCCGGCACGTTGGCCGCGAGGTCCGTCAGGACCGGCCCGCCCGTGCGCATCTGGTCCCGACGTTCGACCGAGATCGGGACGGTCTGCGTCGGGTTGGCGGGGTTCTCCCAGATCGACCCGTCGGTCCGGCTGAACGTGAACCGCAGGCCCTGCACGTCGGCCGGGGACACGCCGTCGGGCAGCGCGAACGTGGCGACCTCGTCGCCCAGGACCCAGGAGCCGCCGTTCACCACGACGCCACCGGGTCCCGTCGCGAACTCGCCCCCGGTGAAGGCGTCGACGCGCACCTGCTGGATGGGCGCTGTGAGCGCGGCGCCCGCGAACGCGTCGAAGTCGTACTGGTTCCAGAACCGGGGGTCGTCGTCGACGAGGACCATCTCGACCGCGCGCGACGGCCCGAGGGGCTGTCCGCTGAGTGTCATCGTCACCGGGCCGGTGCCCGGCTCGACGATCTGCGTCGGGTCGAAGGTCTTGCCGACGTCGAGCGCGATCCCCGCGTCCTGCAGGACCATGCTCGCGTCGTCGTACGCGAGCCGGACGTCCTGGTCGGTACCGCCCGGGTCGGCGATCGTCGCGACCGCCCCGTCCGGCACCGGGCTGTACCCGGCGACCGTGACGGGCGCCTGGGTGTAGCGGTCGTTCTCGCGCAGCTGCAGCGTGAGGTCCATGCTGCCGGTCGCGCCGGGCGCCACGAGGCCGTCGAACGACGTCACGACGCCGACGACGTCGGCCAGGTCGCCCGTGCCGAGCCCCTCCGCCTCTGCCTCGGTGAAGCTCGCGGTCGAGCCCCCCAGGTAGGTGAGCGTGACGGTCGTCGTCTCCGCGCCCTCCGGGGGCTCCAGGGTGATCGCCCGCAGGGTGAACGCGTCGAACGGCTTGGTCCCGGGCGCCGTCTGCACGTCGCCCGAGGTCGCGATGCCCGGCTCGACCAGCCGGAGCTGGCTCACCTTCGCGGCCGAGGCGTTGGTCCCCGCGATGGTCACGTCGGTCGTCGGGTAGAACTGCGCCGGGGTGTCCGACGGCGGCACCGAGATGGGACCGCCGGTCCAGTCCTTGGCGACGGTCACGTTGAGGGGCTGGTCGATGATCAGCACGTCGGCCGTGTCGGTGTCCGTGTACTGGTTCGTGTCGAACGTCCCCGTGGCGCGCACGGTGTCCAGGACGATCCCGGGGTCCGTCGAGTTGTAGAGCGTGCCGTGGGTCGAGCCCAGCACCGGGGCGCTCGGGTCGGAGCGCTTGTCGTCCCGCACCTGGAAGGTCAGGTCGAGGTGACGACCGTCCGCGAGCGTCGATCGCGCCACGCCGTCACCGGGCTGCGGAGCGGTCGGGTCCCCGGTCGTGGTGCGGTCGGGCGACTCCTCGTAGGTCAGGCGCACCGACGTCGCCGACGCCTGCTCCTCGGGAGACAGGGTGTACCCCGGGAACGACCCCACGCACGGGCACGGGTCGCCGCTCGCGGGAACCCATGTACCCCCGATGAAGAGCTCGACGCCCGTCACCTGGTCGTAGGAGATCAGCGGGTCGGTCGCGGTGTCGATCGCCTCGACCCGCACGAGGTCGAACGCGTCGTAGAACGAGCCCGCGATCGGGGTGCTCTGCGGGTCGGCGATGTCCGAGATCACCATCGGGTCGACGCCCGAGAAGCCGTTGGTCGACCAGGTGATCTGCGCCGTGACCTGGTCGTCCGAGCGGGCGAGCACGCTGGGCGGGGTGCCGCCGAGGAAGTCCTTGGTGACGAACTCGAGCGCACCCGGCCCGTCCACGGGGAAGGGGTCGACCGAGGCGCAGCCCTGCGCGGGCGGGGTCGGGGCCACCGTGCCCGACGACGCGCTCGACGCGCCGCAGTTCTCGATCGGGGTGTCACGGTCGGCCGGGCCCGTGTAGTCGGCCGTGAAGTTGGGCTGGAACTGCGTGCCGGGCGGGAAGCCGTCGCCGGTCGAGTCGTAGACGAACTGGACGCCCTGGGCGCCTGCGGGAAGCTCGCAGCTCACGGTCGCCGGGCCGGTGTACGGCCCGCACGCCGGCGCGGGCACCCAGGCGCTGCCGTTCCAGTAGTTGACCGTCAGGGTCGAGCCGGCGGGCACGTCTGTCGTGCGCACCGCGGTCGCGGTGAAGTTCGACCAGAACTCACCGGGGTTCGCCGGGTCGACCGGGTCCTGGACGACGACCTGGTCTGCGTTCGCCGTCGACCCGTCCGGTCCGAACGGCAGGAGCTGGGTCGGGAGCTGCACGATCACGGACTGCCCGGGGACAGCGGGGATCGTCGACGGCGACATGAGCTTGTCCGTGCTCGTCGCCAACCGGTCGACCAGGGTCACGAGGTCTGCGGGGGCCGTGGCCGGGTCGGCGCTCGGCACCGTGGCCTCGATGGTGTTGGTGTGCGTGACGTCGTCGGTCGTCTGGTCGGGGTCCGTGTCGGCCGTGAACGGGATCGAGGCGGCGGCCCCGGTCGGCAGGTCGCCCGTGAAGACCACGGTGAAGCCGACCACGACGCACCCGTCCGGGGGGTTCGGGAGCGTGTTCGGGGCGGTCGCGTCGACCTCGGGGGTCGAGCCGTCGACGCACGTGAACGTCACGGTCGCGCCGTTCGCGCCCGAGGGCCACTGCACGCCCGTGCCGTCCCCCGTCGGGCCGAACCCGGTGAAGGTCAAGGGGTCGTCGCCCTCGAACGGGTTGTCGGTCCCGGGGGCGGGCTCGGTGATCGTCAGGGAGTCGACGGCGGTCCCCGTGCTGGTGGCCCCGATCGTGACGGTCGTCGGGTCGCCCGCGGACACGGTCGTCGGCGAGAAGCTCTTGGACGCCGTGACGCTGTTGTCCGGCGGGGTGATGACGTACGTGTCGCTCGCCGTGGTGGCGGTGGACGGCCCGCCCGTGTGCGTGACGTACGACGACGCGTCGTTGGTGATCGTGGTGGCGTCCGTGAGGTCGTCGACCGAGTCCCTCTGCTGCACCTGCACGGGCACGCTCGCGGTCGCACCAGGCTGGATGTCGCCGCTGAACGTGTAGCGCACGCCCTGCACGGTCGCGGGGTCGACCGAGTCGTCGAACGTCTCCCACGAGTCGCCGTCCCAGTACTGCGTGGTCACGGTGTCGGCGTTCGGAGGGAGCTCGACCGCGCCCGTCCCCGTGTACTCGAGGTACGTGAACGGGTTCGGGCTGGCCGTGGGGTCGACGGGGTCCTGGAGGACCAGGGTGTCGACCGGGTCGTTCGAGGTGTTGGTCGCGCCGATCGTCATGGTCGCGGTGGTCCCCGGGGCCGCGAGCGCCCCCGGCGGGTCGATCGACTTGGTCGTCGTCGAGGCGAGCACGAGTGGCACGACCGGGGTGATCGCGTCGGAGGCCTGCTGCTGCCCCGCGTTGTCGGCCATGACGGTCGCGGTGTTGGTGATCGGCACGCCGTCAGCGCTGTACGGCAGGTCTGGGGACACCCGGGCCGTGACGAGGATCTGCGCCTGTGCGCCGTTGGAGACCTGGGGGTTGGTGTACGTGACCGTGTCGGTGTCCGTGTCGGCCACGATCTGACCGCCGGCCGGACCGCTCTGGATCGACGCGGAGACGAGCTCGAGGCCGTCGGGCAACGGGTCGGTGAGCACCGCGTCGGTGCACGGGTCCGAGTTGGGATCCGAGCAGGAGACGGTGATGATCCACTGGACGTCCTGGCCCGGGACGTAGGGCCCGGTCGAGATCTCCTGCTTGCTGATGCCCCAGTCGGCGGCAGCCGCCGGGATCGTGGGAACGAGAGCCAGCGGCAGCGCGAGCAGGACGGCGGCGGTGGTCGCCCAGGCCCGCCGAGCCTGCCGCGACAGGACTTGTCGCGCACCGCCGGTCCGGTGGTGCCTCGATCGCTCGCTCCCCATCCCTGTTCCTCCGCTCGTCCGTCGGACGCTTGTCCTCGTGCCTCGCTCGAACCTGTCGTGCCGACAGCACCTCTGCCCCGTGCATCGCTCTGTCGGCTCCGAGGAGCCGGAAGGTCCGCGCCGGCTGTCGGGGCGGCGACCTGCACGGACCGTCCGACCGTCAGGGAGTGACGATCGCGAAGTCCTCGTCCCCCGGGTCCAGGACCACAGCGAGCCGACCGAGCGTCGAGAAGCTCGGTGTGCGCCAGCAGAGGAGCCCGCGGCTGATGCCGCCGAAGTCCTGGGAGCCGGGGAAGGGCAGCCTGTCTCGAAGGACCTGCTGCCGGACGTTGGCGGAGGAAGCTGGCTTGGCTCGCGACATGTCTCGGAGCATTTCAGCCGTTCTCGACTCGCGCATCCGGAGCATCTGCCCGGGCCGCTTGCACGGTCTGAGCGGGACCGGCCCGGACGTGTCCGGATCCCTGGCGGCACGCGACGAGCTCTGCTCGCCGGGGTGACCGGCGGCGGGGCACCGCGTCGACACCCGGACCTCAGCGATCGTTTCCGATCACGAGGACGACGAAGGGCCGGACATCCGTCCCGCCCTTCGTCGCATCGACTCTCGCGCCGCGCGCGCCCAGCCCCTCAGAGGCGACGCTCCCGACGGAACAGCGAGCGCGCCCACACGTACCCGGCGACGCCGATCACGACGCACCACGCCACGGCCTGCACCGCGGTCGAGCCCTCGAGCCCCGCACCGCCCGCGAGCAGGCCGCGCACGGTGTCGATGATGGGCGTGAACGGCTGGTGCTCGGCGAACCAGCGCACGGCGGTCGGCATGGTCTCGACGGGCACGAACCCGCTGCCGAGGAACGGCAGGAGCAGCAGGATCATGGGTGTGTTGCTCGCGGTCTCGACGCTGCGCGCGTTGAGCCCCATGGCGACGCACAGCCAGTTGAGGGCGATCCCGAGCAGGACGAACAGGCCCAGCAGCGCGAGCCAGTCGAGCGCGTCGGCCTCGGGGCGGTAGCCCATCGCGACCGCAGCGCCCAGCACGAGGACGAGCGCGACGAGGGCCTGGACGACGAACCCGAGCACGTGGCCGGACAGCACCGACCCGGGCGAGATCGCCATGGTCTTGAACCGGGCCATGATGCCGCTCGCGGCGTCCATGGCGGCGCTCACGGCGACCGACGTCGCTCCCCCGACCACGGTGATGACCAGGAGCGTGGGCGTGATGTAGTCCAGGTACGCGGCACGTCCGTCGGCTCCGGGCGTGACCCCGGGGGCGACGCCCGCGCCGAACGCCCCGCCGAACACGTACACGAACAGCAGGAGCATGACCAGGGGGCCGGCGACGATGAAGACCGTCAGTCCCGGGTAGCGCACCGCACGCAGCAGGCTGCGGCGCAGCATCGTCAGGACGTCGGCGAGCGGTCGAGGTCGCGCGACGGTGGTGGGGGCGGTGGTGGCGATGGCGGTCATCGGACGTTCTCCTTGTCCTGTGTCGTTCCGGTCTCTTCGTCGGTGGACGGTTCGGTCAGCGCGAGGAACACCTCGTCGAGCGATCCGGCGTCGTGCACGGCCTTGAGCTCGTCGGGCGTGCCCTCGGCCACGACGCGCCCGTCGTGCAGGACGGCCACCGAGTCGGCGAGCCGGTCGGCCTCCTCGAGGTACTGCGTGGTGAGCAGGATCGTGGTGCCGCCAGCGACGAGCGTGCGCACCTCGTCCCACAGGGTGATGCGGCTGCGTGGGTCGAGGCCCGTGGTCGGTTCGTCGAGGAACACGACCGACGGCGTCCCGACGAGCGTCATCGCAAGGTCGAGCTTGCGCTTCATGCCGCCCGAGTAGGTCGCCACGGGCTTGCCCGCGGCCTCGGCGAGACCGAACTGCTCGAGCAGCTCGGCCGTCCGGCGACGCCCGGCCGTCCGGCCCAGGTGGTTCAGGTCGGCCATGAGGCGCAGGTTCTCGGTGCCCGTGAGGAGCTCGTCGACCGCGGTGATCTGGCCGGTCACTCCGATCGAGGCGCGCACCGCGTCGGGCTCGCGGGCCACGTCGTGACCGGCGACCCGCACCGTGCCGGCATCGGCCGCCAGGAGGGTGGACAGGACGCCGACCGTGGTGGTCTTGCCCGACCCGTTGGGGCCGAGGAGCGCGGTCACGGTCCCGGCGGGGACCACGAGGTCGACCCCGTCGAGCACGAGCTGCTTGCCGGACTTCGATGCGTAGGACTTGCGCAGGCCGGCGACCTCGATCGCGGGTCCGCGGGTTGGGGTGGTCATGTGCTTCTCCTTCGATGGTGGTGGACGTGCGGGTGGAGCGACGATCAGGTGGGGCACGGAGTGCAGGAGGTCGACGAGACGATCAGGCGTGCGGCCGACGGACGACGACGTCGCCGTAGCTGGTGCCGGCACGGACCTCGACGGTCAGGTCGCTCTCGTCGGGTCCTGCTGCGTCCTGGAGGAGGTTGCGGACCTGGCCGTGCTGCGACGTCGCGTCGAGCCAGGCAGCCGTGCCCTCGGGCACGCCGACCTCGATCGAGCCGTACGAGCTCTCGAGCTGGACACGACCGTTCACGGCCTGCTCGACGCGGATACCGCCGTGCGCGCACCGGACCACCGTGTCGCCGTGCGACCGGTCGATCGCGATGTCCCCGTGGGCACCGTTGACCCGCAGGCTCCCCGTGGTCCGGCCGATCTCGGTCGTGCCGTTGGGGACCTTGACGACGGCGTCGCCGTCGAGCTCGCGGACCCGCAGCCCGCCCGCCGTGACCACCGCGTCGACAGGGCCGGAGACCCGGCCGACGCTGAGCGAGCCTGCCGAGACCTTGATGTCGAGGCGGTCGACGTCGTCGAGCCGGGCGTTGCCGCCGTTGAGGTTCAGGTCGACGGACCCGAGCCTGCCCTCCGCGTACAAGGACCCTGCCTTGCCGCGCAGGTCCGACCCGGCCGGGAGCTCGATGGTGACCTTGGCGCCACCGGACGCGAACGGCAGGACGTACTGCTTCCAGGAGCTGGGGTAGACGACGGAGATCGCGTCGCCGTCGCGTTCGACGCGCGTCTCCTCGGCGGCGCGGACCGAGCCGGACTTGGTCGGGTCGGCCGGCAGGACGGTCACGACGACGTCGTCCCGCTCTCCGGCGACGACGTACAGGTTGCCGAACGGGACGTCGATGACGACCGGGACGGGCGTGGGAGCAGCGAAAGTGGGCATGACGGATCCTCCAGAGGGGTGTACGTGTCCGCCCCGTGACGGCGGGGCGCCGGATGTGGTGTCGAGTGGTGGTCAGCGCACCCAGCCGGTCACACGACCGGAGGTGCTCGTGGCCCGTGCGGCCGGGCGGGACGTGGCGGTGGGTGCGAGCGCCGCGGCGACCGCGCGCACGAGCCACGTGTTGACGGACATGCCCTCGCGGGCTGCCGCCTCCTCGACCTGCGCCTTGAGCTGGTCGGGCAGTCGGAGCGTCGTGCGGGACGTGCTCACGTCGTCGGGGTCCAGGACCGCCGGGCGGGCGGGCTCCGCCGCCGGGGCGGCAGCTCCGTCGAAGGCCGGGCTCGGGGCCGGGGTCACGACGAACTCCGGGTCACGACCACGGAGCCGGACGTCCACCGCCCCCGGGGCGAGCTCGGCCGTGATCTCGTTGGCCGCGGTCGAGAGCGCCTCGAGCAGGACGAGGCGGACGGCTGCGTCGAGCGGGGCCGTCAGACGACCTGCGAGCTCACGTGCCTCGTCCCCGCCTGCGGCGGCCGCGGTGGCGAGCTGGTGCTGCAGCTCGTCGACATATCTCGTCAGTTCCATGACGCCACTATGACACCACTAATGGTGTCACCGCAAGAGATATGGCGTCACTTCTTCGAAGTGGTGGTGTCATCGAGACGTCATGTCAGCGTCTTTGCAGGTCAGAGTGCTGCCGTCGCGATGCTCTTCACGACGTGCGCGCCTTCTTGACCGCCCCGAAGATGACCTGGATGCCGAGGCCGAGGATCACGAGGTCGAGCAGCACCTGTGCTGCCACGAGCAGCCTGACCGGTTCCGAGCGAGGGGCGATGTCACCGAATCCCACGGTCGCGAACGTCGTGATCGTGAAGTAGAGCGCGTCGGACCGGGTGAGCGGCTCGCTGAACGTGGTCGGGTCCTGGAACGCGATCATGAAGTACGTCGCCGCGAAGACGAGCAGGAACAACGGCACGGTCGTCGCCAAGGCCTGGGTCGCCCGGATGCCGGGGAACCTGGCGCGGACGATCGCCCGGACCTCCCAGTACATCGTCGTGACGAGCACCAGGAGGCAGAGGACCAGCGCGACGACCAACGACGACGGCGAGGGGCGGTCGAGCGGCAGCAGGTAGTACAGCGCGACCAGCAGGACCGCGATCCCGCTCGCCCGGAGCAGTCCGAGCGCGATCAACGTCCGACGGCGCCGGGTCGAGAGGCCGCTCATCGGCCCCTGACCCGCCTCGCCGCCGTCGTCGTCGGGCATGCCCTCGACGGGTGCTCGAGCTGTCACGACGTCCTCCTTGCCATCTCGGACGCCCCGTGGGCGTCTCGTCTACTGGAGCATCCGTCGCACGACGGGCTCGGCCGTCGTGACGACGTGGTCGAAGAAGCCGTGACGACGCAGGCGGGAGACGCCCTCCGTGGCTACCGCCCAGGCCGGGACGGCGAGGATCAGACCGACGATCCCGCCCACGACCCCGCCGAGCGCCGTCACGACCAGCACGACCAGCGGATGGATGTCGAGCGTGCGGCCCATGACCCGCGGCTCGACGAAGTTCTCGAGCAGCAGGTTCGACGCGACCACGACGACGAGCATGATCACGGCCGGGGCGATCCCCCCGTCGCCCAGCGCCACGGCCACGGCCAGACCGCCCCCCAGGAACGCACCGATGTACGGGATGTACCCGCCGATGAAGTTCACCACCACGATCGTGAAGATCAGAGGAAGGCCCAGGAGGAGCGCGGCGACCCCGATGACCACGGCGACGACGACCGACATGGTCGTCCGGCCGCGGCCGTAGTCGCGCAGCGTCCGGCACGAGTCACCGATGAAGCCGTCGATCTCGGGCTGCGCCCCGGCCGTGAGCTGGGCCACGACCGCGCCCCTCAGCCTGGCGCCGTCCTTGACGAGGTAGTACATGATCAGCGCGCCGAGGATCAGCCCGCTCGCGATGCCCACGAGCGCGCCGATCCCGCTCACGAGCCCGGTCAGGAACCCACCGGTCACGCCCGGAGCCGAGTCCACCAGGGTCTCCCGTACGGCCTCGAGCGACTGCTCGTCGACGTCGAGCTGCGCCACGAGCTGGTCCGTCGCCGCGTCGACCGAGGCCCCGATCTCGTCGGTCTGCTGGACGATGCCGCGCACAGCCGCGACCGCGACCACGGTCGCGAGGGCGATGAGCCCGAGGACGACCACGCCCGCGGCCAGGCTGCTCGGAACGCCCCGTCGTCGCAGCCGGTCCGCGATCGGCTTGAAGCACACCGCGAGCACGGCCGCGAAGGTCAACGGCAGGACGATCTCGCTCACGGCCGCGAGCGCCAGCACGACGAGGACGACGGCCACGACCGTGCCGACGAAGCTCCACGCCCAGAGGCCGACCTTCGGGCCCCAGGAGAGCGTGGCGACCGGGCCGGCACGCTCTCCTGGACGCCCGTCCGTGACACCGGGAGGGGGTTCGGCTGACTCGGGGGTCACACGCCTACGCCTCGTTCTGCTCCGCGATGTCGGCGACCGCGACGGCGATCTCGAACGCGAGCGACTCCGCGATGCCTGCAGACGCCGCGACCACGCGAGGAGTGCCGACGATGGGCGCGACCGCCGCGAGGACGCCTGCGACCATGTCCGCGTCGATCCCGGCCTCCATCCCGGCCTCCAGGTTCATCAGGTACGACACCGGGGGCGCGTCGACCGCCACGAGCGCCGCGAGCCGCACCAGCATCACCGTCTGGATGTCGAGGCTCGACGCCTCGACCGAGTCCGCCGTCATCTCCACCAGCAGGTCGAGCACGGGGGTGCCCTCGGTCTGTTCGCTCATGATGGATCCTCTCCGTCCCGGACCGGTCAGGGTCCGGCGTGCCAGGTCTGCTCGGGTCGTGCGTGACGTCGGCCCGTCCTGAGGTCACCCCTCGGCACGGCGAGGTCGACGTCGGCTCTCGCGCAGGGCGCGGTTGCGCGCCTCTCCCATTGAGCGCCCCAGGCGCGCGGCCGCGCGTCATGCAGTTCGTGTGAACCTGCGCCTTGTCGCGCCCTCGAGCCGACCTGTCGGTCGAGCAGGAATCGAGAAGCCCGGCGTCGGTGGCCCCCGCTAGCGTGTCCCGCAGGCCCCTGCCGCACACCTCGCCCTGCGTGCGCAGCGGGGCCGAGCGTCCGACGATGGACGGAGGCGTCCGGCGACCACGGCGGGGACCGCACCCCGCCCACCAGGAGGAGACAGATGAGCACCGCCACGAGCACGGGCACTGCCGTGCCCGCACCCCACGTCGCCGACACCCACGACATGATCCGCGTGCAGGGCGCCCGGGAGAACAACCTCCAGGACATCAGCGTCGAGATCCCCAAGCGTCGCCTCACGGTGTTCACCGGGGTCTCCGGCTCGGGCAAGAGCTCGCTCGTCTTCAGCACCATCGCGGCCGAGTCCCAGCGCATGATCAACGAGACGTACAGCGCGTTCCTCCAGGGCTTCATGCCCTCGCTCGCGCGCCCCGACGTCGACCTGCTGGACGGGCTGACGACCGCGATCATCGTCGACCAGGAACGCATGGGGGCCAACCCGCGCTCCACGGTGGGCACCGTGACCGACGCGAACGCGATGCTGCGCATCCTCTTCAGCCGCCTCGGGCAGCCGCACATCGGCTCACCGCAGGCGTACTCGTTCAACGTCCCCTCGGTCTCGGGCAGCGGCGCGATCACGATCGAGCGCGGCGGCAAGACGCAGGCGGAGAAGGCCTCGTTCCACCAGCTCGGCGGCATGTGCCCGCGCTGCGAGGGCAAGGGCAGCGTGACCGACTTCGACCTCACGGCGCTGTACGACGACAGCAAGTCGCTCGACGAGGGCGCGCTGACGATCCCGGGCTACTCGATGGACGGCTGGTACGGGCGCATCTACCGGGGCAGCGGCTTCTTCGACGCGGCCAAGCCGATCAGCAGGTTCACCCAGCGCGAGCTGCACGACCTCCTCTACAAGGAGCCGACCAAGATCAAGGTCGAGGGCATCAACCTGACGTACGAGGGCCTGATCCCCAAGATCCAGAAGTCCTTCCTGTCCAAGGACGTCGACGCGATGCAGCCGCACATCCGGGCGTTCGTCGAGAAGGCCGTGACGTTCCAGACCTGCCCGGAGTGCGACGGCACGCGCCTGAGCCCCGAGGCACGCTCGTCGAAGATCGGCGACAAGAGCATCGCGGACGTCTGCGCGATGCAGATCAGCGACCTCGCCGAGTGGGTCCGCGGTCTCGACGAGCCCTCGATGGCACCGCTCCTCAAGGGCCTCCAGCACCTGCTCGACTCGTTCGCGGAGATCGGCCTGGGCTACCTCTCGCTCGACCGTCCCTCGGGGACGCTGTCCGGTGGCGAGGCGCAGCGCACCAAGATGATCCGCCACCTGGGCTCCTCGCTCACCGACGTCACCTATGTGTTCGACGAGCCGACCATCGGGCTGCACCCGCACGACATCCAGCGCATGAACACGCTGCTGCTCCAGCTGCGGGACAAGGGCAACACGGTCCTCGTCGTGGAGCACAAGCCAGAGGCGATCACGATCGCGGACCACGTCGTCGACATCGGCCCGGGAGCCGGGCGGCACGGGGGCACCATCTGCTTCGAGGGCACGGTCGAGGGGCTGCGCGCGAGCGACACCACGACCGGCCGCCACCTCGACGACCGCTCGACGGTCAAGGCGAGCGTGCGCGCTCCCCGGGGCTCGCTCGAGATCCGTGGCGCGACCGAGCACAACCTGCAGGGGGTGGACGTCGACGTCCCCCTCGGGGTCCTGTGCGTCGTGACGGGGGTCGCCGGGTCGGGCAAGAGCTCCTTGATCCACGGCTCGGTCGCGGGCCGCGAGGGGGTCGTCGTGATCGACCAGAGCGCGATCCGCGGATCGCGCCGGAGCAACCCGGCGACCTACACGGGCCTGCTGGACCCGATCCGCAAGGCCTTCGCGAAGGCCAACGGGGTCAAGCCCGCTCTGTTCAGCGCCAACTCCGAGGGTGCCTGCCCCGTGTGCAACGGTGCGGGCGTCATCTACACCGACCTCGGCGTCATGGCCACGGTCGAGACGCCGTGCGAGGAGTGCGGGGGCAAGCGGTTCCAGGCCTCGGTGCTCGAGTACACGCTGGGTGGGAAGAACATCGCCGAGGTGCTCGCGATGTCCGTCACCGAGGCGGAGGAGTTCTTCGCGGCGGGCGAGTCGCGCATCGCGGCCGCCCACTCGATCCTCACGCGCCTCGTCGACGTGGGCCTGGGCTACCTGAGCCTCGGCCAGCCCCTCACGACGCTGTCGGGGGGCGAGCGCCAGCGGATCAAGCTCGCGACGCAGATGGGTGCCAAGGGCGGCGTCTACGTGCTCGACGAGCCCACGACGGGCCTGCACCTGGCCGACGTCGAACAGCTGCTCGGCCTGCTCGACCGGCTCGTCGCGTCGGGCAAGTCGGTCATCGTGATCGAGCACCACCAGGCGGTCATGGCGCACGCCGACTGGATCATCGACCTCGGCCCGGGCGCCGGGCACGACGGCGGCCGGGTCGTCTTCGAGGGCACGCCGGCCGACCTGGTGGCCGACCGCTCGACGCTCACGGGCCAGCACCTCGCGGCGTACGTCGCCTCCTGACGGGAGCACTGCCCGGTACGGGACGTGCCCGTGCCCGACGGCGCCGCTCACCCACGCGGTGAGCGGCGCCGTCGGGCACGGGTCGGCGCGGGGACGCGGCGCGCACCGCGCCCCCGGGCGACGCGGCCTCAGCACTCCCCCGGCGAGCCCCTCACTGCCTCGCCATGGCGATGCGCAGGCGCTCGTCGGGGTCGATGAAGTGGTCGTGGTCGTCGGTCCCCACGTCGATCTGGACCCAGTGGATCTTGCCCGAGAACCGGCTCGACCGCGGCGAGTAGTCCGGGCTGACCGGTGTCCCCGACTCGTAGCCGACGTCCGTCGTCTCGTCGGCGGAGAAGACCATGGCCTGGGTCGCGCCGACCCGGCCGGTGCCCACGGGGGTGCCGTCGTGGAAGAGCGTCACGTCGCCTCCCTTGGCGAGCCCTCCGCCGTCGTACACGAACTCCATACGGACCTGGTGCGTACCCTCCGGGACCGTGGCCTGTGCCTCGGTCGCGAACTCCTGGATGCCCAGGACGTTGTAGACGAACTTCAGCCTGCCCTCCTTGGCGTACAGGCTCCAGCCGCCGAACCTCCCGCCCTGCGCGATGATCACACCGTCCGCACCGGAGGCCGGGACCTCGATCTCCGCGGTCACGGAGAACGACTTGTTCTTGATGTTCACGACACTGTTCTCCGAGAGCCGCCCCATCCCGGCGAACAGCAGCTGGCTGTTCCCGTGGACGAGGGTCGGGCGCCCGGCGGTCTCGGGGTTCAACCGGTCCGCGGTCCGGTCGTCGAGCGGGAGCACGTCGTACTTGACCGCCTCGATGAGCCACAGGCGCTGGAGGGAGTGCAGCCGTTCGGGCTGCTCGGCGGACAGGTCGTGCGCCTGGCTGTAGTCGGTGCTGCCGTCGTAGAGCTCCCAGACGTCGTCGTCGAACGCGATGGCCGACCCGCCGACCATGTCCCACGGCGTGCGGTGCTTGGTGACCGCGCTCCACCCCTTGTGGTAGATCCCCCGGTTGCCGAACATCTCGAAGTACTGGAGGTCGTGGCGCTCGGGCGCGTCCGCGTCGTCGAACGCGTAGAGCATGCTCGTACCCTCCATGGGTGACTGGAGCACGCCGTTGACCTGGGTGGGCTCGGGCAGGCCCGCGGCCTCGAGGATCGTGGGGGCCACGTCGATGCAGTGCGTGAACTGCGAGCGCAGCCCGCCGGAGTCCGTGATGCGCCGGGGCCAGTGCACGACGGTCCCGTTGCGCGTCCCTCCCCAGTGCGAGGCGACCTGCTTGGTCCACTGGAAGGGGGTGTCCATGGCCCAGGCCCAACCCACGGCGTAGTGGTTGTACGACGACGGCGAGCCGAGCTCGGCCAGCTTGGACGCCATGAACTCGGGTGTCTCGAGCGCCGCCATGCCGTTGAAGTTGGCCATCTCGTTGAACGCGCCGTTGATCGTGCCCTCGGCCGAGGCGCCGTTGTCCCCGATCACGTAGTAGATGAGGGTGTCGTCGAGCACCCCCAGGTCCTCGATCGCGTCGACGACCCGGCCCACGTGGTGGTCGGCGTGCTCGAGGAAGCCCGCGTAGACCTCCATCTCCCGCTCGAGCACGGGCCTGAGGTCGTCCGGCATGTCGTCCCACGCCGGGATCTCGGCGTGGCGCGGCGTGAGCTCGGCCTCGGGCGGGATCACACCGAGCTCCTTCTGACGCGCGAACGTGCGCTCGCGCTGGACGTCCCAGCCGTCCGCGAACCGGCCCGCGTACCGGTCGGCCCACTCCTGCGGGACGTGGTGCGGGGCGTGCGTCGCGCCCGGAGCGAAGTAGGCGAAGAAGGGCTTGTCCGGCATGAGCGCCTTCTGCGTCCGGATCCAGCTGATCGCCCGGTCGGCGAGGTCCTCGGTCAGGTGGTACCCCTCCTCGGCGGTCCTCGGGGGTTCGACGGGCGTCGTGCCCTCGTAGAGCGCTGGCTCCCACTGGTTGTTCTCGCCGCCGATGAAGCCGTAGAACGTCTCGAACCCTCCGCCGACGGACGGCCAGGCATCGAACGGCCCCATGGGCGAGGACTGCCAGACCGGGACCTCGTGGCACTTGCCGAACTGCGCCGTCGAGTAGCCGTTGAGCTTGAGCGTCATCGCGAGCGGCGCCTTGGTGTTGGGCTTGAGCGAGCTGTTCCCGGGCGCGGACGTCGCGGTCTCGGTGATGCTGCCCATGCCGACCGAGTGGTGGTTTCTCCCGCTGAGCATCGCGGCCCGGGTGGGGGCGCACAGCGCCGTGGTGTGGAAGCGGTTGAACGTCAGCCCGCCGGCCGCCAGCCGCTCCGCGGTCGGAGTGTGGCACGGCCCCCCGAACGCGCTCGACGCACCGAAGCCCACGTCGTCGAGCAGGACGATCAGCACGTTCGGTGCGCCCTCGGGCGGGCGCAGCGGCTCGATCGGCGGGTAGGACGTGTCGGGGTCCTTGGCGTCGTACGTCGTCAGCCCGGGCCGAGGGCGGTCCGGGATGGGCAGCATGGTGCGGGCGTGCTGGTCGGGACGCATGAGAGCTCCGCTCGGTCGGGCACGAGGACATGGATACCTTTCACGGTAGGGACGGGTGCTCGTGCGCGCATCACCCAGTCCACGTGATCACCGGCGCCACGGGTGCTGTCCGCCGGCGCCCACGGGTCGGTTCCGTCGGAGATCCAGTCCGGAGGACACGCAACGGAAGACCAGCGCGGCGCGGGCCTGCGCCCTATGGTGTGAAGGTGAACGGCGAGCCGGGGACGGCACGGGGGACCGAGCAGATCGACGGGCTGCTCCTCGAGGCCAAGTTCAGCGTGCCCCGGCGGCACGCGCCGGTCGTGAGCCGGGCCGACCTGATCGACGCGACCCGCGCGAGCGGACGGCGCGTGGTCGGGGTCACGGCGCCCCCCGGCTACGGGAAGTCGACCCTGCTGGCCGAGTGGGCCGAGCGCGACCCTCGTCCCGTCGCGTGGGTCACGCTCGACCGGCTCGACGACGACCCCGTGAGACTGCTCGTCGTGCTCGCCTCGGCCTTCGCGCGCCTGGGTGCGGGGCGCCCCGACCTCGTGGCGGACATGGTCGGAGCCGACACCTCGCTCCTGGGCCGAGCCGCCCCGCGCCTGGCGTCGGCCCTGCGCTCGAGCCCCGAGCCGTTCGTCCTGGCGCTCGACGACCTGCACGAGGTGCGGTCGGCGGCCTGCCACGACGTGCTGGGCATCGTGCTCGCGGGGATCCCCGAGGGGTCCCAGCTGGTCGCGGCGAGCCGAGACGAGCAACCCCACCTCGCGCGCCTGCGCGCGGCCGGCGAGTCGGTCGAGATCGACGCGCAGGATCTGGCCCTCGACGTCTCCGGCACCGAGCAGGTCTTCGCCGCCTCGCAGGTCCGGGTCACGCACGAGATCGCGACCGCGGTGACCGAGCGGACCGAGGGCTGGCCCGTCGGCGTGTACCTCGCCTCGCTCGTGGCCGCCGGAGACGGCTCCGGCCCCGAGACCGTGACCGGCACGGACCGCTACGTCGCGGACTACCTCCAGCGCGAGTCGTTCCGCCGGCTGTCCGCCGAGACCCAGCTGTTCCTGCGACGGACCGCGGTGCTCGACGAGCTCAGCGCACCGCTGTGCGACGCACTGCTCGGCGTCCGCTCCTCGACCCGGATCCTGCGCGCGATCGAGGCCTCGCACCTCTTCCTCGTCCCGGTCGACCGGCACAGGCAGTGGTTCCGCTACCACGCGCTGTTCCGCGAGTTCCTCCTCGACGAGCTCCTCGCGACCGAGCCCGAGCTCGCCGACGACCTGCGGACGCGGGCAGCCGACTGGTACGAGGAGAACGGCTCGCCCGAGCGCGCGATCGAGATGCTGCTCGTGACTCCCGGGGTCGAGCGGACCTCCCGGCTCGTCGCACGCGTCGTGATGCCCCACGTCCAGGCCGGGCGGGTCACGACGATCGACCGGTGGCTTGCCGCGCTCGGCGACGAGTCGATCACGAAGTACCCGCCGCTCGCGGTGCTCGCAGGCCTCGTCGCCGTGCACGAGGGGCACGCCGCGACGGCCGAGCGCTGGGGGGCCGTGGCAGACACCTCCTCCTTCGACGGCAAGCCGGTCGACGGGACGGCCTCGTTCGAGTCGGCACGCGCCATGTTCCGGGCGCTGCGCTGCCCGGACGGCCCCGAGCAGATGCTCGACGACGTCGGGACCGCCCTCGACTCCGAACCGGCGTGGAGCACGTGGCGGGACACGGTGTTCGTGCTGCGCGGCGACGCCCTGCGCCTGGTCGGTGACGACGACGCGGCGACCGAGTACCTGGAGCGCGCCACCGAGGCGGCCGGAGAGCTCGATCATGCGAGCACGCTCGTGCTCGCCGAGGCACAGCTCGCGCAGCTCGACATGGATCACGACCGGTGGGCGCGCGCAGGCGACCGGGTCCGCAGGCTCCTCGACGCGATCGACGCACGCCGCATGCACGACTACCCGACGAGCGGCCTCGGGTTCGCGCTGGCCGCACGCTACCGCCACCATGCCGGCGACCTCGCGGGCACGCGCACGCTGCTCACCCGGGCGATGCGTGCTCGCACGTTCAGCACGTACGCGTTCCCGACGCTCGCGGTCCGCACCCGGCTCCAGCTCGCCCGGACGAGCTGGGCGACGTCGGACGCCTCGACCGTCAACCACCTCCTGCGGGAGATCGACGACGTGCTGCTGCGTCGCCCAGCGCTCGGAGTGCTCGCCGAGGAGGCGGTCGAGCTGCGCACGGCGTTCGACGCCGCCTCGCGCACGGCGGCCTTGCCGACGTCGAGCACTCCCCTCACCCCTGCCGAGCTGCGCCTCCTGCCGTACCTGCAGACCCACCTGACGATCCGCGAGATCGGAGAGCGGCTCTTCGTGTCCCGGAACACGGCCAGCTCGGAGATCGGGTCGATCTATCGCAAGCTCGGGGTCTCGAGCCGGAGCGACGCCGTGCGCACGGCGATCGGCATGGGACTGCTGGGCGCCTGACCGCTCACCCAGGTTCTCTCACGTCGAACGGGTCGAACCCGAGCGCGAGGGCGAGCTTGGGGGCTGCCGCCACGACGCTCGGCAGCCCGACGATCGGGATGGTCGCCGACAGGACGTCGACGATCTCGGCGGTGGTCGCCCCTGCGTTCACGGCGTCGTCGACCTCGCTGCCGTAGGTCGGCTCGGCTCCGCCGACCGCGACGAGTGCCGCCAGGCGGACGAGGGCGAGGGTCTTGGGGTCGAGCATCACCTCCTCGGCCTCCAGGTCTTCCTCGAGCCGTGCGTCGTTGGCGGCGAAGCGCCGTAGTCGGTCGGTGTAGTCCACGTCGTGCCCTTCGATCCTGTCGCCGGGTCCTGTCCCCCCATTGCCGCACGCCGGCCGACCGCCGCGCATCACCACGATCACATGATTCGCGGGGACGTCGGGTGTGCGGTCCCTGACCCGAACTTCATGCGGTCTGCATGACGACGACCACGCTCCTGCGGAGCAGTCTGGTCCCAGGCAGGGCGGTGTGCGCGCCCCGTGCAACCGGGCCCAGCCCCCGAAGGAAAGGACGACCGACCCATGACACAGGAGCCGACCGACCTGCAGGAGTCGGGACCCATCGACTACCTGATCGTCGAGTTCCCGTCGGAGGCCATGACCGGCGAGGCGTTCCCCCTGCTCGTCGACCTGGTCGACCGAGGGATCGTCAGGGTGCTCGACCTGCTCGTGCTCCGCAAGGAGGACGACGGGACCGTGACCGGCCTCGAGCTCGACGAGCTCGCCGACGGCACGACCGGGCTCGAGATCTTCGCAGGGGCCGTGTCCGGTCTCCTGGGCCACGAGGACCTGGCCGAGGCGGCGGAGGCCGTCGAACCGGGCAGGACGGCGGCCGTGCTCGTCTACGAGAACGTCTGGGCCGCCCCTTTCGCGACCGCACTACGGCGAGGCGGCGCCCAGCTCGTGGCCGGGGGGCGCATCCCTGTGCAGGCCGTGCTCGCCGCGCTCGAGGCCGACGAATCCACCGACTGATCCCGGACCGACCTAGGAGGCCCACACCATGCCCGGACTCATCCGAGGAGTCGCACGCACCGCCGTCGTGGCTGGGACGGCGACGGCCGTCTCCAACCGCGTCTCGCGACGACAGGCGGGGCGCTGGGCGTCCCAGGAAGCCCCGCCACCGCAGCAGCCGGCACCCCAGCCGACCTACGCCCCCGCGCCGCCGGCACCCGCACCGGCGCCGGTCGACATGGACGCCCGGATCGCGCAGCTCACCCAGCTCGCCGCTCTGCGCGACCAGGGCATCCTGAGCCCCGCAGAGTTCGAGGCCCAGAAGTCTCAGATCCTTGCCGGTTGACCGGCACCCGTACGAGGAGGACGTCGCATGGACAGCTTCATGGACTGGTTCTGGTTGATGATCTGGTGGTTCTTCTTCTTCATGTACCTCATGATCCTGTTCAGGATCCTGGCTGACCTCTTCCGGGACCACGAGCTCAGCGGCTGGTGGAAGGCGCTGTGGATCGTCGCGCTGGTCCTCGTCCCGTTCCTCACGGCGCTGATCTACGTCATCGCCAGAGGGCGCGGCATGGCCGAACGGCAGATGCAGGACGTCTCGCAGGCCAAGGCCCAGACCGACGCGTACATCCGGGGGGTCGCGAAGTCCGAGTCCTCCGCGGCGACCCAGATCAGCGACGCCAAGGCCCTGCTCGACGCCGGCGTGATCGACGAGAACGAGTTCGCCACGCTCAAGGCCAAGGCACTCGCCTAGTCGGACGAGCGCGCACAGGACCGACGTGACCGACCACGGGAGCCCCAGCCCCCGTGGTCGGTCCACGCCTGGGGCCACCAACCCGTCGACCGGTCCGGGCGGCCCGGCCGCACCGGGCGGCCCCGTCGCTGCGGTCCACCGGCACCTCGAGCTGGTCGCGGCCGTCCTGCTCGCGATCGCGACCGTCATGACGGCCTGGTCCGCGTTCCAGAGCGCGCAGTGGGGTGGGGAGATGGCGACGTCGTACAGCGCGGCCGGTGCCGCACGCACCGAGAGCAACCGCGCCTCGACGCTCGCGGGCCAGCAGACCATCATCGACGTCCAGCTCTTCACCGACTGGCTGAGCGCGCTCGACGAGGAGCAGGGACGCGTGGGCCCGGCTCCCGGCTACGTCCCCGACCCCGCGACCTACTCGGGGTTCCTCTACGCACGGTTCCGCGAGGAGTTCGAGCCCGCTGTCCAGGCGTGGGTCGCGCTGGACCCTTCGACCAACGCCGACGCGCCGCCCAGCCCGTTCGCGATGGACGAGTACGTGCTCGCGGCGACCCAGGAGTCGCAGCGGCTCGAGAAGAAGGCCGACGCTTCCGCCGCGCGGGCGCACCACGCCAACGGGGTCAAGGACAACTACGTGCTCGCCACGGTGCTGTGCGCGTCGGTGCTGTTCTTCGGCGGCATCGGGGCCAAGCTCTCGTCGCACCGGCTGCGGCTCGCGATGGTCGGGATCGGCGGGGTCGTGCTGCTCGCGACGCTGGGCGTCCTGGTCTCCTACCCGGTCCAGGTGTGAAGCCGTGAACATCCTGATCGCAGCGCTCGTCACGATCGGCGCCACGGCCGTGACCGTCACCGCCATGCTGCTCGTGCGCGCCCGCGCACCCGAGGGCAGCCGCTTCCGCGACGGAGACCGTGCGTCGGGGGTGTTCGGTGTCCTCGCCACGGGTTTCTCGGTGCTCCTCGGCTTCATCATCTTCCTGGCCTTCGAGTCCTACGACGAGGCGCGCAGCGGCGCCGAGGAGGAGGCGCAGGTCGTCGCGCAGCAGATCCAGACGGCGCAGTTCCTTCCCGCTGACGCCGGGGCCGAGCTGTCGGGCCAGCTCGTCTGTTATGCACGCTCGGTCGCGACGACCGAGTGGGAGGCCATGGCCGACGCGCGGCTCGGCGACGCCGTCAACCCCTGGGGCGTCGAGATGTTCCGCACCATCCGCGGGGTCGAGCCCGCCTCGGACACCGAGCAGTCGGCCTACGACCGGTGGATGGACCAGACCGCCGACCGGGAGCAGGCGCGCCAGGCCCGCGTGCACGGCGCCGAGGGACTGATCCCGCTCCCCCTGTGGCTCGTCCTGTTCGCCATCTCCGCGACGATCTTCGTGTTCATGCTCTTCTTCGCCGACTCGGCCGAGGGCGCCGTCACGCAGTCGGTGCTCATGGGCAGCGTCACGCTCGTCATCTCGCTCATGCTCTGCCTGCTCGTCTTCTTCGACCATCCGCACGGGCACCAGGTCGGCAAGCTGCAACCCGTCGCGATGGAGCGCACGCTCGTCCTCGTCGAGACCCAGCTCGACGCGGTCGGCATCTCCGTGACCCCGCCGTGCGACGAGGACGGCCGCGCGCAATAGGCGCGGGGGCGGCCCTGCGTGGGAGCGTGCGACGAGCCCGCGCCGACGCCACGGACCGCGTCGACCGGGCCACCGGACCGACGAGGAGCGGGACGCTCAGTCCTCGCCGTAGAACACGCGCTCCATGACGGCACGCGCCCGCCGGGCCGTGCGCAGGTAGCGATCCTCGAGCTCGGCCCCCGACTCCTCCCCGATCACGCGCGCCAGCCCCGCGAGCGCCCGGACCTCGTGCGGCAGGACGTCGGCCGAGGGCCCCCCGGTGCGCCCGGACCAGAGCACGAGCGCGCTGCGCAACCGCGACGCGAGGTGCCACGACTCTCCCAAAGTCGCGGCGTCGTCGGGCGTGACGATGCCCGCGTCCGCGGCCGCCTCGAGGGCGTCGACCGTCGACGTCGTCCGCAGTCCCGCGACCTCGTGCGCGTGCTGGAGCTGGAGGAGCTGGACGGTCCACTCGACGTCGGAGACCCCCCCGCGGCCCAGCTTGAGGTGGCGCGAGGGATCGACACCGCGGGGCAGCCGCTCGGCCTCGACGCGCGCCTTGATGCGCCGGACCTCGCGCTCCGTCGCGGGCTCGACCCCGCCCGCCGGGTAGCGCACGGGGTCGACGAGCCCGACGAAGCGCTCGCCGAGCCCCGGGTCTCCCGCGACGGGCCGTGCGCGCAGCAGGGCCTGGCTCTCCCACGCGGCCGACCAGCGGTCGTAGTACTCGGCGTAGGACTCGAACGAGCGCACGAGCGGGCCGTTGCGGCCCTCGGGGCGCAGGTCGGCGTCCACGGGCAGCCCCGGCTCGGGTCCCATGTCCCCGAGCAGCGAGCGCAGGCGGGTCGCGACGAGGAGCGCGAACGCCTGGGCGTCGCGGTCGGCGGCCCCCTCGACCGGCTCGTACACGAAGAGCACGTCGGCGTCCGAGCCGTAGCCCATCTCCCGGCCGCCCAGGCGTCCCATGGCGACGACCTGCAGGCGCGCGGGGTCGTCGGCAGGGCCCGCGATCCCGAGCTCCTGGCGCGCCACGAACTGCGCGACCCGCAGCCCGCCCACGAGCAGCAGGTCGGCGGCGTCGGAGATCGCGCGCGCCGCGTCGACCGCGTCCACGACGCCCAGGATCTCCGCGGCCCCCGTCCGTGCGAGCTCGCGACGGCGCACCGCCCGCAGCGCCTTGGCCGCGGGCCCCGCGACATCGGCACGGGTCAGGATCGCGTCGGCCTCGACCGCCAGCCGGGCCGCGCCGCGCGGGGCCAGCTCGGCGTCGTCCGCGAGCCAGGCGACGGACTCGGGCGAGCGCGAGAGGGCGTCGGCCATGTAGCGCGAGCTCGACAGGAGCGTCGCGAGACGGTGCGCGGCCGACCCCGAGTCGCGCAGCAGCTTGAGGTACCAGTGGGTCGAGCCGAGCTCCTCGGACAGCGTGCGGAAGTTCAGGAGCCCCGCGTCGGGGTCCGCGCCCTCGGCGAACCAGCCGAGCATCACGGGCAGGAGCTGACGCTGGATCGCCGCGCGGCGGCTCACGCCCTCGGTCAGCGCGACGACGTGGCGCATGGCACCCGCGGGGTCGCGGTAGCCGATCGCCTGGAAGCGCGCCTTGGCCGCCTCCGGTGCGAGGCTCGCCTCCTCGGTCGAGAGCTGCGCGGTCGCCGGGAGCAGCGGCCGGTAGAACAGCTCCTCGTGCAGCGCGCGCACCTCGCGGCGCGTCGCGCGCCACCGTTCCATGAGCCCTTCGGCGCCCTCGGAGCGCATGCCCACCGACCGGGCCAGACGGCGCAGGTCGTCCTCCCCGGTCGGGATGAGGTGGGTGCGGCGCAGGCGGAAGAGCTGGATGCGGTGCTCGAGCGAGCGCAGGAACCGGTAGCAGGCGGCCAGGCGGGCGGCGTGCTCGCGGCCGACGTAGCCACCCGCCGCCAGCGCGGCGAGCGCCGTGAGGGTGCTGGGGCTGCGGATCGAGTCGTCGGCCCGGCCGTGCACGAGCTGCAGGAGCTGGACCGTGAACTCGACGTCGCGCAGTCCCCCCTTGCCGAGCTTGAGCTGGCGGTCCGCCTCGGCGGCCGGCACGTGGTCCTCGACCCGGCGGCGCATGGCCTGGGAGTCCTCGACGAAGTTCTCCCGCGCCACGGCCGTCCACACGAACGGGTTGATCGCGTCGTGGTAGGCCGCCGCGAGCTCGGCGTCCCCCGCGACCAGCCGCGCCTTGAGCAGCGCCTGGAACTCCCAGGTCTTGGCCCAGCGCTCGTAGTACGCGAGGTGGCTCGCGAGGCTCCGCACGAGCGGCCCGTTCTTGCCCTCGGGGCGTAGCGCGGCGTCGACGGGCCACAACGGCGGTTCCGAGGACGTGCCCGAGCAGACCCGGGCGAGCCCCGTCGCGAGGCGCGCCCCGACGCTCGTGGCGTAGGCCTCGTCGTACCCGTCGGCGGGCTCGGCGACGTAGATCACGTCGACGTCGGACACGTAGTTGAGCTCGCGCCCCCCGCACTTGCCCATGCCCATCACAGCGAGCCGGACGCCCCCGCCGTGGTCGTCGAGCTCGGAGCGGGCGACCGCGAGCGCGGCCTCGAGCGCGGCCGCAGCCAGGTCCGCGAGCGCCGCGGCCACGGCGGGCATCGCGGTCAGGGGGTCGGGCGCGGTGAGGTCGGTCGCCGCGATCCGCAGGATGCGCGCACGGTAGGCCCGGCGCATCGCGTCGGTGGCCGCACCGACGGGGACGGCCGCGACCGGCTGCCCCGCGTCGGGGTCCGCGTCCACGGCGCGCAGCAGCTCGGCGCGCACGGCCTCCGCAGGCACCCCGGTCCCCGGCGTCGGGTCGGCGACGACGTGCAGCAGCTCGGGGTGGGAGACCAGGTCGTCGCCGAGCGCGACCGAGGCGCCGAGCACCGCCAGGAGGCGGTCACGACCGGTCGGGACGGGGCCGTGCGGTGCCGTCGCACCCTCCGTGGAGCCCGCGGGACCGGGACCGAGGTCGCCGGCACCCTCGCCGGCCGCATCCCCCGCGTCCGCCGACCGCTCGTCGGCGGCGGCCTCGCCCGCCGCCGCGCCCGAGAGCACGTCCCTGAGCAGCGTGCACGACGCCTCGTCCCCGGCCACCGCGGACGACAGCCGGGCGAGCTGGAGCAGCGCAAGGTCAGGGTCCGCGGTCGCGCCGACCGCGGCGAGCAGCTCCTCGGACAGGGGCCCGAGGACCCCCACGAGGTCCTTGTCGTCGAGCAGCGACAACGAGCGGGTGACGTCGGCGAACCCGAGCCTGCGCAGGCGCGAGGTCGGGGTGGTGCGCCGCGACCCCGCAGGCGCGCCGAAGCTGCTGAGGTGAGCGCCGCCGTCGGGCCCCGGGGTCATCGCGACCACCAAGGCCCGACGGGCCCGCGCGAGGACGGGCTCACAGGACCTGCAGGAACCGCTTCAGCTCGAACGGCGTGACCTGCGAGCGGTACGCGTCCCACTCCTGGCGCTTGTTGCGCAGCACGAAGTCGAACACGTGCTCGCCCAGGGTCTCGGCGACGAGCTCGGACGTCTCCATGATCTGGATCGCGGCGTCGAGCGACTGCGGCAGCGGCTTGATCCCGAGCGCACGGCGCTCGGAGTCCGTCAGCTCCCACACGTCGTCCTCGGTCTCCTCGGGGAGCTCGTAGCCCTCCTCGATGCCCTTGAGGCCCGCCGCGAGGATGACCGCGTACGCGAGGTACGGGTTGGTCGCGGAGTCCAGGGCGCGGTACTCGATGCGGCTCGAGTTTCCCTTGCCCGGCTTGTACATGGGCACGCGCACGAGCGCCGAGCGGTTGTTGTGGCCCCAGCAGACGTAGCTCGGGGCCTCCGACCCGCCCCACAGGCGCTTGTACGAGTTGACGTACTGGTTGGTGATCGCGGTGATCTCCGCGGCGTGGACCAGCAGGCCCGCGATGAACGAGCGCGCCGTCTTGGACAGCTCGAACTGCGCACCGGGCTCGTGGAACGCGTTGCGGTCGCCCTCGAACAACGACAGGTGCGTGTGCATGCCCGAGCCCGGCTGGTCGGCCATGGGCTTGGGCATGAACGACGCGAAGACCCCCTGCTCGAGCGCGACCTCCTTGACGACCGTGCGGAACGTCATGAGGTTGTCGGCCGTGGTCAGGGCGTCGGCGTAGCGCAGGTCGATCTCGTTCTGGCCGGGGCCGGCCTCGTGGTGGGAGAACTCCACCGAGATGCCCATCGACTCGAGCATCGTGATCGCCGCGCGACGGAAGTCGTGCGTCGATCCGCGGGCCAGGTGGTCGAAGTACCCGCCCTGGTCCACCGGGACGAGCGGCGACGAGGCGTCGGCCGGGTGGTTGAAGAGGTAGAACTCGACCTCGGGGTGCGTGTAGAACGTGAAGCCCTTGTCGCTCGCCTTGGCCAGCGCGCGCTTGAGCACGTTGCGCGAGTCCGCGAGCGAGGGCTCGCCGTCGGGCGTGAGGATGTCGCAGAACATCCTGGCCGTCCCGTGGCGGTCGCCGCGCCACGGCAGCACCTGGAACGTGGTCGGGTCGGGGCGCGCGATCATGTCCGCCTCGTACACGCGCGTGAGGCCCTCGATCGAGCTGCCGTCGAAGCCGATGCCCTCCGAGAAGGCCGACTCGAGCTCGGCGGGCGCGATCGCGACCGACTTGAGCATCCCCAGCACGTCGGTGAACCAGAGACGGATGAAGCGGATGTCGCGCTCCTCGACCGTGCGGAGCACGAACTCCTGCTGCCTGTCCATGGCTACATCCTGCCTGATGAGTGTGTCGAGCGGGTTACGACGCGTCCTGACGGCGCGACGTGTCGCCAGCGTGCCACGGCCGCGCGCCGAACGGTACCGATGGGCACCTGACCGGCGGGTTCGCATAGGCTGGCGAGCATGGCAGAACTGCGCATCGCCCTCGCACAGATCGACACGTGCGTCGGAGCGATCGACCAGAACACGGCGAAGATCCTCGAGTGGACCCGGCGCGCGGCGGGCGAGGGCGCCCACGTCGTCGCGTTCCCCGAGATGACGCTCACGGGCTACCCGATCGAGGACCTGGCGCTGCGCGCCTCGTTCCGTCGCGCCGCGTGGGCCGCAGCGGCCGACGTCGCCGCGCAGCTCGAGCGCGAGGGCCTGGGCGGCGTCACGGTCGTCCTGGGCACCGTGGGGACCGCCGGGACGCCGGACACGCCCGAGCGCGCGGCCTCGGGGGCGCCGGCCGACCTGCCGACCAACCGCGCGGTCGTCATCCAGCACGGCGAGGTCCTCGCCGCCTACGACAAGCACCACCTGCCGAACTACGGCGTGTTCGACGAGTTCCGCATCTTCGCGCCCGGGACCGAGCCGCTCGTCGTCGAGATCGAGGGCCGCGCGGTCGGCATCGTCATCTGCGAGGACATCTGGCAGGACGGCGGGCCGATCACCACGCTGGGCGGCCTCGACGAGGCCGGCCACGGGATCGACCTGCTGCTCGTGCTCAACGGCTCTCCGTACGAGGAGGGCAAGGGGCACGTCCGCACCGACCTGGCCGCGCGCCGCGCCGCGGAGGTCGACGCCCCCGTCGCGTACGTCAACATGGTCGGCGGGCAGGACGACCTGGTGTTCGACGGCGGGTCGTTCGTCGTGGGCCCCGACGGCTCGGTGCTCACGTCCTCGCCGCAGTTCGTCGAGGACCTGCTGGTCTGGGACCTGCCCGCGCGGACGTCCTCCGCCGACCTGACGGGCACCGCGCCGGCGACCGTCTACCCCACGGGGCGCATCGCTCCCCCGCTGCACCCCGACGAGGAGGTCTACCGGGCCTGCGTCACGGGCCTGGCCGGGTACGTGCGCAAGAACGGGTTCCGATCGATCGTCCTGGGGCTGTCGGGCGGGATCGACTCGGCGCTCACCGCGACCCTCGCGGCCGACGCGATCGGCGGCCAGAACGTCGTGGGCGTCTCGATGCCCTCGTCGTACTCGTCCGAGCACAGCAAGGACGACGCCGCCGACCTCGCCAAGCGCCTCGGCGCCGACTACCGCGTGCAGCCCATCGCGCCCATGGTCGAGGCCTTCCAGGGCGAGCTCGCGCTCGAGGGCGTCGCCGAGGAGAACCTCCAGGCGCGCGTGCGCGGCGTGGTCCTCATGGCGATCTCGAACCGCGAGGGCCATCTCGTCATCGCGCCGGGCAACAAGTCCGAGCTCGCGGTGGGCTACGCGACCATCTACGACGCGGGCAGCATCGGTGGCTACGCGCCGCTCAAGGACGTCGACAAGTCGCGCGTGTGGGCCCTCGCGCGCTGGCGCAACGACGCCGCGCTCGACGCGGGCGAGATCCCCCCGATCCCCGAGTCCTCGATCACCAAGCCGCCGTCGGCCGAGCTGCGACCCGGCCAGACCGACCAGGACTCGCTGCCTCCCTACGACCTGCTCGACGAGGTCCTCGACGCGTACATCGAGCACGCCGAGGGGCGCGCCGAGCTGCTCGCCCGCGGGTTCGACCCCGAGGTCGTGGACAAGGTCGTGACGCTCGTCGACCGCGCCGAGTGGAAGCGGCGCCAGTACCCGCTCGGCCCCAAGGTCACCTCGCTCGCGTTCGGCCGCGACCGCCGCCTGCCCGTCACGTCCCGCTGGCGCGAGCCCGCCGAGTAGTCCGGCTCACCGCCAGGGCCGCACGCCCCACCTGCTTCCCGTACGACCGGCCCACCGACCACCGGCGGGCCGCACGACCTGGAGAGACGAGAGCATGTCCGCACACACCCAGCCCGGCCAGACCCCGGCCACGCCCGTCAAGCGCTTCCGCGTCCACCACCTCGCGGAGGCCAAGGCGCGGCACGAGAAGCTCACGATGCTCACCGCGTACGACGCGGTGACCGCCCGCATCTTCGACGAGGCGGGCATCGACATGCTGCTCGTCGGCGACTCGATCGGGAACACCATGCACGGGCACCGGACCACGCTGCCCGTCACGGTCGACGACATGATCCCCGCCGCGCGCGGCGTCGCACGGGCCGCGCAGCGTGCGCTCGTGATCGTGGACCTGCCGTTCGGCTCGTACGAGGCCGGGCCGGAGCAGGCCCTCGCGACGAGCGTGCGCATCATGAAGGAGACCGGCGCGCACGCGGTCAAGCTCGAGGGCGGGCGTCGCTCGGCCACGCAGATCCGGGCGCTGACCGACGCGGGCATCCCCGTCGTCGCGCACCTGGGCTTCACGCCGCAGTCGGAGAACATCCTGGGCGGGCCGCGCGTGCAGGGCCGCGGGGACGACGCCGCCGAGCGCCTGTGCGAGGACGCCGTCGCCGTGACCGACGCGGGCGCGGTCGCCGTGGTCCTCGAGATGGTCCCGGTCGAGGTCGCGGCCCGCGTGACGGAGATCGTGCGCATCCCGACCATCGGGATCGGCGCGGGTCCCGAGTGCGACGGCCAGGTCCTCGTCTGGACGGACCTCGCCGGGATGACCGAGTGGTCGCCGCGCTTCGCCAAGCGGTTCGCGGAGATCGGTGCGGCCCTGGGCCGGGCCGCGCAGGACTACGCGGAAGAGGTCAAGGGCGGCACGTTCCCGGACGCGGCGCACAGCTTCGAGAAGTAAGCCCCTCCCCGCCCGACGGCGTCGCTCCCCAGGGTGCACCGGTGCGCCCGGGGTGCGTGGCGCCGTCGGGCGTCGCCGTGCCCGGGCCTCTTGCCTCGGGGCGGGGAGGCTCGCGGTTGCTCCGGGGAGAGGGGGCTACCCCGCCCAGGCGACCACGCCCGCGGCGATCGCGTCGGCGTAGCGCTGGCGGCCCTCCTCGGAGGACGCCAGCGCGGCCTCGTCCGGGTTGCGCATCTCGGCGAGCTCGAGCAGCACCGCGGGGCGCGCGGCGAGGTTGAGCGTCGCGAGATCGCCGCGCCGCGAGATCGCGCCGGCGACGCTGCCCGACGGCGTGAAGCCCGCGGATGCCAGGGCTCCGACCATGGCCGTCGCGAGACGCTCGCTCGACGCCGCGTCGTCGGCCCGCGGCGGGCCGTCGACGACCGGCGGCGGGTCCGCCACGATGACGAAGAACCCCTTCGCCGCGCGGTCGTCGCTGCCGTTGGCGTGGACCGAGACGAGCACGTCCGCCCCCACCGCCTGGGCGAAGCCTCCCCGGACGTCGACGCACGGCCCGACCCCTTCGTCGTCCACGCGCGTCACGACGACCCGTGCGCCGAGGTCCTCGAGCGCCGTGGTGGCCCGCGAGGCGACGTCCCACGTGAACGCGTGCTCGGGGTAGCCCGCGTCGGTCGACGTGCCGACCGTGTTGCACGCCTTGGAGCCCCCGCGACCGTCCGGCACGAGCGCACCGGCCTGGTCCGGGTGCTGGGCGTTCGCGCCGTTGTGCCCCGGGTCGAGCGCGACCGTCAGCCCGGTCAGCGGGAGCGACGCAGGGTCCGGTGGGGACGATTTGCCGGAGCCGGCGACGCCTGCGACGCCGGGGACGTCGGTCGCGGACGCACCCGAGGTGAGCTCCGTCGTCGGGCTCGGGGAGGGCGCCGGGCGCTCGTCGCCCGCGCCGCTGCCGAACGCGAGCCAGGACAACCATCCCACCGCGAGGCCCGCGAGCAGCACCGCGAGCGCCACGGTCCAGCGGCCGGCCCGACCGGCAGGATCCGTCACTTGTCGCGCTCGCGCTCCCGTTCCTCCTCGTCCCAGGCCTCGGAGCGGGCACGGGCAAGGTCGAGCGCCTGGGCCGCGGCCTCACGCGTCGGGTACGGGCCCATGCGCGAGGACCACGTCGACTGCGGGCCCTTCGAGACCTCCCCCGTGCGCGTGTCGAAGTAGTACTGGTCCTCGGAGACCGGGTCGCCGTCGTCGGAGAATCGTTCCTTCGTCATAGGACGATCCTGCCTCACCCGCGCGCACGGCGTCGGCCATACGCACCGGGCCACGGGCACTCCGTAGACTGGCGGCATGCCCGATTCCTCCGTCCTGACCGCCCCACGCGGACCGTTGGTCCCGGGGTCGGTCTCTCCCCTGCGCGTCGTGCCACGCTCGATCGCACGGCCCGAGTACGTGGGGCAGCCCGGCCCGCAGCCCTTCACGGGCGACGACGTCGTGGACCCCGAGACCCTCGACCGGATCCGGGTCGCGAGCCGCATCGCGGCCCAGGCCCTCGCCGAGGTCGGGATGCACGTCGCCCCCGGTGTGAGCACCGACGAGCTCGACCGGATCGGGCACGAGTTCCTCCTGGACCACGGCGCCTACCCGTCGACGCTCGGCTACCGCGGCTTCCCCAAGTCGCTGTGCACCTCGCTCAACGAGGTCGTGTGCCACGGGATCCCGGACTCGACAGAGATGGTCGAGGGCGACATCGTCAACGTCGACATCACCGCGTTCATCGGCGGCGTGCACGGCGACAACAACGCCACGTTCGCGGTCGGTGAGATCAGCGAGGAGGCCGCGCTGCTCGTGCAGCGCACGCGCGAGTCGCTCGACCGGGCCATCAAGGCCGTGCGACCCGGGCGCGAGGTCAACGTCCTGGGCCGCGTGATCGAGAAGTACGCGCACCGGTTCGGCTACGGCGTGGTGCGCGAGTACACGGGCCACGGCGTCGGCGAGTCGTTCCACTCGGGGCTCGTGATCCCCCACTACGACGCGGCCCCCGACCACGACACCGTCATGGAACCGGGCATGGTCTTCACGATCGAGCCCATGCTGACGCTCGGCGGCCCCGAGTGGCGCATGTGGGACGACGGGTGGACCGTAGTCACCGCGGACAGGTCGCTGACCGCGCAGTTCGAGCACACCCTGGTCGTCACCGAAGACGGAGCGGAGATCCTGACCCTGCCATGAGCAAGCACTCACACCACCACCACGGGCTGGCCTTCGGGATCGACGTCGGCGGCAGCGGCATCAAGGGCGCACCGGTCGACCTCGCCACGGGCGAGTTCGCCCAGGAGCGTCACCGCATCCCGACGCCGCAGCCCTCCACGCCCGAGGCCGTCGCCAAGGTCATCGCCGAGCTCGTCGACGAGTACGACCTGCCGCACGACGTTCCGATCGGCGTGGCCTTCCCCGGCCCCATCCACCACGGCGTGATCGGGTTCATCGCGAACCTCGACAAGTCCTGGAAGGGCGTCGACCTGCCCGCGCTGATCAAGAAGGAGACCGGGCGGCACGTCGTCGCGGTCAACGACGCGGACGCCGCGGGGATCGGCGAGGTCCGCTACGGCGCGGCCAAGGACACCAAGGGCGTGGTCCTGCTCGCGACCCTGGGCACGGGCATCGGCAGCGCCCTGGTCGTCGACGGGATCCTCGTGCCCAACACCGAGCTGGGCCACCTCGAGATCGACGGATTCGACGCCGAGTCACGGGCCGCGGAGTCGGCGCGCGGCCGGGAGGACCTCTCGTGGGAGGAGTGGGCCGCTCGGCTCCAGCGCTACTTCGAGGTCGTCGAGATGCTCTTCTCACCCGACCTGATCGTGGTCGGCGGCGGGATCTCCAAGCACCACGAGAACTTCCTGCCGCTGCTGCACCTCAAGGCGCCCATCATCCCGGCCGAGCTGCGCAACGCCGCGGGCATCGTGGGCGCGGCCGCGCTGGCAGCCGAGGGAGCCGGGCTGGCCTGATCGGCGTTCGGCCTGACGGCAGGCCGACCCGGCCAACTGTCCGGCCGCGCTCGGACGGGTGCGCCCGGCGCTTGGTCGGGTCCGGCGCAGCCGGGCGTGGTCCGGCCCGCTCCGACGGGCGTGGTCCGGCCCGCTCCGACGGGCGTGGTCCGGCCCGCCGCGAGGCGGGTCAGACCGCGCTCTGGTGCTGTGGTTCGTCGTGCTCGACATGGTGCGTCGGCAGCCCCGGGAAGATGTCGATCACGCCCAGCATCTCCAGGACGTCCGTGACGACCGTCGGAGGGTTGCGCAGGCTGACCTGCAGTCCCTCCTCGCTGCCGATCGTGTAGAACTGCACGAGGAACGCGATGCCCGTGGAGTCCATGAACGTCACCTTCGAGGTGTCGATCACGACGGGCACGTCCCGGTCCAGTGCGTTCGCCAGTGCCGCGCTCGCCTCGCTGCGCAGCGCCACGTCGATCTCGCCCCACATGTCCACGACACTCGATTCCGGCTGCTCGAGGAGAGTGATACCGCCGGTGGTCGTCGTCTTGCTCGGAGTCATGAGTCCAGAGCCCCCGCTCGTCGTGTTCTCGGCACCCGACGTCTAGAGCGCCGTCAACAGAGCCAGGGTACCCCCAAGTGGCACCGGCATGACAGCATTCTGGGGAGCGCTTTACCTGGGATGCCGTCGGCGTGCGTTTTTGGGCGAATCCTCCTCCTGGTCGTCTTCGCCGCTCTTGACCTGCTCTGGCCCGGTGCCACGTGCCGAGCAAGTGCTGCGGGGTCGTCGTACGGTCGAAGGACCTGTTCATCGAGACCTCGAGAGGTGATCCTGTGCCCAGGCGAGACCCCGGTCCTTCGGTCAAGGACAAGGAGCTGTACGAGACCCTGCGCGACGAGGGGAACTCCAAGGAGAAGTCCGCGCGCATCGCCAACGCCGCGGCGGCGTCGTCCCGCAGCACGGTCGGGAAGAAGGGTGGGTCGTCGCCCGCCTACGAGGAATGGACCGTGGGCGAGCTGCGCGCGAGGGCTCGCGAGATCGGGATCGAGGGCCGCTCGACCATGCGCAAGAGCGAGCTCGTGTCGGCTCTCCGGAACCACTGACGAGGCCGCCGTGGACACGGGCGACGGGGGTAGCCGGGGGCCCGCGAGCGATCGGGCTGGCGGCCCGGGGGCCGGCGGCCCAGGTCCCCGGCACTCGCGGTCGTCCGGGGACGACGTGGCCGGCGCTGCCGACTCGCGCCACGAGTCGGCCGAGGAGCGCGCCGACCGCAACTGGGCCGAGCTCCTGCAGGAGCTGCGCGTCACGCAGATGGGCGTGCAGATCCTCACGGGCTTCCTGCTGACCCTGCCGTTCCAGCAGCGGTTCGGCGAGCTCGACGACACCCAGCGCACGATCTACCTGTGCCTCGTGGTGCTCTCGGTGCTCGCGACCGGACTGCTCGTCGCGCCCGTGTCGTTGCACCGCCTGCTGTTCCGCAAGCACCTCAAGATGCGGCTCGTGACGTCGGCCGACCGGTTGGCGCGCGTGGGGCTCGTGGTGCTCGCGCTCGTCGTGGCCGGGACCGTGCTGCTGATCTTCGACGTGGTCGTGGGGCCGGCCGCCGCGGTGATCGCGGCCGTGGGGGCGCTCGTGCTGTTCGCGCTGCTCTGGGTGGCGCTGCCGCTCGAGCTCATGCGGCGAGCGCGGTCAGCCGACAGGTGACGGGTGACGGGTGACGGCTCAGACGCGGTGGTCGTAAACCGCCTCGACCGCCTCGTAGGGCGCCTCGCCGGGTACCAGGTTGAGCATGGTCATGCGTCCGCCACCGCCCTCGACCGGAGCGACGAAGATCTGCCAGCCCCAGTCCGGCCCCTCCGGTGCGGCATAGCTCCCGGTCAGCCGGACGACGCCGTCCTCGCCGACCGTGCCGGCGAACAGCATCCAGGCGGGCGACGAGTGCCACGAGTCGAGCCAGACCGCGGAGACCCCCTCTGGTCCGGAGCCGCCGCTCAGAAGGAGCAGCCCCTCCTGGGGAGCGTCGCCGTCGGACCACGTGTAGGCGAGCGAGACGTACTCACGCGCCGTGACCGTCACGGACGCCGTGGCGTCCGACGCGACGAACGCGTCGGTGGGCAGGAGCCGCTGACGGTGGACGCCCTGCCACTGCCCCAGCACCGGGGCCAAGCACTCGACGATCCTCATCCAGCCAGCGTACGCAGGGCGAGGTACGGGCGACAGAGGAGGCGGCGTCGCCGGACGGGTGAGGGCGGATGAGTCGGTCGGTACGCCGGGTTCTGTCCCCGCGCGCGGTTGCCCCCGCGCGGGTGACGGCCATCCATCTACGACGTACGTTGCCGCACGCCTCCAGCGGTCTACCCGGAAGCTCGGGCGAGCAGCCCTCGAACGCTTCCTGTCTGACCTTGCTCCAGGTGGGGTTTACCTAGCCGGACCAGTCACCTGGCCCGCTGGTGGTCTCTTACACCACCGTTTCACCCTTACCGCCCACGGCCGAGGCCGTGGGAGGCGGTCTGTTCTCTGTGGCACTGTCCCGCGGGTCACCCCGGGTGGGCGTTACCCACCACCTTGCCCTGTGGAGCCCGGACGTTCCTCGGCGGTGCCACGAGGGCACCGACGCGGCCGTCTGACCGACTCATCCGCTCCCGCAGCCTACACGTCCACGCGGTAGCCCAGCGCGAGCTCGTCGCCGCTCCTGCCGCGGATGCCCCAGCTCTCGGGCGGGCTCTCGAGGATGACGACCTCGAGGTCGTCCGCCGCCAGCCCCAGGAAGGGCGCGACGTCGTCGAACATCGCGGCGATGAGCGCGCGCTTGGCCTCGCGCGAGCGGCCTGTGAAGCACACGACCTCGATGACGAGGTAGGCGTCGCTGCGCTGCGGCGCGATCAGGTCGCCGTCCTCCATGAGGAGGAAGCGGTGGAACCGCTTCTCCTCGGGCAGCCCCCAGGCGCCGACGACCGCGCGGTGGATCGCGTCGGAGATGTCCTCGCGCTTCATCTCCCAGACCGTGCGGGTGCCGTAGACCTTGACCTGAACCATGCGGCACAACCTAGTGCCGGGGCGAGCGGTCCGCCACGGGTGACCATCGCCACGCCCCGCCGCGGTCGGTGGCCGTGCGCGGCCGCCCTAGAGTGGCGGTGTGCTTCTGCTCCTGCCGCCCTCCGAGGGAAAGTCCGTGCCCGACGACGGAGCTCCCGTCGATCTCTCGGCCCTCAGCTCGCCGTCGCTCACCCGGCACCGCAAGGCCGTGCTCCGCGCGCTCGTCGCCGCGAGCAGGCGGCGCGACGCGCTCGACGTGCTGGGCGTGAGCAGCGGGCTGGCCGACGAGGTCGCGCGCAACGTGTCGCTGCCCACCGCGCCCGCGGCTCCGGCCGCACAGGTGTACAGCGGCGTCCTGTACGCAGCGGCCGGCCTGGCCGACCTGCCACCCGCCGCGGCGGCGCGGGCCGAGGAGTCGGTACGGATCGTCTCGGCACTGTGGGGCGCGGTCTCCCCCGCCGACCGCATCCCCGCCTACCGGTTGTCGATGGGGACCAGGCTTCCCCCCCTCGGCGCGCTGGCTCCGACCTGGCGCCCACACCTCGCCGCGGCGCTCGACGCGCGGGCTGCGGGAGACGTCGTGATCGACTGCCGGTCGGCGCCGTACGCGGCCGCGTGGAAGGTGCCCGCGGACGCCGAGCACGTCGCCGTCCGGGTCCTGCGCGAGCTCGACGGCCGGCGCAGCGTCGTCTCGCACAACGCCAAGCACACGCGCGGCGTCCTCACGGGGCACCTGCTGACCCGCACCGAGCCCGTGCACTCGGGCGAGGAGCTGCTCAAGGCCGCGTACGAGCTGGTCGGGTCGGAGCTGCTCGACGCGACCCTGCTTCCTGGGGCGCGCGGCGCCTCGACGCTGGAGCTCGTCGTCTCCTGAGCCGTTCTGCGGCGCGAGCTGCCCTGCGGCACGCGAACGGTCGCCGACGAGGAGTCGACGTGTGGTCGACGTGGATCGGCGGACACGAACCATCAAGTCGCCGCTTCCCTCACCGACTGTTTGCCGATTCCGGGTGTTCGAGGCGTGCGGGTGCCGAGAACGAGGTTCCGCGCGGTCGAGCACGAGGTTGAGAACGCTGAGGACCTCAGAACGACCGCAACCTCGTGCTCGGCACCGTGCGGGGGCGGGGCGCCGCGGGACGGCCTAGGGCTCGCTCGGGCACCCGACCACGGTCAGCTCGGTCGCGCCGTCGGCCCACAGCCGCAGGATGCTGACCGATCCCGGCGGCACCCGGAAGCCGGCCCACCGCGAGGGCGGCGCCTCGATCGCGCGGCCGACCGCGGCACGCACCTGCACCGCATGCCCCACCACGACCACGGTCCGGCCCGTGCCGCGGGCCAGCAGGTCCTGCAGGCCGGCCCAGACCCGGTCGCCGACGTCCGCCATGGACTCCCCGCCCGGCGCGACCTCGGTGCCCGACGTGAGCCACCTCTCCGGATGCCCGTCCCACCGCTCGGCGATCTGCGGGGCGGTCAGTCCCTCCCACTCACCGAAGTGGACCTCGGCGAAGCGGTCGTCGGACCCGACGTGCAACCCGAGACGGCGCCCGACGGCCCGCGCGGTCTCCTGCGCACGCACCATGGGCGAGGCGACGATCGCTGTCGGTCGGGGCAGGTCGGTCCAGCGGTCGCGACCGATGCGGTAGACCAGGTCGGCCGCCTGCGCGGCCTGCACCCGTCCCCGCGCGGTCAGCGACGGGCCCGGGACCGAGGAGCCCGAGTAGGCGCCGGCGACCGTGAGCGGGGTCTGACCGTGGCGGACCAGGACGACGGTGAGCGGCTCGGCGCCGTCGAACCGTGCGCGGGCGCCGGAGGGGCGCGACGGGGTGTCGAACGCCGCGGCATCGTCGGTGGCCGGACGGTCGACGCTGTCGACCGCACCCGAGGTCTCTTCGGCGCGTCCTCCCTGGTCCTCGCTGCTCTGGTCGTCGTGCGCGTCGCCCACGGTGGCGTCCGGGTAGTCACGCGCGATCTGGCCGCCCGTGTCCATGGCCTCGTTGGCAAGCTTGTCGGCTGCGGAGTTGTCGGCGCGCGGCACCCACTCGTACGAGACCTGGGACGGCGGGAGGACGAGTGCGGCCTCGGCAGCGAGGCGTCGCATGTCGTCGTGCTTGATCTTCCAGCGGCCCGACATCTGCTCGACGACGAGCTTGGAGTCCATGCGCACGAGCACGCGGGCATCGGGGTCGATGCCCCGCGCTGCCTCGAGACCCGCGACGAGTCCCGAGTACTCGGCGACGTTGTTCGAGACGACGCCGAGGTAGCGCGCACGCTCGGCCAGTACTGTTCCCGTCGTGGCGTCCCGGACGAGCGCGCCGTAGCCCGCGGGTCCGGGGTTCCCGCGCGACCCGCCGTCGGCCTCGACGATCAACGACCTACCCATGCTGTTCCTCCACGTCTCGCCTCGTCCATCCGGCGCCTGCTTGCTCGGCCGCTTCTGCGTGCTCGGGTGCCTCTGTCGGCGATGGCCCGGGCTTCACGCGCCCGGAGCCGTAGCCCGACCGTGTACCCATGCCAAGGTGCGCCGCCCGGCCACCTCAGTGTTCCTGGTGCTGGTCGTGGCGTCGAACAGGGGCGATGCGGGCGTGTCTCGTCGAGGTCAGTCGAGGGGGTCGGTGACCAGGCGCGAGCGTGCCTCGTAGATGGTCAGGGGTGGGGCGGTGGCGGTCGTGTGCGCGGTACCCGTGATGGGGGTCCAGCTCGAGGTACCGGTGATCTGGAAGCGTCCTTCCCAGGTGGTGTCGAGGCTGATGATGGCGGTGCCCTCGTCCCTGTAGGTGTGGAACACGCTCTGGTGGGGATAGGGGGCGCCGGGGTCGGTGGTGTGGGTCGGGGTGGTGCCGTCGTCGTAGTCCCAGGTGTACGTCGCGGGCGTGGCCTCGATCGTGACCGGGATGCCGAGCAGCGTCGTGGCGAACGTCTGCGGGGTGGGGGTGGTGTAGGTGATGGTCTCGATGTTGACCAGCGTCCAGCCGTCCGGCGGCTGGACCGTGAGCGGCGACGGGGCGATCGTCAGGCGTTGGAACTCGACCTCGGCCAACGGTGCGAGGTCGACCGCGGTCAGGCAGTCGCCGTCGTTGAGCAGGGTCCAGCCGGTCAGACCACTGATGGTTCCGTCCGGGTTGTTCGTCCAGGTCTGCACGAAGACGGGTTCCAGGGCGATCTCACCCTCGGGACACGAGACCTGGAACTCTCCCTCGACCTCACCGTCGGCACAGGACCCGATCTGGCCCTTGGTCGTGGTGAGGTCCGCGTTGTGGCACAACGCGGCGGGCATCCGCCGGTACTCGGAGGACGCGGGGGTTCCGTCGGAGTTCTTCGGACGATGGGCGGAGCCGTCTGCGGAGACGTCGGTGGCGACGACATCGACAACATTGCCCTCGGCGTTCCCGAAGATGTCTTTGCCAGCTGGAAGTGCCGTCCCAAAGGCGAGCGAGGTTACTCCTATCGTCAACGCAAATACCGCTGTCTTCATGATGTTGGCATGTTGGTCGAGACCTCCAGCAAGAGCCATGCATCACCGTCGTACATGACCTCGACACGAAGCGGACCCGATACTGACTCGCTGCTCTCGATCACAGTTCCATCTTCGCTAGCAATGACGGACGCATCCTGGCTGAGCACGACATCAACTGGATATGCGCCGAGCAGAGTGTCAAGGGGATAGGTCTTCGTCACGTCAACTTCGACATCTCCACCGCTGTAGGTCGTTCCGGCAGCCTGCTGGGACGCTACGTCCGCAGAAACCTTGACGCAGAACTCACAGAGGTCAACAAGGGAGACCCGCTCCCACTCCTCAAGGTCACCCGTCGCCATCACGTACGGGTAGAGCTCCAGGAAGTAGGTCGCCGCAGCCGCCGCCCCCACCTCGTCGGTGCGGTCCATGTCCGCCGGTCGCTCGGGCTTGACCGGGCCGGTCGGAACAGGCGTCGGCGTGGACGTGGGGCTCGGAGCCTCGCTCACGACCGACGGTGTCTTCTCCACCTCCGGCGCAGGCGTCGAGCAGCCGCCCAGGACCACGCCGATCCCGACCACCAGCGCCACCGCGCCCAACGACCACGACCGCCCCCAATCACCGCGCTCGTGTCGACGCCCAGCGCCCGACACGCCTCTGCGCGCATGCGCGGCAGCCCTGTGCAACCCCTGCGAACCCATCCCTGCCCCCTCGGTAGGTACCGGCACAGGGCCACACCGCCCCCTACCTCCCCAGGAACCTAACGGGTCAAACCGCCGCACCACCACCCCCCGTCCCAGGCTGTGGACAACTAGGCTTCACGACCTCGGGCAGCACCGACCCCGACGATCGGCTGCCACCGCCGGGCGGCCGCAACTGCCCCGAGGCCACCGCCCGCCCATCCCGCACGCCCCCCTCACCGCGACCATGCGGTTGACGTTCTCCGAGCATGCGTTTGCCGTCGCGCTCAGCCCGAATCACGACGCCAACCGCATGTTCGGCACCACGAGACGGACCGCTCCACGAGGCCGGCCACAGACGTCGCACGCCGCTCACCCGGCAGACGAGCGAGCACCACGGGCGACGTCAACCCACCGAACACGACGTTGCGCGCATACGAGCACGAGGTTGCGGTCGTGAATTCCGTCAGAACGACCGCAACCTCGTGCTCGGCACCAGACCCCCCGGACACAGCACGACCCCGCCCCACAATGGACGGGGTCGTGTCGACCGTTCCGACCGCAAGACCGGCCCGCAGGCCCGGCCAGCAGAACCAGCAGGTCCCATGAGCAGAACCGGCAGCACCGGCAGGTCCCGTCAGCTCCAGCTAGCGGACAGTCCCAGCAGTATCAGCAGCCCCTCAGGCGTCGAGGCGCACCAGGATGCGCGAGCACTCCTCGCAGCGCGCGACCTGGTCGGGGCTCTTGGCCTTGATGATCTCGACGTCGGACGGGTTGAGCTCGAGGCGGCACCCCTCGCAGCGGCGACCGCTGAGCACGGCAGCCCCCAGGCCACCGAGCTGTGCGCGGAGCCGGTCGTAGAGCGTGACGAGCCCGGTGTCGAGCCCCTCGACGGCCTGGGCGCGCGCGGCGGTCACGGTCGCGACCTCGGCGTCGATCTGCGCGAGCTCGGCGTCGCGCTCGACCACGACGGCGGCCTTCGCGGCGAGCAGCTCGTCGTTCGCGGCGTCGAGCTTGGCGAGCGCGTCCTCGTGCGCCTCGAGACGCTCCATGACACCGAGCTCGACCTCCTCGAGGACCTCCTGGCGGCGGGCGAGCGAGGCGAGCTCCCCCACGAGCGCCTGGGCGTCCTTGGCGCCGACCTGGCCCGAGTCGAGGCGGGTCTGGTCGCGGGCGGCACGCGTGCGGACCTGCTCCACGTCACCCTCTGCCTTGGTGAGCTCGCGCTTGAGGTCGCTCACAGCCGTGCGGGAGGCGACGAGCGAGGTGCTCAGGTCGGAGATCTGCGCGTCGAGCTCCGCGATGCGGGCGATCGAGGGCAGCGTGGTGCGCTTGTGCGCGAGCTGCTGCAGGCGGGTGTCGAGCGCCTGGACCTCCAGCAGTCGTCGCTGGTCCTCGGGGGGTGCAGTGGTCACAGGGTGCGTTCCTTTCGATGCAGTTGTGGGGCGCCGTCTCAGGCGCGGGGCGCGGAGCCGATCCGGGCGGTCCAGGGGTCGGTCCGTCGGACGCTCACGCGGGTCTCCACCGTACCCGCATCTGCAAGCCGTTCCGTCAGGTCGGCGGCGGCGTAGCGCAGCCAGGGCCACTCGCTCGCGAAGTGCGCGACGTCCACGAGGAACGGACCGCCCGCCGCGCCGCCCTCGAACTCGGCGCGCTCGCGCAGCTCGGACGCCGGGTGGTGGCGCAGGTCCGCGGTGACGTACACGTCGGCTCCCGCGCTGCGGACGGCGTCGAACAGCGAGTCGCCCGAGCCTCCGACGACGGCCACGGTGCTCACGGTCGCGTCCAGGTCGCCCGCGACGCGCACGCCCTGCTCGGTCGCGGGCAGCGCGGTGGCGACGCGCTGCGCGAAGGCGCGCAACGTCGTCGGCTCCTCGAGGCGCCCTACGCGACCGATGCCGGTCTCGGCGGGGTGCGCGCCGCCGTCGGGCGCAGAGGGCGCCGGGACGAGCGGCGACCGGTCCACCAGACCGATCGCGTCCGCGAGCGCGTCCGCGACCCCGCGCGGCGCGGCGTCGGCGTTGGTGTGGGCGACGTACAGCCCGACCCCGGCCCGCACCAGCCGGTGCACGAGCGAGCCCTTGAACGTGGTCGCCGCGATCGAGTGCACGGGCCGCAGGAAGAGCGGGTGGTGGGTCACGATCAGGTCCGCGCCCCACTCGATCGCCTCGTCGGCGACCGTCGCGACGGGGTCCACCGCGAAGAGGATCTTGCGGACCTGCTGGGCGGGGTCGCCCGTCACGAGCCCGACGGCGTCCCACCCCTCCGCGGTCGACGGCGGGTAGAGCGCCTCGAGGGTCCGGACGACGTGGGCGAGCGTGGGATGTGCGGTCACGGGCACCAGGCTATCGGCCGCACGCCGTCGGACGGCTGTCACGAATCCTCCTGGGAGCGCTCCCTAGGTGTGTCCGGCAGGGGAGCCGGACCTCGCGACGACGCCCCGGCGTCCACCGGCACCGGACAGACCCGTGCCCACGGTGCGCACCGCACCGCACGTCACCCGCACCTCCCGTACCGGCGAGCGCCGGGTTCACCAGGCCGTCCACGACGACGGTCCTGCCCGCAGCGCCGCCCAGACCACGGGCGCCCGACGTCGACGTCCCGCGCCCGAGGAGAGAACCGATGATCAGGAAGACCAAGAGCATCAGACGGCCGCGCACCACGCGCGGACCGCAGCGGACCGGCACGATCGGGGTCGCGCTCGCCCTCGTCGGGGCGCTCGCGCTGGGCGCGACCCCCGCCCAGGCGCACGACGACCGGCACGGCCACGGCGGAGGCGGAGGCGGCCTGCCGACCCCCGGCAGCCCGCAGACCCTCGCGACCGGGCTCCTCGGCCCGCTCTCGCTGGGTGTGGGCGACGACGGCTCGTCGTACGCCTCGCAGAACTTCGGCGGCTCCGTCACCGAGGTGAACCGCCGCGGGCAGCAGAACGTCTACACGGCCGCCGTCCCCGGCTCGGAGATCAGCGCGGTCTCGACCGACGGGCGCCGCGTCCTGTTCACCGAGGGCACCCCCGACGGGTCGAGCGTGCTCCTCCAGGAGCGCGACAAGCGTGGGAAGATCCGCACGGTCGCGGACATCGGCGCGCACGAGCAGGCCACCAACCCCGACGGCGGCGTGATCTACGGCTTCCGCGACCTCGCGCCCGACTGCGCGGCCCAGGTGCCGCCCGAGGCCGGCGGCGCGAGCCACCCCGGCGAGGTCTTCTCGCACCCCTACGCCTCCACGACGGTCGACGGCACGACCTACGTCGCCGACGCCGGGGCGAACGCCATCTGGTCGGTCGACCGGCGCGGGACGGTCCGCACCGTCGCGGTCCTGCCCGCCCAGCCGCTCGCCGTGACCGCCGAGGTCGCCGCGGCGACCGGGATGCCCGAGTGCACGATCGGCCACACGTACTACAACGAGCCGGTCCCGACCGACGTCGAGCGCGGCCCCGACGGACGCCTGTTCGTCTCGCTCCTGCCCGGCGGGCCCGAGGACCCCTCGCTCGGAGCCCGCGGAGCGGTCTACACCGTGAGCCAGCGCGGGAAGGTCTCCCTCTACGCGGGCGGCCTGCTCACGGCGACCAACCTCGCGGTCTCGCCGCGCGGCGACGTGTACGTGGCCGAGCTCTTCGCGAGCCGCATCTCGGTGATCCGCAAGGGCACCACGACCCCCGTGCCGTTCGCCGACGTCGTCATGCCCGGCGCGCTCGAGTGGACCTCGTCCGCGCTGTACGTGACCTCGGACGTGCTCGCCGGCCTGCCGACCGGACCCGAGGAGCCCGGCGAACCGGACGGGACGAGCATGCTCTCGCCGACCGACTCCGCGAGGCACCGCCCCACGCCCACGCCGACCCCCGAGCCGGTCCCGGGCGGGACGCTCGTCAAGATCCCGCTCAAGGGCGGGCGGTAGCGCGATCCGTCACGACGGGCGCCGGTCGCAGGGATCCTCCTGCGGCCGGCGCCCACCGCCATGTCACCTACCCCGGGCCGGTCAGCCACCGGCCGGGGCACGGACCGCGGCGCCGCCTTCCGGGACGTCCTACGGTGGAGGGATGAGCCAGCACTACGTGCGCTCCTCGCCGACCGGTCCCCTGGCGTCCGCGGTCGGTTCGATGCTGGGCTACGAGATCGCCGACGACGCCCCGTCGGTCCACCGCGGGCTGCCCTCCCCCTGGCTGACGCTCGTCATCAGCCTCGACGGGCCGGTCCCGACGGCGACCGGCCCCGGCGCGGACGCACCGCTGCACCGCTTCGAGTCGCTCGTCGGCGGCCTGCACACCACTCCCGCCTACATCCATCAGCCTGCGCACCAGGCCGGCGTCCAGCTCGCGCTCGACCCGCTCGCTGCCCGCACGCTGCTCGGGGTGCCCGCCGGAGAGCTCGGCATCGTCACGGACGCCGACGACGTGCTCGGGCGCGCCTCGCGCGCGCTCCGGGAACGGCTCGGCGAGGCCGGCTCGTGGGCCGAGCGGCTGGCCCTCGTGGAGGATGCCCTGCGGCGCACGGCGGCCTCCCGGCGTCCTGCGCTCGGCCCGGTGCGGGCCGAGATCGCCGAGGCCTGGCAGCTCATGG
>NZ_MAQA01000025.1 GCF_001692445.1 Oerskovia enterophila | reverse complement strand
GCCCCGCCCACGAACAGCCCCGCGACCACGGCCGTGTGCGCGGCGTGCACCTCCTCGTGCAGCAGCGTGACGGCGAGCGCCGGCACCCCGCCGAGCGCGGCCCCCTCGAGGAAGCGGCCCGCGACGAGCAGCTCGGTCGTGGGCGCGAACGACACCAGGACGCCCAGGGCGCTCGCAGCCACGAGCGCGGCCCGCATGGCGCGCACGCGCCCGACGCGATCGGCGACCACGGACCAGGGCAGGACCGCGAGCGCGAGGCCGAGCGTCGCGGCCGAGACCGTCAGGGAGGCGGTCGGGGCCGAGACCCCGAGGTCGGCCGCGACGACCGGGAGGATCCCCTGCGGCGAGTAGAGCTGCGCGAACGTCGCGACCCCTGCGCACACGAGCGCGGCGACCGTCCGGCGGTATCCCCGGGAGCCGCGCCGGTGGCCCGTCCACGCCGCGGGTGGGAGGGGAGCGGGCACCAGGGTCGTGGTCATGCGCTCGACGCTAGGAATCACCGACTCTTGCGTCCAATGCATGTTTGACTGTCAACGCATACGCTCGGCGTATGGATGTCACCCTCGACGAGCAGACCCGCCGCCTCCTGCCCCTGCTGCCCGCGTTCGTCGCGGTCGCCGAGGTCGAGCAGGTGACGCTCGCCGCCGCGATGCTGCGGGCCCCGCAACCGACCGTGTCCCGGGCGGTCGCCCGGGTCGGGGAGGTGCTCGGCGTCCCGGTCGTCGAACGGCACGGACGGGGCATCCGCCTGACCGACGCGGGCCGCGCCCTGCTGCCCCACGCTCGCCAGGCGATCGCGGCGCTGGGCGCTGGCGTCGACGCGGTCCGCTCGGCCGAGGCGCTCGCGCGCGGCACCCTGTCGGTCGCGTTCCAGACGTCGCTCGGCGAGTCCGTGGTCCCCGCGCTCATCAAGGAGTTCCTCGCGGGGCACCCCGCGGTCCGCTTCACCATGACCCAGGGCGCGCGCCGGACGTGCCTCGACGCGCTCGCCGCGGGCGAGGCGGACATCGCCCTGGTCTCGCGTCTCGTGCCGGCCCCGGCCGGGCTCGACACCCTCACGCTCTTCCAGGAGCCGCTGGTCCTCATGGTCCCGGCGGGGCACGAGCTCGCGGGGAGGACGGGCGCCACGCTGCGCGACGCGGTGCGCTCGACCTTCATCACGCTCAAGCACGGGTACGGCCTGCGCGGGACGGTCGACGCGCTGTGCGCGGCGGCGGGTGTGCGCCCGACCATCGGGTTCGAGGGCGAGGACCTGCACACCGTCCGGGGGCTCGTGGCCGCGGGCCTGGGCGTGAGCGTCTTGCCGCCCGCGCGCCACCCCGTGCACGAGGGCGTCGAGCTCCGTCTCGACGAGCCCGTCACGACGCGCGACATCGGCGCGGCGTGGTCCCCGCAGAACACGTCGCCCACGCTGGCCGCGTTCGTCGCGATGCTCCGCGCGGGGACGTCGGTCGCGAGGGTGCAGGCGGTGGGAGCGCGGGCCGGTGGGGTGCCCGACGCCGGAGCGTCCGTCCGCTGAGCCTGCGTCCCGGTCATCGGTCGCGAGGGCCGCGCCCGGGTGAACTGCCGCGTGTGATCCGCGTCGCCCCCGGTGTCGCGGGGCAAGAACGACGGGCCTCGCGACATGATGAGGGTGACGGGTGACGCCACCGCGGACCCGCGACGATGCCTCGAAGGAGTACCGCCCATGACTTCCCTGCGCCGCCTCGCCCCCGCCGTCTCTCTCGTCGCGCTCCTGGCGCTCACCGCGTGCGGCACCGACACCGACTCGGGCGGCTCGTCGCCCACCGCCGAGGAGAGCAGCAGCGCCGAGGAGACCACGCCGTCCGAGGAGACGCCCGAGGCGCCTCTGAACGCTGCCGACCTGCCGATCGAGGCGGGGGCCAACGGGGTCGACCTGCCCGACGGGATCGACCCGCCCTCGAACGGTGGCACGGGGGCGGCCTGGACCGCCGAGGACGGCTACCTGTACGTCGTGACGTTCGGGTCGAGCACGTGCCCGACCGTCGCCGAGGGCGAAGCGACCCTCGAGGGGAGCGACGTCGTCGTGACCTTCGAGAAGGTCGAGGACGACAAGCCCTGCACCATGGACATGCGTGGCTGGACCACGGTCGTCAAGGCGCCCGAGGGTGTCGACGAGTCGGCCGACGTGACCGTCAGGCTGGACGAGGCGGGCTCGGTCGTCCTGACCCCGCGTGCGGCCGAGGGCCAGGTCGGCGAGGCCGCGTGGGTCGAGCAGCCCTGACCTCCTGACAGCACTGGACGGCGGCACGGGGCGCCGCCCGTGAAGTTCGCGTGAAAGGGCTGGGCCCGGAGACCTCGAACGAGGTCCCGGCCCAGCCCGACCCGTTACCGTTGCCGGGTGAAGACGCCCTCCCGCCGCACGTCAGCGCTGTCCGCTGCGACGCTCGCCCTCGCCCTGCTCCTCGGCGCGTGCGCCCCCTCGCCCAAGGTGCAGAGCCCTGCGCAGACTGCGTCGTCGGGTTCGACGGGAACCGGTGAGGAGGTGCCGGCCGAGCTCGCCGAGTTCTACGGCCAGACACTCCAGTGGGAGGACTGCGGCGGCGGGTTCGAGTGCACGACCGCGATCGCACCGCTGAGCTGGAAGGACCCCGCGCAGGGCACGATCGAGCTCGCGCTCAAGCGGCTGCCGGCCGAGGGGGAGAAGATCGGGTCGCTCCTGACGAACCCCGGGGGGCCGGGCGGTTCGGGCGTCGAGTACATCACGAGCGCCGCCGCCGGGATCGGGGAGCCCGTGCGCGAGGCCTACGACCTCATCGGGTTCGACCCGCGCGGCGTCGGCTCCTCGACCCCCGTCGTCTGCCTCGACGACGCGGCCAAGGACGAGTCGCTCTCGCGCTCGTTCGAGGACAGCGACGAGGGGCGCGCCGCGATGGCCGCCGACCTCGAGGCGTGGGCCGACGCGTGCGCCCAGAACACCGGAGACCTCCTGGGCAACGTCGACACCCAGAGCGCAGCACGCGACATGGACATGCTGCGCGCGGTCCTGGGGGACTCGACGCTCAACTACCTCGGCTTCTCCTACGGGACCCAGCTCGGTGCCACGTACGCGGGCCTGTACCCCGAGAAGGTCGGGCGCATGGTGCTCGACGGCGCGATCGACACCACGCTCTCGTCCGACGAGATCGGGGCACAGCAGGCCGTCGGCTTCGAGAACGCCCTGCGCGCCTACGTCGAGGACTGCCAGGGCGGCAAGGACTGCCCGCTCACGGGGACCGTCGACGAGGGCATGGCGCAGATCCGCGCGTTCCTGGACCAGGTCGGCGAGCAGCCCCTCAGGACGAGCAGCGACCGACGCCTGACGCAGACGCTCGCGTTCTACGGGATCGCGCTGCCGCTCTACAACAACGAGAACTGGTACGCCCTGACGGCGGCCCTCGACGCCGCGATCAACGGCAACGACGGCACCATGCTGCTGAGCTTCGCGGACCTCTACAACAGCCGCAACGCCGACGGGACCTTCAGCGACAACTCGGCCGAGGCCTTCCGGGCCGTCAACTGCCTCGACGCCCGCGGCAACCCCGACCCCGAGTTCATGAAGGAGCAGGCCGCCCAGATCGAGGAGGCCGCCCCGACCATGGGCTCGTTCTTCACCTACGGCGGCATGGCGTGCGTCGACTGGGCCTACCCGGTCGCGGACCAGGAGTTCGACCTGCACGCCGAGGGCGCCGCGCCCATCGTCGTGATCGGGACCACGAACGACCCCGCGACCCCGTACGTCTGGGCCGAGGGCCTGGCCAAGGCGCTCGACTCGGGCGTGCTGCTCACGTGGGAGGGTGAGGGTCACACGGCCTACGGTCGCTCGAACGCGTGCCTCGAGGACGCCGTGGACGCGTACCTGGTCGACGGGAAGGTCCCCGAGGACGGGAAGGTCTGCTGAGCGCCGGCCGGGTCCGGCCGCGTCCGGTGGCGGGTGCGACGGGCTCGGGGGGCGTCCCCTGCGGCTCCGGCGGGCTCCGACGGGCTCCGTGAGGAACCCGCCCGACGCCGTCACGGAGGTCGGTTTGTCTCGACGCCCTCGCGTTGGGTACAGTAGCGACGCTTGCTGAAACGGAGCGCCGCAAGGCGAGACGTCCGGTACGCGCCGCCTTAGCTCAGTCGGTAGAGCGTCTCACTCGTAATGAGAAGGTCAACAGTTCGATTCTGTTAGGCGGCTCAGACAAGAAGGCCCGGAACCTCGATGGTTCCGGGCCTTCTGCGTCGTCCGGGTGAGAAGCCGATAGCCCGCTCGGACTACAGGCAGCCGCCCGCGACCCAGTCGGAGTTCGCGGTCGCGAAGTCGGGGTCGGCCGAGGGGGACAGGACCCGCATGAGGATGACCTGCTCGGGAGTCCCGGCTGGCTGCAGCCCGTCCTTGTCGCCCTGGGTCTCGAAGACCAGGTAGCCGTCGGGGCCGGCGAGCCACCAGACGTTGGACACCGGGCCAGGGGTCCCCGCGACCAGGTTCGGGTAGGTGGCCTGCAGCGTCGCCAGGTCAGTGCCGATGCCGACGCCCTCGGCGGTGCGTGGTCCAGCCTGGAGGACGTCGATCCAGACGACCCCGGAGCCGGTGACCTCGACGGCCGTCGGATACCCGCCGTCGGCCCCGGGGTAGGTCGTGACCCATCGGCCGGGGTCTCCGTCGCCCATGTCCACGCACTCGTCGGGCGACCACCGGATCATCGCGGCCCCGGGGTTCGACTCCGGAGGGACACCGATCACGAGAGGGCCGAGGCCGGCGGTGCTGATGACGAGGTCTTCGAAGGCAGGAAGCGGCTCAGCAGCGGGTGCCTCGGTCGACGCCGGGGGATCGGCGCTCTTCGGGGCCTCCACGGTCGGTGTGGGGGACGCGCTGCGCGGTGTCGCAGTGCTTCGGGACGGGGTGTTCGATGTCGGATCGTCCGCCGGTGACTCTGGGCTCGCACAACCGGCCAGCACCAGGGCGACGACCGAGGCGCCGACCAGGACGTGAGCTCTGTCTCTCATGGCGCATCATCCTTCTACAAGACCGTGCCCGGGGCGAGCGTGGCGAGCGACAGCGCAGGCGGCCGACGCGGGACTGGCATCTTCACCGCCTTTGCGAGGCACGTGCTGGCAGCAGTGCCCGGCTACCATGCCTCGCATGGCCACCTTCGTCCACCTGACGCCTGCCGCGAACAGCGGCACGATCAGGCGTGCGGGAGTCGGGGCGCGCAGCCCGCGGCAGGTGGACGGAGACCCGCGCCGTGGCGTCTACCTCTTCCCCGTCATGACAGACCACGTCGACACCTACCAATGGTCTCGGGAGATGCGGCGAACGCATGGGCGTGGTCGCGTCGTCGCCGTGCAGGTGCGCGTCCCGGATGCGGAGAGGGTGCTGGTCGGTCGGTTCGACGGACAGTCAGGACGGACGACCGCGGCAGACGCGGTGGGCGTGATCTCGGGACTGACCGATCGGCGCGGGTGGGAGGTCTTCCTGCCGCGGGCGATCGCTCCTGCCGAGATTCAGCACGTCCGAGAAGTCCGCCCGGTGGGTTGGCGGTACTTCCCGGGATCGCACGGCACCGCGCCGTGCACGTGCAACGGGTGCCGCGACCGCGGGGGGTTCGGATCTCGGCGACTGCTCGAGCGCAGGCCCGACTCGGTCGACGGCCCGAGGCCGGGCATGCCGGCCCTTCTCGAACGGCTCGACGTCGTCGACCTCATGGACCGAGAGGCAGTCATCGCTCTCCTCGACGACTTCGGCGACCGTCGTCGTGGCCCGGTCGACCGGCTGGCGCACCTTGTCGAGCACGCGGACCCCGAGGTGCGTGCCGCGTTGGCCTGGACGATCGGCGGCTGGTCGACCCCCGGGGCTCACCGTCTGCTCGAACGTCTCGCCGGGGATCTCGACGCCGAGGTCCGTGAGGCCGCCGAAGCCTGGGCGGAGGAGTCGCGCTGACGGACAGGGCAGCCTCGGACCGACCCTCGCGAGCCACCACCTAGGCTTGTCCCATGTTCACCTTCGGCCGTCGTCGCCCTGTCACCTACGTCCTGGGCCAGCCGGTCAAGAGCTTCCCGGAGATCGCGCCCCAGGTCGAGCGGGGCAACATCCTGCGCATCACCGAGATCGGCGAGCCGGTCCTGCACACACCGTGCCGTGAGGTGACCGAGTTCGGCACGCCCGAGCTCGCGCAGCTCGTGGACGACATGTTCACCACGATGTTCGTCGCGGAGGGCGTGGGCCTCGCCGGGCCCCAGGTCGGGGTGGACCTGCGGATCTTCGTGTACGACGTCGAGGACGAGAACGAGGACCGCCACGTCGGGCACGTCGTCAACCCCGTGCTCGAGGTCTTCGACGGACCGGGCGACGAGATCGAGGAGAGCGACGAGGGCTGCCTCTCGATCCCCGGCGCCTACTCGCCGCTGGCCCGCCCCGTGAAGGCGGTCGTCCGCGGGTTCGACCAGCAGGGCAACCCCGTCGAGCTCGTGGGCACCCACTTCTTCGGCCGGGCCCTCCAGCACGAGGCTCAGCACCTCGACGGCACCCTCTACTTCGACCACCTGGCGCCCGCTGCCCAGGAGGCCGTGATCGCCGAGATGCACCAGGAGCGTCCCGGCGTCCTCGAGGAGCGACGCGAGCTGTCCGACGCGCTGGGCAAGGCGCCCGCCGAGTACCCGGCCGAGCCCCTGCGCTGAGGTCTGCGCGCCGGTCGGTCCGCCCTGCTCGACCCGGCCCAGGCCTGCCGGATCCGAACATACGAGAGCCCCCGCCCGGGAGTCGCAGACGGAGCTCTGCGGACGGCTCCCGGGCAGGGGCCTTCGTGCGTTCCGCGGGTCAGCCGCGCTGCACCCGACGGCCGACGAGCAGCGCGCCGACGCCTGCGGCGAGCAGGGCTGCGGCACCGGCGGCGACGAGCATCGCGTTCGAGCCGGTGGCGGCCAGGCCGTCCTCCTTCTCCGCGGTGACCGTGTTCGACACGAGCGCGGCACCCTCGGGCTTCACCGGGTCGGTGCCCTGCTGTGCAGGGGGCTCGGTCGTCTCGCGCGGCGCGGTGGTGGGCTCGTCGGTCGCCGGAGGCGTGGCGACCTCGCCCGGGCCCCTCGGGGTGCCGGGCACGCCGGGGGTCTCCTCGTCGGTGGGGAGCTCGGCGCCCGGGACCACGGGGACCAGCGGGGTGCCGGGCGTCTCGGGTGTCGACGTGGTCGGCGTGCACACGGGCTTCTGCCCGCCCTCGCCGAAGTGCTCGTCGTACTCGGCAACCTGGACCCAGGTCACGCAGTAGCCGTCGGGGAACGCGGTAGCGGCATCGCTGAAGTCGTAGAAGCTCGTGCCGATGTACCTGCCCGACGGCTGGTTGTTGAGCGACTCGAAGTGGGTGCCGAAGCTCCGGGACCCGGTCCCGTCGAGCGTTGTCGCACGGTAGTTCACGTGGCCGCCGTCGACGTAGGCGGTGCCTGTCGGCAGGGTCACGCCCCCCGCGGTCACGGTGTACGGGGTCGGGTCGTCGGAGCCGCCGGCGAACGCGATCGCGGGGGTGGCCGCGAGGATCGCTGTCGTCAGGAGGGCGACGGGTACTGCGCGCATCAAGGAGGACCTTCCGGGGGGAGGGGTGCCCTCGGCTCAGGGGTGCGAGCGGGGCTGGCCAGATAGTGAACTGGACGGTTGTTCAGTTCACCGTACTCTCCCGACATGCCTGTCTCCACCGCCCAAACCGGACATGTGAGCGCTAAACGTACCTTTACCCGGGTGAATGTGGAAGCGCTACCAAACTGTTGTCAACCCTTCCGGTTCCAGGCCCTTCGTCGCCGACGCGGAGGTCCTCCAGACCGAGGTACGCCTCGTGCGGGACGTCGGCCGCGCCGTCGGGCAGGGGCTCCAGATGCTCCAGGCGGTCAGGCCGCAGCGAGCGACCGGTCACCCCCGCGCGGGGCGGCTCAGAGCGTCGCCAACCACTGCACGACGGCGTCGCTCACCGCCGCGTGGTCGTTCCGGACGTCGTGCGCCCCGGGCAGGCGAACCTGCGTGACGGGGCCGGGGATCGCGGCGACCTGCTCGTCGAGCTCCTCGGGCGAGCCGAACGGGTCGGTCGTGCCCGACACGAACAGCACGGGGACCGTGAGCTGCGGGAAGTGGTCGACGCGCAGCTTGTCGGGCTTGCCCGGCGGGTGCAGGGGGTAGCTCAGCAGCACGAGCCCGGCTGCGGGCAGCCCCTCGGCCACGGCGATCGAGCACATGCGCCCGCCGTACGACCGGCCGCCGAGCACGAGCCGGTCCGGTGCGAAGCCCTCCTCGGCCGCGAAGCGCCCGGCCTCCTCGACCAGGTGCGCGACGGCGATCGGCGCGCGGTCGGGCATGCGCTTGCCCGCGATCCGGTACGGGAAGTCGACCCGCCGCACGGGCAGCGGCGCCACGGCCTCCGCGACCGCGACGAGCGTCGGGTGGTCACGACCGGCCCCGGCCCCCGGGGTGAGGAGGAGCCCGCCGACCGCTGGAGCTGGGGATCGCGTCATGGGGCCAGTGTTGCAGCGGCGGACGAGGTTCCGTGCGGTCGAGCACGAGGTTGCGGTCGCTGACGTGCTCATTTCGACCGCAACCTCGTGCTCGGCACCCGTGGCCGGTGCGCAGCCAGGCGCTCGGCACCCAGCGGGCGCCGCCCGTGGCCGCCTACAGCCCCGCGAGCAGCTCCTGCATCTCCGCGATCTCGGCCTCCTGCGCGTCGATGATGGCCTGCGCCAGCTCGCGCGCCTCGGGGTTCTCGCCGTCGGAGAGCTCGGCCTCGGCCATGTCCACCGCACCCTGGTGGTGCGCGATCATGCCCTCGAGGAACAGTCGCGAGACCGTCGTGGCGTCCGCGTCCTCGAGCGCCTGGATCTCCTCGTCGGTGAGCATCCCGTCCATGGAGTGCCCCGAATGGTCGCCCGTCGACCCGGCTCCCCACTCCTCGCGGAACCCGTTCATGCGCTCGATCTCCGGCGCCTGTGCACCCTCGATGCGGGTCGCGAGGTCGACGACCGCGGGGTCGACGCCGTCGGTGTCGAGCACGATCCGTGACATCACGAGCGCCTGCTCGTGGTGCGGGATCATCATCTGCGCGAACATCACGTCCGCGTCGTTCGCCGAGGCGTCGGCTCCTGCGTCCGGCGTGCCCTGCGAGGTGTTCTCGCCCATGTCGTGGCCCTCCATGTCTCCCGTTGCGCCGTCGCCCCCGTCGGCGCAGCCCGCGAGGAGCAGTGTCGAGCCGAGCGTCAGGCCGACCGTGGCCCTGGTCAGGGTGTGCTTGTTCATCAGTGGTCCTTCAGGTGTGTCGGTGTGCCGCGAGCCCTCGCGGCGGTGATGGCGTGCTGTGGCCCCGTCCGGGCCGAGCTCCTATCTCCGACTGATCCCGAGCGCGACGAGAGACGGCGGACGCAGCGCCCACCCGAGCCGCGACCAGGGTGCGACGACGCGCGCGAGGTGCGTGACGCCGTCGGGCAGGCGACGCCACAGCGCCGGGCCCGCGAGCGACACGAGCGCGACGAGCACCATGAGGCACATCGCCTCGAGCTCGCCGTGCCCCGTGCCCGACGGCGCCCCCTCCTCCGCGTCGACGTCGCCGGTCATGGCACCCGCCGTGTGGCTCGCCGGGCTCGTCGTGCCTGCGGCGATCTCGTGCGTCGTGCCGTGCGCCACGGGGCTGCCCGACATCTGGTGCATCCCGACGAACCCGCCGAGCAGCACCAGCATCCCGAGCAGCACCGCGAACCGCCGGACGAGGCCGGAGGTTCGCGGGGGCCGCAGCGCGGACGACAGGACGGGCACGGGGCTCAGGACGCGGCCACGCGAGCCGGGTCGAGGTCCAGCCGGCGCAGGAGCTGCGCGTTGAGGGCCACGATCACGGTCGACAGGGACATGAGCAGCGCGCCCACGGCCATGGGCATGACGAACCCGACCGGGGCCAGGACGCCTGCCGCGAGCGGCACGGACACCAGGTTGTACCCCGCCGCCCACCACAGGTTCTGCTTCATCTTGCGATAGCTCGCCCGGGACAGCTCGATCACGGACAGGACCGATCGAGGGTCGTCGCTCGCGAGGATGACTCCTGCCGACGCGATGGCGACGTCGGTGCCCGCGCCGATCGCGATGCCCACGTCCGCCTGCGCGAGCGCCGGGGCGTCGTTGACGCCGTCGCCGACCATCGCGACCTTGTGCCCACGGGCCTGGAGTTCGGAGACCTTGGCGCCCTTGTCTCCCGGGCGCACACCGGCGAAGACCTCGTCGATGCCGAGCTCGTCCGCGACCGACTGCGCCACGGCCTGGGCGTCACCCGTGATCATGACGACGCGGATGCCGCGACGGTGCAGGGCGTCGATCGCCTCGCGGGACTCGGGCCGGATCTCGTCGGCCAGGGCGAACGCGCCGAGGATCACGGCGCTGCCCGCGGACCCGCCGGCTGACCCGTCCGAGAGGGCGAGCGCGTGCAGGACCGTCGCGCCCTCGCTCTCCCACGCGGCGACGTCGGGCAGCGCGGACAGGCCGTGCTCGCGCAGGAGCGAGGGGCCACCGACCGCGATGCGGCGACCGTCCACCAGGCCCGAGACGCCCACGGCCGTCGACGACCGGAAGTCCTCGGCGCGCGGGACCCGCACGCCCCTGTCCGCGGCAGCGCCCACGATCGCGCGGGCCAGCGGGTGCTGCGAGTCGGCCTCCACGGCCGCGGCCAGCGCGAGCAGGTCCAACTCGGTGCCCGACGCCACGGTCAGGTGCGTCACGACGGGCTCGCCCTTGGTCAGGGTGCCGGTCTTGTCGAACAGGACGGCGTCGACCGTGCGCATCTGCTCGAGCGCCATGCGGTCCTTGACGAGCACGCCGGCCTTGGCCGCGCGCTCGGTCGAGATCGACACGACGAGCGGGATCGCGAGACCCAGCGCGTGGGGGCACGCGATGACCAGGACCGTGATGGTCCGGATCAGGGCGTTCTCCGGTGTGCCCCAGATGCTCCACGCGACCAGGGTCAGGACCGCAGCGCCCAGCGCGAACCAGAAGAGCCAGCCCGCGGCACGGTCGGCGAGGCGCTGGGCGTGCGACGACGAGGCCTGGGCCTCGGCCACGAGGCGCTGGATGCCCGCGAGGGCCGTGTCGTCGCCGACCGCGTCGACCTTCACGCGCAGCGCCTGGTCGGTCGCGACCGTCCCGGCCACGACGTGGTCGCCGACCGTCCGGCGCACCGGGCGCGACTCGCCCGTGATCATCGACTCGTCGACGTCCGCGGTGCCCTCGGAGACCACGCCGTCGGCAGGCACGCGCCCGCCAGGGCGCACGACGACGACGTCCCCCACCACGAGGTCCGTCGGCGACACCGTGGTCACCTGGCCGTCGTCGCCCACGCGCTCGGCCTCGTCGGGCAGCAGGGCCGCGAGCGACTCGAGGGCCGACGACGACTGCGCGAGCGAGCGCATCTCGATCCAGTGGCCCAGCAGCATGATGACGACCAGGAGCGCGAGCTCCCACCAGAAGTCGAGCTCGTGCGACAGGATCCCCAGGCTCGCGCCCCACGACGACACGAACGCGACCGTGATCGCGAGCGCGATGAGCAGCATCATCCCGGGCTTGCGGGCCCTGAGCTCGTCGACCGCGCCCGTGAGGAACGGCCTGCCGCCCCAGACGAACATGATCGTGCCGAGGACCGGGGAGACCCAGGCGATGCCCGGGACGTCAGGCAGCGAGTAGCCGATGATCGACGCGAACATCTCGCTCGCGAGGACCGTGGGGACCGCGAGGGCCAGCATGATCCAGAACAGGCGGCGGAACATCGCGACGTGGCCCGAGTGGCCGCCGTGGCCTGAATGACCTGCGTGACCTGCGTGGGCCGCACCGTCGGTGCCGGGCATCGCGGCCATGTCGTGGCCGGCGTGTTCCGAGCGGTCGGTGTGCGTGCTGGTCACGTCGTGGCCCGCGTGGCCCGCGTGGCCCGCGTGGCCCGCGTGGCCCGCGTGGCCCGCGTGGCCCGCGTGTCCCGGCTCGGTGGCCGCTGCCGTGTGCGCGCTGTGGTCGGCGTGGGCCTGGTCCGTATCACCGTGCCCGTGCTCCGTGCGGCCGGTGGGGCCACCGTGCTCGTCGTGGTCCATGGGATTCATCGTCCCGTCCTTCCTCGTATCGCGCCGGGCGAGCCTTCGCTCGGCAATACCCCCCTGGGGTATCGATAACTCATGATCCTGCCGCAGCATTCCCGGTCCGTCAAGAGGAGGACCGCACCCCGTCGGTTGCCGAGCACGAGGTTGAGGTCGCTCTGAGCTCGAGAACGACCGCAACCTCGTGCTCGGCACCCAGAGGTCAGGCCCGTCCCACGATTCATAGCCTCCCCATAGGTTCGTGACAGCACGACCCCAGTACCGCTCCCTACCGTCGCCCTCAGTGACCGCCGCGCCCTCGTGCGCGCAGGACGTGAGGGAGAACATGGGTCAGCTGCTCAGACGCACGAGCACCAGGACGCGGGTGATCGCCGGGGCGCTCGCCCTGGTGCTCGTGGCCGGTGCCGTCTACTGGTTCGTGCTCCGCCACCCCTCGTCGGCCGCTGCCGCTCCCGAGGCGACCACGCAGTCGGTCGCCGCGAGCCTCAGCACGGTCCAGCAGAGCGTCACGACGACCGCGACCCTGACGCCGAGCGTCCAGGAAGAGGTCTCGTTCGCAGGCTCGGGTACTGTGACGGCCGTCGACGTCCAGGCGGGCGACAGGGTCGAGGAGGGCCAGGCGCTCGCGACGATCGACACCCTCCAGGCCGACGCCGCGGTCCTGTCCGCGCGGGCCGACCTCGCCGAGGCGCAGGCGACGCTCGCCGACAGCCAGGACGCGTCCGACGGATCGGCCGCCGACCTCGCGCGCATCAGCGCGGACCAGGCGCAGGTCGAGGTCGCGCAGTCCGCGGTCACCGCGGCCGAGGTGGCGCTCGCGGGCGCGACGCTCACCGCTCCGGCCGCAGGTCTCGTGACCGAGGTCAACGTGTCGGTCGGGCAGGCCGTCACCGGGTCGACGTCGAGCGCGTCGGGCTCCGGCAGCGGCGGCAACGCCGGCACCGGCTCCGGCGCGACGGGCGGGACCGGCGCGAGCGGGGCCGCACCTGGCGCGACGAGCAGCGCCACGACCACGTCGTCGGGCGCGGCCTTCGTGATCGTGGGCACCGACGCCTGGGAGGCGATGGCCACGGTGGGCGACGCCGACCTGCCGCACCTCGCGGTCGGCAACCAGGTCGAGCTCACGGTCGACGGGCTCGAGAACATGGTCTTCGGGACGGTCGCGACGATCGGCCTGCTGCCCTCGACGACGTCGGGCACCGCGACGTACCCGGTCACGATCTCGGTGACGGGCTCGCCCGAGGGCCTGCACGACGGCGTGAGCGCCGACGCCGAGATCATCTACGAGCGTCGCACCGACGTGCTCACGGTGCCGACCGCCGCGGTCCGCACGGTCGACGGCGAGTCGGTCGTGACGCAGGCGGGCGAGGACGGCGAGGAGGTCACCACGGTCGTGACGGTCGGCGAGACGACCGGGAGCCTGGTCGAGATCACGAGCGGCCTCGAGGAGGGCGACGAGGTCCTGGTCCAGGTGGTCCAGCGCACCGAGACCGGCACGGGCGGCGACGAGTCGGGCCAGACCGGGCAGATGCCCGGCGGCGGGAGCTTCGACCCGAGCCAGCTCCCCGAGGGCTTCGACCCGAGCCAGATGGGTGGCCCGGGCGGTCAGGGCGGGGGACCGCGCAATGGCTGACCTCTCCGGCCCGACGGCGTCGCTCGCCCTGGGTACCTGGTCCCACCACCGCGAGGGCGAGCCGCGGGAGGCCGGGAGCGGCGCCGTCGAGCAGGGGCCTGTCATCGAGCTGCACGCCGCGGGCAAGACCTACCGCACGGGCTCGGTCGAGTTCGAGGCGCTGCGCGGCGTGGACCTCGCGATCCGTCAGGGGGAGTACGTCGCGATCATGGGCCCCTCGGGGTCCGGCAAGTCGACGCTCATGAACATCTTGGGCTGCCTCGACGTCCTCACGACCGGGCAGTACCGCCTCGCGGGCGACGACGTGGGCGACCTGGACGAGGAGGACCTGGCCGCGATCCGCAACCACCAGATCGGCTTCGTGTTCCAGCAGTTCCACCTGCTGCCCTCGCTGTCCGCGTGGCGCAACGTCGAGCTCCCGCTGACCTACCGGCGCGTCCCAGCCGACGAGCGCCGCGCACGGGCGACCGCCGCGCTCGAGCGCGTGGGCCTGGGCGACCGGCTCGCGAACCGGCCCGGCGAGCTCTCGGGCGGCCAGCAGCAGCGCGTCGCCGTGGCTCGCGCGTTGGTGGGCGAACCGGCGATGATCCTCGCGGACGAGCCGACCGGGAACCTCGACTCGGCCTCGACCGAGGACGTCCTGGGGCTGTTCGACGACCTGCACGCGCAGGGCCGCACGATCGTCCTCATCACGCACGAGCTCGAGGTCGCCGAGCGCGCGCGCAGGATCGTGCGCGTCCGGGACGGCCTGATCCAGAGCGACACCCTGACGTCGGGGGTGGCCGCATGACCTGGCGCGAGACCCTCCTCACGGGCTGGACCGCGGTGCGGTCGCACGCGATGCGCTCGCTCCTGACCGTCCTCGGCATCCTCATCGGGATCGCCGCGGTGATCCTCACCGTGGGCCTCGGGCTGGGGACGCAGAAGGACGTGAGCGAGCAGATCAGTGCGCTCGGCTCGAACCTCCTGATCGTCACGCCCGGATCCAGCACGGACAGCGAGGGGATGCGCGGCGGGTTCGGGTCGGGCGCGACCCTCACGCGCTCGGACGCCGAGGCCCTCGCCTCGGACGTCAACGCGCCCGACGTCGCCGGGGTCGCCCCCGAGAAGACGTCGTCGCTCTCGGTCGAGACGAGCGAGACCAACTGGACCACCCAGGTCGTCGGGACGACCGAGGACTGGACCGACGTCCGCTCGCGCGAGCTCGCCCTGGGCGAGTTCTTCACGGCGGAGGACGAGGCGGACCAGGCCGCGGTCGTGGTGCTGGGTGCCGAGACCGCGACCGAGCTGTTCGGGTCCCCCGACGCCGTCGGGCGCAGCGTCACGATCGAGGGCACGGTCTTCTCGGTCGTCGGTGTCCTGGCCGAGGCCGGGGCGGACTCGTCGAGCGACCTCGACGACATGGCCGTCATCCCGCTGAGCACCGCGGCGAACCAGGTCATGGGCGGCACGTCCCGCTCGTCGGTCTCGACCATCTACCTCAAGGCCGCCTCCGAGGGCGTCCTGTCCGCGGCCTACCAGGAGGCCGAGGCCGTGCTGCTCAACCTGCACGGCATCACCGACGCCGACTCGGCGGACTTCTCGATCAACAGCCAGGACGCCCTGGTGTCCACGGCGACGTCGGTCTACCGGACGCTCACGGTCCTGCTCACGGGGATCGCGGCGCTCTCGCTGCTCGTCGGCGGGATCGGCGTCATGAACATCATGCTCGTGTCCGTCACCGAGCGGACGCGCGAGATCGGGCTCCGCAAGGCGCTGGGCGCGCCGCCGTGGGCGATCCGCCGCCAGTTCCTGGTCGAGGCCTCGATCCTCGGCCTCGCGGGCGGGGTGATCGGCGCGGCCCTGGGGATCGTCGCGGCCAAGGCACTGCCCGGCGTGCTGGGTACCTCGGTCGTGGTGCTCCCCGCCGCGGTCGTGGGGTCCATCGCGATCGCCCTGGTGATCGGCGTCGTGTTCGGCGTCTACCCCGCGGTCCGGGCCGCACGGCTCGCGCCCATCGACGCCCTGCGGTCGGAGTGACCGTGCCGCTCCCGTCCGCGCTTCGTCCCAGCGCTCGTCCGGGCGCCCTGAATCCGTCCGTCCCGTGCGTCGTCGCGGAACCGTCGAGGAGAGACTCATGAACACCATCACACCCGTCGGCCTGAGCCCTGCGTCCCGGCCGGTGCGCTCGCGTCGTCTGCTCGCCGCGCCGGCGATCCTCCTGGGCGCGAGCCTGCTGCTGAGCGCCTGCTCGGGCGGAGACGCGGACGGCGCCTCGGACGCCGAGAGCACCGCGACCGACAGCGCGCAGGACGGAGCCGGCCGCGGAGGGCAGGGCGGCCAGAGCGGGCCCCGGGGGGTCTCCGGCGAGATCGCGGCGATCTCCGACGGCGTGCTCCAGGTCCAGTCCTCCGACTCCCAGACCGCGGTCGCGTACTCCGCCGACACGACGGTCTCGCGGACCACGACCACGACGCTCGACGCCGTGACCGTGGGGTCGTGCGTGGTCGTGGTCACGGGGAGCGCCGACGGCTCGGCAGCAGCCGCCGCCGCGAGCGTGGCCGTGACCGCGGCGGTCGACGGCGAGTGCTCGGGCGGGTTCGGCGGGGGCGGTCAACGCCCCTCGGGTGACGCCCCGGCCGGAGAGGACGCTGCGGGCGACGCGGGGGATCGCCCCGAGCGCCCGGAGGGCGCCCCGACCGACCTGCCCACGGACATGCCCGACGGCGCCGATCGCCCGAGCGGAGGCGGGTTCGGCGGGATCGTGGTCGGGAAGGTCACGGCCGTGGCCGGCACCGAGATCACGGTCGAGTCGAGCGGCTCGTCCGGGCCGGGCGCGGGCGACGGGGCGAACGACGCGTCGACCGCCGAGCCGACGAGCTCGACCGTGACCGTGGACGCCTCGACCACCTACACGACGACCGCGGCGGCGGACGCCTCGGCGCTCGCCGTCGGGCTGTGCGTGAGCGTGGGGACGCAGCCGTCGGGAGGTACGTCCGGCGGCTCGTCCGGCGACTCCACGTCGGGGACGGCGACCGACACCTCGGGCACCGTGACCGCGACGAGCCTGACCCTGTCCGACCCCGTCGACGGCGAGTGCTCGACCGGCTTCGGTCGTATGGGCCAGGGCGGCCCCGGTGGCGACGGCGGGCCCGGACAGGGCGGTGGCCGCGGCGGGCAGGACACGTCGAGCGAGAGCGGGAACGACGATGCGTGAGCCGACGCCGCGTGCTCGCCGGGCGGAGCGGGGCACGACCGAGGAAGCCGTGACGGCTGACGAGCCGGTGCGGACCCCGGCCTCGGTGCGGCGGGCCGCGAAGCGTCGCCGCAAGCTCGTCGTGTCGGGGGTCTCGGCCGTCGTGGTCGTGAGCCTCGTCGGGGCGGGGGCGGCCTTCGCCGCGAACCGGGGGAGCGCCGGGACCTACCGGACCGCGACCGCGACCACGGGAGAGGTCACCCAGACCGTGGACGCGGTCGGGACCGTCGCGTCGGCCGCGCGGGCCGACGCCGCGTTCTCGGTCGCGGGCACGGTCGCGACCGTGGCCGTCGGCGTGGGGGACTCCGTGAGCGCGGGCGACGTGCTCGCGACGCTCGACCTCACCGAGCTCGAGGACGCGGTCGAGTCCGCGCAGGAGACCCTGGCGCGGGCCCAGCAGGCGCTCGAGGACGACCTCGCGTCGCAGACGTCGTCGAGCAGCACGGTGGCCGGCCCGTCCGCCAGCGCGTCCTCGTCCACCAGCACGTCGACCCGGACGTCCGGGACCTCGGCGTCGATCGCCTCGATCACCTCGACCTCGTCCGCCGGCACGTCCGGGGTGTCGCAGGCCGTCGCGACCACGACACCGTCAGCGGCGGCGACCTCACCGTCGCCGGGAAGTGCGTCACCTTCGGCCGAGGTCGCACAGGCGCTCGAGGCCGTCGAGCTCGCCCAGCAGGCACTGCTCGACGGGTACGACGCCGCGACCGCAGCGCTCGAGTCGAGCTCGACGAGCGTCGTCGGCTCGCAGGAGGCGTGCGCGGCGTTCCTCGCGGCGACCGACGATGACCTCCCGTCCGCACCGGCCGAGGGCGAGGCTGACGACGACACAGGCGCTGGGGCCCCCGCCCAGGACGAGACTTCAGCACCCGGCGTCGACCTCGCGGCCGCGCTCACGACCTGCCAGGAGGCCATCACCGCGGCCCTCGGTGCGCAGACCGACGTCGACGGCGCCCAGCACTCGCTGCTCGACCTCGCGGCCCAGCTCGACGCCGCGATCCAGACGGCGCAGGAGGCGCTGGCCGCCGACCAGGCGGGCGGGTCCGAGGGGCAGACTCCGGGCAGCAGCGGTGACAGCGGCACCGGAACCGGCGGCAGCGGCACGAGCGGTGGATCCTCTGGCGCGCCGGCGGGCCCCTCGAGCGGCGACGGTAGCTCAGGCTCCGGCGCGACCGGCCCCGGTGGCGCGAGCGGGACAGGAGGCAGCGGGTCGGGCACCACCGGCCCCACGTCGGGCGGCAGTGCGACGAGCCAGCAGGCGGCGTCGGCCCAGCAGGTCCTGGCGGACCGTGCCGCGATCGACCTCGCCGAGGCCCAGGTCGCGATCGCGCAGGCCGACGCGCAGCGCTCGACCCTGACGAGCCCGATCGCGGGCACGGTCGCGCAGGTCGCGCTCGCGGTGGGCGACCAGGTCGAGGCGTCGTCGACCTCTGCCGTCGTGACGGTCCTGGGTGCCGACGGCTACGTCGTCGAGACCACGGTGCCGTTGACCGCGGTGGTGAGCCTCGCCGTCGGGCAGGAGACGGCCGTGACCGTGTCCGACGACCCGACCGTGCGCACGGGCACGGTCAGCAGCATCGGGGTGCTCAGCACGAGCACGTCCTCGACGCCCGAGTACCCCGTGACGATCGCGCTCGACCCGCAGGACGAGACCCTGTACGAGGGGTCCTCGGCGCAGGCGTCGATCACGGTCGCGGGCGGAACGGACGTGCTGGTCGTCCCGACGTCGGCCGTGCGCGCGACCGGGACCGCGCGCACCGTCGCGGTCCTGCGCGACGGGACGGTGACGGACGTGACCGTGGAGGTCGGCGCCGTCGGGCAGGAGACCACCGAGATCACCTCGGGGCTCGAGGCGGGCGACGAGGTGGTCCTCGCTGACCTGACCCAGGAGATCGTGACCGACGAGGAGTCCTCGACGGGCCTCACGGGCCTCGGGGACAGCGGCAGCACGCAGCAGCGCGGCCAGATGCCGAGCGGCGGGGGAGGTCAGTTCCCCGCCGGGGGCACGGGAGGGCCGCCGAGCCGGGGCTAGCCGGCCGCGGGCACGGCTGTCACGGCGCGGTGGGCACGGGTGTCACTGCGCCGCAGGCACGCTCGTCACAGTGGTCAGGAGGAATGCCGAGTCCTCGAGCGCCGTGACGGCGTGCCGCTCGTGCGTGAGCACGCGCAGCTCGCCCGTCCCGACCTCCTCGTCGCCACCCAGCGCGGTGACCCGCACGCGCCCGCGCAGGACCTGGATGCTCGCGGCCGGGGGAGCGTTGTGCTCGCCCAGCTCGATGCCCGCGAGGATCGCGATGATGGTCTGGCGCAGGACGCCGTCGTGCAGCACGACCTCCGCGCTGCGGCCGTTGTCGCCGTCCCGGGCGCGGGTGAGGTGCGCGTCCGTGAGCAGCTCGAGGTTCGTCATGAGGGGCTTCCGTTCGGGTGGGGGACGGGTGTCGGGGGCCCTCCCATCATGGCTGCAGGGCGTCCGGTTCGCCCGGTGTGCGTGAGTGCCCGACGGCGTCGCGCGCCCCGCGCTGGCGTCGTGCTCGGGCGTCCCACCGTGCCGTGCTCCGCGCCGGCACCTCCCTGTGACGGCCGTCACTCGATGCCCGACCGGCGTGCGCTCGGGCGGCAGGTACCTGAAACTGGGTGGATGCACGCTCCCACCTTCGTCGACGTCTGGCAGCTCCTCGACGACGCCGACCGAGCACGACTGGCCGAGATCGACGAGACGCAGAGCGAGATCCTGACCTTCCTGCGGACGACGCCCATCGAGGACGTCGACGCGCCCATGTTCTCCGAGCTCCAGGTCGAGCGGCTGCGGGTCTACCGGGGCGCGCTCGAGCGCTCGGGAGCCGCGGAGGAGGACACCCAGGCCGCCGCGTCGGCCTAGCCGACCGGGAACCGGCGACCCCGCTGGCCGAGGTCAGAGCCCGAGCATCGTAGGGCGCGCCCCGGCCGACGTGCGGGCTCGCTCAGGCAGTCGGGGATCCTCGGTACGGTCGGAAGAAGTCGCGCAGCTCCTGCGCGTAGAGCTCGGGCTCCTCGAACGCAGCGAAGTGCCCGCCGCGCGCGGGCTCGGTCACGCTCACCAGGTTCGTGGTCCGTTCGAGCCAGGCCCGCGGCGGACGCACGACGTCTCCCGCGAAGAGCGAGAAGCCCGACGGCACCTCGACGCGACGCCCCAGCTGGGCGGGCGGGATCGCGGCATTGGCCGCGTACATGCGGATCGACGGGCCGATGCTCCGTGTGAGCCAGTAGATCGTCACGTTCGTGAGGATCTCGTCCTTCGTGAAGGCCCGCTCGACGTCACCCCCGCAGTCGCTCCACGCGCGGAGCTTCTCGACGATCCACGCGGCGAGGCCCGCGGGCGAGTCCTCGAGCCCGAACGCCAAGGTCTGGGGCCGTGTGCGCTGGATCGCCGCGTAGCCGCCCTCGCTCGCGCCCCACGCCGTGGCACCTGCGAACCACTCGCGCTCCTCGGGCGAGAGGTCGGCCTGGTCACCGGCGGAGGACGGGAGACCGGCGTCGGTGCGGTGCACGGCGACGACCCGCTCCGGGTGGTCGAGCGCGAGGTAGCGGCTCACGTGGCTGCCCATGTCCCCTCCGACCGCGCCGAACCGTGCGTACCCCAGGCGGCTCATGAGGTCGGCCCACAGGCCGGCGACCGCGACCGAGTCGAGGGTGGGCCCCGCCGGCCGGTCCGAGTACCCGAAGCCCGGCATGTCCGGGACGACGACGTCGAACGCGTCGGCGGGGTCCCCACCGTGCGCGCCGGGGTCGGCAAGCAGCGGGACCACCTTCGCGTAGCGCCAGAAGGAGTCCGGCCAGCCGTGGCACAGGACGAGGGGCAGGGTGGGAGTCCCCGCGGGGGCCACGGCCCGGGCGTGCACGACGTGGATCCCGAGGTGCTCGCGCGCGGCGGGACCGCCCGGACGCGCGCCGTCGTCGGGCGCCTCCGGGCCTCCGAGCGCGACCCGGAAGCGGGGCAGCCGGGCGAGGGCCGCCTCCTGCGCGGGCCAGTCGAACCCGTCGGCCCAGTACGCGACCAGCTCGCGGAGGTAGTCGAGGTCCGTCCCGAGCGACCACCCCGCGTCCGCGGGGGCGTCGGGCCAACGGGTCGCGCGCAGCCGCGCGCGCAGGTCCTCGATCGCCTCCGGGGCGGTCCGGGCGGTGAAGGTCTCGATGGCGGGAGAGGTGTCCGGCATGGTCGCCACGCTACTGCGGCCCCCTGGCCGTCGACAGGGTGCCCGGTGCCCCGCCCGCGGCGAGCGTGTCCGCCTGCGCCCGCTCCCGGTGCGCGGGAGAGTAGGGGGCATGCAGATCCTCTCCTCGATCGCGACGGCGCTGTTCACGGCCGTCGCGACGATCGTCATGGTCCTCCTGCTCGCGGCGACGGCCCGCAGGGTCCTGGGGGTCCCGGTCGGGTGGATCCGCTCGATCCTCATGACGGTCTTCGTGGTCTCGATCGGGTCGTGGGGGCTCACCGAGGGGTTCCAGCAGCTCGGCGTGCAGGAGGCCGACGGATCGCTCACGGTCCATCCCGGGGTCGTGCTCGTGATCATCGTCCTCGCGTGGGCGTGGTCGTTCGTGATCGGCCTCGGGCTGCTGCTCGTCCTGGAGCTCCTGGTGCCGACGGGCAGCATCCCGACGCCCTGGCGCGCTGTCGTCGAGCTCCGCAGCGGGTCCAAGGACATGTGGCGCTACGCGCAGATCATGGGGATCATGCTGCGGCACGGGCTGGGCGGGTTCTTCGGCCGCGGGGCGCGCCGGCGCAGCCACCAGCGGACCACGGACACCGAGGAGCGGGCCGTGGCCCGCGAGCTGCGGGCCGCGCTGAGCGACGCGGGCGTGACGTTCGTGAAGCTCGGCCAGATGCTCTCGACGCGCGCGGACCTCCTGCCCGCGGTGTACGTCGAAGAGCTGTCCCGGCTCCAGAGCCAGGTACCGCCCGCCCCCTGGGCACAGATCGAGGGCATGGTCACGCGGTCGATCGGCGCCCCCGTGGACACGGTGTTCGCGCACTTCGACCCGGACCCGATCGCGTCGGCGTCGGTCGGTCAGGTGCACTGTGCGACGCTCCTCGACGGCCGCGAGGTGGTCGTCAAGGTCCAGCGGCCCGGGGCCCGCACCCAGGTCCTGGGTGACCTGCGGATCGTGCTGCGGATCGCGCGCCGGCTCCAGCGCGACACGTCCTGGGGTCCGTCGCTGGGCATCATGGACCTCGCCGAGGGATTCGCGGCCTCGTTGCGCGAGGAGCTCGACTACACGACCGAGCTCGAGAACACGCTCAACGTGCAAGGGGCGCTCGCGACCGTCAGGCGCTCGCGGCGGCACCCGCTGCCCGGCCTGCACCAGGGCGAGGACCCCGACGCGAACGTGCCTCTCGTCGAGATCCCGCGCGTCTACCCGGAGCTGTCGAGCTCGACGCTCCTGGTCATGGACCGCCTCGACGGGACGCCCGTCGGGGACGCGGCCGAGCTGCTCACGACGTTCGACGACGACGCGCGCCACGACATCGCGGCCCGCCTGCTGCGCGTCACGCTCGACCAGATCGTCGTGACCGGGGTCTTCCACGCCGACCTGCACCCGGGCAACGTCCTGCTGCGCGACGACGGCTCGCTCGGGCTGCTCGACTTCGGGTCGGTAGGACGGCTCGACGAGGCCGAGCGGGTCGCGCTCGCGGCCGTGCTGCTCGCGGTCGAGGCCGACGACTCGATCGCGGCGACCGACGCGCTCATCGAGCTCCTCGACCAGCCCGAGAGCTTCGACGAACGCCGGTTCGAGCGCTCGGTCGGCCAGCTCATCCTGCGGTTCCGGGGCGGAGGGGCAGCCAACAGCGGGTCGCTGTTCGCCTCGATGGTCCGGCTCGTGAACGACGCGGGCATGGGCGTGCCGCCGCAGGTCGCCGCGGCGTTCCGCACCATCGCGTCGCTCGACGGGACGCTGCACGTCCTGTCCCCGTCGTTCGAGCTGGTGTCCTCGGCCCGCGACGAGGGCGAGGAGCTGCTGCGCAACATGGTGAGCCTGCGCAAGATCCGCGCCAAGGCCGGGTCCCAGCTCCTGGCTTTCGCCCCGTCGATCGAGCGCCTGCCGCGGCGCCTCAACAAGATCACGTCCGACCTCGAGGCGGGGAAGTTCACGGTCAACGTCCGGGCGTTCTCCGACCCCGGGGACAGGAAGTTCGTCACGAGCCTGGTGCAGCAGGTCATCTCGACGATCATCGCCGCGGCGAGCGTCGTCGGCGGGGTGTTCCTCCTGATCGCGGAGAACGGCCCGCAGCTCACGAACGACCTGAGCTGGTACTCGGTCTTCGGCGCCGTGATGCTGTTCGTCGGCGCGGTGCTCAGCATCCGCGTGCTGATCTACGCGTTCCGCGGGGCGCCGGGGGACCGAGGCGCCAGGGACTGGTAGGTCGCGGGACGGGGGCCCGGGTCTCCGTGAGCGGGAGACGCCGTGCTGATGCGTCCCCGGGCCGCTAGCGTGCGCTCATGTCCCGCCGCGAGCTCGTCGTCCTCGGCACCGCCAGCCAGGTGCCCACCCGGACGCGCAACCACAACGGCTACGTCCTGTTCTGGGACGACGAGGCCGTCCTGTTCGACCCGGGCGAGGGGACGCAGCGGCAGATGCTCCGTGCGGGGGTGTCGGCGACGGACCTGACGCGGATCGCGATCACGCACCTGCACGGCGACCACAGCCTGGGGCTGGCCGGCGTCGTGCAGCGGATCAGCCTGGACGGAGTGCCGCACACGATCCCGGTGTCGTTCCCGGCGTCGGGCGCGGCGTGGGTCGACCACCTGATCGACGCGACGTCGTACCACCACCGCGCGGACCTGGAGCTCCAGCCGCTGGCCGAGGACGGGGTCGTCTGGCCCGTGCGCCCGGAACAGGGCTTCACGCTGCGCGCCGAGCGGCTCGAGCACGGTGTCGAGGCGTTCGGCTACCGGCTCGACGAGCCCGACGGCCGGCGCATGGTGCCCGCGCTCCTCGCCGCGGCCGGCGTCGCGGGCCCCGCGATCGGGGTGCTCCAGCGCGAGGGGAGGGTGGTCACGGGCGACGGGCGGACCGTCCGGCTCGAGGACGTGAGCGCCCGGCGCCGGGGGCAGTCGTTCGCGTTCGTCATGGACACGCGCCTGTGCGACGCGGTGTTCTCGCTCGCGCGCGGGGTCGACCTGCTCGTGATCGAGTCGACCTTCCTCGACCGGGACCGCGAGCTCGCGCACGCGTTCGGTCACCTGACAGCGCTGCAGGCTGCCACGGTCGCGGCGGAGTGCGGCGTCCGCTCGCTCGTCCTCACGCACTTCTCGCAGCGCTACCAGGACGCGGGGGAGTTCTGGGCCGAGGCCAGGACGGTGTTCGACGGCGAGCTCACGGTCGCCGAGGACCTCGACCGGGTGCAGGTCCCGCCGCGCGTGCACTGAGCGCCGGTGCGGTGCGCTCTGGTCCCGGAGCTGGTCGCCCGAGGTGGGTGCAGGCATGCGGGGAGCGTGCCCCGGCGGACCCCGGGGAAGCGCCCGCTCTCCGGGTCGTCGGTGTCCCTGGCCGGTGCCCGCGACCGCTACCCTCGGACGGTGCCCGACCTGCCTGGAGTGCCCGACGACGACCGCACGCCCCGCCGCATCGGCTGGGGCTGGTTGGCGCTGTCGGTGCTGGCTGCGGTCGTGGCCTTCCTGGCTGTCGCGGTCCAGGTGCGGCGGTGCGTCGAGGACCCGTCCGGTGGCGAGGCCCTCTGCACGACGGGCCCGGCGCTCGGGACCGGCGGCTGGATGGTCGGTCTCGCGGGGGCGTGCCTGGCGGTCTACTCGTTCCGCCGAGCGTTCGCCCGCCGGTAGCCCCGAGCACCGCTGCCTGTCGTGCGTCGAGCACGAGGTTGCGGTCGCCCCGGCCGTTCTCACGACCGCAACCTCGTGCTCGACCGCGCGGAACCTCGTGCTCGGCACCCGGTCCCAGCGACCCGTCAGTGCCTCCCGGTACGGTCCCTCCCATGGCTGATCGCGCGCACGGAGACCCCACCCCGCCCACCGACTCGTCGGTCGACCGCGAGGACTGGTACGGGCGTGATCTCGACGGCGAGACGTTCGAGCGCGTGGCGTTCGGCGACTGCGACTTCTCGGAGATCACGACGACGGGCGCCACGTTCACCGGGTGTACCTTCCGCAACGTGCGCTTCAACGCGTCGACCCACACCGACTCGGCCTTCGCGAACTGCACGTTCTCGCGGTGCTCGTTCTTCGACGCCACGTTCACGCGCTGCAAGGCCGTCGGCTCGGTGTTCACCGAGTGCAGCTTCGACCTCCTGAAGGTCGTGGGCGGCAACTGGTCGTTCGTGGGTCTCCCGGCAGCCGACCTGCGCAGCGCGACGCTGACCGGCGCGCGGTTCCGCGAGGCGGACCTGACGGGTGCGCGCTGCCAGGGCGCGGTGCTGCGAGACCTCGACCTGTCGGGTGCGTGGCTGCACAAGGCCGACTTCACGGGGACGGACCTGCGGGGCAGCGACCTCCGTTCGCTCGACCCCCTGTCGAGCACCGTGCAGGGTGCGATCGTCGATCCTGCTCAGGCGCTCGTCCTCGCCGAGTCCCTGGGGCTGGACGTCCGGACCCACTGACCGGTCGCCGGCCGCAGCACCGGGGCCCCGCTGAGAGACACGTCACCGTCGCGTCATGATCGCGTCCGGGGCGTGTCTCTCTTCATGACGGGCACCTCGTGGCAGGCACGGGGCGCCCCCGATCGTGCGCCCGGCGTCATCCCGGGACGCCGGAAGGACGCCCATGGCGACGAGCGAGCAGAACCTCGAGGCACTGGCCGACGAGGAGCTCGTCGACGCCGTGCGCCAGGGCTCGCGGGACGCCTACGGGGTCCTGTGGACCCGGCACGCGGGCGCCGGTCGTGGTGCGGCCCGCCGGGTCACGTCGTCGTTCGACCCGGACGACCTGGTCCAGGAGTCGTTCGCGCGCATCCTGAACGCGATCCAGGGCGGGCACGGGCCGAACGGTCCGTTCCGGCCCTACCTCTACCAGACGGTCCGCAGCGTCGCGATCTCGTGGTCGCACGCGCCGCACCCGATCGCCGTGGAGGAGGTCCCGGAGGTCGCCGACCCGGTCGACATGGCCGACGGGGTGATCGAGGGCTCGGTCACCGTCACGGCGTTCAAGGCGCTCCCCGAGCGGTGGCAGGCGGTGCTCTGGTACACCGAGGTCGAGGGCATGGACCCCCGGGAGGTCGCCCCGCTGCTCGGGCTGAGCGCGGGGTCCGTCTCGGCGCTCGCGTACCGGGCGCGCGAGGGCCTGCGTCGGTCGTGGCTCCAGGCGCACGTCAACGCCGCCGCGGTGCCCGAGGAGTGTCGCTGGGCCGTCGAGCTGATGGGCGACTACAACCGCGGTGCCCTGAGCGCTCGTCAGAAGGACCGGTTCGAGGAGCACCTCACGGGGTGCCTGTCGTGCTCGATCCTCGTCGAGGAGGTCGACCAGGTCGCCTCCCGCCTGGGCCTGCTGCTGGTCCCGCTGGTCCTGGGGGTCCCGGCGGTCCTGGGCGGAGGCTCGTTCGCGCTGGGCGGCGCGGCGGGCGCGGCACCGGTAGGGACGTTCGTCGGCCCGACGGCGGAGCTCGCCTCCCCAGGTCCCACCGGCTCGGGCGGAGCGTCGGGCGGGTCGGGCCCGCTCGGTGCGGCGGCCTCGGGGGCCGGGGCGACCGCGGGTGGCTTCTCGGGCGGGCTCGTGCTCGCTCTGGTCGGTGCGGGCGTCGCGGTCGCGGCCGGTGTGCTGGTCGTCGCGCAGCCCTGGGCCGCAGCGCCGCCGGCGGTCGCCGAACAGCTCACCGCCGAGAGCGACTCGCCAGGATCGGCTGACGGGGCGACCGCCGGCGCCCCCGGGACGACGGACCCCGCGGACATCCCGGACGACGAAGCGGCCGAGCCCCCTGGGACGGGCCTGCCCGAGGTCCCGGGCCAGGGGCCCTCGGGTGGGACCGGCTCGTCAGGTTCCCCCGGGACGGGCTCCTCGCAGCGACCTCAGGGCACCGGCGCCGGACCCGAGGCGCCTGTCGTCACCGAGCCGCCCGTCGGGCCCGTGCCACCGGACCCGGTCGATCCGGTGGACCCCGTCGATCCGGTGGACCCGGTCGACCCGGTCGACCCCGTCGACCTCCCGCCCGTCGCGCCCACCCTCGTCGCCCCCGCGCCGGGCGAGCTGGTCTTCCTGCCCGAGCTCTCGGGCACCGGGGAGGCCGGTGCGACGGTCACCCTGACCGGCACCGACCCGACCGGGGCGTCCTCGGTCCTGGCCACCGCGGAGGTCTCGCCGACCGGAACGTGGCGCGCGGCGCCGTCGGGCAGCGGGGGAGGCTGGGACAGCCTCACCGTGACCCAGGAGCGCGGCGGGCTGACCTCCGAGCCGACCACCGTCCAGGGACCGTTCACGTTCGCGCTGCCCACGATCCTCACGCCCGTCGACGGGTCCGTCCTGGACTGGGCGCCGTCGATCGACGTCCGGATCGAGGGGCGTGCCGGGATGACCCTGCAGGTCTTGGTGGACGGAGTCGCCACGGGCAACCTGCACGGCGCGAACGGCCGCCCGCTCGACCGCGTCGTGTCGGGGCTCGCACCCGGCGAGCACTCGATCGGGCTGCGCTACGTCCGGGCGGTCGGCGGCAGCGTGGTCGAGGCAGGGCCGACCGTGACCTCGACCTTCACGATCGCGGGCTGACCCGCCTCAGGACTCCTCGGCGGGGCGACGCACGACCGTCACCGGGCACGACGCGTACTCGACGGCCTGCCGGCTGACCGAGCCGAGCAGCAGCCGGTCGAACCCGCCCGTGCCACGGTTGCCCACGACCAGCCGCTCGGCGCCGCGGGCCGCGTCGATCAGGCCCTTGGCGGGCTGCGCGTGCACGACGCTGCGCTGCAGCCGGTCCTCGGAGAGGTCCGCGCCCGCGGCCTCGAGCGCGCGGTCGAGCTGCTCGCCCGCGAACTTCTCGTAGTCGTCGATCGGAGGAGTCCAGCCCCACGAGTCCGGCAGCGGGGCGAGCGTGACGATCTGCCAGCAGAACACGGCGTCGAGCACGGCGCCCGTGCGGCGGGCGACCTCGATGCCGTGACGCAGCGCGTGCACCGAGGTGCGTGAACCGTCCACGCCCACGACGACGCGCGGCACGCTGCCGTCGACCTCGGGGGCCTCGGGGGCCTCGGCCTCCTCGCTCGACCGGACGACCGTGACCGGCACCTGAGCGGCCCCCTGCACGACGGCCGAGGACACCGACCCCAGCACCAGCCGTCCCAGGCGTCCCAGCCCGCGACGCCCGACCACGAGCATCTCGGCGTGCTCGGCCCGAGCCAGCAGCGCGGCAGCGGGCGACCCCTGGACCTGCTCGGCGTGCGTGATCGTCTCGACCCCGGTCCGGTGCCTGGCCTCGTCCAGGAGGGTCAGGACCTGCTCCTGCTTGAGGTCCGCGAGGTGGCTGAAGTCGGAGGGCTCCGACGGGCGCGGACCGTCCTGCCAAGAGGGCTCCCACGCGAGGACCGCGGTGAGCGGCACCCCTCGTGAGCCCGCCTCGACCAGGGCCCAGTCGAGGGCCTCCTGCGACTGGACCGACCCGTCCACACCGACGACCACGTCACGCATCGACGTCACCTGCTCTCTTGCTCGACGACCGTCCAGTGCGACTGTGCACCGTCCGCACCACCCATCTTGGTCGTTCCCGACGGCCACGTCACGCCTGGGCGTGTCTGCTTGATCACGCCTCGGCGTCAGCACCGGACGACGGGCGCGGACGGGTCAGAACCGAGGCCCGTCGTCGCCGTGCAGGAGGTTGCGGATCGGGGCCGTGGAGATGTCCAGACGGTCCACGAGGTCGGTCGGGCCGGAGACGATCACGGCCCGGTCGCCGACCGGGACGTACACCGCGACCGTCCCCCGGACCGCGACCCGCACGCACGGGTGCGAGACGTCGTCGAGCACGAAGGCCGTGCGCTGCAGCGCCGCGAGGTCGACCTCCTCGACGATCGCCCGCATCGCCGAGCGGTAGTCCTGGTACGCGTCGGCGAAGTCCGCCCCCGTCGGGCCCTCGGCCCCCTCGGGGACGTCGCTGTGCAGGGGCGAGGCCAGCGCCCCGCTGAGCGCGGCGCGCACGATGTCGTCGATCTGCTCGGGGTCGTCGGTGCCGACGCGGAGCGTCTCGACGTCGACCGCCTCGCCCACGAACGACACGTAGGCGCGCAGGAACCGCTCCTCGGTGGGGTCGCGGTCGTCACCCGTCCCGGTGACGGTCTCCTCCTCGAGGTCCAGCCCCCACGTGAGCGGGTCGGTGATCTCGCCCACGACGCCGCTGAAGCGTGCGAAACGGGCGACGATCTGCTCCCACGACTCATGGGCGCCTGCTGGTTCGTCCGGCTTGTGCATCGTCCTCCCTCGGACTGGCGGGTGCCCCTGCCACGAGCCTGCCCTCGCGGTGCTCCCGGGTCAACGATGCTGGCGGCGCGCCGGGAACGCACGTCGGGGACCGGGTGAGTCCACCGGCCGGGACGCCTGGTCCGCCCGCCGGGACGTCCCCCTGGGCTGCACGGACGCGTGCCAGTCTCTGGGCATGACCCAGGGGAGCACGCGACCTGAGCGGCGTCCGGCAGGACGTCGACGACGCCGCGGCCCGGGCTGGGTCCCCGACCAGCACGGCGCGTGGGCGATGCTCGCGGTGCCGCTGCTGGTCGGCGTCGTCCTCGGCGGCCCGGCCTGGGTGCACGTGCCGCTCGCGGTCCTGTGGTTCGTGGGGTACTTCGCGTTCTTCGCCGCGGGCCTGTGGCTCAAGTCCCGCTTCAGGGCGCGCTACCTGCCGCCCGTGCGGGCGTACGGGATCGCGACGGTCGTCCCAGCCGTCGTGGTCCTGTCCCTGCGGCCCGACCTCCTGGCCTGGGTCCCGCTGTTCCTCCCCCTGCTCGGGGTGAGCCTGTGGAGCTCGTACCGGCGGCGCGAGCGCTCGCTGCTCAACGACGGGGCCACGGTGCTCGCGGCGTGCCTCATGCTGCCGGTCGCGTTCGTGGCCGGGACAGGTCCGGCGCCGGACCTGTGGCCGGGTGTCTCGCTGCCCGACGGCGTCACGGGCCTCGCAGGGATCGGCTGGCCCCAGGTGTGGGCCGTCTTCGTGCTCGTGCTGGTCTACTTCGCGGGGACGATCCTCTACGTCAAGACGCTCGTCCGGGAGCGCGGCGAGCGCTCCTACCTGGTCGCGTCGGTCGTCTACCACGTGGCCGCAGCGGCCGTCGTGAGCGTGGCGCTCGCAGCGGCCGGGCTCGCGTGGTGGCCCGCGGTGCTGCTGTTCGCCGGCCTGACGGCCCGGGCGGTGTGGGTACCGAGGACAGGGGCGAAACCCCTGCAGTTCGGGATGGGGGAGGTCGCCGCGAGCGTCCTCGTCCTGGTGGTCGCGCTCTGGCTGCCCTCGACCCTGGCGACCGCGGGCGCCGCCTGACCTGGCCTGACGCCCCCGGGAGGCGAGGGCCCGAGGGGCGTGGCGCCGTCGGGCAGGACGCCCTGTCCCGGTCTCTCCGGGCTCCCTCCGCCGCTCGGCCGAAGGTCACGGAGCGACCCCCTCGTCACGCCCCTGGCGAACAAGGGCATATCCGTGGGGTCGGCCCCGTTGGTCACGGATAGAGTCGTTGCGGTCAGGCCTGAGCACCACCGGTGCGGGTGTACGCCGCTCGTGAGGAGCAGCACATGTTCGAGAGATTTACCGACCGAGCCCGTCGGGTCGTCGTCCTTGCCCAAGAAGAGGCACGGATGCTCAACCACAACTACATCGGCACCGAGCACATCCTGCTCGGCCTCATCCACGAGGGAGAGGGAGTCGCAGCCAAGGCGCTGGAGTCCCTGAACATCTCCCTCGACGGTGTGCGCTCGCAGGTCACCGAGATCATCGGCGAGGGCCAGCAGGCCCCCAGCGGGCACATCCCGTTCACGCCGCGCGCCAAGAAGGTCCTGGAGCTCTCGCTCCGCGAGGCCCTTCAGCTCGGCCACAACTACATCGGCACCGAGCACATCCTGCTCGGCCTCATCCGTGAGGGAGAGGGTGTCGCAGCCCAGGTCCTCACCAAGATGGGCGCCGACCTCAACCGCGTGCGCCAGCAGGTCATCCAGCTGCTGTCCGGGTACCAGGGCAAGGAGCCCGTCGCTGCGGGCGGCCCCGCCGAGGGCCAGCCGTCCGGCTCGGCCGTGCTCGACCAGTTCGGCCGCAACCTCACGCAGGCCGCACGCGAGGGCAAGCTCGACCCTGTCATCGGACGCACCTCGGAGATCGAGCGCGTCATGCAGGTCCTGTCGCGCCGCACCAAGAACAACCCCGTCCTCATCGGCGAGCCCGGTGTCGGCAAGACGGCCGTCGTCGAGGGCCTCGCCCAGGACATCGTCCGTGGCGACGTGCCGGAGACGCTCAAGGACAAGCAGCTCTACACGCTGGACCTCGGCGCCCTGGTCGCCGGTTCCCGCTACCGCGGTGACTTCGAGGAGCGCCTCAAGAAGGTCCTCAAGGAGATCCGCACGCGCGGCGACATCATCCTCTTCATCGACGAGATCCACACGCTCGTCGGTGCGGGTGCCGCCGAGGGCGCGATCGACGCGGCGAGCATCCTCAAGCCGATGCTGGCCCGTGGCGAGCTCCAGACCATCGGTGCGACCACGCTCGACGAGTACCGCAAGCACATCGAGAAGGACCCGGCCCTGGAGCGTCGCTTCCAGCCGATCCTCGTCTCGGAGCCGAGCCTGCCGCACGCGATCGAGATCCTCAAGGGTCTGCGCGACCGCTACGAGGCGCACCACCGCGTGTCCATCACGGACGCCGCACTGGTGGCCGCCGCGACGCTGGCCGACCGCTACATCAACGACCGGTACCTGCCGGACAAGGCGATCGACCTGGTCGACGAGGCCGGTGCGCGTCTGCGCATCCGTCGCATGACCGCACCGCCGGAGCTCAAGGAGCTCGACGAGCAGATCGGCGAGGCGCGTCGCGACAAGGAGTCCGCGATCGACGAGCAGGACTTCGAGAAGGCCGCGCGCCTGCGCGACACCGAGAAGCAGCTCACGCAGCAGCGCGCCGACAAGGAGAAGGCCTGGAAGGCCGGAGACCTGGACACCGTCGCCGAGGTGGACGAGGACCTGATCGCCGAGGTCCTGGCCATGTCGACCGGCATCCCGGTGCTCAAGCTGACCGAGCAGGAGTCCGCACGCCTGCTGAAGATGGAGGACGAGCTGCACAAGCGCGTCGTCGGCCAGGAGACGGCCATCAAGGCGCTCTCCCAGGCGATCCGTCGCACGCGGGCAGGCCTCAAGGACCCCAAGCGTCCGGGTGGTTCGTTCATCTTCGCCGGCCCCACGGGTGTCGGTAAGACCGAGCTGGCCAAGGCGCTCGCCGAGTTCCTCTTCGGGGACGAGGACGCGCTCATCCAGCTCGACATGTCCGAGTTCTCGGAGAAGCACACGGTCTCGCGTCTCTTCGGCTCGCCTCCCGGCTACGTCGGTTACGACGAGGGTGGCCAGCTGACGGAGAAGGTCCGTCGCCGTCCGTTCTCCGTGGTCCTGTTCGACGAGGTGGAGAAGGCGCACGCCGACATCTTCAACTCGCTCCTGCAGATCCTCGAGGACGGTCGCCTGACCGACTCGCAGGGACGTGTGGTCGACTTCAAGAACACCGTCATCATCATGACGACGAACCTCGGTACGCGGGACATCGCCAAGGGCCTCCAGACCGGCTTCAACGCCGGCGGCGACCTGGTGACGAGCTACGACCGCATGAAGGCCAAGGTCAACGACGAGCTGAAGCAGCACTTCCGCCCGGAGTTCCTCAACCGCGTCGACGACGTGGTGGTCTTCCCGCAGCTCTCGCAGAAGGAGATCGTCCAGATCGTCGACCTCATGGTCGCCAAGCTGGACAAGCGCCTGCAGGACAAGGACATGGGCATCGAGCTCACGGACGCGGCCAAGACGCTCCTCTCCGAGAAGGGCTACGACCCGGTCCTCGGTGCTCGTCCGCTGCGCCGCGCGATCCAGCGCGACATCGAGGACGTGCTCTCCGAGAAGATCCTGTTCGGCGAGCTCAAGGCCGGCCAGGTCGTCCTGGTCGACGCCGAGGGCGAAGGCCTGCTGGGCGAGTTCACGTTCCGTGGCGTCTCCAAGGACGACCACGAGCGTGGCCCGGTGAGCGTGGCCGCGACCGCGGCGCTCAACGCGCCGACGGGCATCTCCACGGCCGACCTCCCGCCGACCGGCGAGCTGCGAGCCGGCGCCGAGTGATCCTCCCGGCAGCCACCGGCTGTCGATCCCCGGTCGTCTGACGCCGACCGGACGAAGGGCCCCGATCCTCACGGATCGGGGCCCTTCGTCGTCTGCGAGGTCGGTCGGGCCGGCCGGGCCAGCCGGGCCGCTGGCCCCGGGGAGCCCGGACCGAGGAGACCTAGTCGTGCCCCGCGAGCGAGGCGAGCGCGGTGCGCCAGAGCTCCTCGGAGTGCTCGACCGCCTCGGGGGTGTCGTTGTTGTCCTGCCGGATCGTCACGCGCGTGCCCTTGGGGTCCGGGGCGAGCGTGATCGCCACCTCGTGGTGGTTCTCCGGGACGTCGGGCACACCGCTCGCGGGCGAGTAGTGCGTGAAGCGCAGCGTCCTGGGCCGGTCGACCTCGAGGACCGTGCCGTGGTCCTCGAAGTGCTTGCCCTGGTACTGGCCCTCGAACGTGATGGTGCTGCCCGGCTGGTAGTCCGTCTCCACGTTCGCGCCCAGCATCCAGGTCGCGGACGGGTGGACGAGCTCGGCCCACACCCTCTCGGGGCGGGCGGCGATGTGGATCGAGGCGGTGGCGACGAGTCCGGTCATGGGACCTCTCCTCCTTGAGCGGTTTCCTCGACCGTAGCGCCTGGGGTCCGGTACGGCATGGTGGCGCCCAGGCCTCGCGGGATCGCGGCGGGTCGACCAGGGGCGGCGTGCCGCGCGTGAGCAGGCGCCGGTCAGCCCTTGTCGCGCTGCATGATGAGCCTGTCGAGGAGGTCGACGAGACGGCGACGGTCGCGGTCGTCGAGCGGAGCCATGAGGTCCTCCTGGGCCGCGGCGAGCACCGCTCCGAGCTCGTCCAGGCGCCTCGCTCCCGTGGTGGTCAGGGTGATGATGTTGCGGCGACGGTCCGACGGGTCGGGGTTCCGTTCGACGTGGCCGTCGGCGACCAGGCGGTCGACCAGCGCGACCATGTCGCTCCGGTCGATCCCGCACCGGCGGCCGAGCGCGGCCTGGCTCGCGGGCCCGAACTCCTCGAGAGTCGTGAGCACCGCGAAGTGGGACCGGTGGGCGCCGACCCCGGCGAGCCTCTCGGCCACCCGCCGGGAGGCCTCGAGCGCGGCCTGGGCGAGGAGCCAGCTCGGCAGGGTGCGAAGGCGCGTGGGGGCGGTCTCGGTCTCCATCGCCCGATCCTATCGTTCGTGGGGCCGCCCTATTGTGGGTGGCGCCAACAATCTGTATCGTTGGCTTCACCAACGAAAATCGTCGACGAGGTCAACTTCCCCCGGAGGTCCACATGTCCACACCCCGCCCTGCCGCAGCCACCGGAGCCGCTCCGCTGGACGAGCTCGCTCGTTCGCTCCGGGCCCTGGTCGACCGTGACGAGATCACCCGCCTCGTCTTCCGCCTCGGGTACGCCCTGGACGCCGGAGACGCCGAGCAGCTCCGCGACCTGTTCGTCGAGGACGCGACCGCGCGCACCCCTGGTGGGACTGCCGAGGGGGTCGAGGCCGTGGTGGCGCAGGCTGCACGCAACCATCGCCCTGAGGACGGCATCCAGCACCACGTGAGCAACGTGCTGGTCGACCTCGACGCTGACCAGGCCACGGTGCGCTCGAACCTGCTCGTGACGTTCGCCCGGCGGGAGCCCGTCGCCGACAAGCCCGTCACCCTGGGAGAGGTCTACAGGTTCGAGGCCCGCCGGACCGTCGACGGGTGGCGCTTGGCGAGCGTCGTCGTCGAACCGGTGTGGGCCTCGCGCTCTCCGGTCACGCTCCTGCGTGCCGGGTGAGCCGAGCACAGCTCTAGCGCACCCCGAGCGCGGCCCGCTGCCCCCGGTGGAGGCGCTCGATCACGGTCGAGTAGGCCGCGATCATCCGGGTGTGGCTGAACCGCGGTCGGCTGCGCAGGAGCGCGAGGCCCAGCTCGTCCCGTCGTCGGGCCGCCTCCTCCCACGCCGCGCAGATCGCGGCGGGGTCCCTGGACGTGACCAGGCCGATCCCGTCGACGATCGACGCGGCGTCGCCCACGTCGGTCGTGACGGGCACGGCCCCGCACATCGCGCCCTCGATGAGGCACAGCGGGGCCGCCTCGCCGAACGACGAGGTGAGCGCGACGACGTCGGCCGCCGCGTAGACCGACTCCATGTCCCGGCGCACGCCCAGGAGGTGGATCCGCGCGAGCAGGTCCGGGCGATCCGCGAACGAGGCCCGCAGGTCCTCGAGCAGTGCCGGGTTCGTCGGGCTCATCCCCGCGCCGCACATCAGCACGTGCCGTGTCGTCGCCCGCGCGAGGAACGCCCGCGCCGCTCGCACGAACAGGGCCACGTCCTTCATCCCGTCGTAGCGCGCGGCGAACGCCACGACGGTCGCGTCGAGCGGCACGCCGAGCATCCCGCGCCGGGCGGCGCGACGGCGCGGGGCCAGGGGACGGAACCGTGCGAGGTCCACCCCGTTGGGGATCACGTGGAGGAGCGAGGCCGGCACCCCGGCGGCACGGTAGGCGTCCCGGGTCGACTCGGCACAGCAGACCGCGCCGACGAGCCGTCCGTTCTCGACGGTCGCGAGCAGGTCGTCGAGCGCAGGTCCCTGGTGCTCGGGGTCGGACCGGTGCAGGCACGCGATCACGGGCCGCTCCGGGAAGCCGTCCTGGTTCACGAGCCGCAGCGGTTGCTCCTTGAGCGAGAGGACCACGTCGGACCGAGCGGCGAGCTCCGCCGCCGTGGACAGCTCCGCCTCGGTGAATCCTCGCGGGGCGGCCGCAGGAGCCCCCGGGCGCCGGCCCAGCGAGGCGACCTGGATACCCGCTGCGCGGAGCGCCTGGTACCTCGGGTCCTCGGTCATGGGTTGGAGCAGGCCCTCGCGCAGGACCGCGTGGTGGATGCTCAGGACGGAGTGCGTCTGCCGGCCCCCGCCGTGCAGTCCGGTGATGACCGCGCTGTGCAGCACTCGTGCCCCGCCGCTGAAGAAGCCCTCGTAGATCGACTGGACCCGCAGTCCGTCTCCTGCTGACATGGCGTCACCTCCGTCGCCAGGATCGGGCACCACGATGTCCGACGCGTGGCGATCCTGTGACATCGGCATGACGCGTGCCGAGCGGCTCCGGGGACGAGGTGAGGGGTCAGCGGACGCTCGCCCACGCTGCCGCGAACCGCGGCAGGCTGGCCTCGAGGGTCTCCAGGCTCGCCGTGAGCGAGATGCGGAAGCGGCCAGGCGTCTCGAAGTACTTGCCGCCCAGGACCAGGACGTCGTGCTCGGCCAGGAGGGACTCGAACGCACGGTCGTCGGGCACGGGCGAGCGGGGGAAGAGGTAGAACGTGCCCTCGGGCGAGTGCACGTCGTAGCCGATCTCGCGCAGCCCGGACACCATGAGGTCCCGCTTGCGCTCGTAGAGCGCGACGTCGAACGGGATCCGCTCGAGCAGGGGCAGCGCGTGCTGCAGCACCGCGTTGGGGAACGCGTACCCGATCGCGATCTGGAGCGCCTCGATCGCAGGCCGCAGCTCCTCGCGGCCGGGCAGGGTCGGGGGGACGGCGAGGTACCCGATGCGCTGGCCCGGCGCGAGCAACGTCTTCCCGTAGCTGTACGCGAGCAGCGACCAGGGGTACACCTCGGTGGGGCTGTGGAACGTGGTGCCGTCGTAGACGATGCGGTGGTACGGCTCGTCCGAGACCACGAAGATGCGGCGTCCGGTGCGTGCCGACGCCTCGTCGAGCAGCGCCGCGAGGCGCCGCAGCTGCTCGACCGGGTAGACGCGACCCGTCGGGTTGTTGGGCGTGTTGACCAGGACGACGCGGGTCCGCGGGGTGATCGCGCCCGCGATCGCGTCGAGGTCCAGGTCGAACGTCTCGGGGACGATCGGGACCTTGACGGGGACCAGCCCGGCCTCGCGCACGATCACCTCGTACGCGAACCACGGCGGGATGCTGAAGACCACCTCGTCGCCGGGGTCGGCGACGAGCTTGAGCGCGAGCGCGAGCGCCGTGAAGCCGCCCGTGGTCAGGTGGACGTCGTCGGGCTCGAACGCCACGCCGACGACGCCGCGCAGCGCGTCGGCCGCCGCCGCGCGGGCAGCGGGCTCGCTGACCTTGTAGCCGAACCAGTGCTCGTCGCGCGGGACGGCGCTCGCGCGCAGCGCCTCGACGTACGCGGCCGGGGCCGGGTCGTGCGGGTTGCCGAACGTGAGGTCGAGGACGCCGGGCCGGGCGCGCCGCTCGGGGTAGACGTGCGCGAAGAACCCGAGCAGGTGGTCGAACGGGGTGGACCGCGCGAGGTCCGCCGCGCGTCGGGAGATCGTCTCGTCGGCCATGGGAGCTCCTCGCTCGGGCGACGGCAGTGCCGGGAGGTGGGTCGCCAGGGCGGTGGTCGGCTGGCGACAGGGTGGCCGGGGGCCACGCGGTACAGGCGATTCCACGCTAGCACCGGGCCGGCGGACCGGCCGGGGGACGGGGAGGCCCGACGGCGCCGCTCACCCTGCGGCAGGCAGCGTCCCTCGCGGGGACCGCGCTCGGGCAGGAGGTCGATCACGGGCACGCGTGCCGTCAGCGCGTGCTGGACTCTCGCGCCGTGCTGGTGCGCGCCCAGTCGAGCAGGTAGTCCTGCTCCACCGTGTTCTGCGTGCGGGCCGCTGCCGAGCGGAAGGCGACGGCCGCGTCGGCATGGCGGCCCAGGTCGTCGAGCAGGTGGGCGCGTACCGCGGGCTCTCGCGCGCCTGCGAGGGAGTCGTCGGCGAGCCCGTGCTCGCGGTCGAGCGCGTCGAGCAGGTCGAGCCCGCGCTGCGGGCCGAATGCCCGCGCGACGGCCACGACTCGCGACAGGCGGACCGGGCCGGTCGGTGCGAGGCGCTCGAGCCAGAGGTAGAGCGCGGCGATCTGGGGCCAGTCGGTGTCGGCGTCGCTCGTCGACGTGGCGTGGACGGCGGCGATCGCGGCTTGCACCTGGTACGGCCCGACGGTCCGGAGCGGCCACACGGCATCGATGATCGCGCGGCCCTCCTCGATCATCCGCTGGTCCCAGCGCGACCGGTCCTGGTCCTCGAGGGGCACCAGGTGGTCGTAGGCGTCGGTCCGGGCGTCACGTCGCGCCTCGGTGAGGAGCATGAGGGCGAGGAGCCCGGCGACCTCGGGGTCCTGGGCGCTGTGGGACCGGGCGAGCCGGGTGAGCCGGATGGCCTCGTGGGAGAGGTCGACACGGCCGAGGCTCGTCCCGGAGGAGGCCGTGTAGCCCTCGTTGAACACGAGATACAGCACCCGCAGCACGGAGGCGAGGCGTGCGTCGCGGTCGGCCGAGGTGGTGGGGACGAAGCGGGTCCCTTCCCGGCGGAGCTGCTGCTTCGCACGACTGACCCGCGTCCCCATGGTCGCCTCGCTCACGCCGTAGGCATGGGCGACCTCCGCCGTCGTCAGGCCGCCCACGGCGCGGAGCGTCAGCGCGACCTGCGAGGTCGGGCTGAGGGACGGGTGGGCGCACAGGAGCAGCAGGGTGAGGCTGTCGTCGTCGTCGATCACCTCGCGGCCCGACGCCTGCTCCGCGAGCGCCGCTTCCCCGACCGTCCGCTCGCGGCGATGGCGCGCCTGCTCGGAACGCAGGAGGTCGATCATCCTGCGGTACGCCACCCGCACGAGCCAGGACCTGGGCTCGACCGGAACGCCCTCGACGGGCCACCGGGTGCTCGCGACGAGCAGCGCTTCCTGGACGGCGTCCTCGGCGACGTCGAACCGGCTGAACCGGCGCACGAGCGCACCGAGGACCTGGGGCGCCTCGGCGCGCAGCAGGTCCTCGATGCTCGGGTCCAGAGGCGGGTCGGCCTCCGGTGCGGGAGTCATGGGCGTCAGGCCGCGAAGTCGTCGCCCATGATCGGTCGGATCTCCATGGGCTCGCCCAGGACCGCGACCATGCGGCTGACGACCTCGACGGCCCGCTCGTGGCTCGCGCAGTCGATGACGGCAAAGCTTGCGAGGACCTCCTTGAGCTCGGCGAACGGGCCGTCGGTCGCGACGACGCCGGAGTCGGTGCGGCGCACCGTCGTGCTCATCGCGGGATGGCCCAGGCCCTCGCTCGACACGAACTCTCCGGTCCGGCGAAGCTCCGCCTCGAACTCCTGGTAGGCCGCGAAGGCCGCGAGGGCCTCGTCGGACGGCGTGTCGGCGGAGCCGGCGTCCCATGCGGCGGTCGGGGTGTATCCGAGCAACAGGTACTTCACGTGGTTCTCCTTCGGAGGTTTGCTGGTCGGGCTCGAGACCAGACTCTCAGCCGAGGGCACGGGTCCGCAGCCGCAGGGCGAGGACCGTGGTCCAGGTGAAGGCGATCAGCCCGTTGGCCGCGACCTGGAGGCTCGCGGTCTCGGGCGAGACGGGTAGGAGCAGCACCAGGCCCACGATCCCGTGGCCGATCGCGGCCGGCACCTGACGCGCACGCACCGCACGGACCGTGAGGACCACGGCCGCGGCGGCGAGCGCGGTGAAGGCGACGGCGGCGGCCACCGAGTGGGCGACGCCGTGCCACGACATCGAGTTCGCCGGTCCCTCGGGCGTACCGACGGGAAAGCCGTTCTCGGGGTCCATGACGAAGACACCCGCGAGCACGAAGCCGACCCCGGCGATCCCCAGCAGCACGGGGACGGCGCGCCGTCCGACTCCCTCGGTGACGATCCGTCGGTGCGTCACCGCCAGGGCGAGGAGCCCGAGGCCGGTCAGGGCGAAGGTGAGGATCTGGACCCAGCCGAGGTCTCCGGTGGAGAGCTGGCTGAGCGGGTGGACCCGCAGGTCGAAGCCCTCCCGGGCGAGGGACTGCACGCTCGCCGAGACGACGAAGAGCGGACCTGCGACCGCGGCCGCGACCAGCAGGCGTCGGGTGCTCGAACGGTCCGCCGCCGCCGTCTGCGTGCGGTCGGTGCCGAGCGTCGGTGGTTTCGGGGACGGTGGGAGCGGGATCTGCCGGGACATGACGTTCTCCTTCGGTGGCGGGGTGGTTCACGGCTACCTCGTGACCGCAGCCCGGGCTTCGACACACATGGAGTGTGATGTGCGTCACAGTCTCTGAATGTCGAGGCGTGCGGAGGCGTGACGAGGTGTCCACGACCGCGGCCGACCCGGACGTGGCGCCGAGACGAAGGAGAACGACCATGGACAGCACGAGCACCCCCGCCGAGACGACGGGCGCGAGGGCGACCGTCCCGACCCGATCAGCGGAAGTCGACGCCTACGGGCTCGACGGCCAGGCGCCGCCCAGCGCAGGGCTCCGCGCCCTGGAACGACTCGTCGGGACCTGGCGTGTGACCGGCGGCGCCGAGGGCGAGGTCACGTACGAGTGGATGGAGGGTGGGTACTTCCTCCTCCAGCGCGTGCGGCTCGACCAGTTCGGGCAGGAGATCAAGGGACTCGAGGTGATCGGCAACCTCCACCCGTTCGGCGAGCCCGTCGGTGAGGACGTCGTGTCCCGCTTCTACGACTCCCTCGGCAACACGCTCGACTACGTGTATGACATCACCGGCGACACCCTGACCATCTGGGCAGGGGGCAAGGGGAGTCCCGCATACTTCGAGGGCACGTTCGACGCCGCCGACCGGGTGGTCGTCGGCGAGTGGGTCTATCCCGACGGAGGCGGCTATCCGTCGACGATGACCCGGCACTGACGACCGGCGTCCGCGCGGCCGCGGTCGCGCGGACGCGGCCGCGCGGACGCCGGTCGCGAGCCCTCGTGGGGGAGCTCACACCGCTTCCTGACGTGCTGACACGTTAAGATGGTCCGTCTGTCCGACTTCGAAGTTGGGGCGGTCGAACGGTCCGGCACCTTGCGGACGCGTCTCGATCCGGGCTGGAAACCCCACGATCCCCGCTGCGTCCCCGAAGGTCGGTCATGCCCGTTTCTCCTCCCTCCACCTCTGCGCCCTCGGCCCAGGTGGTCCCTCCCTCGGCCGAGCCCCATGGTTCGGCGTCGGCAGAGCACGACGCGCGCGGCGCGTCAGGGCCCCGTCGCTGGTGGATCCTGCTCATCCTCGCGCTCACGCAGCTGCTCGTCGTGCTCGACGGGACGATCGTGAACATCGCCCTCCCGCAGGCCCAGCTCGAGCTCGGTCTCACGGACACCCAGCGCCAGTGGGTCGTCACGGCCTACGCGCTCGCGTTCGGGGCTCTCCTGCTGCTCGGCGGGCGCATCGCGGACTACTGGGGACGCAAGCGCACCTACCTGCTGGGAATGGTCGGCTTCGGCGTCGCGTCGTTGCTCGCGGGCCTCGCGCGCAACGGCACCGAGCTCATCGCGATGCGTGGGCTCCAGGGGGTCTTCGCAGCGCTGCTCGCCCCCGCGGCCCTCGCGCTGCTCACGGTGTCCTTCCCGCGCGGCAAGGACCGCAACACGGCGTTCGCCGTGTTCGGTTCTGTCGCGGGTGTCGGGGCCGCGGTCGGCCTGGTGCTCGGTGGCGCGCTCACCGAGTTCGCGGACTGGCGCTGGTGCCTGTGGGTCAACGTCCCGGTCGTCCTGGTCGCGCTCGTCGCGGGGGCGCTCCTGATCCGTGAGAGCAAGGCCGAGGGGGACAACAGGTACGACGTGCTGGGCACGGTCGTGGTGGTCCTCGGGCTCGGTTCGCTCGTCTACGGCTTCACGCTCGCCGAGCACAGCTGGGTCGCGCCCGAGACCATCGGGTGCCTGGCCGCCGGCGTCGTGCTCATCACGCTGTTCGTCTGGATCGAGTCCCGCGTCGCGCAGCCGCTCCTCCCGCTGCGCGTGCTCACGAACAAGGTCCGGGCCGGCGCGTTCCTGCTGCAGGCCATCTTCGGTGCGCTCATGATCGGTGCGCTGCTGTACCTCGCCCTCCACCTGCAGATCGTGCTGGGCCTCTCGCCCCTGCACGCGGGCCTGGGCACCCTGCCCATGACGATCATGACGCTCGTCCTGGCCCCCGTGATCACCCAGCTCCTCCCGCGCTTCGGCCCCCGTCCGCTCATGATCGGCGGGCCCCTGGTCGCGGCCGCTGCGCTGCTCTACCTGAGCCGCATCACGGTCGGCGGGTCGTACGCGGTCGAGATCCTGCCCGCCCTGATCGTGCTGGGCGTGGGCATGGCGATGGTCCTGGTCCCGCTCCAGAACGTGGCCCTTTCAGGCGTTGAGCCGCACGACGCGGGCGCCGCGAGCGCGACCGTCAACGCGTCGATGCAGATCGGCGGCTCGATCGGCCTCTCGGTCTTCACGACCATCTACGCGGGCGTCGTCGCGGGGGCGGTCGTGACGGACGAGGCGTCGCAGCTCGCCGCGTTCGTCGACGGCTACTCGGCGGCGTTCGTCGCGACGGCCGTCACCCTGGTCGTGGGCGCCGTCATCGCCGCGGTGCTGATCCGCGGTCCCAAGGAGCAGCTCCTGCCGCAGGGCGACCAGGTCGCCGTGCACCTGGGCTGAGCGCGTCCCGGAGCCAAGGACGCGGTTCCGGAGCACGTCCAGGCCGCCCGACGACGCCACGCGCGCCGTCGGGCGGCCTTGCTGTCGCGTCTCCGGCGTCTGCCGGCAGCGCGCCACGGGGCATCGCACGGGTCGTCCGTTGCCCGACGGCGTCGCGCGCCCCCGGCGGTCGTGGCGCCTCTCGCGGAGCTCGGGTCAGCCCGCGAGGAGCGCGCGGACGTCTCTCTCTGCTTGCCCGGGCGACGCGGTCCGGCAGCCCTTGTCGACCCAGCCCTGGACGAGCCGCGGCTCGTCGCGCAGCAGCCCCCAGCCGCGGCGCAGCAGCGTGAGCGGGGGCTTGCGCGACTCCCCGAGGTCGCGCAGTAGCCGGAACCAGAACGTCATGACCCGTGGGCGTCGCAGGCAGATCGCGTCGGCCAGGATGCCCTCGGCCCGGCAGGCCTCGACCAGCTCGGCCGCGAAGATCCCCTCGGCGATGACGATGCGCGAGCCCGTGACGTCGAGATGGGTCGTGCCCGTGCGGCGCGAGGTCGGGATGTCGTAGACCGGGACGTCCGAGTGGCCCGTCGTGGCGAGCGAGAGCAGCGCGTCGAGCGCGCCGGCCGCGTCCCAGCTCCCGGGCGAGTCCCAGTCGACGATGCCGAACCGGTGCGGCATGTCCGGGTGGTCGACGTCGCGGTAGAAGTCGTCGAGCGCGACGACCGGCAGCCCCAGGCGACGGGTCAACGACGTCTTGCCCGAGCCCGACGGCCCCGTCAGCAGGACGATCCGTCGGGGTGGGACACGCGTGCCCTCGGGCAGGTCGAAGAGGCCGTTCGTCACCCGACCATTCTCCCAGCCCGCGGACCCGCCCTGGTGCGCGGCGCCGTCGGGCCGGTGAGACGTACGCCCGGGCGCCTGGGTTCGTGCGGGAATCACGTACGTAGCGATCGTGTGGCAGACCCTGATGTGAGGCCTCGGGCCCGCGCCCTAGCGTGGCCGCACACGATGCCGCGGCAACGGTGCCGCAGCCGTGCTGGGGAGGGTCGATCATGCAACGAAGCAGACGGTCCGTGAGGCGATGGCTCGCAGCAGCCGCCGCCACGGCAGCAGTGGCAGTGCCCCTGACGGTGCCGGTGCCCGCAGCGCTCGCGGCCGAGGCGTGCGCGCCCGCCTGGGCGGCCTCGTCGGTGTACACGGGCGGCGCGACCGCGTCGTACGCCGGCTCGAACTACAAGGCGTCGTGGTGGACCCAGGGCGAGGTCCCCGGGACGCAGCAGTGGGGGGCCTGGAAGGTCGTCGGGCCGTGCGGGACGGTCGATCCGACGGGCACGGACCCCACGGGGACCGATCCGACGGGGACCGATCCGACGGGGACCGACCCCACGGGGGACCCCACCGGCGGTGACCCGGGCACACCCATCTCGACGAACCCCCAGGAGAAGTGCCGTCCTGACGGGCTGGCCGTCAACAAGACCGTCGACGTGCCCTACTGCGACGTGTACGACGAGGCCGGCCGCGAGAAGCTGCCGAACGGCCTGGACCGGCGCGTGATCGGCTACTTCACCTCGTGGCGCACGGGCGACGGAGGGACGCCGGCCTACCTCGCGAGCGACATCCCGTGGACCAAGCTGTCGCACATCAACTACGCGTTCGCGCACGTCGGCCCGGACTCGAAGATCTCGGTGAACGCCGAGTCCGCGACGAGCGAGGCGATGGGCCTGACGTTCGCGGGGGCGGAGAACGCGCTCGACCCGACCGTCCCCTACAAGGGGCACTTCAACCAGCTGACCAAGTTCAAGAAGCAGCACCCCGGCGTGCGGACGCTCGTGTCGGTCGGCGGCTGGGCCGAGACGGGAGGCTACCTCGGGGCCGACGGGAACAGGGTCGCCTCGGGCGGCTTCTACACCCTGGACACCCAGGCCGAGTACGACGCGTTCGCGGCCTCCGCGGTCGCGATGGTGCGGACCTACGGGTTCGACGGGATCGACATCGACTACGAGTACCCGACCTCGAACGTCAAGGCCGGGAACCCGGACGACTTCGCGATCGCCGACGCCCGACGCGGACAGCTCTGGAAGAACTACGAGCAGCTCATGAAGACCACGCGCGAGGCCCTCGACAAGGCCGCGGCGCAGGACGGCGAGTACTACATGCTGACGATCGCGGCCCCCGCCTCGGGGTGGCTCCTGCGGGGCATGGAGGTCTTCCAGATCATGCCGTACCTCGACTACGTCAACGTGATGTCGTACGACCTGCACGGGACGTGGAACGACTTCGTGGGCGGCAACGGTGCCCTGTTCGACGACGGCAAGGACGGCGAGCTCGCGGCCGCCGGGGTGTACGGGGCCTACGACGGAATCGGGTACCTCAACGCCGACTGGGCCGCGCACTACTTCCGCGGAGCCGTGCAGGCGGGGCGCATCAACATCGGCGTCCCGTTCTACACGCGCGGCTGGACCAACGTGCAGGGTGGGACCAACGGACTGTGGGGCAAGGCCGCGCTGCCCGACCAGACCAAGTGCCCGCCCGGCACCGGGCCCTCGCTGGGCGGCACGTCCAAGTGCGGCAACGGGGCGGGCGGGATCGACAACGTCTGGTACGACGTCGACAAGGCCGGGGCGAAGATCCCCGCAGGCGGGAACCCGATCTGGCACATGCTCAACCTGCAGAACGGCAAGGTGGGCTCGTACGCCTCGGCGTACGGCGCCCCGACAGGTCCGCTGACGGGGACCTACCAGCACAACTTCGACCCGGTCACCAAGACCGAGTGGTGGTGGAACGCGCAGACGAAGTCGTTCATCTCGGGCGATTCCGACCAGGCGATCCAGGCCAAGGCCGACTACGTCGTCGCGGGCGGATACGGCGGCCTGATGATCTGGGAGCTGGCGGGCGACTACGGCCTGGACGCGGCGAGCGGCGAGTACGGCATGGGCGACAGCCTCGTGACGCGCATGCACTCGACGTTCTCGGCCGCGGCTCCCTACGGCGCGGCCAAGTCCAAGACCGCGACGCCCGCCGAGGCGATCGACCTCGGGGTCTCGTTCTCGGAGTTCGCGCTCGGCGACAACAACTACCCGATCAACCCCCGGGTGACGTTCACCAACAGGTCCTCGGTCGCGATCCCGGCCGGGGCCACGATCTCGTTCGACTTCGCGACGACCACGTCCGCGACGATCGGCGAGCAGAACGGCTGGGGCATCACGACGGTCGCGGGTCACACCGGCAACAACGTGGGTGGGCTCGAGGGAGACCTGCACTCGGCGACGCTCAAGGTCCCGTCGGGGGGCATCCCGGCGGGTGGCTCGGCGTCCACCAAGCTGTCGTGGCGCCTGCCCATGGCGCAGATCTCGAACGTGCGCGTGACGATCGGGGCCACCACGTACGCCACGACCTACGACCACCCGCGCGGAGTCAAGGTCGTGAACCCCGTGGTCTCCGGTGGGACGACGGGTGGGACTCCCGGCGGCACCCCGGGCGGGAGCACCGGTGGTGCCGGGTGCACCGCGGCCGCGTGGCTCGCCGGGACGGCCTACAACGGTGGTGCGCAGGTCACGCACGCGGGCCACAGGTGGTCGGCCCGGTACTGGACGCAGGGCAACGCCCCCGTGGTCAGCGACTGGGGCCCGTGGAAGGACGAGGGGGCCTGCTGACCCCCTGACGGCGGCGTCGAGGTAGAGGGTTCGCGTCGAGGTAGAGGGCTGGAGCCCTCTACCTCGACGGCACCCCTCTACCTCGCGGCGCGTCCCGGCGGCCGTAGGCTTCCGGGGTGACCTCCGCCGAAGCCCTCGCCGCCACCGCCCTCGACTCGATCCGGTCCTGGGCGCCGCTCAGCCCTGCGCAGGCCGCGCTGCGCGAGGAGTACGTGGCGTTCGTCGAGGAGGGCCAGGGGGACGTGATCTTCCGCGGTGGCGCCGAGCACCTGACCGGGAGCTGCTTCGTGCTGACCCCGGACCTGCTGCACGTGCTGCTGTGCTTCCACCGCAAGGGGCAGTTCTGGGTCCAGGTCGGTGGGCACGTCGAGCCAGGTGACGGGAGCCTCGCGGCAGGGGCGTTCCGTGAGGCCCGCGAGGAGAGCGGCATCGAGACGCTCGAGCCCTTCGAGCCCGACGGCGCCCCCGTGGACCTGCACCGGCACGCGCTGTCCTCCCGCTTCGGCACGTGCCTGGTCCACTGGGACGTGGGCTATGTCGCGTTCGCGGACCTCGAGGCGCTGCCCGTCGTGAGCGACGAGAGCGAGGCCGTCGCGTGGTTCCGGGTGGACCGGCTCCCGCCCGACACGCCCGAGGACTTCCCCGTGCGGCTCCGGACTGTCCTCGAGGAGATGACGCACCGCCGTCGGGCCTCCGCCTGACGGGGCGCCCCGCGCCCATGTGTACGCTTGTACACATGACCTTTCCCGACCCCTCCGACCAGCGCCCCATGCGCGAGCGGATGCTCGCAGGCGACCTCTACCTCGCCGACGACCCGCAGATCGCCGCAGACTCGGCGCGCGCCATGTCGCTCAGCCACCGTTTCAACTCCCTGGATCCCACCGAGGGCGCAGCTCGTCGCGAGGTCCTGACCGAGCTGCTCGGTGCGTTCGGCCAGGACAGCGACATCCGCCCGCCCTTCCGCTGCGACCTGGGCTACCAGACGACGATCGGCGCACGCGTGTTCGTCAACTTCAACCTCGTGTGCCTCGACGTCGCGCCCGTCACGATCGGTGACGACGTGCTGATCGGCCCCAACGTCCAGCTCCTGACGCCCACGCACCCGATCGAGCCCGGCCCGCGCCGCGACAAGTGGGAAGGGGCCCAGCCCATCACGATCGGCGACAACGTGTGGCTCGGCGGCGGCGTGACCGTGTGCCCGGGCGTGACGATCGGCGAGAACACCGTGGTGGGCGCCGGGTCGGTCGTGACGCGCGACCTGCCCGCGAACGTCGTGGCGGTGGGCAACCCCGCGCGGGTCCTGCGACACATCGACGCCGAGAGCGCCGCGAGAACCCGGGGGGCCGAGGGCGCCGCCGGTGCCGCTGCCGGCGGCGACCCCGCGTGACCTCGACGTCGCCGCGCCGCGTCGATCCAGACCGCAAGGCCCGGATCGTCGACGCGGCCCTCGACGTCATCGCCGAGCACGGTGTCGCGGGCACCACGCACCGCGTGGTCGCGGCGGCCGCCGACGTGCCGCTCGGATCCATGACGTACCACTTCGAGAACCTCGACGAGCTGCTGCGGCTCGCGTTCGAACGGCACGCGGTCCAGGCGGCTGCGCGCTTCGAGGCCGCCATGGCGACCGTCCCCGAGGGCGGGGACCCGGTCGAGGCGATCGTCGGGCTCGTGTGCGACGAGTCGGGGAACTACCGACGGGACCTGCTCGTCGCGCTCGAGCTCTACGTCCTCGCGGCGCGCAAGCCCGCCTTCCGCACCGTCACCCAGCGGTGGATGGCCGCGAGCCGGGCCGCCCTGCGGCGGCACGTCGACGCGGAGGTCGCGCCCGACGTCGACGCGCTCCTCGAAGGGCTCGTGCTGCACGCGGCGCTCTCGACGGGGTCGGACGGCCGACCGCTCGACCGGCCGCTCGACCCCGAACGCGTGCGCCGCGCGGTGCGGCGTCAGGTGGGCTGAGCGCCGGTCGCTGGTGCCGAGCATGCGGTGGCCGACCGCATGCTCGGCAGCCAGCGGGTGCTCAGCCCAGCAGGATCACGTGCAGCGTGCGCGGCCCGTGCACGCCCTCGACGCGCGAGAGCTCGATGTCGCTCGTCGCGCTCGGCCCCGAGATCCACGTCTGCGGGCGCGTGGGGTGCGCGGCGAGGATCGTCACGGCCTCGGGCAGCGTGTGCACGACGTGCTCGGTCCGCACCACGCACACGTGCAGGTCGGGGACCAGGGTGATCGCCCGGCGCCCCTGGTCGTCCTCGCCGTCCAGGACGATCGTCCCGGTGTCCGCGACGGCCAGCCGGGACGCGGTCAGGACGGCGTCGACCTGGTCGAGCTCGGCCGCGGTCCGGCGGTCCTCGCGCGAGTCGTGCACGACGGCGGTCGCGTCCCCGAGCCCGCCGGTCCAGCCCGGGGGCAGCGCGGGGGGCACGACGACGGAGCGAGCGTCCGCGAGCAACTCGCCCACGGTGCGGGCCAGGTCCTCCTCGGTCGCGGCCCGGTGCACGATCGCCCGGTAGTCGACGAGCCGGTCGACGAGGACCTCGATGGCTGCGGGGGACCCGGGGGAGTGCTCGCCCGTGGTCCGGTACCCGCGCGAGACGGGCGCCTGCTCGGCCACGGCGTCACCGAGGTGCGCGCCGTCGTTGATGACGGCCGCGCGCACGCGGGCCAGGATGTCGTCGCGAGCGCTCATCGGGCGTCTCCGGTGGTCTCGGGGGAAGCGGGGGAGGGCGGCGCCTCCGGGGTGGCGTGCTCGTCAGCCCACCACTCGCGAAAGCTCTGCCGGGGCAGCACAGGCAGGTCGCGCGCGTCGGTCCACTTCGAGCCCGGGAACGGCAGCGACGTGATGCGGCCCTTGCTGCCGCCCAGGACGCGGGTCACGCCGCCGGCCTTCTCCGCGAGCTCGAACCGCCCGGGCGTGGCCATGACGAACGACGCGGCCTTCATGGCGGCGCCCCAGGCCGTGGGGCGGCCCCGGTCCTGGTCTACCTCACGCGCCCGCAGGTGCACGAGCAGCGACGGGATGTCGATCTTCACGGGGCACACGTCGTAGCACGCGCCGCACAGCGTCGAGGCGTACGGCAGCGAGTTGTTGGGGTCGGACCGCCCCGTCGACCCTGTGAGCTGGGGCGTGAGGACCGCGCCGATCGGGCCCGGGTAGACCGAGCCGTACGCGTGCCCGCCCACGCGCTCGTAGACCGGGCACACGTTGAGGCACGCCGAGCAGCGAATGCAGTGCAGGGCCGCGCGGCCCACGTCGTCGGCCAGGGCCTTGCTGCGCCCGTTGTCGAGCAGGACCAGGTGGAACTCCTGCGGGCCGTCGCCCGGTGTGACGCCCGTCCACAGCGACGTGTACGGGTTCATGCGCTCGCCCGTCGAGGACCGGGGCAGGAGCGCCATGAAGACCTCGAGGTCCTGGTACGTGGGGATGAGCTTCTCGATGCCCATGACGGTGATGAGGGTCTCGGGGAGCGTGAGGCACATGCGGCCGTTGCCCTCGGACTCGACGACCGCGAGGGTGCCCGTGTCCGCGACGGCGAAGTTCGCGCCGCTGATCGCGACCTTCGCCGAGAGGAACTTGCGGCGCAGGTGCGCGCGGGCCGCCATGGCGAGCTCGCGCGGCGCGTCGGTCAGGTCGGGCGGTGCGTCGCCCATGCGCTCGAGGAAGATCTCGCGGATCTCCGAGCGGTTGCGGTGGATCGCGGGCACCAGGATGTGGGAGGGCATGTCGTCCGCGAGCTGCACGATGAGCTCGGCGAGGTCGGTCTCGAACGCCGCGATGCCCTCCTCGGAGAGCGCCTCGTTGAGGCCGATCTCCTGCGTGACCATCGACTTGACCTTGACGACCTCGGTCTCGCCCGTGGCCTTGACCAGGTCCGTCACGATCCGGTTGGCCTCGGCGGCGTCCCGGGCCCAGTGCACGACGCCCCCGCGCGCGGTCACGTTGCGCTCGAGCTCTTCGAGGAGGTGCGGGAGGTCGCTCATGACGTGGGCCTTGATGGTCGAGCCCGCGTCGCGCAGCTCCTCCCAGTCGGGCACCTCGCCGACGACCGCCGCTCGCTTGGCACGGATGGTCGAGGTCGCGTGGGCCAGGTTGCGCCGCAGCTGCGTGTTGCCCAGCGCCTGCTTGGCGGCCTCGGGGAACGTCGCGCCCCAGCGCAGCGGGGCGTCGGGGTGGGGCACGTCGTCGGCCCAGCCGGGCCCCGCGGTGGTGCCGGGCGCGCCCTGGTGCGTGCCGCCGTCGGGCAGGGGCTTGGCGCCGCGCCGGGTGGGGAAGCCGAGGAAGGTGCTCATCGTGCGACCCCCGCCGACGAGTTGTCAGAGCTGGGTCGAGGGATACCCCGGTGTGCTTCTGACAACGGATCCACGCCCCGATCAGGGGTCTCGGTGGAGGCGCCCCGCGACGAGGACGCGGGCGTCGCGGCATCGGGGTCCACGAGCGTGGGAGCCGACTGCGTCGAGGCGAGGATCTCCGCGAGGTGCATGGTGCGCACCCCGGAGCGCAGCTTCGAGAGCCCGCCGCCGATGTGCATGAGGCACGAGTAGTCGCCCGCCGTGACGACCTCCGCGCCCGTCGACTTCACGTTCGACATCTTGTCGCTGAGCATCGCGGTCGACGTCTCGGAGTTCTTGAGCGCGAACGTCCCGCCGAACCCGCAGCAGCTCTCGGCCCCGGGCAGCTCGACGAGGTCGATCCCGTCGACCGCCCGCAGGAGCTGGAGCGGCTTGTCGCCCACGCGGATCATGCGCAGCGAGTGGCACGTGGGGTGGTAGGTGACGCGGTGCGGGAAGTGTGCGCCGACGTCGGTCACGCCGAGCACGTCGACCAGCAGCTCGGACAGCTCGTAGGTCTTGGCGGCGAGGGCCTCGGCGGTCGCGCCCAGCTTCTCCTGCCCCGCGCGGCGGCACACCATGGCCTGCTGGTGGCGGATCGAGCCGGTGCACGAGCCCGACGGCACGACGATCGCGTCCCACTCGCCGTCGAGCGCGGGAGCGAAGGTCTCGACGTGGTTCCTGATGACGGGCACCGCCTCGTCGAAGTAGCCCGTGTTGACGTGCATCTGTCCGCAGCACGTCTGCTGCTCGGGGAAGTACACCTCGTGGCCGAGGCGTTCGAGGAGCTGGACGGTGGCCCGGGGGGCCTGGGGGAACATCGCGTCGGCGATGCAGGTGGCGGCGAGGGCGATGCGCACTGGGGACTCCAGCCGGGCAGGGGGCGGTGGGATTCAGTCTGGTCCCGGCGGGCGGCGAGTGCCCGTCGGAGGTACCGCGCGGCCCTCCCGGCCCCTGCTCGGCGCCGAGCAGGCTGTGGTCTGACCACACGATGTCCGAGCCACTGTAGACCATCGAGGGCATGTGGTCAGACCACATGCGGACGGTGTGTCAGAACGGGCAGGGCTCCGCGGTCACGCTGGTCCCGCTCGTCCCCCACGGCACTACGCTGACCTCGTGCGCACCCACGAGATCGTCCTCGCCCGCATCGAGGCCGACCTGGCCGCAGGCCGCTGGGGCCTCGGTGAACGGCTCCCGGCCGAGCGTTCGCTCGCCGAGGAGCTCGGCGTCTCGCGCCCGTCGGTCCGTGAGGCGCTGCGCGTCCTGGAGGCCATGGGCATCGTCCGCACCGCGGTCGGTTCGGGGCCCGACGCCGGAGCCACCGTCATCGACCGGCCCGCCGCGGGCCTGGGGGCGGCCGTGCGTCTGCACGTCGCCTCCGGGACGCTCGTGGTCCGCGACGTCGTGGAGACCCGGGTGCTCCTGGAGACCTGGGCGGTCGGGCAGGCCGCCGCGACCGCCGGCGGCGCGGGACTGTCCGAGGCCGTCGCGCTGCTCGACACCATGGACGACCCCTCGCTCGACCCGGCCCGCTTCCGCGAGCTCGACGCGGCGTTCCACGTGGCCCTCGTCCGGCTCGCGGCCAACGTCCTGGTGGAGGCCGTCATGACGGGCCTGCGGGGTGCGATCGAGTCCTACGTCGAGGCCGGCACGGAGCGGTTGGAGGACTGGCCCCGCACCGCGGTGCGCCTGCGCGCCGAGCACCGCGCGGTCCTCGACGCGGTCGCGCGCGGCGACGGTGCCGGGGCGGCGGACGCGGTGCGCGAGCACATCGAGGGCTTCTACCGCGAGGCGGGGTTGTGAGCCGCGCCCCGCGCCCCGCGCCCCACAGACCGCGAGGTAGAGGGTTGCCGTCCAGGTAGAGGGCTGGGGCCCTCTGTCTCGACGGTTCCCCTCTACCTCGGTGACGACCCTCCACACCGACGACCCTCCACACCGACGACCCTCCACACCGACGACCCTCCACCTCGACGACCCTCCACCTCGACGACCCCCCACCTCGACGACCCTCCACACCGACGACCCTCCACCCCGACGACCCTCCACCCCGACGACCCTCCACACCGACGACCCTCCACACCGACGACCCTCCACACCGACGACCCTCCACCTCGACGACGCCCCGCCCGGGGAGCCCCCGACGTAGGGTTCCCCTGAGCCCACCGGCTGCGCTCGCTCGCCCTGCCCGGTGGACGCCGCTCGACCTCTTGCCGCACCACCAGTCCTGGAGGACCCATGATCATCGACCACCTGGACGTCCTCGCCGCGGCCCAGCGCATCGCGGGGCAGGTGCGGCCGGTCGCGCTCGCGCCCATGGACCCTGGTGCCCTCGGTGCCGCGACGGGTGTCTTCGCGCTCGAGCTCATGCAGCACACGGGCTCGTTCAAGGCCCGGGGTGCCCTGAACTTCGTGGGTGCGCACCTGGATGCGGGCACGCTGCCCGAGGCCGGGATCGTGATCGCGTCGGGCGGGAACGCTGGCATGGCGAACGCGTGGGCAGCGCGGGCCCACGGGGTCCTGGCGACCGTGTTCGTGCCCGAGTCCGCGCCGGCGGTCAAGGTCGCGCGCCTGCGCACGCTCGGCGCCGAGGTCCACCAGGTGGGGTCCGAGTACGCCGAGGCGCTCGACGCCGCGCAGCGCTTCGCGGCCGAGACGGGAGCCCTGGCGTCGCACGCCTACGACAACCCGCTGATCGCGGCGGGGGCGGGCACGCTGATCGAGGAGATCGTCGCGGCCCGGATCGATGTCGACACCGTGGTCGTCGCGGTCGGAGGCGGCGGGTTGTTCAGCGGCGTGGCCGCTGCGGCGCACCCGCACGGGATCAGGGTCGTGGCGGTCGAACCCCGCGGGGCCCAGGCCCTGCACGCCGCGCTCGCGGCGGGCGAGGTAGTCGACGTCCCCGTCGCGTCGGTCGCGGCCGACTCGCTCGGCGCCCGCCGCACCTCCGAGATGGCGCTTTCGCTCGCGCAGAGCGACGGCGTGCGCTCGGTCCTGGTCACCGACGAGGCGATCGTCGCCGCGCGCCGGCACCTGTGGGACGAGCGGCGGCTCGTCGTCGAGCACGGTGCCGCTGCGGCGCTCGCCGCGCTCGAGTCGCGCGCCTACGTGCCCGAGCCGGGCGAGACCGTCGCGGTCGTGCTGTGCGGGGCGAACACGGACCCCTCGGACCTCGTGCGCTGATCGCTGCCCGGCCTGCCTTCCGTCGGGCCGCCGTCCGCAGGCCCGCCCTGTTCCGTTCCGGGCGTGTCACGCGCCCCTGGCGAGCGCGCCCGACCGCGGCGCCCCTGTTGCGCCCCGCGGGGCCCCGTCCCACCCTGGAGGGGCGCGACGTGCCGCCCGGACGCACCCCGTCCGGGCGGCCGCCCGCCGACGTTCCCCCAGGAACCGGGGCGGTTCTCGCGCGTTCAGGTCACGTCCCGCCGATCGTCGGACGCCAGCGCCCGACGGTCCCCAGCGCCCACCGGCCGCCAGGAAGGACCCTGCGATGAGCGACACCGCGCGACCCACGACCCAGGCCCCGGGCGAACCCGAGCTGGTGCTGTCCAAGGGCACGGTCTACGTGATCTTCAGCGCCCTGCTGGCTGCGATGTTCCTGTCCGCGCTGGACCAGTCCGTGGTGGGCACGGCGCTGCCCACGATCGTGGGGGACCTCGGTGCGGCCCAGGACGAGGGGTGGATCATCACGGCCTACCTCCTCGCGATCGCGATCGTGATGCCGATCTACGGCAAGATCGGCGACCTGCGGGGGCGTCGTCTGCCGTTCCTCGTCGCGATCGCGATCTTCGTGGTCGGCTCGACGGGTTCGGCGCTGTCGTCGTCGTTCGTGGACCTCGTGGTGTGGCGCTCGGTCCAGGGGCTCGGGGCCGGGGGCCTGGTCATCCTGAGCCAGGCGATCATCGCCGACATCGTCTCGGCCCGGGACCGCGGCCGGTACATGGGTCCCATGGGGGCGGTGTTCGGGATCGCCACGGTCGCGGGACCGCTGCTGGGCGGCTGGTTCACGGACGGGCCGGGGTGGCGCTGGTGCTTCTGGCTCAACGTCCCGATCGGCCTGATCGCGTTCGGGATCGCCTGGTTCAAGCTCCGGCTCCCGTCGCGCACGCCGAGCAAGCGGTTCGACGTCGGGGGCGCGCTCCTGATGGCGGTCACGACCGCGGGCATCGTGCTCCTCACGAGCTGGAGCTCGATCACGAGCGCGAAGAAGTACGACTGGAGCAGCCCGGCCCTGCTCACGGTGCTGGTCGTGACGGTGCTCGCGCTGATCGCCTTCCTGGTCGTCGAGACCCGTGTGGCCGACCCCCTCATCCCGCTCCACCTGTTCCGGAGCCGGACGTTCTCGGTCTCGGTCTCGATCGCCCTGATCCTCGGGATGACGATGTTCGCGGCGCTGTCGTTCCTGCCGACCTTCCTGCAGATGGCCCACGGCTACGGCGCGACCGAGTCGGGGCTGCTCATGCTGCCCATGACGGTGGGCCTGATGATCACGGCGATCGGCTCGGGTCTGCTCATCGCGCGCAGCGGGAGGTACAAGATCTACCCGATCCTCGGGATGGGGATCGCGACGGTGGGGCTGGTCCTGCTCACGCAGCTCACGGCCGACATCTCGATGCTGACGTTCGGCGCGATGATCTTCGTGCTCGGGTTCGGGCTGGGCCTCGTGCTGCAGACCATCGTGATCGCGGTGCAGAACTCGGTCGCCCCCGAGATGGTGGGAGTGGCGACGTCCACCAACAACTTCTTGCGCGAGATCGGGGCCGCGGTCGGCACCAGCGTGTTCTCGACCGTGTTCACCTCGAAGCTGACGTCCAACCTGGCCGACGCGACCAAGGAGCTGCCGGCGAGCGAGATGCCCAAGGACTTCGGTCCGGACGCTCTCACACCGGATGCCGTCAAGGAGCTGCCGGCGGCGCTGCACGACCTCGTCGTCAACGCCTACACCGACGCGCTCGCGCCGGCCTTCTGGTACCTGGTCCCGCTCGGGGTGCTGGGCTTCGTCATCGCGTTCTTCATGAAGGAGCTCAAGCTCTCCGACCAGGCGGGTCTGGTGGCGAGGGGCGCAGCGGTCGCGAAGTGAGGTCCGCCGGTCACCGGCCCGGGTCGCCCTGATGCCCGACGGCGGAGCGCACCCAGGTACGTGGGTGCGCTCCGCCGTCGGGCACCTCTCAGTGGGGGTAGCGGTTCGCCCCCGGGAACTCTCCCAGCTGCTCGGGGAGGGCGCCGATCGCAGCCACCTGCGCCGCGGGGGTCTGCATGGCCCAGTTCATCCACCCGGGGATGAACGAGTTGCCGGCGACGACGGCGCCGGTGTGGGTGATGTGGATGTGGCCCACGACGCAGAGCGTCATACCGCCGAACTGGACGAACGTGTACGCGTACCGGGTGTCACGGGCAGTCGACGTGTTGACGAAGACCGACGCCGCGAAGTCTGCGGCGTGGACCAGGTTGGTCGCGTCGGCGTTGGTGAACGGGACGGGAAAGCCGTTGACGCACTTGTTGGGATCCCAGGGCATGGTTCTCTCCTTCAGTCGGGTCGATCGAGTGGTTGGTCGGGTGGAGCTCGCGCTGAGGTAGGGGCCCGTGCGGTGCGTCAGCCGACCGCACCGGTGCCGCGCTCGACCGCGCGCGTGGCGCCCGGCCACACCCCGTAGAGGTCGATGATGATCTGGCCGTTGGGGAACTGGCCCACGGGCGACGGCCAGTTGAACCGGTGCTTCTCGTCGTCGAACATCCCCTTGAAGGCCAGGTCGAGCTGGAGGCCCGTCGCGTTCACGGGGATGGGGTTCATCGCGGTCGCCCGCCCGCCGGAGACGGACGCGCTGGACGAGTGCTGGACGCCGTCGACCGTGTAGGTGGCGGTGGCGTCGACGATGTACGTCCCGCTGTGGGAGTCGTCGAGCAGGATCGAGATCCCCGAGAGGTTGTTGGTCCAGCCGAGTACCGGGGTCTGTCCCACGAACGACGCGAACTGGTAGGCGACGGGCATCAGGGTGGTCGCGACGACGTTCGGGTCGGCCGGCCACAGGTGCTGCTCGAACGAGCTGCTGGACTTCGTCTGCGCGTAGGAGCCCTTCGCGTCGCCGCCTGCGTTGCCCGCCATGGCGTTGGTGGCGCCGACCGATCCCGTGATCGAGAACGACGAGTTCGAGGACTGGGCCCCGAGGTTGAGCCCGCTCACGGCCATGAGGGCCTGCGTGATGATGCCGAACCCCTGCGTGATCTGCCCGTTCTGGTACATCCCGGCGCTCTTGGCCTGCGCGACGAGCCAGTCGTGGTGCGTGCCGATCTGGCTCAGGGGGGACGCGAGGTAGGACTGGTTGGCGAGCAGGAAGGTCGAGCTCAGCGAGCCCTCGTGCCCGAACTTCCAGGTCAGCTCGAGACCGGCGTCGACCTTGGTCCCGGTGTCGGGGTCGACGACGGAGCCGTTGAGGTTGACGGCCGCAGAGGTCGTCGAGACGTCCGACGACTGGACCTTCCACTCGTTGGACGGTGACGTCGTGGTCGCGATGTCCGCACTCGGGAGGGTCGAGACGTACTGGAAGGCGCCCGTCGTCGGGGTGACGATGCCGACGGCCCCCGCCGCGACGTGCGCGTCCAGGCTCCAGTTGCCCCAGTAGGACGGTTGGGTGTTACGCAGCATCTGGGTGAATCCCAGGTTCCAGTTGGTGCTCATCAGGTCCTCCATCTCATTGCAGGACGGCGCCGGGCGGCGCCGAGAACCTCCTCATCGGAGCAGGGCCGGCGCACCGGGCGGCACGGTGGGACGTCGCCCGGCCGACGGGTGCGGCGGGCGTCACCGCACGGCGTCGGCTTCGCGACGAGCGGTCGCGTGACCGCGCCGCACGCGGGCGTCCCGGGCGCGCACGGGAGGTCGCCGTGAGTCCGGGCGCTGCCCCGCGCGTCGCCGCGGAGGGCGGACCGGACCTGTCCGGACGCGCGGTTCGCGGCGTGCGGAGCGGACCGATCCCCTCGCCGGACGTCGTCCTGGCGCACGATGGGCGACGAGCTCCGTGCGTCCGCCACGCGGTCGGCGAGGTCGGGCGCTTCCTGCTGTGCGGGGAGCGACGGCTGGAGGACCCCCGGGCGTCACGGACCCGCACCGCCAGGTTCAGAGAGAATGTCCTCCGATCGCCGCCTACCATGCGTCTATGAGTCCTGAGCCCGCTCGCGACCATGCTGTCCCCCCGAAGATCGGGGCCGAGTGAGTCCGGCGGACTCCCAGCGCGTGCGGCGCGAGTTGCGGGTGATCGGGCCGTTCCAGGTGCGCGTGGACGGACAGGTGCGCCCGATGCCGCACAGCGCGGAGCGGGTGCTCGCCGTCGTGGCGCTCGTGGGTCCGCTCGCCCGGTCGCGCGCCGCGGCCCTGCTCTGGCCCGATGCGAGCCCGTCCCGCGCCGGCGCCAACCTCCGCGCAGCGCTCTCCCGGCTCGGCGACGTCGCGGAGGGGTTCGTCCACCTCTCGGGTGAGGTGCTCGCGCTCGCGGAGGAGGCATCGCTCGACCTCGACACCGCCTTCGCATGGATCAACGCGACCATCTACGACGACGTGCTGCCGGCAGCCGGTGCACCGCCCGCGTGGATCGGTCGGACTCTGCTCCCTGGGTGGGGGGACGGCTGGCTCACCGGTCCCAACGAGCGGTTGCAGATGCTCGAGGCGCAGGCGCTCGGGAGCGCCGCGGAGCGGCTCCTTGCCGCAGGGCACCCCGACGGCGCCCTGCCGTACGCCCTCTCGGCGGTCGAGGTGCAGCCGTGGTCGGAGAGCGCCAACCGGCTCACGATCGAGATCCATGCCCGCAGGGGGGACCCGAGCAACGCCCTGCGGCACTACCGTCGCTTCCGGCACGCGCTCGGGCTGGAGCTCGGCGTCGAACCCGGCCCCGACATCCGGGCGGCGATCCGGCAGCTCTACCCGTTCGGCAACCCGCTGGTCGAGGCCGTCGACCCGCAGGCGGCGCGCAGGTGAGCTGCCGGTCCCCGGTCGCCCTGACGCCCGACGGCGGAGCGCACCCAGGTACGTGGGTGCGCTCCGCCGTCGGGCATCAGGGCAGGAGGGTCAGCCGAAGATCTCGTCCTCGAGCAGGACCACGCCCTCGAGGCGGTTGCGCACCGACGTCACACGCCAGCGGTCCGGGAAGAGCGCCAGGTACTCGCCGTCCTCGCGCTGGAGGACCTCGACGCCGGGCTGCTCGTTGAGCTGCGCGACCCAGTCCTTCGTGGTCCTCAGCGCCATGGAGTAGCCCAGGCGGTCGAGCGACACGGGCGCGTTGAACTCGGTCGCCATGCGGTGCTCGGCGACCTCGAACTGCATGGGGCCCACCACGGCCAGGACCGGCGCCTGGTCACCTCGCAGGTCGGAGCGCAGGACCTGGACGACGCCCTCGGCGCCGAGCTGCATGACGCCGCGCTGGAACTGCTTGTAGCGCGAGACGTCCTTGGCGCGCATGACCGCGAAGTGCTCGGGGGCGAACGTCGGCAGCGGCGGGAACTCGACCTTCTTGTCCAGGTAGAGCGTGTCGCCCACGCGCAGGCCTGCCGCGTTGACGAGCCCCACGACGTCGCCCGGGTAGGCCGTGTCGACGATGGTGCGCTCGCGACCGAAGACCTGCTGCGCGTACTTGGTCGCGAACGGCTTGCCCGTGCGGGCCGAGCTCACGACCATGCCGCGCTCGAACACGCCCGAGCAGATGCGCGCGAACGCGAGCCGGTCGCGGTGCGCGGTGTCCATGCCGGCCTGCATCTTGAAGACGAACGCGCTGAAGGGCGCCTCGACCGGGCGGGTGTCCTCGGTGACCGTGACGCGGGGCGACGGTGAGGGCGCGACGTCGACCAGGACGTCGAGCAGCGCGTGGACGCCGAAGTTCTGCACGGCGGACCCGAACAGGACGGGCGTCGTCTGCCCGGCCAGGAACGTCTCCTGGTCGTGGTCGCCGTTGGAGTCGGCGAGCAGCTCGGCCTCCTCGACCGCGGTGGTCCAGGCATCGCCCTCGCGCGCCACGGCCGCGTCCGGGTCCATGACCTCCTCGGGGGCGATCGTGGTGCCGCCGGCCGTGCGCGTGTAGTGCACGTACTGCCCCGTGCGGCGGTCCAGCACGCCCCGGAAGTCGCCGCCGACACCCACGGGCCACGTGAGGGGCGTGGGGACCAGGCCCGTGCGCTCCTGGATCTCGTCCATGAGCTCGAGCGCGTCCTTGCCCGGACGGTCCCACTTGTTGATGACCGTGATGAGCGGGATGCCGCGGTGCTTGCAGACCGCGAAGAGCTTCATGGTCTGGACCTCGAGGCCCTTGGCGGCGTCGACCAGCATGACCGCGGCGTCGACCGCGGACAGCACGCGGTACGTGTCCTCGGAGAAGTCCGCGTGCCCCGGGGTGTCGACCAGGTTGATCATCGCGTCGCGGTACGTGAACTGGAGGGCGGCGGACGTGATCGAGATGCCACGGTCCTGCTCCATGTCCATCCAGTCGGACACCGTGCGCCGGCCCGCCTTGCCGTCGGCGCGGCCCGCCTCGCGGATCGCATTGGCGTGCAGCGCGAGCGCCTCGGTGAGCGTCGACTTGCCGGCGTCAGGGTGGCTGATGACCGCGAACGAGCGGCGGCGCGAGGCCTCCGCGAGGACGGTCGCCTGCTCCTTCGCCGGGCTCGCCGGGGTGGTGGTGCTGGAGGGCGTGGTGGGCTGGTCCGCTGAGGGCACTGGAACGTCCTGTGGCTTCCTGCAGTTTCCTGCGCGATCGAGGGCAAGGGGGCGGGGCGCATCCGCGCGGGACGCAGCACCCAGCTCTCCATTCTCCCGCGAGATCGAGCCGGCCGTGACCACGTCGGCGACGGCTCACTCCGGGGCGGGATCACCGCGGCTCAGCCGGATCTCCTCGAGGTCGAGCCGGGCCTGCACCTGCCGCAGGACGGTGTCGTCGATCGCCCGCTGGTCGCGCAGGCGCACGACCGTCTCGCGCTTGCGAGCGAGCAGCGCGAGGCGCAGCTCGGTGTACTCGTCGTCGAGGAGCACCGCGGGGTCGGGGTCGTCCCCCTCGCCGTCCCGGGCGCGGAGCAGCGTGAGGTGCTCCTCGTACTCGCCACGCAGCCGGTCGACGACCGACGGGTCGGTGCCGAGCGACGCCGCGACGTCCGGGAGCGCGTCGAGGGCCTCCTGTGCCGCGGTCTCGTCGGCGAGCCGACGTTCGCGAGCCAGCCCGTCGTCGTCGGGCAGGCGCGCCCACCGGATCGTCGGGGCCAGCAGGAGCCCCTGGACGACGAGCGTCGTCGCGACCACGCCGCACGTGATGAAGACGATGAGGTCGCGGTCGGGGAAGGGCGCGCCCGAGCTCAGGTGCGTGGGCACCGCGAGCGCCGCGGCCAACGAGACCGCGCCCCGGAAGCCCGCGACCGTGCTGACCGCGCGCGCCCGGTTCGTGACGCGCCGCCCGCGCTGGGACGGACGCCGGTCGACGAGCCGGATCGTGTAGGCCGAGAGCACGAGGAAGGCGAACCGCACCACGAGGATGACCACGCACACGACCGCGACGCCGACGATCGCCGTGACGAGGTCCTCGGACACCAGGTTGCGCACAGCGGACTGCGCCTCGAGCCCTACGAGCACGAACAGCGACGCGTTGATGAGGTAGGTCGAGACCGACCAGAACGCGACGGTCTGCTGCCGCGTGGCCGCGCGCCCGATGCGCGGCCCGACCTGGCTCATGACGAGACCGCACACGACCACGGCCAGCACGCCGGACGCCTCGATCAGCTCGGCGAGCAGGAACGCCGTGAACGGGATGAGCAGGACGACCACGTTGCCGAGCAGCGGGTCGTCGATGCGGCGCCGGGCGAGGACCGCGAGCCACGCGACGAGCAGGCCCACCGCGATCCCTCCGCCGTACGCGAGCACGAACAGCCACGTCACGTGCCCGGCGCCGAGCGTCTCCTCGCCCACGGTCACGCCCACCGCGACGCCGTAGAGGACGAGCGCGGTGCCGTCGTTGACGAGGCTCTCGGCCCGCAGGACCGTGACCGTGCGCCGGGGCAGGGCGCGTGCGAGGACGCCGACGGCGGTCGCGTCGGTCGGGGCGACCGCCGCACCCAGGACCCACGCGGGACCCCACGGCAGACCCAGCGCGTGGGCGGCGGTCGCGACGGCCGCCGCGGTGACGACCACGAGCAGCGTGCTCGTCAGGACGATCCCGCGCAGGGTCGCGCGGATCTCGCGCAACGAGATGGTGATGGCCTCCCAGTAGAGGAGCACGGGGAGGAAGACGAGCAGCATGAGCTCGGGAGGCAGGTGCACCTGCCGCAGGGCGGGCACGAACCCGAGGACGATCCCCGCGACGAGCAGCAGGATCGGGTCGGCGACCCTCGTGCGGCGAGCGAGGATCCCGCACACGACGATGACCACGCCGAGGACCACGACGAGCTCGAGGCCGATCACCGCTGCCTCCTGGGGGGTCTCGTGCGCCTGCCACGCCTGGGCGGCCGGTGGTCAGGGTGCCGGGCCCGTGGCACGGGCCCAGGCCCGCTCGTGGCTACTTCGCCGTCGGGATCGGGTGGCCCTCGGAGGCCTGCACGACGACGATGCCGCGACCCGTGAGACCGAGCTGGTACGCCTCGCCCGACCCGCGGCCGATCGCGGCCGAGAGCTTCGCGGTCTTGCGGATCGTGGACGTGAGCGAGCTCGACCACAGGACCGCGGCCTGCATGTCGACGTACGTGGGCTCGTCGACGTCGAGGACCACGGGCGTCCCGTACGCCGTCACGGCGAGCGCGCCCGTGCCCGTGAACGTGGTGTTGAAGAGTCCGCCGCTCATCATGGACGCACCCTCGACGCGGTTGATGTCCCACGTGAGGGTGCTCTCGAACGCGAGGACGTTCGAGCCGTTGACCGTGACGGACTCGCCCTCCAGGTGCAGGACGAACACCTGGTCCGCGTCCTGGGCGAGGAACACGTCGCCGCTGCCCGAGACCTTCATGAGGGACATGCCCTCACCCGTGAAGGCCTTCTTGAACATCTTGGCGACACCGCCCGAGCCCTCGTACGCGAAGTCGACGTCGCCCTGGTACGCGACCATGGAGCCCTGCCGGGCGTAGAAGAAGCCGCCCGTGCCCGCGAGGTCGACCTTGAGCATGCGGTCGTTCTGCAGCTGGAAGCTCCCCGGCTCGCCGGGCTGTTCGGTGTGGTTCATGAGTGTGCTGCGCATGGCACCGATCATCCGGCACACGGGATGCCGCTGCACTCGCGAGGACACCGGGCACGACCTAGGTCGCCGCGACGAACCCGGTCGAGAACAGGGCGGCGACGACCGCCCCGGCCGTCACGACCACGAACGTCACGAACACCAGACGCTCGACCCCGGGGCTGCGGGACCACGCCTGTCGGCGGGCGACGAGCAGGAGGACCAGCCCTGCGAGGACGACGGCCGCAGCGACCACGGCGGCCGCCGTCCGGGTGCTCTGCGCCGGGCAGGGAGGCAGCATGTCCAAGGAGCCGTCCGGCCCACCCCCGCCCGCAGCGCACGCGACCTCGAGCGTCGCGCTCCACGCGAGCAGCGCCAGTGCGGCGACGGCCACCACGACGGCACGACGGACCGGGTGGACCGGAGCACGCGGATGCCCGGTCTCGTGGGGGCTCGTCGCAACCTCGTCGTCGGGCATCGCAGCAGTCTGGCAACTACCGCGCCTTCCCGCCAGCCCCGCCGGCTCGCCGACCCGGACCCGGCCGCACCCGACCACGGCTCGCAGCGCGCCCACCGGCGCGCCGCCGCTGCCCACAGGTTCCCGGGGAGACGATGGCCCGATGAGCGCGCAGAGCGAGACCGTCGGTCGGGTGCAGGTCGTGACGAGCCATGGCGCGGTCGAGGGGACAGTCGCCCACGGCGTCGAGCGGTTCCTCGGCGTCCCGTACGCGGCTCCGCCGTTCGGCGCGCGCCGCTTCGCGCCTCCCCGTCCGGTCGAGCCGTGGGACGGCGTCCGGGACGCGACGCGCCACGGGGCCACGGCGCCCCAGTCGCCCTACCCTGGGGCGCTCGGGGCCCTGCTGCCGACCGCGACGGTCCTGGGGGAGGACGTCCTGCACGTCAACGTCTTCACCCCGGCAGACCGAGGCGCCGACCTGCTCCCCGTCGTGGTGTGGGTGCACGGCGGCTCGCTCGCGCACGGGTCCAACGCGCTCGCGGGCTACGACGGCACGCGGTTCGCCCAGGACGGCGTCGTGCTCGTCGGCGTCAACTACCGGCTCGGGGCCGAGGGGTTCTCGGTGCTCGACGGCGCTCCCCGCAACCTCGGCCTGGCCGACCAGCTCGCCGCGCTGCGCTGGGTCCAGGACGAGGTCGCGGCGTTCGGTGGCGACCCGCGCCGGGTGACGCTCGCGGGCCAGTCGGCCGGGGGCAACACGGTCTCGGCGATCCTCGCGCACCCCTCGGCCCCCGACCTGGTCGCCCGGGCGATCGTCCAGAGCGGCCCCCTGTCCGCCCAGCCGGCCGCGAGGGCGGGGCGCATCACGCGCGCCATGGGCAAGGACCTGGGGGTCCCGACGACGCGCGCAGGCTTCGCGACCGTCCTGCCCGAGGCGCTCGTCGCCTCGCAGGACCGCGTGACCGCGGGGGCCACGCCGCTCACGGGAGGGCCCGGGTTCGCGCTCGTCCTCGACGACGACCTGGTGCCCCGCACGCCCCAGGACGCGCTCGTCGCAGGCGCCGGGAGCACGATCCCGCTGCTGATCGGGGCCACGACCGAGGAGTACCGCCTCTGGTTCGTGCCCACGGGGCTGCTGGGCCGGTTCCGGTGGTGGCACCTGGCCGTGGCGCGGCGCAAGGTCGGCATCTCGGCCCGGGCCGTCCGCCTGTTCCGGCGCAACCGCCCCGGGGCGACCGCGGGGGAGCTCCTCGGGGCGCTCGCGACCGACGTCCTGCTGCGCGTCCCGCTCCAGCAGGTCGCCGACGCGCGCCGGTCCGCCGGCGCGGAGACGTTCGTGTACGAGTTCGCGTGGCGCAGCCCGGTCCAGGACCTCGGTGCCGCGCACGCGGTCGAGCTCGGGTTCGTGTTCGACGGTCTCGCGACGACCGACTCCGTCGCGCTCGCGGGCCCCGACGCCCCGCAGTCGCTCGCGACCGCGATGCACGGCGCCTGGGTCGCGTTCGCGACCTCGGGCGACCCGGGCTGGCAGCGCTGGGACGAGACCCGGCCCGTGCGGGTCTTCGACGGCGAGGGCGACCCCGTGGTCCTCGCGCCGCGCGACGACGAACGGGCCGCGCTCGACGCGCCCTGAGATTTTCAGGAGAGGCCGCGCGGGGCGAAGATCTTCCCGTGCACAGCAGCCGCCCCGACACCGACGTCCTCGACGCCTCGTCCTCCGTACCGCCCGCCCGACCGTCCACCGCCGCGGACCCGCTCACCGGCCGGACCGGCCCCAACGCCTGGAGGCTCTACCGGGCCACGGGTCCCACCCGGGCCGGGCGCGGCGGCGCCGTCCCGGGTGGGACCCGTGGCC
>NZ_MAQA01000024.1 GCF_001692445.1 Oerskovia enterophila | reverse complement strand
GCCCCCACACCACCCCCCGCTCCGAGGTTCGCCACGGACGCAGATACCAGGAGTCATCGTCATGCCCATCACCCGCACCGGCTGGGAGCAGCGCATTCGAGAGTTCGCCGACGAGCACGGCATCGAGCTCAGGCGCAGCAAGGCCCAGCGCCTCGCGCTCAAGATCCACAAGCGGGCCGAGAGCATGCAGCACGTCGACCCTGACGACCTGCTCCGAGCGGTCCTGAACTACAGGGACCCCACGGGCGACACCGCGGTAAGGAACGTCCTCGCTGCCGCCTGACCCCGCACAGCACTGAAGGCCCCCGCCATGCCCGGCAGGGGCCTTCGTCATGCCTACAGAGAGAAGGAATCTCGTGACCGACCTTACTCCGTTCGACTTCGACGGCCAGGCCGTCCGAGTCGTCACGATCGACGGCGAGCCCTGGTTCGTCCTCGCCGACCTCGCCCGGGTGCTCGACATCGCGGCCCCCGGGCGACTGGCCGCCCGCCTCGACGAGGGTGTGCGCCAGACGCACACCCTTCCGACGCCCGGTGGGCCGCAGAACCTCGCCGTCGTCTCCGAGGCCGGCATGTACGAGGTCGTGATCCGGTCAGACAAGCCGGACGCCGTCCGCTTCCGCCGCTGGATCACCTCCGACGTCCTGCCCGCGATCCGCAAGACCGGGGCCTACGGCACGCCCGCCCTCAACGGCCCGGAGCTCCTGGCGCACGCGGTGATCGAGGCACACGCGCTCATCGCCGCGAACGAGGCGAAGATCCTTGCGCTCACCCCGCGTGCCGAGGCGTTCGACGCGTTCCTCTCCACGTCGGGCGACCTCAGCGTGAACGAGGCCGCGAAGATCCTGAGCCGCGACAACGGCATCCTCACGGGCGAGAAGCGCCTGCGGGCCTGGATGCAGGCCAACGGCTGGATCTACCGCAACGAGGCCGACGAGCCCCGCGCGTACCAGCGCCGCGTCGACCAGGGCGCGCTCGCAGAGCGCGCGCGCTGGCACCACCACCCCGAGACCGGCGAGCGCGTCATCGACACCCCGCAGGTCCGAGTCACGGCCAAGGGCGTCGAGGCACTCGCCAAGTCGCTCACCAAGGTCGTCGACCGGGGCGAGCTCGACGTTACGGGCGGTGACGCGGCGTGATCCCGAAGACCGAGTCCGCAACGGTACTCGCCCTTCGCGTCAACGACGCGGCTGCCGCGTGCGGCGTCGGCCGCGACGAGCTCTACGCGGCCCACAAGCGGGGCGACCTTGTCTTCCGCTACCCCACCTCGCGCCCTGTCATCCAGGTCGCCGAGCTCGAGCGTTGGCTGAAGTCGCGCCCCACCGAGCCGCCGAAGAAGAACGGAGCCACCCGATGAACCCCCTGAACCTCTTCCGTCGCCGCCGTCCCGCCTCCCTCCCGGTGCAGGCGCTTGAGGCCCTGTCCTCCCCCGCTCTCCCCCGCCGGATCCCGGCCCTGTTCTTCGGCGCGGGCTCGACGGCGACCACCGAGGACGAGGCGCTGGTCATCGCCTCGGGCGCTCTCCGTCAGCACGGGCCCCGCGAGGCAGTCGCTGTTCTCGAAGGCTTCGTGTCCCGCGAGCTCGCCGGGATCCCGGAGCGGGAGCAGGTCATCCAGGACCCGTCGCTCCCCTACGACGACGTGGAGATGGAGGCGTTCGCGCCGGGATCGCTCGCAGACCAGGCCGAGGCATGGCTCGCGGACGGTGCGCGATGACCGCCGCCACGGACCGATTCCGACCGCTCCTCGCGACGCTCCCGCCCGGCCTGGCCGACCAGATCGAGCGTGCCGCGGCCGAGTGCGTCGCGACCGCACCGGAGGGCGAGGTTGTCTACGCCGCCTGCTGGTGCGACGACGACGCCCACACCTTCGCGGACTACTTCCAGTGGCGGCAGAGCATCGAGCGCGCACGCCGAGACCGCGACGAGTCCGCCCACCCCGCCCACCTCATCCGCCGCATCACCGTCACGGAGGCAGTCGCATGACCGTGCCCACCACTCCCGTTCGCCCTGGCCAGGTCTGGGCCGACAACGACAAGCGCTCTGCCGGACGTCGCGTGACCGTCGTGAGTGTCGGGCAGACCCACGCGCTCGTCGAGACGTCGCTGCTTCGCCGGACCTCGATCCGCCTGGACCGCTTCCGACCGACGTCGACCGGGTACCGGCTCGTGAAGGACGTGGCCCCATGATGCGCGACCGCTCGCTCTACATGGGCCAGGAGCGGCACGACGCCGAGATTGCTCGCCGTCAGCTGCCGTCCGATCCGAACATGCGAATCGTCTTCGCCGCGATCGACGTCTGCGGCTGGATCTGGGAGGGCGAGGACCTGCGCCAGTGGCCCGAGGCCGACGAGGCGAAGTTCCTCGCCGACTGGCAGGCCCTGCGCGATGCCGTCGCCGCGATCACGACGGAGATGCCGTGAGCGCCGCCTGGGCCGACGTCGTCGGCACCGCGGTCTGCCTCGTCCTCCTCTTCGCCTCGGCGTGGTGGGCAGGACGCATCGACGCGCGGCGCAAGAGGGAGGGGCGGAAGTGATCGAGATCGGCATCCACTACGACGTCCCCGAGCTCGAGTACCACGCGCTCCCGGGACTGTCCTCGACGGGCGTGAAGGCCATGCTCGACAGCCCGGCGCGCTACCAGCACTCGCGCAGGCACCGGGTCGAGAAGACCGCCTTCGACCTGGGGCACGCCGTGCACGGCATGGTGCTCGGCACTGGGCTCGACCTCGTGCGGATCGACGCCGAGGAGTGGCGCACGAACGCCGTCAAGGAGGAGGTCGCGGCCATCCGGGCCGCGGGCGGGGTCCCGCTCAAGCCCTCGCAGTACGACACCGCGACAGCCATGGCCGAGAAGGTGAAGGCCCACCCGGACGCCGGGCGCCTGTTCGCTGGCGGCCGCACCGAGGTGTCGGTCCTGTGGGACGACGTCGAGTCCGGCGTCCGCTGCCGCGGGCGCCTCGACTACCTGCACGAGGCCGCGGGCGTCGTCGTCGACCTCAAGACCGCGCGCTCCGCGGACCCTCGCGAGTTCGCCCGGACTGCGGCGAACCTCGGCTACGACGTCCAGGCCGCGCACTACCTCGACGGCCTCACCCAGGCAGGCGGCACCGCCACTCGCTTCCTACACGTCCTCGTCGAGACCGAGGCGCCGCACCTCGTATCGGTCGTAGAGCTCGACGTCGACTACCTCGCGATCGGGCGCGCCAAGACGCGCGCCGCGATCGACCTCTACGCCCGCTGCCTCGAGCGCGGCGAGTGGCCGGGTTACCCGACCGGCATCACTCGCATCGCACCGCCGCGCTGGCACTCTGCACCCGACCTCATCGAGGAGTACTCATCATGACCGACCTCGTTACGACCACCGCCGCCCTGCCGCTCGCCGAGCAGTGGCGCTTCGCCGAGACCGTCTCCGCCTCGTCGATCCTCCCGCGTCCCTACCGCGACGATCCGGGCGCCGTCCTGGTCGCCGTGAACCTGGGCGCCGCGATGGGCCTCGCGCCCGCCGAGTCGCTGTACCGGATCCACGTCATCGAGGGGAAGCCGTCGGCGTCCGCAGAGCTCATCGCGGCGAACGTCCGCAGGGCCGGCCACCGGCTGCGCGTCCAGGGCGACGATCAGAGCGCGCGCGCCGAGATCGTCCGCGCCGACGACCCCGACTTCGTCTACACCGCCACCTGGACGATCGAAAAGGCCCGCGCCGCCGGTCTGTCCACGAAGGATGTCTGGAAGAAATACGCGTCCGCGATGCTCAAGGCCCGTGCGATCACCGAGTGCGCGCGCACTGCCTGCCCCGAGGCTCTCTACGGCGTCACGTACACGGAGGAGGAGGCGCGCGAGGCGGCGCCCGCCGAGCCTGCACGCCGCGAGTCCGCGGCGGACGTCCTCGCGTCCGCTGTCGAGCCAATGCCCGACGCCGAGCCGACGATCACCCCGGACCAGCTCCGCACGCTCCACGCCTCCTTCGGTGAGTTCGGGATCGCCACGCGAGACGACGGCCTGGCCTACGCCTCGCAGGTCATCGGCCGCATCGTCGGTTCCACGAAGGAGCTCACGAAGTCCGAGGCGTCCGCGGTGATCGACAACCTCAAGCGCGACATCGCGAACCTGCCCGTCGCCGAGGTCGAGCCCGAGGCTGACGAGGTCGCGTCGTGAGCGCCCTACCGGATACCGGCGAAGTTCTCGCGGTGGTAGTTCGCGTGTGCCCAGTCGATGGCGTGGTGGCGTTGGGTGCGCAGCGGGCCTATGAGCGTGCGTCCCTCGGTGCGGTAGACGTTGCCGTTCTCGAGGTAGAGCGCGCCCTTGTCGAACAGGACGTGGTCATTCGGGCACAGGCACAGGACGTTGTCCGCGGTGTCGGGCCCGTTGTGGGCAGCACCCAGGGCGCGGATGTGCGCGCCTTCACTGTAGTTGCCGGCCGCAGTAGCAAGCACGATTCCGCACACCTGGCAGGTACCCCCATGCGTGTCCTTGACCCACTGGGTCACGGCGCTGTTGCGGACGATGCGCTGGACCGTACTGCTCCTGCGATTGGGAGCCGTGTTGCCGGCCGGCGGTGTGGTCTTCGTCCCGGGCGCCGAGGGCTGCCAGCGCTTGCTTCCGTCGGCCATCTCGAGGACGTACCGGTAGATAAGGGGGCCGTCATTCGACGGTTGGACCCAGTGGTTTCGCACGATGTACAGGCCGTCGTAGCGGTACCCGCTCGTCGGCGAGTGCGTCTTGTCTCCGCCGGCACCGCGGATGACACGAACCGGAAGGCCCGCCTGTTCCGAGCGGGCAAGACCGAGGTTGCCGCTCGTGAATGTCTGGTCGAAGTCCTGCCGCTGCGATCCGGGCAGGCGTCCGCCCTGGCCGGTGTAGACGATCCGGTAGCCGAAGTCCTGGTCGTCGGCGTATCCGCCCGAAACGACGATCGCGTCCGCGCCCTGCCGGTGGTCACCACTGATCCCCGCCCGAAGATGCCGGTGCAGTCCCGCTGCCTTCACCTTGTCGCGGCCGGTGTAGTCGGTGCCCTCCGGGTTGCCGGGGATCTCTCCGAACACGCTGGGCTCAGTCATGTGGCGCAGCGTAGCGGCCGGCAGGGACATGACCGCGCCGTCGTCCGTCCGGCGGTGGCCGCGTGATGTACCCCATGCCCTACTCCCCCGACTGCGCCGCAGGAAAGTACCGCGCGCGCTCGGGCGACGCCTGGAACTACACGACCGACGAGCCCACCGACTGCGCGTGCGGCTGCCACAAGGAGGACCAGTGACCAACCTGCGCGCCCAGACCATGACCCGACCAACAAACCCGCTCGCGTCCCGCGAGCCCGAGGACTGGCGCCTCGACGCGAGGTGCCGCGACTGGGACCACGAGCTGCAGGGCGACCCGTGGCACCCGAACTCGGACCTCCCAGGCGCCTACGACGACGCCCGCAAGATCTGCGCCGGCTGCCCCGTAGCGGCGCTCTGCCTCCAGGCTGCGTTCGAAACGGAGTCCCGCAGCGACGCCGCCATCCGGTACGGCATGTTCGGCGGCAAGACCCCGGCCGAGCGTGCGGCTGCGCTCCGCAAGCAACGGAGGGCCGCGGCATGAGGCGCGCACCGTCGATCGAGGACTACGCGCGAATGACGCAGCAGTCGCGCGAGGTCGCGTACCAGCTCCTCGTCTCCGAGCAGGAGACGTACCAGTCACGGCTCGACGTCCTGGCCGAACGTGCCCGCCGCGCACAGGTCACGGAAGACCCAGACGCCACACGCGCCGCGGCACGTCGCCTCAAGCCGATCTACGAGCGCCGCCACGGCGACACCCCAACCCTGCAGGCCGCACGTCGCGACGCCCTGCAGACCGAACCCGACGGCGCCGAGTCCCGGCGCCGAGAAGCGAGAGCAGCATGACCACCCCCTACTACTCAGATGACCGCGCCGCGCTCTATCGCGGCGACGCCCTCCAAGTGCTCGCGGCTCTGCCCAGCGGGAGCGTTGACGCCGTCGTGTCCGACCCGCCCTACTCGTCGGGCGGCATGGTGCGAGGGGACCGTATGCAGGGAACCCACGCAAAGTACGTTCAGTCCGACAGCAGCGCCCGTGACAACATCGCTGCGTTCTCCGGCGACAATCGCGACCAACGCGCCTACGCCTACTGGTCTGCGCTCTGGATGGGCGAGGCCCTCCGCACTACCAAGCCCGGCGGAATTATCCTCGCATTCACCGACTGGCGTCAGCTCCCGTCAACCGCTGACGCCATTCAGGCTGGCGGGTGGATCTGGCGGGGCATTGTCCCCTGGGTCAAGCCGAACGCCCGGCCTCAGTCCGGCCGCTTCACCGCCCAGGCCGAGTATGTCGCTTGGGGCAGCAACGGGCCCCTACCGGTCGACTACTCGGCCGCGGTACTCCCCGGTTTCTACCAAGCCTCGCCTCCGCGCGAGCGCGAGCACATCACGCAGAAGCCCGTCGACGTCATGCGATCCCTCGTCAAGATCTGCCCCGAGGACGGCACCGTCCTCGACCCGTTCATGGGCTCGGGAACCACAGGGGTCGCCGCGATGCTCGAGCGGCGTCGGTTCATCGGCGTCGAGATGGTCGACGATCACGCAGCGACCGCTGAGCGCCGGATCCGCGAGGCCCAGGGACAAGCTGTCCCACGGGGCGACCAGGACGTCCTCGACCTCGGGGCGACAGCATGACCACCCACACCTGCCGATGCGGGGCCACCTTCACCCCGGACCTCGCCGGCCGACTCCGCCACCAGATGCTCCACGGCCACCGCCCGACGACGCCCGCCGTCCGAGACATCTGGGCCGAGGCACTCAAGGCCGAGAAGGACGGTGCCGCGTGAGTGGCGGCCGCGAGTGGGCTATGACCCTCGACGTCGTGTGCCGCGTCGAGACCTGTGCCAATCGGGACACCGCCACTGTGGCAGGTCGAGGCGCTCTCGATGCCACCGACGGGGCCCGGAAGGTCCTCCGGTATCGCGGGTGGCGCCTCGATCGACGGGACGACCTCTGTCCTGACCACGCGGGTCCTATCCCGGTCTGCGAGCTCTGCGGAGAGCCCACGCCGAAGCCGTACGGATCGACTCACGGGCGGCACTACACCGGCGTCTACTTCGCCTGTCACCCCTGCGATCGGGTCGCACTCAAGCGCAGTGTTCTCGACCGCCAGTTCGAGCTCGCGAACCCCACCCCACCACCACCCGAGGAGGGCTGATGGCGCGCATCCCGGGTCAGTTCGTGCCGCTCGACGTGAACTACCCCCGTGACCGTGCGATCCGGCGCGCCGGGCCGGACGCCGAGTTGCTGTTCATCCGCGCTCTCGCGTTCGCGAAGGGATCCGGAACGGACGGCTTCATCGGCGACTTCGACCTCGACGCGGTCGCGGTCGGGCTCCGCGCGGTCCCCAAGAGCGTCGCTGCGCTCGTCCGAGTCGGCCTGTGGGAGACCGTCGAGGACGGGTGGCAGATCCGCTCGTTCGGGAAGTGGAACATGCTCTCCGGCGAGATCACCGAGGCGAAGGCAGCCCGCAAGACCGGCGGAATCTCGGGGAATCACGAGCGCTGGCACGTGAAGAAGGGCCGGTTCAGCGAGGACTGCCCGCTCTGCGTCGAGGATCGCACCACCGATCGCTCTATCGATCGCTCCAGCGACTCGCCCACCGATCCTTCACGAATCGCAGAGATAGACAAGAGACAGGAGACAGAGACAGGAGAGGGAGAGCGGTCGTCTCACCTCGGTCTTGTCCGGGATGAATCACCTTCATCATCAATCGTCGCTTCCGTAACGCGCGAGATGGCGACGGGCCGATGATGACCGAGATCGTCCACGACCAGGCCCGCGCACTCGCTGCGCTCGTCGCGACACTGCGCCCCGACTGGGACGTGGCCGGCGTCCGCAAAGCCCTCTACGACGCCCGCAAGAAGGGCACCGCCGAGCAGCTCTGCATCGCAGCGATCAAAGCCGCCGTCGAGCCCACGAACCGCACTCCCGCGGTCATCGGACACGACGGGGCCCACTGGTCCGCAGCCCGCCCCCTCGACGCCGCGCCGGCGAACTACGCGCGCTGCCCCAAGCCCGGGCACACGTCCTCCCCCGCCTGGCACTGCGGCGCCTGCAGGGCCGACGAGCTCGCAGCCGACGACCACACCCCCACCCCGGCACCCGCGCCGATCCCTGCCGCCTACACCGGCGGCGCCAACCTCGTCCGGCAAGCCGCCGGACTCCCGATCAAGGAGCACCCGTGACCATCGTCCAGTCCGTGTCGACCGAGTGGGTCGAGGACCTGCCCGTCGGCACCGCACTCCACTGCACCGCCGCCCACAACCGCACCGTCCTCGCGCTCAAGGTCGGCAACGCCCAGACCCACGGCCGCGATGTCTGGCAGACCACCGACGGCGCCACCGTCACCTCGTTCACCATCAGCATCGCCAACCCCGTGCGCCTCGAGGCGGCCGCCAACGCGGAGGAGGACGAGCCGTCCGACGAGGAGCTCGGTCGCATCCTGGACGCGGTCAAGACGCACCGCGCCGCCACGTTCGCGACCCCCGCGGACTTCGAGGAGCACCTGACCGTCGCCATGGAGGACGCAGGCCTCGCGTCGGTCCTGATCCGCGACGCCTACGACCGCCCGTGGATCGTCACCTGGGACGAGGACGGCGACGCGTTCGTCATCTCCTACCCCGAGGAGAGCGACGACGGCGCGATGCCCGCCGCCGCGACCTACCACGGTCGCCTCGGCCTCCCCACCTACCCCGTCCACATCGTCACCGAGGACGAGAGGGTCAGTCCTCCTCGCCAGGCACCTTCCGCGCGATCGTCTCGAGGGCTCGACGGCTGCCCTCAAGCGCTTCCTTGATCGACTTGAGGCGACCGTCGGGCGACGTGCTCGACTCTTGCCACGTGTGCTTGGTGTAGACCGCGCTCTTGAGGAGGTAGTCGTCCTGGTACCAGCGCCACCGTGATCGTCGGTACCGGATCCGTACCGTGACCTCGAACGGCAGGTCAGTCTCGTCCTGGTCCTTCTCGTCGACGTGGACCGAGTTCGAGAGCTCCTGACCGGGCGCCAGGACCGGGATCGGCTCGGCATACCGCTCAACGAGGTAAGGGCGGATCTTCTGACCGGCGGTCGGCGTGCCGAGTTCCGGATCGAAGGACACCGTGACATCGCGGGCGACGGACGCACCGGCGTTCCGGATCACGAACAAGAGGGCGAAGGTGCTGTACGGCGGGATGCGGTACTCGGCGACCATGACCGGTCGGGACCGATCGCGGCTGTCCCGCGCGGCATGCAGTAGCGCCCAGATCGCGACGAGGCCGGTGATCGCGGCGGAGAGCCCACCGACCGCCGCCCAGTACTCCGCGCCCCAGTCGATCGAGTTCCACCACTCTGTGAGCCAAGTCATGGCCGGAGCCTAGCGGTGACCACCGACGCGCTTAGCGACACCCGCGGCGCGCAAGATCAAGACAGCAAGTTGTAACAGCAGATCTGCGTAACAGTCCAGGCGCACATAACGCCAGACCGCTACATCTGTCACACGCAACACTTCGCACATCCTCGAAACTGTGAAGAGCTCGAACTTCCAACATCTCGAAGAGCCATATTGCTCTAAGGAGTCTTGCGACGGATCCGCAAAACCTCCTAGGCGCAATAACAAGTTCAACGATCCAGTGAAATAACCTGCGCGAACATCTTGCGAGCGCTTCGCAACTACGACTACGATCGAGCCATAACACAGCAGAGCGGGCCACGGCCCTACACCGTGACCCGCTCGACTGGCCAGACGCCCTACAGGACGTCTAGCAGCAGCACTACCAGCTGCACCAGAGCCGGGATCGCGCGTACACACAGGTCAAAGACCCGCAGCGCGATCTCGGCTCGACCCACTCTCGGGGGGTCAGCCGCCTTGCTTCGCCGAAGCCTGCGCATGCGCTCAGCCATGACGATCACCTCGTTCCGTAGTACGTGCCCTCGGAGCACGAGGGCCTCTCCCCGGTCGGGGAAAGTCATTGTGTTTCGCAGACCCGACCGGTTCACGAGGTGACAATGAAACCCTACTGTGTGCTGCACCTCGCCGTCCAGCGATGAATCTACTGTGACGGCGATCGACCCGCTGGGCGACCGAATGAGGCAGAACGAGACCGAACTGGACAGGACGAGACAGTACGAGGGCCTGTTGTTTCATCCACGATCTCAGGTGGTGTTTTCCCTAGGAAAAGCGGAGCTCCCGCGACGCCCCGGCCTCGTCGTGGGGCCGCCTTGAGCCCTCGTCCCCGACGCCGTACCGTAGTCCGCCCACCGGAAGGCGAGCCGGCATGGACTCACAGACCGCTCTGAACGCACGAACCGATCTCCTGTGGATCGTCGAACGTTGGCCCCGACTCCAAGCCCGACTGCACGGCGGTGGCGGCAACGCGCTGACCGGGATGCCGTCCGGATCGAACGAGGCGCCGCTCCCCATCGACGTCGCGGTCTCGGACCTCATGCGCGAGATCGAGGATCAGGCGAGGTTCTACGCCGCGGTCCTGCTCGACGAGGTCCCGCCCGAGCACGGCTGCGACGGACAATGCGTGGAGACCTGGCTCGCCGTGGCGTCTGAAGCCACCAAGGCCGGCCAGCCCACCCCGCCCGCACCAAGCTCGTGGGACTGCCCCGATCGGCGCGACCCCATCACGACGTCCGCCATGCCCGCCTTGCTCGCACAAGTCGCCGAGAGGTACGGCCACTTCACGCAGGACGAGCGCGAAGCCCTCGACTTCTGCGACGAGGCACACGACTTCCGCGAACGAGTCCGCACGACGCTTGAACGGCCCGCTCCCCCGACCTACGTCGGACCCTGCAGAGCCCGCGGGGCCGACGGCGCGGGGTGCTCGGGCGAGCTCTACCTGCGCGAGGGGCGCGACGGCGGGACCTGCCGAGAGTGCGGCACCGAGTTCACGCACGACGAGCAGCAGGCCTACGTCCGTGACGCGCTCGAGGACCGGCTCATGACGCCCGCCGAGATCGTGCGCGCACTCAAGATCGTCGGGCACGAGGTCAAGCCCGGCACCGTCTTCAAGTGGGTGCAGCGCGAGAAGCTCGAGGAAGTCGTCGACGGGCTGTACCGGCTCGCCGACGCGCTCGACCTCGCCGAGCGCCCCAGGCGCAAGCAGGTGGCGGCATGACGCTCACCGTCGGGACCTCTAGTCACCTTGCAGTCGACGTTCTGTCCACCTAACCTGTGTTTAGGTGGGTTTCGCCCATCAGCAGACAAGGCCCCGAGGTTCGCCACGGGGCCTTTCGCATGCCCGCACTCGCCCGCGGGCCCGACGACGCCACGGCAGGCGGCAAGTGCGCGAGCATACGCCTGGGCCTGTGCGGGCTGGGGCACGTCAGCCCGTCGTCGATGCGTACCCCAGACCGGTCATCAGCAGTAGTCCAGCGGCCGAAGGCTCCGTGACGTCGAGGGTTCGAGTCCCTGCACCGCGAGTGCGAAGCCGAAAGGCAGTGGCCCCGACCACGGCAACCCTGGTTCGAATCCGGGCGCTGATGACCCGCACACTCCCTGACGGCGTCGCCGGAACCCCGTGGCCAACCACAGGCTCAGCACGGCGAGCGACCCGACCCGTCAGGGCACCACGTAGGAGGTCGAACATGGCGACCTCACGCACCGGCACAGCGAAGTGGAAGGGCATCGTCCGACGACGCCGCAAGGTCGCCCAGGAAGAGGGCATCACCCACTGCCCGGACTGTGAACGCCTCCTCGACTACGACACCAAGCGCACGCCCAGCACCTACCGACCCGACCTTGTCGAGGTCGACCACATCGTGCCCGCCGAAGACGGCGGGCACGACACGTTCGAGAACTCCCGCGTGCTTTGTTCCGACTGCAACAAGAAGCGCCGCTCCCGCGAACGACGACCGGCCCCTCGCGTCGTCGTCATCCTCTGCGGCCCACCCGGATCCGGGAAGACCACTGCAGCCCGCGCATCCGGCCTCGAGGTCTACGACCGCGACGACCCGCACTGGCAAGGCGAAGCCCACTTCCGCGCCGCCATCTCCCAGCTCGCACACCGACCCGACGGACAAGCCGTCGTCATCCGATCCGGCGCCACCAGCAGCGCACGCGCCGCAGCCGCACGCCTGACCGGAGCAACCCACGTCTACCTGCTGACCGCCCCCCGTGACGAGCTCCGCGCCCGCATCGCTGGGCGTGGACGGCACGACACCGCAGGCGCAACCCGAGGCGTCGACACCTGGCTCAAGCAGTACGACCGCGACGATGCCGTGCCTGACTTCCCCGACTGGCCCACCATCTGGCAGACCACAGGGAACGGGAACGGCAACACTCAGCCCACCGTCCTGGGGGCCGGGCCCATCGCGACCAGCCGCGCGTGGTGAACCCGACCCGCGCGACTCGAGCCACAGGGGGCACCACCCCCTCCCCTGGCAAGGGGACGGCGCAGCCCAGGGGTTTTGCGATATCCCCCCGAGCGGTTCGAAAATTCCGGGACGGGGGTCGAGATGGCCGACGAGGCGAGGTTCGGGGCCCGTGGTCAGCGGCTCTACGACGCCCTGACCGAGGGGGTCACCGAGGAGGCGCGTCTGGTGCTTGCCGAGGAGGCGGCCCGGGTCGCGGATCGTCTCGACGAGCTCGATCGGATCATCGCTGGCAAGGGCGTGCTCGAGCTGATGCGCTTCCGGATTCCGCATGCCTTTGAGGGCGGCGACGAGATCACCGTCGAGGTGAAGTTCGACAACGTCCTCGGTGAGTCCCGCCAGCAGATCAACGCCCTGCGACAGGTGCTCATGACCCTGGGTGTTGGCAAGGGCGCCACCACGGAGCCCGAGCAGACCCCGACCAAGTCCCCGCTCGACGAGCTGCGTGAGCGGCGAGAGAAGCAGCGCGCAGGAGGTTCTTGAGATGTCGGCTCCTGTGGTCGTGGTGATCGCCGCCAACGTGCGTGACGGGCGGGAGTGGACCGAGCATCATGCCCCGCAGCACTCGGTGATCGTGACTCCTCGGAGCATGGACGGCGTGCGTGGCTGCCTGGCCGACTCGGTCGTGTGGACGCGTGGTGCATTGCGTCTTCCGCAGGAGGTCCGTGACCGGATCTGGCGGACGGTCGCGCCGGCGCTGCTGACATGAGTGCACTCCTCGGCTGCCAGGCGCCGCGCATCCGGCTGGAGCCGAAGGCGAAGTGGTCCGATGGCGACGAGGCGTGCTTCCTGGCGACGTCCTACGGGCTGACGCCGGACCCCTGGCAGTCCCTGGTGATCGTCTCCTGGCTCGGGCGCAAGCCTGACGGGAAGTTGGCGGCGGGCCGGTGCGGGCTGTCGGTGCCGCGGCAGAACGGCAAGAACGGGGTTCTCGAGGCCGTCGAACTGTTCAAGCTCGTAGTCGAGGGCCGCAAGATCCTGCACACCGCGCACGAGATCAAGACGGCGCGCAAGGCGTTCCTTCGTCTGGCGTCGTTCTTCCAGAACAAGCGCAAGTACCCCGAGCTCGCGGCGATGGTCGTGGAGATCCGCAAGACGAACGGCCAGGAAGCCATCGTCTTGAACAACGGCGGCTCGGTCGAGTTCGTCGCTCGTTCGCGCGGGTCGGGCCGCGGGTTCACCGTGGACGACCTGGTCTGCGACGAGGCACAGGAACTCACCGACGAGCAGCTCGAGGCGCTGCTCCCGACGATCTCCTCCGCGCCCTCGGGCGACCCGCAGCAGATCTTCACCGGCACGCCGCCCGGGCCGAACAGCCCGGGCGAGGTCTTCACCCGCATGCGCGGGCAGGGCGTGGCCGGGCGAGACAAGCGCTTGTCGTGGCATGAGTGGTCCGTCGAGGGCAACGTCAACATCACCGACAAGGCGCTGTGGGCTCAGACGAACCCGAGCCTGGGTATCCGCCTGCAGGCGTCGGTGATCGTGGACGAGCTCGCCGCGATGTCCCCCGCGGGGTTTGCTCGCGAGCGGCTCGGGCGCTGGGACTCGGACGCCGTGCTCGGCCTGATCGACGTCGAGGCGTCCTGGAGGCCGCTCGCCGTGGCGAACCCGCCCGCCCAGGGGCGTGTGTCCTACGCGGTGAAGTTCTCCCCGGACGGTGCGCGCGTCTCACTGGCGGTGTGCCTGCGCCCCGAGTCGGGCAAGGCGCACGTCGAGGTGATCGACGCGCGCAGCACCGCGGGCGGCATCGGGTGGCTCGTGGACTGGCTCGAGGCCCGACACATGAACGCCGCGCAGATCGTCGTCGAAGGCAAGTCGCACGCCGGCACGCTGATCGAGGCCCTGCGGGCGCAGAAGGTGCCCGAACGTGTGATCTGGGCGCCGACCACAGACCAGGCGATCACCGCGCACTCGATGCTGCTCAACGCCGTCGAGGCGACCTCGATGACGCACTGGGCGCAACCCATCCTCGCGGTCGCAGTCGCGCACGCGGGCAAGCGTCCGATCGGGACCAACGGTGGGTGGGGCTGGAAGCCCTTGGGCGGGCACGACGTGACGCCCCTGGAAGCAGTGACCTACGCCTACTGGGCGGCCATGACGAGCAAGCGGCGCCCTGGGCGCAAGACGAAGGGACGGGTGATGGCATGACGCGCAGCAAGCCCGTTGCGATCTCCTCGGCCGTCTTTGCTGGGCTCGACCCGGATCACGTGGGCCTCGTGCGCCACCTGGTCGAGAAGGTCAACGGCAAGCGCCACCGCAACGAGCTGCGCCGCCGGTACTACGACGGGCTGAACGTACTCAAGGACTTGGGGATCTCGATCCCGCCTTCGCTGCGCAGTGTCGAGGTCGTCGCCGGATGGCCGGCCAAGGCCGTCGATGCGATGTCGCGGCGCACGGTCCTCGAGGGTTTCGACACGACCCAGGGGGGCCAGGAGGTCAAGTCGCTGGTCGGTCAGATCTGGGAGGACAACCGGCTCGACGCCGAAGCGCCTGCGGCTCACACGTCTGCCTTGATGCACTCGTGCGCGTTCGGGTTCGTCACCCAGGGCGACCAGGCGGCAAGCGAGCCCGGGGCCCTGATCACCGCTCAGTCCGCGGAGAACGCCACCGGCGACTGGGACCGGCGCCGCCGCTGCCTCGGCAATGGCCTGTCGATCATCGACGTCGACGCCAAGACCGGGCAGCCGACCCTGATGAACCTCTACACGCCCAACCGCGTCGAGGTCATGCGCATGGTGCGCCCGGGCCTGTACGACGTCGAGACCATCGACCACACGATGGGCGTGCCCGTTGAGCTGCTGCCCTTCCGCGCGAGCCTGGAGCGCCCCTTCGGTCGCTCGCGAATCACCCGCGCGGTCATGTACCTGACCGACGCCATGGTCCGCACGATGCTGCGCACCGAGGTCGGCGCAGAGTTCTACAACGCACCCCAGCGGTATGCCCTTGGCGCCGAGGATGACGCGTTCGAGGACAAGGACGGGAACCCGATCCCCGCATGGACCGTGATGCTGGGACGGCTTCTGACGCTCTCGCGCGACGAGGACGGCAACCTTCCGCAGGTCGGTCAGTTCGCCCAGCAGACCATGCAGCCGAACATCGAGCAGCAGCGCTCGCTCGCGATGATGTACACGGGCGAGACGTCGCTGCCAGCAGGCTCGCTCGGCATCATCCAGGACAACCCCGAGTCGGCCGACGCGATCCGCGCGCGCAACGAAGACCTCGGCATGGAGATCGAGCACTGGCAGAAGTCGGCGCTCGGTCCCGCGTGGCGACGCCTGATGCTGCGCGCGGTCGCGATGTCGACCGACTCCCCCGCGGCCCTGGCTGAGGCGCGAAGCCTGCGATCGGTGTGGGGCTCGTGGTCCGCGCCGTCAGAGGTCTCCCGTGCCCAAGCATCGCTCGCACGCGTCCAGGCCGTGCCTCGCCTGGCCGAGACCGACGTCGAGCTCTCCCGCATGGGGTACACCCCCGAGGAGATCGAGAGCATGCGGGCCCAGTGGGCGCGGGAGGCATCACGCGCCAACCTGACGGCGATCCTCGCGTCTGCGCGAGGTCAGAGCGCAGCCGCGGCCGCGGAGGTGCTCTCGGCGCCCGCTCAGGAGGCAGCACCGACGCCTGCGGCCGCCGACGACGTGGAGACGCTCAAGAAGAAGTTCGAAGCGATCGGAGTCGCTACTCGCGCCGGAGTCGACCAGGACGACGCATCCTCGCGTCTCGGGCTTGAGGGGCTCAAGTTCACCGGGGCCATGCCGGTCTCGCTCCGCATGCCCGAGTCGGAGGCCGCGGGCCTCGAGGAGAAGTGACCCGTGGCCACAGACGCCCAGATCGCGACCTATCGGGCGGCGGGCATCGAGCTCACGGGCCAGGTTGAGGCGGACCTTGCGCAGTTCTGGTCCTACCTTGACCTGGCCCGCCCGGATCGGGTGCGTACCGCGCTGCTGAACTACGTGCCGCTGCTGGTGCAGCGCTACGGCGACATTGCGGCGACCGTGGCGGCCGACTGGTTCGAGTCGCTGTACTACGACGCGCTCGACGAGGGCCTGGTCCGCCGGGTCGCCACATCCACCGCCCGGTCGTTCGTCGCGACGACCGCACCGCCGGACCTGGCCGTCGTGGAGTCCGGGCTGCTGTACGCCACCGACCGCTACCTGACGAGCCCGACACCGGAGAAGGCGCTGGAGGTCGTGTCGAAGGCCGCGGCGCGCGAGGTCCTGCAGACCGGTCGGCGCACGATCGTGCAGAACACGCGCCTGCGCGGCTCAGGTGCGGCCGGGTGGGGGCGCCGCGCCCGACCCGGTGCGTGCCGGTTCTGCCGGGCGCTGGCCTCGCGCGGCGCGGTCTACAAGGAAGCCACGGCCCGCTTCGCCTCGCACGCCCCGGTGTGCAACTGCGTGGCGTTTCCCGTCTTCGACCACGACGCCCCAGAGGTCGACGTCTCGACCTACGTCGCGTCCCGCAACACCGCGCGCATGAACCCGCGCGAGCGTGAGCGGCATCGAGCCCAGGTCGCCGCCTGGCTCGAGCACAAGTACCCCGGCGAGTCCGACCACGCACAGGACGAGCACGCCGACTGACCTTCCCACCGTCCGGTGGGACTACCCGAACGGCCAGGGGAAACGGGCCGGAACAGATGCCGACGGGCCTACGGAAGGAACCAACGATGAGCAACGAGCAGCAGACGGTCGAGCAGCCTGGACCGAACGACCAGGGCGGACAGGGCGTGACCTTCACGCCCCCCGCAAGCCAGGACGAGTTCAACCGCATCATCGCGGACCGCCTCTCGCGCGAGCGCGCGAAGTTCGCGGACTACGACGACCTCAAGACCAAGGCGGGCGAGTTCGACAAGCTCACCGAGGCGCAGAAGACCGACATCCAGAAGGCCAACGACCGCGCGCTCGCGGCCGAGGCCGAGGTCGCGAAGTTCAAGGACCGTGAGCAGGTCACCAAGTGGAAGGCCGAGGTCGCCGCAGCGACCGGCGTCCCCGCCACCGCCCTGTCCGGCTCCACGCTCGAGGACATCCAGGCCCACGCCGAGGTCCTCAAGCCGCTCATCACCACTCCCCCGGCCGAACGCGGGCCGCAGGTCCCCACCGAGGGGACCGGCAACCCGGGCGACCGCGTCACCCAGCTCGCACAGACCGACCTCGCATCCATGACGCCTGCGCAGATCAACGAGGCACGCCGCGCTGGCCGCCTCAACCGCCTGCTCGGGATCTCCTGACCCAGAAAGGGGCCACCCCATGGCCGTCAACAACTACATCCCGGCAATCTGGCACGCCGGGATCCTCGAGAACCTGCACAACGCGCAGGTCGTCGTCCCGACCCTGAACACCGACTACGAGGGCGACATCGTCAACGGCGGCGAGAAGGTGAAGATCACCTCCTTCACCCAGCCCACGATCAAGACCTACGCCGGATCGATCACCCGCGAGGGCCTGACCGACGCCGGCCAGGAGCTCCTGATCGACCAGCAGAAGTACTTCGCCTTCCTCGTCGACGACGTCGACAAGGTCCAGGCCGCCGGCAACTTCGACGCCGTGCAGGCCGACGCCGCCGCTGGCCTGGCGGATGTGGCCGAGAACTTCGTCATCAGCGAGATGCTCGCCAGCGGCACCGCCGGTGGTGGCACCGCAGCGATCACCGACTTCGCCGGCGCGTGGGCAGTGCTCGTGCGGCTCCGCAAGGTCCTGAACAAGGCCAAGATCCCCACTACCGGGCGCTCGGCCGCGCTCAACGCCGAGTTCGCTTCGCTGCTGTTCGGGCCCGGCTCGCACCTCATCAAGGCGAACGAGGCCGGCACCGACGACGAGCTGCGCCGCGGCGTGCTCGCCAACGACGTGCTCGGCTTCACCCTCCTGGAGAGCCAGGCGTCCGCGCTCGCGAACGCCGACAAGCCCGCCGCGATCGGCTACCACGGCCGCTCGGTGGGCTACGCCGACCAGATCGTCAAGACCCGCGCGCAGACCGTGACCGACGCCTTCGGCGACCAGGTCGACGGCCTGCACGTCTACGGGTCCAAGGTGCTGCGCGCCACCGCCGTCCAGACCTACATCTCGGCCTGAGAGGAGAACGCCATGACCTGGATCAAGGCCACCAACGGCAACGTCTTCGAGCTCGACGACGAGGACCTGGTCGAGCGGTACGCGGACCGGAACGGGTTCGAGTCCTACGACCACGACCCCCGCGAGACCCCCGAGGACGGCGAGGGCGAACTCGAGGGGGACCCCGAGCAGGGCGACCCCGAGGATGGCGACACTTCACCCTCCCCGGCCGCCCCGCACGGCAACGCCGCGCGTGAGAAGTGGGTCGCGCACGCCGAGGCCCTCGGCTTCGAGGTCCCCGAAGACGCCACCCGCGAGGACATCAAGACCCTGGTCGCCTCCACGGCCCAGGGCGAGTGAGAGGAGGGGCCGCCATGGCGCTCACACCACCGTTCGTCACCAGCGAAGAGTTCACGACCTGGCTGGGGCGGCCCCTCACCTCCACGGAGGCCGACGCGCTCCCCGGCCTGCTCTTGGAAGCCTCTCAGGCGATCCTCGACGCGGACCGGCGCGGCATCCTCTCGGACCTGACGACACCGACCGGGACCGTCGTGCGCGTCACGCGACGCATGGTCAAGCGAGCACTCCCCGGCTCGGCGACGCCAGGCCCGCCGGTCACCCAGGACTCCGCAACCTGGGGGCCGTTCAACCAGGCCCGCACCTACGCGAACCCCGGCGGCGACGTCTACCTGGCCAAGCAGGACAAGATCGACCTCGGCTTCCTGCGCCAACGCGCGGGCGGCATCGACATGTGGGCCGGCGCCCGTCAGGTGCCGTGATGGACGCCAACGACCTGCCCGACTGGTGCACCCCGCACGAAGTCACCATCCGGGCCCTGGTCGGGTCGGACGGCATGGGCCAGGCCTACGCCGACCCGGTCACCGTCCCCGCGTTCGTGCTCGACGAGGTCCAGCTCGTGCGCGACGCGTCAGGGTCCGAGGTGGTCTCCTCCACCACGATCCACCTCTCGTTCTCGGTCAGCGCCCCGCCCGGGTCGCTCGTCACCATCTGGCCCGGGCTCGCCGAGCGCGAGGCGACCGTCATTGCCTCCGGCCGTGCTGCGCACCCGACCCTGCCGGCCTACCAGACGCTGCGGCTGACATGAGTGGCGACCCCACCGCGGCCCTGCGTGCCGCCGCGGCCGAAGGGCTCAACGCCGCCGCGACGCTCGTGCGCGATGTCGCCCGTTCACGCGCACCGGTCGGCGAGACCGGGGACCTGCGCGAGTCCCTCGACGTCGACCCCGCATCCGCGGGCGCACTGGAGGCAACGGTCGGAACCAGCCTGGAGTACGCGGTCTATCAGCACGAGACGCTCGACCTGCAGCACGACGACGGGCAGGCGAAGTTCCTCGAGTCGGCCGCGATCGAGTCGATTGGCCAGCTCGAGCAGATCATTGCCGCGCGCGTGCGCGCCGCACTCGGAGGCTAGCGCTCCAGCTGGCGGCGCTGGACGAGCTCGCGGTTCCGCGCCCGACGCACCGCCGCCCACACGAGCAGTCCGATTCCCGCCAGGAGCACGACCCAAGCGATCGGCGCGGCAGCGTCAGTCCAGTACCCCGGCTCCTTCCCGAAGCCAAGGAACCACACCGCAACGAGCGTGGCGACGCCGACCGCGATCGCGCCCCAGCCTGCGGCGACGAGGCGAGCGGTGGGCCGGATGTCTGCGTTGTCACTCATGAGCACACGGTACTGGAGGCGCGATGGACGACGACGTGCTGACGAGGGTGATCTGCGAACGTCTCGCGGCAGCCAGGGTAGGGGTCTGGCGCCCAGCGGGCCCCGCGTACACGGCTGCGGAGACCGGCATCTTCTACGGCGCCCTCGGAGCCACACCGGACCGCGCGCTAGCCGTGGCGGTCTACCTGCCTGTCGACGACATCGAGACGGGCATCGCGCTGCGCTACCTCCAGGTTCGCTCCCGAGGCCCACGCGGCACACCGGACGGCGCCGACGTGCTCGCTGGGGCCGTCTTCCGCGCGCTGCACGGGACGTACCCGCGCGGCGGCATTGCACGCATCACCCGAACCTCGGCCGCCCGGCTCGGCGCGGACGGGAACAGCCGCCAGGAGCGGACAGACAACTACCTCGTGATCCTTGACGACAACCCGGAGGCAACCCAATGAGCACCCCCACGACCGCGCTGCCCGCAGGGGCCGCGCTCGGCTTCTCCTACGAGTACGGACTCGACGTCGACCTCAACTACGACGCCGGCGCCGCTACCCCGACCGAGCCCAACTGGCAGCCCGTGCGGCGCGCGTCAGCGATCGCACCGACCGCTCCCCCGATCACCGCCACGGCGCAGTCCTACGACGACCTGGGCGCCCCGAACGACCAGAAGACCTCCGAGTCCTGGGCGCTCGCCTTCACGGCGCTGGTCAACCGCCTCGCGTCGGGCCTCTACGCCCCGGAGATCGAGGCGCTCAAGAAGTACACCGAGCCCGACGCCATCGGCACGGCCTCGATCGCGCACGTGCGCTGGTACGACAAGCCCGCCTCGGGCGCCCCGAACCCGAACGACGCCTACGAGGGCTTCTGCTCGGTCTCCTTCGATCGCGGTAACACCGGCAACGCCGACACCGGATCGTGGTCCTTTACCCTGACCGGGCAGGGGCGCCGGATCCAGATCGCCAACCCGTTCACGGGATGGGCTCCCTCGACACCGGTCGTCACGTCCGTCCTGCCCTCGGGCGCAGCGGCCGGCGAGCTCGTCACGATCAAGGGCACCGGGTTCAGCGCCGTCACGGGCGCGGACGGCGTGAAGTTCGGCGCGGCGAACGCGGCCGACTACGAGGTCGTCTCGCCGACGGTGATCGTCGCGAGCCTGCCGACCGGGTCCGCTGGTGCAGCGAACGTTGTCGTGAAGAGCCCCGCCGGGTCGTCCGCGCCGTTCACGTACACCCGCGGCGCATGACGAGCGTCGACTTCTCAGCCTGGGCGACCCCGGGCGTGGACCTCACGCTGGGCGGGCGCGCCTACACGGTCGCCCCGCCCAGCGTGGCGCGCGGACGCCAGATCACCGCGCTCGCCGTCCGCGCCGAGCTTGCGATCGGGCTCGTGCACGGCGAGATGCCGACCGGCCTCGCCGAAGTCATCGAGGAGATCGCGACCGAACCTCTGGGCGTGGTCACTCTCGGGTCCGGCGTCTACGAGCAGATGGTCGCCGACGGGCTGCCCGCGCTCGACATCGACCGGGCCGCGTACTACGCCCTGCACTACTGGGCACGCGGCAAGGCACAGGCGGACTGGCTCGCCGACCTCATGTGGGGCGAGCGGCCCGAACAGGCCGGTGAAGCAGCCCCAAAAGCGCCCCGCCGACGACGCTCGAGGAGTGGGCGCAGTACGGCGTCGGCGAGCCAGACGAAGACGGGTACTACCCCGACTACCGGATCCCCGCAGGCCTGAAACCGGGAGCCAGTACGGAGCCCGCACCCCGGTCGTGGGTCGGGTGGTGGCACATCATCCCGCACTGGGACGCGGTGATCTGCGACCTCGCGCACTTGTACGGGATCGACCTGTACGACCCGGCCGTCCTGGCCCGCCCATGGCCCGGCATCCGGACCATGATCCTGTCCCTGCTCCACCGGCCCTCGGCCCTGGCCGACCGGATCGAAAGGAGCACGCCGTGACCGTGCGCGTAGCCGAACTCGAGACCGCCTTCACCGCCGTCGTCGCCGACTTCGAGAAGGGCGCGAAGGCGGTCGAGAGCCGCCGCAAGCAGCTGGCTGACAAGACGGTTGAGGTCGAGGTCGGTGCCGACGTCAAGGGCGCGACCGAGGGCATGGACCGTATCGAGGTCAAGACCAAGGCGATCGCGTCGGCCAAGACCGTCGCCCAGATCGACGCCTCGATCGACAAGGGCGAGAAGAGCATCGCGACCATCGAGGCGCGCCTCGACGAGCTCCGACAGTCAGACGCGTCTCCGCAGGTGACTGCGGACATCTCCCGGGCAGAGGCCTCCCTCGATAAGGCCCGCTCCTCGCTCGAGCAGATGCGTGGCCTGCGCGCTGAGATGGTCGTCCAGGCCGACACCGCACAGGCCGAGGGCGCCCTGGGCGACATCGCGGACACCGCCGATGACGCAGGGGCCGAGGGAGGACGCCGGGCTGGCTCGAAACTGTCCAGCGGCATCGTCGCGGCCCTTGCCACGATCCCGATCGCCGGGGCCGTCATCGGTGTTGGCGTCGCGGCCGGCAAGTCCCTGGCGGACGCGATCCAGGATGGGTTGCAGGTCGAGGTCCGCCAGGACCGACTGCAGGCCCTGACCGGCATCAGCGAAGGCGAGGCTGCGAAGTTTGGCCGCGCTGCCGGTGAGGCCTACGCCGGGAACTTCGGCGAGTCGATCGAGTCAAATATGGACACGGCCCGGATCGCGTTGCAGGGCGGCCTGCTCGACCCTAGGGCGACCGTGCGCCAGTCGCAGCAGGTCATCGAGTCCCTCGCTGGGATCGCGAACGTTCTCGACGAGGACGTCCGCCCCGTCTCGGTGGCCGTGACGCAGCTGCTCAAGACGGGCCTCGCCAAGAGCGCCGACGAGGCGTTCGACCTGCTCGCGACCGGCGCCCGCGAGGGCGTCAACGCCCAGGAGGACCTGCTCGACACCTTCACCGAGTACCCCTCTCTCTTCCAGCGCCTCGGCCTGACCGGTGCAGAAGCTCTCGGGCTCATCAACCAGGGCCTCGGCGCCGGCGCCCGCAACAGCGACCTCGCCGCGGACGCCCTCAAGGAGTTCCAGATTCGGGCGACCGACGGGTCCAAGGCCAGCGCCGAAGGGTTCAAGACCCTCGGCCTGAACGCCGAGGAGATGACGACCAAGATCGCTGCCGGCGGCGAGGGGGCCCGCGAGGGCCTCGACATCGTGCTCGACAAGCTCCGCGAGATCGAGGACCCGGTCGCCCGCAACGCGGCCGCGATCGCACTCTTCGGCACTCAGGCCGAGGACCTCGGAGAGGCCCTGTTCGCCATGGACCTCACGACCGCAGTCGACCAACTCAACGGCGTCACCGGCTCCGCGCAACGCATGTTCGACACCCTCTCCGACAACGACGCCGCCAAGATGGAGTCCGCAAAGCGCAACATCGAGGTCGCGGCCGACGGCATCAAGGGAGCGCTCGCAGCTGCGTTCTCCGAGCCTCTCGGCGACGCCGCGGAGTTCGTGTCGGAGAACCGAGGCGCCGTCGTCGGGTTCCTGCTCGACGTCGCCAACGGCGCACTCGACGCCGGTCGTTCGCTCGTCGAGGCTGGGGCCTCGGGCGTGGAGGCATTCGGGGACTTCGTGTCCACCGTGGGTCCCGAAGTCATGGGCGTTCTCAATAGCATCGTGCAGGGCATGGGCCGTATCGGACTCGTCTCTGACGAAGATGCGCAGTCGTTCGCCGACTTCACGGCCACCTCGATCAAGGGCATGGAGGACTTCGACGCGGCGACTGAGACGGCCGCCGACGCCATGCGCACCAACCTGATCGAGAAGGGGATCGACCCCGCCCAGCAGAGGCTCAACGAATTCGGAATCCCGCAGGTTCTGCAGGCAGAGTTCCACGACGCCTCGCTGCGCGCAGCCAAGTCGCTGGAAGGGGTCGGCTTCGCTGCTGACGGAGCGACGGCTCTAGTCGACGCCTTCTCGGTCGCGCAGGACGGGACGGTCACCGCCGGCGCCGCGCTCGAAGGGCAGTTGCAGAACGCGGTCGCCGCGCTCGACGCGGAGGCCGCCGCCGGCGCTCGGGCCGGAGAGACCCAGGAGAGTCTCGCCGGGAAGTACGAGCTCGGCCGCCAGGCCCTCCTTGCCCAGCTCACGCAGATGGGCCTCACCGAGGACCAGGCGTGGGCCTTGATCGACACCTACGGCGCCGTGCCAAGCAAGGTCGACACCGCGATCTCGTCGAACGCCGGCGCGGTCACGGTCGAGGTCGGCGGCCTGGCCTACGAGGTCCGGCACCTGCCCGACGGGTCGATCGAGGTCGTCGCCGAAGGTAACGCGTGGGACCGGGTCGACGGCGTCACCCGGCAGGTCCACGCCCTCAACGGCAAGACGTTTTCCTTCACGATGCAGATGAACCAGCGCGGAGAACAGCTCAACGGGGTTGGCGTCAACTCGCGCATCTCGGAGGACGGGTCGCTGTCGGAACAGGGCAACGGGCTCAAGGCGTTCGCGTCGGGTGGCATGACTGGTGCGGGCGCGGGCGTCCCTCGGGTGCCTCAGATCCAACGTGGAGGGGCGAACGTCCTATGGGCTGAGGACTCCACGATCTGGGAGGCGTACATCTCTGGCAAGCCGTCCATGCGGAACCGGAACCTCCGGATCTGGGAAGAGGCCGGGCGTCGCCTCGGATTCCAGATGCCCACGACGCGACGCGCCGATGGGGGCCTGGCCGGGGCGCCCGCTTCGGCTTCCCCGGCAGCCCAGTCCGGCCCGCTCGTGGCGCGCCTGGCACCGGAGGACATTCGCTTGCTCGGCGACTACATCCTGGCCGGGTCTCGACAGGTCTCGGTGGGCGCGGTACGCACGTTCCGTTCGTGGGGAGGCACCTGATGGCAGTGACGCTGACCGCGACCCTCGTCTCGGCAGGAACCCCGCAGCCGGTGCAGCTCGTACTGACTGGAATCCCTGCCGGGACGAGGTTCGTGATCGAAGGCACTGCGGACGCCGGGGCATCGGTGTGGCCGGTGCCCGGGGGCATCGGTGTCGCCGACAGTGGACAGACGGTGCGCGTCGACAACCGGTCCGCACTGAATCGCTCAGTGACGTACCGGGCGACAGTCGCAGGCGTGACACACACCGCCGCCCCCGTCACGATCGCCCACCCCGGCCGAGTCGTGCTGCAGTCACTGGACGGGCAGATCGTGGCGCCGGTACGACTGCACGACAACGACGACCCCCGCGAACTGGACCTGCGCTCCCACGCAACAACGGTGCCCGGTCGGTCTCGTCCGCCGGCCCGGGTTGCTCCCGCCGGGTACGGGTCCGGCGCGCTGGAGGTGACCACGACCGGTGCGGCGACTGCGGCGCTACGTGACCTGTTGCTGTCCGGGCTCCCGATTGTGGTGCGCACGGACGGTACGGCGCCGCTCGAGCGGGCTGTCGACCTGGCGCTGCCGCAGCGGGCGCCCTACTCGCTGGCCACGGTCCGTGAGTACGGGGACTCGCGACGTTGGGTCATCTCCTTCTTGTTCGTGGACGATCCCGAGCCGTCGGCCGTGCTCGCGGCCTGGACCAACGCTGACTTCAACGCCGCGATGGCCGCCCGGACGAACGCGGGCTTCAACGCCCTGTTCGCAGGGTCCACGAACCTTCAGTTCAACACCTACGACTGGGGTCAGTTGCTCCCGTGAGAGGAAGCAGGGATGCGAGCTGGTGCACCAGATGAAGTCCTGTCGGGAGTGTGTGGGTGGCGCCCGGTCGTCTCGTCCTGGCTGGGCGGGCGTCTGCTCGCCGCGGATGTCCCAGTCACCCAAGGGCGGGCCGTCGCGCGGTCCGACCAGGACATCCCCGAGCGCCTGACGTTCGCTGTTCCACGGTACGACGGTCGCGACTGGCGGCCTGGGGCACTGGCGGATCACCCGCTCGCGCGGTACGGGCAGGAGTTGCAGCTCTCGATCGTTGTCACCTCGAGCGCTACGGGCCGTGAGTACGAGACCCGCGTCGGCAGGTTCCTCATCGTGGACTGGGATGACGGCGACGATGGCGCGATCCAGGTCACTGCGGCCGGGCGTCTGCGCCGGGTGGAGGACGCCAAGCTCACGTCCCCGACGCAGCCTGGGACCGGGGCGACGCTCATGTCCGAGGCCCGGCGCCTGCTGCCGCCCGGGATGAGTGCCGGGTTCGACCCCGTCCTGGTCGACCGGCCGTGCCCGGCCGGCATGGCTTGGTCGGAGGACCGACTCGCGGCGCTGCGGGAGATCGCGGACGCGTGGCCGGCACTGCTGCGCACCGACGAGTGGGGGCAGGTGCGGTTTCGCCGCCCGCTGCCCGCGGTGCCGATCCCGGTCCTGTCACTGCGTGACGGGGCGCGCGGGACGCTGGCCTCTGCGGGTCGCTCGGACACCAGAGACGGCGCCTGCAACCAGATCGTGGCCCGCTCGTCCGCCGCGGGCGCCGCAGACATCCAGGCCGTCGCGTCCCAGACCACCGGGCCCATGTCCGTCACGGGCGAGTACGGGGCCGTGACCCGGCACTGGTCCTCACCGCTGATCGCCACGGACGCCCAAGCCCTGGCCTCCGCTCACACCATGCTCGCCTCCTCGATCCTGCCGGCATCCTCGATTCCCGTCATGTGCGCCCCCGACCCACGCGTCGACCTCGACGACCCGGTCGAGGTCCTGCGCGACGGTGAACGCACGTGGGGGTGGGTCACCGGGTACGACCTGCCCCTGACCGTCGACGACGGCGACATGCGTGTGGACGTGGGGGTGAGTACGTGAGTGACCTCGACCTCGCATTCGCGCCCAAGCGACCCGACGACGCCCTCACCGTGACCGGCCCTGTGTACGCGGTCGACGCAGCGGCGCGGGTCGTACAGGTCGGCCTGCCTGGGGGCGCGGCGTTGATCCTGCCCGCTCAGCCGGGACGCTACCGGCGCAGCACCGCTCAGGGAGGCGGCCTAGCCCGCGTCCTGCTCAATCCCATCACTGGACGGCCCGAACTCGTCTTGGGCCCCCTCGACCCGCTCGACACCGTCGTCCCGGCCACGATGACCGCGACCGCCGGCACGGTCGCCACCGTGACCTGGGCAGGCGCGTCCTACTCCCTGCCGTACCTGGCCGGGGCCTACGGGACCCTGCCCGCCTCAGTGTGGGTCTCACTGTCTGACTGGGGCGAGCCCGTCCTGGTCCTGGGCCCGTCCCCGGTCGCCCCGCCTCCCAGCGGCGGTGGCGGCACCCCGCCCGGCGGCAGCGGCACCGTCCAGGTCACCCAGACCATCGGGCCCCAGTGGTCCGGGTCCTGGCGCGCCTCGGCGGGCGCATGGGACCGGTGGAACGTCGACCGGTACGGCGGCCGCTCCACCCTCTACCAGGGCAACGGATTCGGGTCCGGGCCCATGACCGGGCTCGCGACCTACGGCGACCAGCTCGCCAACCTCGGCGCGATCAGCATCGACCGTATCCAGGTCATGCTCCGCGGTGTGGGCCTCGCCGGGGCGTCGGGCCCCGCGACCGTCCAAGGCTCCCCGCACGGCACCCGGCCCGGCGGCGCCCCGACGTCGACCGGTGCGACCGCGACCGGCGACGGCTGGACCGACCTCGCCGCCGCCACCCGCGAGGGCATGCGCACCGGCGCCATCAAGGCCCTCGCGCTGATCGGCCCCCAGTACTGGGCCGTCGCCGGCAGCGGCGACGGCATGGCCCTGATCGCGACCTACACCCGACCCGCCTAGGAGGCGCCCCATGTGGATCTACTGCGACATCTGCGGGGCGGTCGTGGCCCTCGTCGACCTGCACGCCGACTGGCACGCGGCTCGCGGCGAACACCCGCCCATCACCCCAACCCCCGAGCCAGACCCTGAGGAGGCCCCCTGATGTCGATCAAGGACGCCCGCGGACACGACGTACCCGGCGAGCTGGAGGCACCCGACTACCGGGACACCAACCGCCTGTCCGCCTCGATCAACGACTTCGTGCCAGTCGCGAACGTCACCGAACGCGCGCAGCTCCTGGCGGACCTCGCCGCACAGAACCCGCCCTACGTCCCCTCGCCGGCGCGGCCCCTGTATGTCCACCGCGCCGACGCCCCCGCCCCCAACCGTCTCGAGTACACCGAGGGCATCGGGTTCCGGCCCGTCGCCCCGGTTGGCGGGATCTTCGTGGGCACGCTCAACCAGTTCGGGCAGATCGCGATCCCCCACGGACTGGACTACGTACCGACCATGGCCAACGCCGAGATGAGCCTCGACCTCGCCGGCGGCACCATCGGGGAGGACATCCCCCGCGACTACGTCGCCACCATCTACACCATCACCGCCGCCGAGATCCGCGCCCGCATCACCAACATCCGCGTCTCGACCTGGGCAGGCCTCGGGCTGCGCGTCGCGCTCGCCTGGATCGCGCGGTGAGCGACGCGGTCGTGGTCCAGCTGATCACGACGGCGGGCGTGATCCTGGTCGCGGCCCTCGGCAAGGTCAAGCTCGACCGGATCGGGCGCGACGCCCGCGAGGCCCGCGAGCAGACCGCCAACGAGCACGCCGACGCGGAGTACCCGAACCTGCGCGACGAGCTCACTGCCATGCGCGGAGACCTGTCCGCCGGCCTCGACCGCCTCGAGGCCGGGCAGAAGCGCCACGACGGGGAGATCGGCGGCATCCGCCACACCCAACGACAGCAGACCGACGCCCTGGCCCGACTCGACGAACGCATGGAAGGCCGCGACGCCGAGCAGCGCCGGGAGCACGCCGTCCTGTCCAAGCGCCTCGACGACCACCTCACCACCACCGACTGACCCACCCACCCCAGGCCCCGCACGCAACCTGCGTCGGGGCCTTCGCCATGCCAGGAGGCACCATGGCCACCGCCTACGTGAACGGCTCGGTCCCACCCGAGCTCCTTGCGGCCCTCGACGGGCAGCCCGAGGCGCAGCTGCGAGCCGACGCGGCCGCGGCATGGAACCGGGCCCGTGCCGACGCCCTCCGCCGCACCGGGACCGTGCTCCGGGTCCGGGGCTGGAACCGGACCCTCGCCGAGCAGGAGCGGTTCTTCTTCGAGCGTTACGAGCCCCGCAAGGCCGGCGGGACAGACGTCCGTTGGTACAAGGGCGTGCGGTACGTCCGCGGCCGCGGCGCCGCGGCCGCGATCCCCGGCACCTCGAACCACGGCTGGGGCCTGGCCGTCGACGTCGACGACTACGGGAACGTCGGGCAGTTCGACTACCCGCGCCGCGCCGCGACGTTCCCAGTCCTCGCCGAGCACGGCTGGACCGACACCGAGGGCCGCGGCGCGATCCGCGAGCCCTGGCACCTGGTCTACGACCCCGCCCGAGACCAGCACCGCAACACCCCACCCCCCGCACCGGCACCGGTGCCCGACGTCCAGGAGGACGACACCATGATCGTGGTACTCAACAAGGCGAACAACGCCGCCGTCATCGTCTCGGGCGGCCGGTCCGTGCCCGTCGTCGGATGGGACCAGTACGTCAACCTCACCCAGACGCTGCCCTCGATCGGCGTCTCCGACGCGCAGTTCAACGCCATCGTCGCAGCGTTCCCCGGCGGTGCAGCCTGATGAGCACCCCGACGTCTCCGACCTCCGACCGCGCCGTGTCCTACCTGCGCACCGTCGTGCCCGTCCTGTGGGGCTCTCTGGTCGCCTGGCTCCTCACGGTCGTGGTCCTGCCCACCGAGGTCACCGACCTCCTGACCTCCGACCTCGCGATCACCGCGGTGACCGCGCTCGTGGTCGGCGCCTGGTACGTCGCCTGGCGCTGGGCCGAACCCCACATCCCCGACTGGCTCACCCGCCTGGTCCTCGGATCCGCCCAGACACCCACCTACACCGGACGCCACAGCGCAAGTGTTGAGCATTTGCCTCCATCCGCCGAGGCTGAGGGCGCTTAGCCGGACGCAAGGAGGCCCCCACCCGCGATCTCGCGGATGGGGGCCTCCTTGTTCAGCACAGATCTGTGGCTCAGATCAACAAGGTGGACCCGGTCACGCCCTGGAACATCAACCTTGTGATCGATACGCTTCAGAGTTCAGGATTGCACATGACAACTCCAGTCACTTGCACGGTTGCTGGCAACATACCATCACTGCGGCGGAGGTTCAAGTTCCTTCTGCCCTGATGCTAGTCGCAACTCGTACTCACGCAACTCTTCGAGCAGGGGCCACGTGTACCAGGACGTGAACGACAGGTTCTTCGTGTAGCGGATCTCCTCCACGAGCGCCATCCCCTCTTCTAGTTGATCCAGAAGAGCAAGCCGCGCCAGCTGATACTGAGGCGAAAGGTGAGCCGTCGGCCACGCGACAATCTCGTCGCGACATTCATCAAATTTGCCGAGCCGCTTCTTCGCGAGCCAGACGTTGACCTTCAAAATAAGCGCGTTACCCTCGTCCTTGACAGAACGCACTACGTGGGCGCAGTCCGCGAACTCAATTGCTCGATACCGCTTGTCCTCAAGGTGACGGTAGGGCACATTGCAGATAAACATCTCGAAGATCTCCCGATCCCCGCCCTTGATCAGCTTGTCACCAAACGCCCATGCAAGATGCCATGCCGTAGCCCAGAGTCGATCAGCCGCGTCGCGCAGGTACTCAGCATCCACCACAAGCTGCACGCCGACAGGCGGGCACTCAGGCAACCCACGGACCTTTTCCCGGTAGAGTTCATTGACGACGCTGTCGTTGTGCACAACTAGGTTACGTCGTTGGAAAACCTCACGCACCGCCACCTCTCGCACAACACTCGGCACGGCAACACTGAACTTCTTCTCGAACGTCGCCAGCCAGTCGTCGAAGGATGCGCGCAACATCTCATTGACAGCCCGCTCAATCGTCTGCTCTCTCAACGACTCAATCGACGAGTGACTTGTGACGTCTTGCCACGTAAACGATGCTCCACTGAGGGAGAGCGCGGCGGGAAACTCTCGATATGCGTAGTTCGCCAGATCGGCGATGAACATCTCAAACCCGCCGACCAGACTTGTGAGCAGCGAAGAGAACATCAAAGGGGTAGCAGGCTCGTCATGCCGCACCCTATCGGCAGCCTCCAGCAGGACGGGGATCCCCTCTTCACCGGCCTCTTGAAGCAGGAGCGCAAGGCGACCCACGGCCTTCGTCGCCGGACCATCGTCATTTCCGGACTCGTCGCCATACTTTGGCTCGAGGGCGTCGACAATCTTATAGATCAGGTCCGGAGCCACGCGGGGATGCTTGGCAAGGAGATCCGCATACAGCGCGGATCGTTGGTCGTCAACCCCTGACATCTTCTCCTCGATATACTCGAGCAGGCGAATCATGGTTCGTTGTCGACGAAGGAACTTCGTGAAGATCATCTCGAGTTCCGTGCGCCTCCGCGCCGAGGCCGCACCCTTCTCTTCTTCCACTTTTCACCCGCTCCATGAAGACTGCGCGCCAGTACGCTGCCTGCCCGATCCGAGACCGCGAATATAGCGTTCGCACCCTCCCGCCAGTGCGGTTCGCAAAGAGTAGCGCGAGGCAGGGCTGGTTGCGCAAGGCCATCACGCCCCAGGGCGCAGCCGACCATCTTCAAAAAGCGGGCGATCCCTCGCTCCCGAGGGCAGAGCGTCGACGGTGCACGGCGCAGAATTCACCCTCACGCGCGCGACCCCTGGGTTGCTTCGGCAACGGTGCACATGGAGGGCGCCAGGCCACGATCGGTCAACAGAACGGACGCAACCCGAACTTTGGTATCGAACGTCTGTTCGATACCCTGCATGCGTGAGCAGACCGACCGGCAACACCCCGTTCCCGAAGCGGGCCCGCACGCTGAACCCGAAGCAGTACGGGCACGAGGTCACGACGCCGGAGACGCCGATGCCGGTCCGGGCATGGATCGTGACGATGTCGGGTGATGAGTTCGAGATCGACGCCGAGGCGATCGCATGGACCCGGCGAGCCGTGCACATCAGCTACATGGACCGCTTCGGCCACCCCGACACGGCCTGGGTCTGGGCCGGCGCCGTCGTCAGGCGGTAGGCGCCGAGTCCTCGGGGCGGTCCGGGCGCTCAGCGCGTCGCTTCCGGCGCAGCTCGCCGGTGGCCATGACGACCGACACGACTCCAAGCGCCGCCATCACCCCGCCGAGCACACGCGCGCCCGTCGACTCGGCAGTCACCAAGAGCGCGATGCCGACGACGGCAAAGACTCCGTACACGACCATGCGGAGCTTCTCCATGCTCATCCATCTGCCGTCTGCTTCTTCGGGGCCGACGACTGGGCGATGCGACATGTCCGGCAGCGTCGCCGGGTCCCGGCGTCGGACGGGAACATGTACGTGTTCTCGGCCGTGTACGGGTGACCTGCCGGGCAGTGGGTCTTGGCCGTCTGCCAGTCCCCGCCGGACGACCGCTCGGTGCGGCCGGTCCGCGCCCGCCGCTGGTAGTGCATCTTGCAGACGTCCTGCAGTCCGAAACGCGCCCTCTCGCAGTCCTCGACGCTGCACGCCACGGGCTCGCGCGAGGTGCGCAGCGGGGCGGTCTGCTCGAACCGCTCGAGCACGAGCCGCCCCTGCTCGGCGTCGAGGATCCACGGACCCGAAGTCGGCCGCTCCCAGCCGCGCGTCGAGATCCACGCCCACACACTCTTCCGGGACACCCCGGCCTCGCGCGCTAGCTCACGGATCGTCCACTCCCCTGCCATGCCGGGAGCCTAGCGGGCCTAGCCTGACCCTGTGGTCCTTCGCGCGATGCTCGAGCAGATCCCTCGGACGGCACCCGCCGGTCGCGCTCAGCATGGCCCACTGTGGCGCAACGTCGCCAACGGCGATCGGGTACCCTACGGGGTACCCCAACATGGGAAAACGAGTAGGGCAGGTGGGGCTTGAACCCACGACCGGCGGATTATGAGTCCGATGCTCTGACCGACTGAGCTACTGCCCCTCGGCGGACAAGCGTACCGGCAGGTGCGCGCCCGTCGGGCAGCAGGGCAGTACCGTGTCTGGCATGGCTCTGTTCGCCCGTAGCTCCCTGCCCGACGACGCCCGCAGGTCCCTACGCCTCGCCCCCAAGGACGCGGTGCTCGCTGCGGCCCAGCTCGTCGACGGCTCGTGGGCCGCGGCGACGCGCACGGTCCTGGCCACGACGGGTGAGGACGGCTCGTCCCGCCCCTGGTGCGACGTGGACCGCGCAGGCTACGACCCGGTCACCGCGTCGATCACGGTCGAGTGGGTCGACGGCGCCGCTCCCCTGGTCCTGCGTCTCGCCGACTCGCGGCGCACCACGCTGGCACAGACCGTCCGGGAGCGCGTGCAGTCCTCGGTCGTGCTCGCGGAGGTGGTCGCTCTCGGGGCCGGCCGGTCGGCCAAGGTCGCGGTCCGCCGCGACACCGACGGCTCGCTCTTCTCGCAGGTCGTCGCCGAGGCCGGGGTGGACCTCGACGACCCGCGGACACGGGCTGCGATCGACGCCGCGGAGGACCGGGTCCGCTCGATGTCCGGACTACCCCTCTGATGCTGATAGAGTTTTCTCCGGTCGCCCAACCGGTGCAAAACGGTGGGTGAGCGGTCCCGCGTAGCTCAGCTGGCAGAGCATCCGACTGTTAATCGGACGGTCGTAGGTTCAAGTCCTACCGCGGGAGCACGACGAGAGGCCCCTGATCTGCGGAGACGCAGGTCAGGGGCCTTTGTCGTTCCTCGGGTCACCTCGAGCCGGCGAGAGGTGTGACCTTCATCTCAACGGGCTGAACTGCTGTGCGCCACGACCCACCTGGGCCGGGACGAGGCCTCCTCCGGTACCTGCTCCCTCGACACGGCGCGGCATCACGGCGACCCGGAACGCGAGGTAGCGGTCGACGTTGGCGACCGCCCGGTAGAGGCCGACCAGGAAGGTCGCCAGTCCGGACAGGGCCACGAGACCACCGAGGACCAGGAGCGCAGCCACCCCCGAGGCGTCAGGCGACCTGCCGTAGGACGATGCGCCGTACGTCGCGGCCCCGTCGAGCGCGAGGGCTACGACGACGAAGAGCTGAGCGAGAGCCAGGGCGGACACCCCGCCCACGATCAGAGCGGCACTGCGAGCAAGGGTGGGTACCGCGACGACACGAGACATGAACGGTCTCCTCGGAAAGAGCCAGGAGCGACGGGGTTCCTCCCCGCGGTGGTGCCGGCCGGCACCACCATCCTCACCCGCTCGAGGCGGCTCTCGGCCGATGTCCACAGCACCTTGTACGGGTCGATCGCACCGCGGACGGACAGAGGGCGGCACGCGTCGCCCTCGGCGACGTGGCGCGTCGCCCTCGACGACGTGGCGCGTCACCCTCGACGACCGCGCGCACGCCACGTCCTCAGGCGCCCTCGCGCAGCTCTCGACGTTCCCGCTCGACGGCCAGGAGCTCGGCGAACGCCGCCCCGTAGGCCTCCTGGTCCCCCGCAGGGTCCAGGCGCTGGAGGCGGCTCTTGGCGTCCGCGACGCGCCGTGTGAGGCCCAGGTCGACGAACGCCTTGATGACGCCCTTGACGTACCCCTGGATGACGTTCTCGCGGTCCTCGGGCAGCGGGGCGACGGCCAGCTGGTTGACGATGCCGCGCACCGTCTCCGGGGACTGCTCGATCACGGCCTCGACCCACTGCCCTGCCGGGTGCGCGGCCGCTCCGGCCATGCCGCCCGCGGCCCGGATCGCGTCGTGCACGGCTCGCCACGCGGGCGTCGCGAAGGCCGACTCGGAGAACGCGTCGAACTCCTCGGCGGGCACGAACTGGGGGTACTGGAGCGCGACGACGAGCGCCTGCCGCTCGAGACGGGCCACAGGGTCGCGCGGGTCCGGCGGAGAGAAGACCGGGCCCGACGGCGCGGCGGGAGCTGCGTCGTCGGGCGTGGGGGGCAGCGGGCGGACCGGGGCCGGCAGCGTCTGCGGGACCCCCGCCTTGCCCGCCGCCGCGACCGCGCGGCGCACCGACTCCGAGTCCATGCCGATCCAGCCCGCGAGCATGCGCGCGTACTCGGGCCGCAGGGCCGTGTCGCGGATGCCCGCGACGACCGGGGCCGCGGCGCGCAGCGCGGCCACGCGCCCCTCGGCGGTGTCCAGGTCGAACGTGTCGAGCGTGGTGCGGATGACGAACTCGAACAGGGGCTGGCGGCCCTCGACGAGCGCGCGGACACCCTCCGGGCCGTGCGCCATGCGCAGCTCGCACGGGTCCATGCCGCTCGGCTCGACCGCGACGAACGTCTGCGCGTAGAAGCGCTGGTCCTCGCCGAACGCGCGGACCGCGGCCTTCTGGCCCGCCGCGTCGCCGTCGAACGTGAAGACGATCTCTCCCCCGAGCGACGCGCCCGACGCGAGCTGGAGCCCGCCGCCCGCGGTCGTGTCGCCCAGGAGGCGGCGCACGATGCGCGCGTGGTCCGAGCCGAACGCCGTGCCGCACGTCGCGACGGCCGTCGTGATGCCCGACAGGTGCGCGGCCATGACGTCGGTGTACCCCTCGACGACCACGACGCGCTTGTTCTTGGCGATCTCCCGCTTCGCGAGGTCGATCCCGTAGAGCACCTGGGACTTCTTGTAGAGCGTGGTCTCCGGGGTGTTGAGGTACTTGGGGCCCTGGTCCTCGTCGAAGAGCTTGCGCGCACCGAACCCGATGGTCTCGCCCGTCACGTCGCGGATGGGCCACACGAGACGTCCGCGGAAGCGGTCGTAGATGCCACGCTGGCCCTGGCTCATGAGGCCCGACGCGATCAGCTCCGCCTCGGTGAAGCCGCGCCCGCGCAGGTGGCGCAGCAGCGCGTCCCAGCCCGTCGGCGCGAACCCGACACCGAAGCGCTCGGCGTCCGACCGGTCGAAGCTGCGCTCGGCCAGGAACGTGCGCGCGACCGTGGCGCCCGGAGCGAAGAGCTGCTCGGAGAAGAACTGCGAGGCCACGCGGTGCGCCTCGAGCAGGCGTTGGCGCTTGCCGGGCTCCTCGGTGCGGCGCGGGCCGCCGCCCTCCTCGTACCGAAGCTGGATGCCCACGCGGTCCGCGAGGTACTCGACGGCCTCCGTGAACGTCATGCCGTCGATCTTCTGGACGAACGAGATGACGTCGCCGCCCTCGTTGCAGCCGAAGCAGTGCCAGCGGCCCACCTGGGGGCGGACGTGGAAGGACGGGGAGCGCTCGTCGTGGAAGGGGCACAGGCCCTTGAGCGAGCCGACACCGGCCGGCTTGAGCGTCACGTGCGAGGACACGATCTCGTCGATCCTCGCGCGTTCGCGCACCGCATCGACGTCCTCGCGTCGGATCAGACCTGCCACGTACCCGAGTGTAGGTGCCGCCGGTGACGTCTCGCGCCGGGCCCCGTCCGATCAGCCATCAGCCGCGCCTACCGACCGCTCGGGTGACCTCAGGAGGACACGAGCTCGAGCAGCCGGGCCCGGGATTCCGCGCACCGCCGCGCGTACGCCCCGGGGGTGTGACCGGTCACGGAGACGAAGTCCACAGCCAGGTGCGCCTGGTCGTAGTAGCCCACGTCGACCGCGAGCGCCGACAGGTCCTGGCCGGGGTCCTGGGCGAGCCGCTCGGCCGCGAGGTGGACGCGATGGCGTTGCAGGACCCACTTGGGCCCGACGCCCAGCCGCTCGCCGAGCAGCCGCTGGAGGCTGCGCGTGCTCGTGCCCGCGACCCGGGCGAGGTCCGCGACGCGCGCTCGGGGTCCCAGGTCGCCCGAGGTCGCGGCGTCCAGCACGCGCGAGACCTGCGCGAGGTGCTGGTCCGGGGCGAGCCGCTCGCGCACGAGCCCCGCGAGGACGCGGACCGCGTCCTCGTCCTCCCCGCGCTCGGCGAGCGCGAGGGCGCGCTCCCCCGCCTCGTCCGCACCGGCGCCCAGCACGCCCGACGCCGGCACGGACGTCCCGCGCGGGACGTTCAGCGCGCCCGGACGCAGCTTGGCGGCCACGACGACGCCCGTCCCGACGAGGGTGCGGTCGAAGAGCCCCTCGGGGATGCCGTGGGCCGCGAACCCGCTGGGCTCGGCCACGAGGTTGACGCACGGGTGCGGGATGACGGTCTGCGTGAAGGACTCGCCCGCCGGCAGGTCCCACCGCACGAGCCAGAACCAGTCGACACGGTCGGCGAGGTCCGCGGGAGCCGGGAACCGTCCGAGGGCGAACGCTCGGCGCGCGGCGACGGGGTCCACCACGCCGTACGTGGTGGACGGGACGCCGGAGACCCCGGGGACGCTGCCGCGTTCGTGTCGCATTCCTCCAAGACTGCCACCGCGCACCGACAGACGATGGGGACATCAGCACCCGAGCACTGGAGGAACCATGGACATGTCCGCCCTGCACCCCAACCTGGCCGTCAGCGACGCCCGCGCGGCGATCGACTTCTACACGGCGGCGTTCGGCGCCGAGGTCGACGACGTGATCACGGCCGGGGACGCGATCATCCACTCCGACCTGCGCCTGCCCACGACGTCCGGGTTCTCGACGTTCACCGTCGCGCAGGAGTTCCCGGGGGCTGGCTCCGCGGCACCGGATCCCGAGGGCCCGACGCCCGTGTCGTTCACGGTGCCCGTCCCCGACACGGACGCGGCCTACGCCCGCGCGATCGCCGCGGGGGCGACGAGCACGGCCGAGCCCGCCGACTGGTTCGAGGGATTCCGCCAGGCCGCGGTGCGCTGCCCGTTCGGGCACCGCTGGTACTTCGTGACGGTCGCGGGATCGGTCACGCCCGAGGACGTGCAACGGGCCAGCGACGCGTGGATGAGCGAGCAGCCGACCGGCTGAGCGCTCGCCCGTCCGCCCGGCCAGGCACGGTCGACCAGGCCCGGCCGACCAGGCCCGCCCGCCCGGCACGGGCGGTAACGTCCTGCCCATGACGAGCACCGAGCACCCCGGGAGCATCCGCATCTGGGGTGCTCCGTCGTTCACCGAGGAGCCCGCGGTGCCCTACCGGGCGCCCGAGGGGCGTTTCGTCGCCGACCCGTGGAGCCTCGCGACCAACGTGTTCGAGCCCGGCCACGCGCGCGAGTGGCCCGACGAGGTGCACTACGAGCACGAGCTCGTCTGGGGCGAGGGCGGGCCGCTCGACGTCGAGGCCACGGGCCGACGCTGGCTGGTCCCGCCGAGCCTCGGCATCTGGCTGCCCGCCGGGACGCGGCACAAGGTCCGGGCCGACCCCGACGTGACCGTCTACGCGACCTACCTGAATCCCGACCAGGTCGCGCCGCGGTGGGAGAGCGTCGTGGGGGTACCGGTCAGCGCCCTGCTGCGCGAGCTGCTCCTGCACGACACCACGGCCGTCATGCCGGACACCAGCCGGCACAGCCTGCAGGCGCTCGCGATCGAGCAGATGCTGCCCCTGCCCGTGGCGAGCATCGAGCTGCGCATGCCGCGCGACGTGGACCTGCTCCACGTCGCCGAGCGGCTGCTCGCGTCCCCCGGCGACGGCCGGTCGCTCGACGCCTGGGCGTCCGACGTGGGCATGAGCCCGCGTTCCTTCATGCGGCGGTTCGTCGCCGAGACGGGGTTGTCCTTCGCCCAGTGGCGCATCCTCGCCCGGACGGGGGCCGCCCTGGTGCTGCTCGCCGAGGGCCGCTCGGTCCGCGAGGTCGCACGGACCGTCGGGTACTCGAGCCCGAGCACGTTCGTCACGGTCTTCCGTCGCACCACGGGCATGTCGCCTGCGGCCTACGCCCGCCTGCTCGGGGCCCCTGGCCACTGACCCTGGCGGGAAATCGGTCCGTGCTGGCAGGATTTCTCGATCCGGCCCGGGTTAGCCTCACCTTTGTTCCGCCAACTAAGGCTAGGCTCATCTAACTACCGAGCGCCTCGCATCGCGAGACTCTCGACGGAGGACCTCTTCATGACCCCGACCAGCTCCCGCCGACGGACCACGCCGCGGCACCTCCTGGGCGCCGTCGCCTCGCTCGTGACGCTCGCCGCGCTCGCGGCCTGCTCGACGGGTGGCACCGACTCCGCCACGTCCGCCCCCGCGGGGGGTGGCGACGTCGCCGCGACCAGCCTCGCCGAGGCCGACGCGTTCCCGGTCTCGATCGACCACGCCTACGGGTCGACGACGATCGAGAAGGAACCCCAGCGGGTCGTCACGATCGGCTGGAGCAGCCAGGACGCCGTCGTCGCGTTCGGCAAGGTCCCCGTGGGCATCGAGAAGTTCACGGGCCCCGGCATCGAGGACGACATCCTGCCGTGGCTCACCGAGACGTTCGAGGGCGCGACCCCCGAGCTCCTCACGTCCAACCCCGACGTCCCGTTCGAGCAGATCGCTGCGCTGCGGCCCGACGTGATCATCGCGGTCTACTCGGGGATCACGGACACGGCCTACGAGCGCCTCGCGGAGATCGCGCCCACGGTCGCGTTCCCCGGCTCGGCGTGGGAGACGTCGTGGCAGGACCAGACGACCATGGTCGGCGCGGCCCTCGGACAGCCTGCCCGTGCGGACGAGCTCGTCGAGGGCGTCGGGACCACGGTCGCCGAGACCGCCGCGGCCCACCCCGAGCTCCAGGGCAAGACCATCACGTACGCCATGAACGGCGAGGGCGGCGTCATCGTCTTCTGCCCCTCGGACCCGCGCATCGAGCTGCTGACGCAGATCGGGCTCGAGCCCTCCCCCGGCACGCTCGCGGTCTGCGGCGCCGAGGACGCCTCGTCGGTCTCGGTCAGCTCGGAGCTGATCCCCACGCTCGACGCCGACGCGTTCATCCTCATCGACGTCGACGAGACGGTCTACGACACCCTCCTGGGCAACCCGCTGTTCGCCGCGCTGCCCTCGGTCGTCGACGGCCGGGTCGTGCGGGTCGTGGGCATGGACTACGCCATGGCCACGTCCGCGCCCACGGTCCTGAGCATCCCCTACGCGCTCGACGAGTTCGTCGCGCAGCTCACCACGACGCTGGGCTGACCAGCGGCACGACGGCGGCCCGCACCCTCCGGGGCGCGGGCCGCGGTCGTGCGGTGGATCAGCGCGGCGACACCCACCGGTCGTGCAGCTGGTAGGCGCTGACGTCGGTGAGCGACGCGACCTGGTCGACGACCACGCGGAGGCGAGCGGCGTCGTCGGGCGCCTCGAGCCAGTCCGCCGCGAAAGGCGCCTCGAGCGCGTCGGGCGCCTTGTCGCTGAAGACCTCGACCAGGTCCGCGAGGACCTGGCGCTGCTGGTGGTGCAGCGGCTCCAGCTCGCGCGGGGCCATGACGTACGCCACGGCCATGCCCTTGAGCACCAGGATCTCCGCGGACGTCGTCGAGGGGACCACGAGGCGGGCCGAGTAGCGCGTGAGCAGCCCGTCGCCGTACTCCTCGCGCGTCGCGGCCTGGGCCGACCCGCTGAAGCGCCCGATGAGCTGGCTCGTCGAGTCCTTGAGCGCCGCGAGCGCCCGGCGCGACCCGTCGAAGCCGCGCATCAGGTGACCGGTCGCCTCGAGACGGGAGATCGCGGCGTCGAGCTCGGCCTCGTCGTAGGCGTCGCCGTACCAGGCGCGCACCGCGGCCACGACGCGCCCGCGCTCGTCGGGGTCGGCCAGGACCGCGAGGTCGAGCTTGCCGCCCACGATCGCGTCCTCGACGTCGTGCACCGAGTAGGAGATGTCGTCGGCCAGGTCCATGACCTGGGCCTCCATGCACTTGACGTGCTCGGGGGCACCCTCGCGCAGCCACGTGTAGACGGGCACGTCGTCGGGGTAGACGCCGAACTTGTGGGTCGTGGTCCCGTCGGGGCGCCGCGGCCCCTCGCCCCGGCGCCACGGGTACTTGACGCTCGCGTCGAGGCTCGCGCGGGTCAGGTTGAGCCCGACGGGCGTGCCGTCCGCCGCGAAGAGCTTGGGCTCGAGGCGGGTCAGCAGGCGCAGGGTCTGGGCGTTGCCCTCGAACCCGCCGTGCTGGGCCATGATCTCCGCGAGCGCCCGCTCGCCGTTGTGCCCGAACGGCGGGTGCCCCAGGTCGTGGGCCAGGCACGCGGTGTCGACGACGTCGGGGTCGCAGCCCAGGGCGCGGCCCATCTCCCGGCCCACCTGGGCGACCTCGAGGCTGTGCGTGAGACGCGTGCGCACGAAGTCGTCCGACCCCGGGCCCAGGACCTGGGTCTTGGCGCCGAGCCGGCGCAGCGCCGAGGAGTGCACGACGCGCGCCCGGTCACGCTCGAAGGGCGTGCGGGACTTGCTCTTGGGCGGCTCGGGGACCCAGCGCTCGACGTCGGCGGCCGAGTACCCGAGGGCGTTTCCTGGCGTGGTGTGCGGCACGGGTCCCACCCTATCGAGGCGCGCGGCGCGCGGTGGCGCGCCGCCCCCGCGCCGAGAAATGCGTAGATGCCCCTGATCGCCGCGGACCAGGGGCATCTGCTCACTTCTCGTCGAAGACCACGTGTGCGTACCGGCTCAGCCGATCCGCCACACCCCGACGCCCGGTCCGTCCCCGGCCAGGTCGAGCCCCTCGGCGGTGACCTCGAGACCGAGCTCGCCGTACAGGCGCTCGGGCTCGGTGCCCGTGAGCAGGTGCCGCGGCAGCCGCGCCCCGGCCCACGCGTCGCGCGCGACGACGACGAGCACGCGCTCGTCGGTCGTCTCGCGCAGGTACGCCACGGCGTCGTCGTCGACCAGGAGCCAGCGCAGACCGCCCTCGCGCAGGGCGCGGCTCGCGCGGCGCATCGCGACGAGCCGCCGGTAGACCTCGAAGGTGTCGCTGTCCCAGCGCTCCGAGCGGCCCCACGGCATGGGCACGCGCGCGTGCTCGCCGTTGGTGCCCGTCAGGCCCACCTCGTCGCCCGCGAACATCACGGGCGTGCCGGGGTAGGTCAGCAGGAGCGTCGCGGCGACCTCGACCATCTCGGCCGACCCCACGATCGAGCGCAGGCGCGGTGTGTCGTGCGAGCCGAGCATGTTCCACTGGCGCGACGTGACGGCCCACGGCAGCACGGCGTCGAAGTCGCGCATGGTCTCGACCATGCTGCGCCCGCCCCGCCGCGGGGTCGTGACGGGCAGCCCGAGGAACGGGACGCTCGAGTCGTGCGGGGCGAGCCACGTCCAGACGGGACGCGTGAACGCCGAGTAGTTCATGTTGGCGTGCCAGCCGTCGCCCGCCAGGTCGAGCGACGCGTCGTGGAAGTGCTCGCTGACCAGGACCGAGTCCGGGTTGACCTCGGTCATGGTCGCCCGGATGCGGCGCGCGATCTCGAGCGTGCGGTCCTCGTCGGCGTAGCGGCCCGTCATGTTGGCGACGTCGATGCGCCAGCCGTCGAGCGAGAAGGGCTCGCCCAGGTACCGCCCGACGACGGAGCCCGGCCCGTCGATCATCCTCGCCCCGAGCGTGGGCGAGCCGTAGTTGAGCTTGGGCAGCGACGCGTGCTCGAGCCAGCCCACGTAGCCGGGCTCGCCCGGCGTCCAGTAGAACCAGTCGCGCTCGGCGCTCGACGCGTCGGCGTGCGCGCGCTCGAACCACTCGTGGCCCGCGCCCGTGTGGTTGGTCGTCAGGTCGCCGAGCAGCCGCATGCCGCGCGCGTGCACGGCGCGCGAGAGCGAGGCGTAGGCCTCGTCGCCGCCCAGGAGCGGGTCGACGTGGTCGAACGTGCTCGCGTCGTAGCGGTGGTTGGAGCGCCCGGGGAAGACCGGGGTCAGGTAGACCGTCCCCACCCCGAGGGCCTGGAGGTGGTCGAGGTGCTCCTCGATGCCCCGCAGGTCTCCGCCGTAGTACTGCGTCCCTACGCCGGGGCCACCCGCGAGGGGCTCGTCGTCCCAGTCCGCGGGCTGGGCCCAGTCCGGGACTGGCCGGTCGTCGGCCTCGGCCGAGCGCGCGAACCGGTCCGGGAAGACCTGGTAGACGACGCCGTCGCCCATCCAGGACGGCGCGGGCGGGTGGACCGTGAGTCGGAAGTCCGCGGCGTCCGGCACGTCGCGGTCGAAGACCCCGCGCCCGTTGAGCCACTGGTACCCGCCCGGGACGTCCAGGAAGAAGCGGTAGCTCGTGACCGGGTTGTGGACCAGGACGTCGGCGACGTACCAGGACTCGTCCTCGTCCTCGCGCTCGAGCCGTGCCTGCGACAGGCGGGGCTCGCCGTCTCGGACCGTCCGCAGCCACACGGACCGGACCTGGGCGGCGGGACCGCCCGGCAACCGGGGCACGCGGACCCGGACGGGGACCACGTCCCCGAGGGCGGGCGTGCCCCCGGGGACGTAGACCTCGGAGCCGTCGTGGTGCGCGGCCAGGGCGACCACCTCGCGGGGCGAGGTGGCCGACCCGGCGGACGTGACGTCGTCGGGCAGGGAGGTGCTCATGCTCAGCCCTTGACCGAACCGGCCGTCAGACCGCCCACGATGTACTTCTGCAGGTAGAGGAACAGCGCCAGCACCGGCAGCGCCGAGACCACGGCGCCGGCCGTGAACAGGCCCCAGTTCGCCTCGCGCAGCGACGAGACCCAGCCGTACAGGCCCACCGCGAGCGTCCAGTTGGACTCCGACGTCAGCACGATGCGGGCGATGATGAACTCGCCGTACGTGCTGATGAAGGACAGCAGCGCGACCACCGCGAGGATCGGGGCGACCAGGCGCAGGATGATCGTCCAGTAGATCTGCGCGTGCGTGGCGCCGTCGAGCTTGGCCGCCTCGTCGAGCTCGCGCGGGACCGTGTTGAAGAACCCGTACATGAGGAACGTGTTCACGCCCAGCGCGCCACCGAGGTAGACGCAGATCAGCGACAGCTTGCTGTCCAGACCCAGGGCCGGGACCACGTCGCCGAGGCTCAGCAGCAGCAGGAAGATCGCGATGAACGCGAGCATCTGCGGGAACATCTGGATGATGAGCAGCGACGTCAGGCCGGCGCGACGCCCCGAGAAGCGGAAGCGCGAGAACGCGTAGGCCGCCGCGGCCCCCATGAGGACCGTGCCGATCGAGGTCACCACGGCGATCACGAGCGTGTTGAGCATCCACGTCCAGAACAGCGACTCGCTCAGCTGCGCGTAGTTCGCGGTGCTCACGTCGCTGAAGAGCGTGTTCGAGCCGGTCAGCGTGCCGTTCTCCGAGAGCGAGGCCGACAGGACGTAGACCAGCGGGAACGCCGCGAACACGACCGCGACGACGCCCACGAGGTGGCGCCAGCCGAGCTCGCTGAACCAGCGGCCGGGCTTCATGCGCTGACGGCCCACACCCGAGCCGGACGGGGTGCCCGACGAGCTGCCCGAGGACGAGCCGACGGAAGGGGAGACAGAGGTGGTCGCCATGTCAGTTGATCTCCTCGAACTTGCGGGTGCTCCGGAAGGCCAGGGCCGAGATGGTGCCGACGATCACGAAGATGACGATCGACAGCGCGCTCGCGAGCCCGAAGTTCTTGGGGGCCGAGCCGTCGACGCCGGAGATCTGGTAGACCATCGAGATCAGGATGTCCGTGTGGCCGAGCGGCACCGAGGCGTCCGCGAACCGTGGACCACCCCCGGTGAGCATGTAGATGAGCGTGAAGTTGTTGAAGTTGAACGCGAACGACGAGATCAGCAGCGGCGCCGTCGAGATGAGCAGCAGCGGCAGCGTGACCGAGCGCCACGTGCGCCAGCGCCCGGCGCCGTCGATCTTCGCGGCCTCCATGACGTCCGACGGCAGCGACTGGAGCGCGCCCGTGCAGATGAGGAACATGTACGGGAAGCCCAGCCACAGGTTCACGAACAGGACCGAGAGCTTCGCGAGGACCGGGTCCGTGAGCCACGGGATCTCCGCTCCCCCGAAGATGACCTCGTTGATGAAGCCGAACCGTGTGTTGAGCAGGCCCGACCACAGCAGGGCCGCGAGGAACCCTGGGATCGCGTACGGCAGGATCATGAGCACGCGGTAGATCTTGCGACCGCGCATGCGGACGTCGTTGAACGTGATCGCGAGGAACAGGCCGAGCAGGAACGTGGTCGCCACGGACCCGATCGCGAAGACGAACGTCCAGGCGAGGATCTTGACGAACGGCTGCGCGTAGCGCCCGTCCGAGAACGCGGTGACGAAGTTGTCGAACCCGACCGCGACGCGCCAGCCCACGGCCAGGGTCGAGCCGTCCTCGGCCTCGAACTGCCCGTCGTCGTTGGGCGTGTAGACGGTCCCGGTGGTCGTGTCCGTCATGGTGTCGCTCGCGGCGTCCCACTCGAGCGTCGAGGTGTAGACGTAGCCCGTCATGGCGTCGGGCGTGCGGATCGACCCGTCCTCGGGGTCGTCCGACACCGGCACGCGGAGGTTCGTGACCTCCTCCTGGCGCTCGAGCACCTGGCCGCGCTCGAGGACGTCGTAGCCCGGGACCTCGGCGGCGCGGCCGCCCACGACCTCGGCGCCATCGACTACCGTGAGGGGCTGCTCGGCCGTGCCGACCTCGACGTCCCCGTCCGGGGTGACGATCGCGAAGGCGAGCTCGTCGCCGTCCACGAGGACCGTGAGCGGCGCGGACTCCGAGCCCTCGACGCGGCGCTCGTTCTGCACGAGCAGCGCCTCGACCGCCTGGTCCTTGGTCGTGTTGTGGCCCGTGCCGTAGTTGGTGAAGGCGATGTAGCCCGTGTAGGCCACGACGAAGATCTGGTAGGCCAGCAGGAACAGCAGGCCCGGCAGGATGTACTTGAGCGGCAGCGCCCGCTTGGAGAAGTAGACCCAGTTGGCGGCGACGAGCATGGCCAGCATCGCCGCGAGGATCCCGTACGACTCCGCGCTCCACGCGGACCAGACCACGTACACGCCGAGCGCGTCGATGACGGCCATGAGGGCGAGCTTGACGAAGAACCCGGGGCTGTAGTTCCGGGCGTGCGAACCGTCACGGTCCCGACGGGGGCGCTGTGCGCGGGGCCCCTGGGGCGGCCCGGAGTCCTCCGGAGCGCCGACTTCGCTGTCGGTGGGCGTGATCTGTGGGGCGGACATCGAGCCTCCGTAGTCGTGCGACACGGGGGTACGGCCCGCGTCATGGGGCTGGCGCAGCACCGCTGGTGCGGTCCGCGCCGACGGCTCGTGGCCGTGGCGCCAGGCGCCACGGCCACGAGGTCAGGTGATCAGGAACCGATCGCTGCCTGGATGTCGGCGATCATCTTGTCCCAGGTGGGGATCGGGTCTGCGCCACCGACGATGGCGGCCTCGGTCACGCCCCAGAAGCTCCACACGGAAGCCATCTCGGGGATCGAGGGCATCGGGACGGCGTCGGCACCGACGGCGCGGAAGCCCGCGATGATCGGGTCCTCGGCAGCGGCCTTGTCGGCCGAGACGGTGAGCGCCGGCGAACGGTTGCCCGCCTTGTAGAGGGCCGTCTGGGCCTCCTCGGTCGAGAGGAAGTTGACGAGGAAGTCGTTGGCGACGAGAGCGTTCTTGCTCTGGTTGCTCAGGTAGAAGCCCTGCACGCCCACGAACGGCTGGGCGGGCTGGCCACCGGCGCTGGGGACCGGGTCGATCGAGAGGTCCAGGCCCTCGAAGGACTCGATCATCCACGGGCCACCGACGATGAAGGGCGACTCGCCGTTCTTGAAGGCCTCGACCGCGATGTCGTACGTCGTGTCCTGGCTGAGGTTGCCCGCGGCACCCTGTGCGCCGAGCCACGTCGCGAACGCCTGGCCCTCGGGGCCGCCCATGGCGAGCTCGGAGGTGTAGGAGCCGTCAGCGTTCTGCGAGAACACCGGGGCGCCGAACGACGTCTGGAAGGGGTAGTGCGTGTACGGGTCGCCCTTGGCGCCGTCCGACTGGACGAGGATCGGGAACTTGGTCCCGGCGGCCTGTCCGGCGGCGATGGCCTCGTCCCACGTGGCGGGGGCCGCGGGGGCGAGCGCGGTGTTGCGGATGAGCGCGATGTTCTCGATCGCGTAGGGCAGGCCGTAGACCTGGCCGTCCTGCGTGAAGGCCTCGATCGAGACCTTCTCGAACTCGGACGCCTTGTCGCCCAGCTCGAGGGGGGCGACGACACCGTTGGTCGTGAACTCGCCGAGCCAGTCGTGCGCGCCGACCGTGATGTCGGGGCCCTTGCCGGTCGGGACCTGCGCGAGGAAGTCCGCGCGGATGTCGTCGAAGTTCTTGAGGACGACCTCGACCTTGGTGCCGTTCTCGGCCTCGAAGGCCTTCGCGGCGTCCGTGACCGCGGCCTGGCGGGTCTCGTCGACCCAGACCGTCAGCGCACCGGTCGAGCCGGTCGAATCGCCGGACCCCGAGGTGGTCTCGTCGTCTCCGCTGCCGCCGCCGGAGCAGGCAGTGAGCGCCAGCGTGGTGCTGAGCGCTGCGGCTAGAAGGATGCTCCGTCGCATCTGAGTCACTCCAAGCATTCGAGATGTCAGCCAAGGGTGGCGAACCTGCCCTCCTTGGCCCTGATGTGGACGACCGTACGACGTCGGGTAGCCATCGTGCAAGCGCTTGCGGTAACTTTCATGCAACGCTTTACACACAACGGCGAAACAGCTCGTCGCACACAGTCGCCTGTCCAGAACCATCCGACCGGCGAGCAACCAGGACGAGGAGGTCCGGTGTCACCTACACTGCCCCACGTGCGTACCCGTCTCACAGATCTCGCCGAACAAGCCGGCGTCAGTACTGCGACGGTCTCGCGCGTCCTGAACGGGAAGGCCGGTGTCGCCAGCGAGACGCGCCAAGCAGTGCTCGCTGCGCTGGACCTCCTCGGCTACGAACGTCCCGAGAAGCTCCGCAACCGGTCCGCAGGCCTGGTCGGCCTGATCGTCCCGGAGCTGACGAACCCCGTCTTCCCCGCGTTCGCGCAGATCATCGAGTCGCTGCTCTCCGAGCACGGGTACACCCCTCTACTGTGCACGCAGTCCCCGGGGGGCACCACCGAGGACGAGTACGTCGAGATGCTCCTCGACCACGCGGTCGACGGCATCGTCTTCATCTCGGGCCTGCACGCGGACACGCAGGCGAGCCACGACCGCTACGAGCGCCTGCGCAGCCGCGGGATGCCCATCGTCCTGGTCAACGGCTACGCACCAGGCGTGGACGCCCCGTTCGTCTCGCCCGACGACGTCGCGAGCGTCGAGCTCTCGGTGCGCCATCTCGAGTCGCTCGGCCACCGAAAGATCGGTCTCGCGATCGGCCCCGGCCGGTTCGTGCCGGCACAGCGCAAGCTCGCCGGCTTCGCCGACGCGCTCGTGCGCCACGGGCTGGTCTCGGACGTGGCCGAGGCGCAGGAGCACATCGTGGTGACCCTCTTCACGGTCGAGGGCGGTCAGGCCGCGGCCGGCGAGCTCATCGACTCGGGGCACACCGCGATCGTGTGCGGCTCGGACCTCATGGCGCTCGGTGCCATCCGTGCGGCCCGCGCTCGCGGCCTGCGCGTCCCCGAGGACGTGTCGGTCGTCGGCTACGACGACTCGCCCCTCATCGCCTTCACCGACCCTCCGCTGACGACGGTGCGCCAGCCCGTGTCCGCGATGGGCCAGGCGGCGATCAGCGCCCTGCTCACCGAGATCTCCGGCGACAGGGCCCCGCGGTCCGAGCTGCTGTTCCAGCCCGAGCTCATCGTGCGCGGGTCGACGGGCGCGGCACCGGGCCCCCGACTCGACAACCCCTAGCCGCAAGCGCTTACACTCGGACGACGGCTCGTCGGGCCCGCCTCCTTCATCGGTCGCGCCCACGATCCCCGTACCGGTGATCCTCCGGGCCACGACGCCCGGTTTCCCGCACGGACCGCCTCGCCGCACCAGGCGCCCCGGACCGTCGGCCACCGTCCCCAGAACGCGCTCCACCACGCCACACCCCGCACACAGTGAGGACCTGTACTCCATGTCTCGTATCGATTCGATCCCGGCGGCCGAGGTCGACTCCGCACCTGCACTGACCGCCACCCAGCTCGTCCACGCGGCCCACGAGGGCCCGGGCGAGTGGTGGCGCGACGCGGTCATCTACCAGGTGTACCCGCGCTCCTTCGCCGACGGGAACGGCGACGGGATCGGCGACCTGCCCGGCGTGACCGCCCGCCTGCCGCACCTCAAGGCACTGGGGATCGACGCCGTCTGGCTCTCGCCGTTCTACCGCTCGCCCCAGAAGGACGCCGGCTACGACGTCTCCGACTACCGCGACGTGGACCCGCTGTTCGGCACGCTCGCCGACTTCGACGAGATGCTCGCCGCGGCGCACGCGATGGGCATCCGCGTCATCGTCGACGTCGTCCCGAACCACACCTCCGACCAGCACGCCTGGTTCCAGGAGGCGCTCGCAGCGCCCGAGGGCTCGCCCGAGCGCGCTCGCTACCTGTTCCGTGAGGGCAAGGGCGAGAACGGCGAGCTGCCCCCGAACAACTGGCAGTCGATCTTCGGCGGCCCGGCCTGGACGCGCGTGACCGCGGGCCCCGGCGCGCACGTCGTGACCGGCGCCGAGGGCGAGGTGGCAGGTCAGTGGTACCTGCACATGTTCGACTCGACCCAGCCGGACCTCGACTGGACCAACCCCGAGGTCCGCACCGAGTTCGAGGACGTCCTGCGCTTCTGGCTCGACAAGGGCGTCGACGGCTTCCGCATCGACGTCGCGCACGGCATGGTCAAGCAGGACGGGCTGCCCGACTGGGACGGCTCGGTCTCGATGGTCGAGGGCACCGACGCGGGCGCTCCCGAGGACGGTTCCACGGGCGCGGGCAACTCCGGCCCCATGTTCGACCAGGAGGGCGTGCACGACATCTACCGCGCCTGGCACAAGGTCCTGGCCGAGTACGACGGCGACCGCGCCCTCGTGGCCGAGGCCTGGGTCGAGCCGCTCTCGCGCCTGGCCCGCTACGTGCGCCCCGACGAGATGCACCAGGCCTTCAACTTCTCGTTCCTGACCACGGCCTGGGACGCCGCGCCGCTGCGGGCCGTCGTCGCCGCCTCGCTGCACGCCTCCGACGAGGTCGGTGCGCCCACCACCTGGGTGCTGTCCAACCACGACGTCGTGCGCCACCCCTCGCGCCTGGGCCTGGCCGAGCCCGGCCTGCGCCCCAACGGGATCTTCGCGCACGAGCCCCAGCCCGACGAGGAGCTCGGCCTGCGCCGGGCCCGCGCCGCGAGCCTGCTCATGCTCGGCCTGCCGGGCAGCTCTTACCTGTACCAGGGCGAGGAGCTCGGGCTGCCCGAGCACACGTCGCTGCCGAACGAGGTCCGCGAGGACCCCGCGTTCTTCCGCACCGAGGGTGCCGAGGCGGGCCGCGACGGCTGCCGCGTGCCGCTCCCCTGGTCCGCCGAGGCCCCCGGGCTCGGGTTCGGGGCCACGGACAAGACCTGGCTCCCCCAGCCCGAGTCGTACAAGGCCCTCGCGGCCGACGCCCAGTACGGCGTGGCCGGCTCGACGTTCGAGATGTACAAGGCCGCGCTCGAGATCCGCAAGGCGGAGAACCTCGGTGCGGGCTCGCTCGCCTGGGTCGACGCCTACGCGGACTCCACCGACGTCATCGCGTTCCGCAACGGCGACGTGGTGGTCCTGGCGAACCTGGGCTCCGAGCCCGTCGTCCTGCCGCACGGCGCGCAGGTGCTCGTCGAGAGCGGACCCACGTTCTCCGACCGCAGCGCCGACCCGCAGGTGCGCGTGCCCTCCGACACCACGGTGTGGTTCCGCGCGTGACCTGGTAGCCCGTCGGGTCGCGCGAGCAGCCCGACGAGCCCACGACCGACCCGGGGGCACGAGCACCCGATACGCGACGACGGCCCGGTGCCGGAGGAGATCCTCCGGCACCGGGCCGTCGTCGTCGGGCGTGCAGCGTCCTGCGGGCCTCAGCCCCCCGAGACGCTCAGCTCCGCCTCGCGCAGCTTCTCCTCGAACTCCTCGGAGAGCTCGCGCGAGTCGAGCCAGCCGTAGGGCAGGTGCGGCTTCTTGGGCGAGCCCGCGCGGCCGCGCTGCCCCTCGGCGGCCTCGCCCGGGTAGGGCTGGTCCAGGTCGAGCGCGTCGAGCTTGCCGCGCAGCTCCTCGAGGGTCGAGACCATCGCGAGGCCCTGCCGGGCCTCGCCACCCACCGCGTACCCCTTGAGGTACCAGGCCATGTGCTTGCGCAGGTCGCGCATGCCCTTGCCCTCGTCGCCGCCGAAGTACTCGATCATGAGCTCGCCGTGACGGTAGATGGTCTCGGCGACCTCGCGCAGGCCGGGCGTCACGCGCACGTCCGAGCCCGAGAAGGCCGCGGCCAGGTCGGCGAAGAGCCACGGACGCCCCTGGCACCCGCGCCCGACGACGACGCCGTCGCAGCCCGTCTCCCGCACCATCCGCACGGCGTCCTCTGCCGACCAGATGTCACCGTTGCCGAGGACCGGGATCTCGGTCACGGTCTCCTTGAGGCGCGCGATGGCCGACCAGTCCGCGGTGCCGCTGTAGTAGTCGGCGGCGGTCCGCGCGTGCAGCGCGACGGCCGCGACGCCCTCTGCCTGGGCGATGAGCCCGGCCTCGAGGTACGTCAGGTGGTCCTCGTCGATGCCCTTGCGCATCTTGATCGTGACGGGCACGCCGTAGGGCTCGGCGGCCTTGACCGCGGCCCGGACGATCGAGGTGAACAGGTCCCGCTTCCACGGCAGCGCCGAGCCGCCGCCCTTGCGGGTCACCTTGGGCACGGGGCAGCCGAAGTTCAGGTCGACGTGGTCCGCCCGGTCCTCGCCCGCGATGATCTTGACCGCGGCGCCGACCGTGGCCGGGTCGACGCCGTAGACCTGGGCCGAGCGCGTCGCCTCGTCCTCCTCGAACGTGACGATCCGCAGCGACTCCTCGTTGCGCTCGACGAGCGCCCGGCTGGTCACCATCTCCGCGACGTACAGGCCGGCGCCGTGCTCGCGGCACAGCCGACGGAAGGCCGCGTTGGTCACGCCCGCCATGGGGGCGAGGACCACGGGGGTGTCGACGACGTGGGGCCCGATCCGCAGGGGCGGCAGCACGTGTCCGGTTGCGGGCGCCGGGGTCTCGGGCGCGCGCGAGGCGTCGGAAAGGGTGGGGAGGGTCACCGGGCCATTCTCCCACCATCCCCGCAGCAGGCGAAAAAGGGCCGCCGTCCACGGGTGGACGGCGGCCCTTCGCTGCCCCGCGGGGCGGACGCGCTAGGCGCCGAGGAGGCGCGCTGCCAGGTAGGCGGTCACCTGGTCGAGCGCGACGCGCTCCTGCTCCATGGAGTCGCGGTGACGGATCGTCACGGCCTGGTCCTCGAGCGTGTCGAAGTCGACCGTGATGCAGAACGGCGTGCCGATCTCGTCCTGGCGGCGGTAGCGACGACCGATCGCGCCCGCGTCGTCGAAGTCGACGTTCCAGTACTTGCGGAGCTCGGCCGCGAGGTCGCGCGCCTTGGGCGAGAGCTGCTCGTTGCGGCTCAGCGGCAGCACGGCGGCCTTGACGGGCGCGAGGCGCGGGTCGAGGCGGAGCACCGTACGGACGTCGGTGCCGCCCTTCGCGTTGGGCGCCTCCTCCTCGTGGTACGACTCGACGAGGAACGCCATGAGCGAGCGCGTCAGGCCCGCGGCGGGCTCGATCACGTACGGCACGTACTTCTCGTTCGTGACGGGGTCACGGTAGGTGAGGTCCTTGCCGGAGTGCTCCGAGTGCGTCTTGAGGTCGAAGTCGGTGCGGTTCGCGACGCCCTCGAGCTCGCCCCACTCGGACCCCTTGAAGCCGAAGCGGTACTCGATGTCGACCGTGCGGGTCGAGTAGTGCGACAGCTTCTCCTTCGGGTGCTCGTAGAGGCGCAGGTTGTCGCGCGAGATGCCGAGGTCGACGTACCAGCTGGTGCGCAGGTCGATCCAGTACTGGTGCCACTCCTCGTCCGTCCCGGGCTCGACGAAGAACTCCATCTCCATCTGCTCGAACTCGCGCGTGCGGAAGATGAAGTTCCCGGGCGTGATCTCGTTGCGGAACGACTTGCCGATCTGGCCGATGCCGAACGGCGGCTTCTTGCGTGCGGCGCCCACGACGTTCTGGAAGTTCACGAAGATGCCCTGCGCGGTCTCGGGGCGCAGGTAGTGCATCCCGGACTCGTCCTCGACGGGGCCGAGGTAGGTCTTGAGCATCATGTTGAAGTCGCGGGGCTCGGTCCACTGACCACGGGTGCCGCAGTTGGGGCAGGCGATCTCGGCGAGGCCGCCCTCGGGGGCGCGGCCCTTCTTCTCCTCGAACTCCTCGATCATCTGGTCCTCGCGGAACCGCTTGTGGCACGAGAGGCACTCGGTGAGCGGGTCGGTGAAGACGCCGACGTGGCCCGAGGCGACCCAGACCTCGCGCGGGAGGATCACGGAGGAGTCGAGGCCCACCACGTCGTCACGGCTCGTGACCATGGTGCGCCACCACTGCTTCTTGATGTTCTCCTTGAGCTCGGTGCCCAGGGGCCCGTAGTCCCATGCGGAGCGGGTACCGCCGTAGATCTCGCCCGAGGGGAAGACGAACCCGCGCCGCTTGGCGAGGGAGACGACGGCATCGAGTCGAGAAGGCGCAGTGGCCACGGGCGATCACTCCAGGAAATCGTGTGTACCCCGCACGTGGCTTCGTGCGGGACGGTGCAGGACAGGCGCCCCGGTCGCCGCATCGAGGCGGTCGAGGTCCGTGGGCGCCAACGTCCCAGGCTACTCGGTCTTTCCTGGCGAGGTGAGCCCGGGGTGGGCCGCAGGCCCGACGGCGCAGGCGCCGTCGGGCGGTCGCGTCCCCCTGGGCGCGGTGTCACCCAGGCCACACCCACCCTTGTTGACATCCGTTATCAATATCAACGACGATGGGGACATGCCCCTCCTCTCTCGATCGCACCGTGCCGCCCTCGTCAGCTCCGTCGCCCTCGCGACCACGCTCACCCTGGCGGCCTGCGGCTCCGGGGGGACGTCGGGCGGCGGCGGGTCGGGCGGCGACGCCGCGGGAGACACCGTGCAGGTGCTCGCGTCGTTCTACCCCCTGCAGTTCGTCGCCGAGCGCGTGGGCGGGGACCGCGTCGAGGTCTCCAACCTCACCCCGCCCGCGGCCGAGCCCCACGACCTCGAGCTCTCGCCCGCCCAGGCCCGCACGGTCGGCACGGCCGACCTCGTCGTCTACCAGTCCGGCTTCCAGGCGGCCGTCGACGAGGCCGTCGAGGGTCGTCAGCCAGCGCACGTCGTCGACGCGTCCGAGGCCGCAGGCCTCGAGGAGCACCCGGGCGAGTCGGGCACGGGTGCGAGCACGACGGGCACCGAGGACGCGCACGACGACCACGCGGACGACGGGCACGACCACTCGTCGCACGGCGGCCTCGACCCCCACTTCTGGCTCGACCCCACGCGCCTGGTCCCGGTCGCCGAGCAGGTCGCTGCCGAGCTCACCGCGATCGACCCCGACGGCGCCGACGAGTACGCGGCCAACCTGGCCGAGCTCACGGCCGACCTGACCGCGCTCGACACCGAGTACAGCGAGGGGCTCGCGAGCTGCGCGAGCCCCTACCTCGTGACCTCGCACGAGGCGTTCGGGTACCTCGCCGAGCGCTACGGCCTGGAGCAGATCGGCATCACCGGGATCGACCCCGAGGCCGAGCCCTCCCCTGCACGCCTGCGCGAGGTCGCGGACGTCATCCGTGACCACGGCATCACGACGATCTTCTTCGAGACCCTCACGAGCCCCAAGGTGACCCAGACCCTCGCGCAGGACGTCGGCGTGCAGGCCGCGGTCCTCGACCCCCTCGAGGGCCTGAGCGACACCGGCAGCGACTACCTTGACGTCATGCGGAACAACCTGGAGGCGCTGCGCACCGGCCTGACCTGCGCATGAGCACCTCACCCCTGAACCCACCGGCGATCGAGGCCACCGGGATCCACGTGACCCTCGGCAACAGCGACATCCTGCGCGGCGTCGACCTCACGGTCGAGCGCGGCGAGGTCGTCGCGCTGCTCGGCGCGAACGGCTCGGGCAAGTCCACGCTCGTGAAGTCCCTCGTCGGCATCGTGCCGCTCGCGGCGGGCCACGTGCGGCTCCTGGGCGCGGACCTGGGCCCCCTGGTCCCGTGGGCGCAGCTCGGCTACGTCCCCCAGCGCGTCTCCGCACAGGCGGGCGTGCCCTCGACGGCCGAGGAGGTCGTCGCGTCGGGCCTGCTCCACGGGCGCCGCATCCGGCTGCCTCGTGGCTGGCGCGCGACGGCCCGCGAGGCCCTCGACCGCGTCGGCCTCGCCGACCGCGCGCAGAGCGCGGTGCACGAGCTCTCGGGGGGCCAGCAGCAGCGCGTCCTCATCGCCCGGGCCCTCGCGCGCGACCCCCGGCTGCTCATCCTCGACGAGCCCGTCGCGGGTGTGGACCAGCCCAGCCAGGAGGCGTTCGCCGCGACGCTGACCGAGCTCACGCGCGACGGCATGACGGTCCTGGTCGTCCTGCACGAGCTGGGCGCGCTCGCGCCGCTCATCCAGCGCTGCGTGGTCCTGCGCCACGGCCTGGTCGTCCACGACGGCGCCCCGCCCCAGGTCACGTCGGCGCACGCCGGGCCGGACCACGAGCACCTGCACCCGCACGGCGACGACCCCGAGCGCAGCGCCTCGCCCGGTTCGGACATGGGCCTGACCGACGCCCCGCTCACGCGCCACTCCCCCGCCCCCGCCCGTATCGACCGTGGAGCCGCCTCGTGAACGCCCTGGACGAGCTCGTCGGGATGCTCTCCGACCCCTTCATGCAGCGCGCCCTGATCGCGGCCGTGCTCGTGGGGGTCACCGCACCCGTCATGGGGACCTACCTCGTGCAGCGCAAGCTGTCGCTGCTCGGCGACGGGATCGGGCACGTCGCCCTGACCGGTGTCGCGCTCGGCTGGCTGGTGGGCGGCGCCATGGGTGTGGTCCCCAACGACGCGCTCGCGATCCCCGGCGCCGTGGTCGCGGCCGTGATCGGCTCGGTGATCATCGAGCTCGTGCGCGAGCGCGGGCGCACGAGCGGAGACGTCGCCCTGGCCCTGATGTTCTACGGCGGGATCGCGGGCGGCGTGCTGCTCATCGGGGTCGCCGGCGGCAGCTCGGGCAACCTCATGCAGTACCTGTTCGGCTCGATCTCGAGCGTCTCGCCCACCGACCTGTGGCTCACGCTGTTCCTGGGCGTGCTCATCCTCGCGGTCGGCATGGGCCTGCGGGCGGCCCTGTTCGCGGTGAGCTACGACGAGGAGTTCTCGCGCGCGTCGGGCCTGCCCGTCCGGGCGCTCAACATCGCGATCGCGGTCATCGCGGCTCTGACCGTGACCGTGGCCATGCGCGTCGTGGGTCTGCTGCTCGTCAGCGCGCTCATGATCGTGCCCGTCGCGATCGCCCAGCTCGTGACCATCTCGTTCCGGCGGACCATGGCGCTGGCCATGGTCATCGGCGTCGTGGTCTGCGTGGTCGGGCTCTCCGTCACGTACTGGCAGACTCTGTCCCCGGGGGCCACGATCGTCGTCCTGGCGATCGCCCTCTACGCGGTCGTGGCGATCCTGCGGCCCGTGCTCGTGCGGCGCAGGCCTCGCACGTCGCACGACCCGCACCCCGACATCCCCGACGACGTCCACGTGGAAGGTGGCGAGCGATGCAGCGCATGACCCGGCAGCGGGCGGCGGTCTCCGAGGCTCTCGAGGACCTGCCCGACTTCCGCAGCGCGCAACAGCTCCACGAGCTGCTGCGCGCCCGCGGCGATGCGGTGGGTCTGGCGACGGTCTACCGCACCCTGCAGACCCTGGCGGAGGGCGGGCACGTCGACGTCCTGCGCACCGAGGACGGCGAGAGCCTGTACCGCAAGTGCGAGCGCAGCGAGCACCACCACCACCTGGTGTGCCGCGCGTGCGGCACGGCGGTCGAGATCGACGGCCCGACCGTCGAGACCTGGGCCTCGCAGGTCGGCGCGGCCCACGGCTTCACGGACATCCAGCACACGATCGAGCTCTTCGGTACCTGCGCGGCGTGCCGGGCGAAGCAGGACGCATGAGCGCGGTGTCCGCGCTCGCGGGCGCGCTCTCCGTCCCGACGGCGTCGCTCGCCTCCTCAGGCCCCGTCACCTCGGTCGTCTCGGCGGCCGGTGACGAGTCGTCCGGGATCTTCTCGATCGACGGCGTGCCGTACTGGATCATCTACGCCGCAGCGTTCGCGATCGTGTTCGTCCGCGCTCAGGCGACCTACTGGGCCGGTCGCGGTGTGGCCCGGGGCACGGTCAACACGTCGTGGTCGCGACGGCTCGAGAGCGAGCGCGCCCAGCGAGCGATCTCGACGATCAACACGTGGGGACCCATCGCCGTCACGCTGTCCTTCTTCACCGTGGGCGTGCAGACCGTCATCAACCTGACGGCCGGCTACACGCGCATGAAGTTCTCGCGCTACCTCGCGGCGCTGCTGCCCGGCTGCGCCATCTGGGCCGCGATCTGGACGACGATCGGGATCGCGGCGTTCAACACGGCCGTGCTGCTCGCGGCTCGCAGCCCCGTCGGGCTGGCCGTGATCGTGCTCCTCGTCGTCGGGCTCGTGGCGTGGATCGTCGTCGCCTCGCGGCGCCGTCGCCGCGCCCGCGCCCTCGCGTCGGACGCCGCGGACGGGACGAGCGGCTCGCCCGAGGGCGACGCCATCGCGACGGACGACCAGCCAGGGGCGGACGGGGCGGCGCGTTCGCGGCCGGCCGGTGCCAACCCGTTCGGCGACGTGGCGGACCTGCTGCTCGACGCACAGGACGACCCGCAGGACCACGCGCGTGGCACGCGCGGTCCGGACTCGACGCCCTCGCAGGCCCACCGCCCGCGCGACTGACGAGGTACCGGCGCGACCGCTCCCCGGGGACAGCGCGTCGGCGGCCGGTTCGGCCGTGTCCTCGGACGCGGCCTCGTCGGTCGTCCGCGAGGTACGTGACCGTCCGCCGTCCGCTGCGTACGCGACCACCCGCCACGACGCGGCCGACGGTCACGCCCCCGCCGTCAGGAGATCTCGGTAGCCGTCTCGTCGGGCTCGCCCAGGCAGAACTGGTTGCCCTGCGGGTCGGTCAGCACCGACCACCGGTAGCCCGGGATCGTGTGCTCTGCCACGAGGCCCGCACCGTCGGCGACGAGGCGCTCGACCTCGGCCGCCCGGTCCGGCGCGGACAGGTCCAGGTGGATCTTGTTCTTGCCGGGCGTCGGGTCGTCGACCTTCTGGAATCCGAGCACGGGCCCCTGGCCGTCGCCCGCAGGCACGACCTCGAGGAACCAGCCGTCCGCCTCGTCGACGAGGCGACCGCCCGTCTGCCGTGCCCACCACTGCGCCAACGGGCGAGGGTCGGTCGAGTCCACCGTGACCATGCCGATCGAAAGAGTCATACCGGGCAGGCTAGCGAAGGGCACCGACACGCGCAGGACGACGCCCCCGCCGTGCGGGAGGGACCCGTCGGGGGGAGGGTCGGACCCCTCCCCCCGACGGGAGACCTCGACCCAGGCCTCAGGGGAGGTCGGCCGACTTGTCGATCGCCCCGCCGTAGCGCCGGTCACGGCTCGCGTACTCCTCGACCGCGCGCCACAGGCTGCGTCGGTCCACGTCCGGCCAGTGCTCGGGCAGGAAGACCATCTCCGCGTACGCGGCCTGCCAGATCATGAAGTTGGACGTGCGCTGCTCGCCCGAGGACCGCAGGAACAGGTCCACGTCCGGCAGGTCCGGCTCGTCGAGGTACTTGGCGACGGTCTTCTCGGTGACCTTCTTGGGGTCCAGCCGACCGGCCGCGACCTCCTGCGCGATCGCCTGCGCCGCGTCCGCGATCTCGGCGCGGCCGCCGTAGTTCACGCACATCGTCAGGGTGCAGGTGTCGTTGCCCGCGGTGAGCCGCTCGGCGTCCTCGAGCTCCTTGATGACCGAGCCCCACAGGCGCGGGCGGCGACCCGCCCAGCGCATCCGCACGCCCCAGCTGCTCATCTCGTCGCGCCGACGACGGATCACGTCGCGGTTGAACTGCATGAGGAAGCGCACCTCCTCGGGTGAGCGCTTCCAGTTCTCGGTCGAGAACGCGTAGGCCGAGACGTGCTTGACGCCGATCTCGATCGCGCCCGCCACGACGTCGAGCAACGCGGCCTCGCCGGCCTTGTGCCCTTCCGTGCGCGGCAGCCCGCGCTCGTTGGCCCACCGGCCGTTGCCGTCCATGACGATCGCCACGTGGTTGGGCACGAACCGCGCCGGGATCCTGGGCGCGACGGCCCCCGACGGATGAGGCGGGGGCGGCTGGATCGGTCGGGCCATCAGGCCTCTCCTCCGGCCCGCGGAGTGACCGCTCCGTCTCGTTCCACCATCCGCAGTGATCGCAACGTTCTCTCCAGGTGATATTGGCTGTAGGCGGCCACGAGGCCGCTGGCTTCCTTGCGGTGGCGCGCGTCGGACGCGTCCGCCACGTCCCACTCGCCCGCGAGCAGCGCGGCGAGCAGCGAGAAGGTCTCGGGAGCGGGAGCTGTGGACCCCGGGGGCCGGCAGCGACCGCACACCGCTCCGCCGAGCGCCACCGCGAACGAGCGGTGCGGCCCGGGCTCGCCGCAGCGCGAGCAGTCCGTGAAGCTGGGCGCCCACCCCGCGACCGCGAAGGCGCGCAGCAGGTAGGAGTCCAGGACCAGGCCGGGGGCGTGGGCGTTGACCGCGAGAGAGCGGACGGCCCCCGCGAGCAGCCAGAACTGCTGCACCGCGGGCTCCTTCTCGGCCTCGACCAGGCGGTCGGCCGTCTCCAGCATCGCGGTCCCCGCGGTGTAGAGGCCGTAGTCCTCGCAGATCGCCCGGGCGTAGGGACCCACGGTCTCCGCCTGGGTCACGACGTCGAGGCTGCGCCCCACGTGGAGCTGCACGTCGACGAACATGAAGGGCTCGAGCCGTGCTCCGAAGCGCGACGACGTGCGCCGCACCCCCTTGCCCACGGCCCGGACCTTGCCGTTCTCCCGCGTCAGCAGGGTGACGATGCGGTCGGCTTCGCCCAGCTTCTGGGTGCGGAGCACGATCGCTTCGTCTCGGTAGAGGACCACTCCCCTATTGTCCGCCATGCCACCCACGTCCCGGTGCACGCGCACCGCCTCGTGGGCCCATCCACACAGGTCCCTCACGGGCCCGTGCCCGTGGGTGCGGAGCTCGTGCGCGCCGCGCCAGGCGTGTCGCGCACGAGCTCCGCACCCACGGGAGGCCGGCAGGCTGCCAGATCAGACCGCGACGCGCTCCGCGCGGTTGACGGCCGAGACGATCGCCTTGAGCGAGGCCGTCGTGATCGACGGGTCGATGCCGACGCCCCACAGCACCTCGTCGCCCACCTGGCACTCGACGTAGGCCGCGGCGTTGGCGTCGCCGCCCTCCGACAGCGCGTGCTCGGCGTAGTCCAGGACCCGTACCTCGACCCCGACGTGCGCGATCGCGTCGACGAACGCCGCGACCGGCCCGTTGCCCGAGCCGTCGAGCGTCAGCTCGTCACCGCGGTCCAGGACGTCGACGGCCAGGGTGTCCGGGCCGTCCTCGGTCGACGACGCCCGGGTGCCGCGCAGCTTCAGGCGGCCCCAGGGCTCGAGCCCCGAGTCCGGGTCGACCGGCAGGTACTCGTCCGAGAAGATCCGCCAGATGTCGTCGCCCGTGACCTCCTGGCCACCCGCGTCGGTGAACGCCTGGACGACGCGCGAGAACTCGATCTGCAGCCGCCGCGGCAGGTCCAGGTGCCGCTCGGACTTGAGCAGGTAGGAGATGCCGCCCTTGCCCGACTGCGAGTTGACCCGGATCACGGCCTCGTACGAGCGCCCGACGTCCTTGGGGTCGATCGGCAGGTACGGCACGCCCCAGACCAGGTCGTCGACGCCCTTGCCCGCGGCCTCGGCCTGCGCGGCCATGGCGTCCAGGCCCTTCTTGATCGCGTCCTGGTGCGAGCCGGAGAACGCCGTGAACACCAGGTCCCCCGCGTACGGGTGACGCTCGTGGACCGCGATCTGGTTGCAGTACTCGACCGTGCGGCGCACGCGGTCCATGTCGGTGAAGTCGATCTGGGGGTCGATCCCCTGGCTGAACAGGTTCATGCCCAGCGTCACCAGGCAGACGTTGCCCGTGCGCTCCCCGTTGCCGAACAGGCAGCCCTCGATGCGGTCCGCTCCGGCCTGGTAGCCCAGCTCGGCCGCCGCGACGGCCGTGCCGCGGTCGTTGTGCGGGTGCAGCGACAGGACCACGTTCTCGCGGTGCGCGAGGTGGCGGTTCATCCACTCGATCGAGTCGGCGTAGACGTTGGGCGTGGCCATCTCGACCGTCGCGGGCAGGTTGATGATGACCTTGCGGTCCGCCGTCGGCTCGAAGACCTCGATGACCTCGTTGCAGATCCGCACCGCGAACTCGAGCTCGGTGCCCGTGTACGACTCGGGCGAGTACTCGTAGAAGACGGCCGTCTCGGGGATGGTCTCCTCGAACTTGCGGCAGAGCTTGGCGCCCTCCACCGCGATGTCGACGATGCCGTCCTCGTCGGTGCGGAACACGACGTCGCGCTGCAGGCGCGACGTCGAGTTGTACAGGTGCACGATCGCCTGCTTGGCGCCGCGCAGCGACTCGTACGTGCGGGCGATCAGGTGCTCGCGCGACTGGGTCAGGACCTGGATCACGACGTCGTCCGGGATGTGCCCGTCCTCGATGAGCAGGCGCACGAAGTCGAAGTCCGTCTGGGAGGCCGACGGGAAGCCGACCTCGATCTCCTTGTAGCCCATCTCGACGAGCAGCTGGAACATCTTCAGCTTGCGCTCGGCGTTCATGGGCTCGATCAGTGCCTGGTTGCCGTCCCGCAGGTCGACCGCGCACCAGCGCGGGGCCTTCTCGATGCGCTTGTCCGGCCACGTCCGGTCCGGCAGCGACACGTCGAACTGCTGGTGGAACGGCTCGTACTTGTGCACGGGCATGCCGGACGGCTGCTGTGCGGAGCGGGGGCTGGTCTGGGGGGTCTGCGCCGTGGTGCTCATCATGTCCTTCGCGATCTCTTCGTCGGTGCTGTTCAGCCGGCACACCAACCACCGCGACGAGGTTGCGGCCTAGAGGGCCTCGTCGCGGCAACGAAGGAGGAGCAGCTGCGTCAGGTGCACGTTGTCACCATACCCCCGTCCGGGGCCATGCTCAGGGACGTCCCGCAGGATGACATGCGAGAGGCGGGCCCGACGCGTCGCGTGAGCGACGTCGTCGGGCCCGCCTCCGGGCGGGGCGAGGTGAGCCGACGACGCCACCGGAGCGACGTCGTCGGGCCCGCCTCAGCGAGTCGCCGGGGTCAGCGTCCGCGCGAGCGCAGCGCGGCGTCGACCGCGGGGTCCCCGAGGTTGCCGAGCCACTCGAGCAGCGCCGGGTACGTCGACGGGTTCGCCGCGACCTGGGGCCGCAGGTGCGGCGCCTCCTGGACGATCTGCGCGAGGACCTCGAGCGGCGTCGACGGGTCGAGCGCCTGCGCCGCGCTGAAGCCGACCGGCTGCGGGTCCTGGTAGGCCGGCAGGACCGCGGTCTCCCCGGCCGCCTGGGCCGCGTAGCCCGGACGGGCCGCGTAGCCAGAGCGCTCCTGGACGGCCGGCTGCACGGGGCGCGCGGACTGGACGCCCTGTGCAGGCAGCACCTGGGTCGGCTGGTACTGCTCGACCGGGCGCGCAGGCTGCTGCTGGGGCTGGGCCGGACTGTACGGCTGCTGGCTCGGCTGCGCAGGACGGTACTGCTCCTGCGCGACCGGCTGCGTGGGCTGCTGTGCCGGCTGCGCCGGACGGTGCGGCTCCTGCGCGACCGGCTGGGCCGGCTGCTGAGCCGGCTGCTGAGCCGGGGCCGGGCTGTACGGCTGAGGGCTCGGCTGGTAGGGCGCCCGCGCGCCGGGCTGCGCCGAGGTCGGTCGCGACACGGGGGCCGCCGGGTCCTGCTCGCGGGCGCCCGCGGCCGGACCGTAGCCGTCAGGACCGGTCGCGTAGCTCCCGCTGCCGTACGGCCCGGCGACAGGCTCCTGGGCGGGCTGGGGGCGCACGGGGCGAGGCGCGGGCGGCTGCCACACGTAGGCGCTCGGTGCCGCGTCGGCCCCGACGACGGACGTCGGACGGTTCTCGGCGAAGTGCGTGCGGACCTCCGCGGGCACCGTGAGCGCGAACGCCGTGATGGCAGGCAGGCCGAAGGCCAGCAGCAGCAGGTCGGTCCCGACACCGATCCCCAGGCCGGACTGGTTCGCGACGACGATGAGGAGCACGATGCCGAGGACCGCCACGACTCCCGCGCCGCCCAGCGCGAGCGTCCTGCCCGACACGGCGTCCCGGGCGAGAGCACGACGAGCGACGAGGCTCACGCCCACCATGAGGAGGCCGAGCACGAGCGCGAGGATCACGACGACCCCGCTCAGCCCGGCGGCGAGCCACAGGATCGCCTGGAGCGTCAGCACCGCCGCGACGACGAGGACCAGGTCCAGGGTGTCGACCGCCACGGCGACCCACGTCGCGACGGGGGACGCGGACGCCGTGCTGCGGGCGACCGCGGGCGAGGCGGCGACCGCTGCGGCCGCCGGGATCAGCAGCAGACCGAACTGGCCGCCGCGCAGGCTCTCGTAGCTCACGAGGAAGCTGCCCGTGTTGAGGACGTAGAGCACCACGAGCGCGATCCCGAGGCCGACGAGCACCAGGCGCCAGGACTCCTGCTTGCGCAGGATCCCCCACACGGGCAGCCCGACGAGCCCGACCGCGAGCGCGGCGACGACCAGACGCGCGAAGATCCCGACGACGCCGAGGCCGAGCGTCAGGCTGAACACGAACGCGACGACCGCACCCACGACCGCGAGCGCGCCGATCCCGATCAGGACCTTGACCCAGGTCTGGGACACGGCCCGGTCCTGGTCGACCGGGCCGAGCTCCGCCTGGCGCGGCTGCGCGGCCAGCACGGCCCCGGCGAGACCGAGCGCGAGACCTGTGCCGAGTCCGCCCCACCCGTTGCCGGCCGTGCCGTTCACCAGGTCCAGGACGACGTAGACGGCGACCAGCAGCCCGTAGGGCGCGTTCGCCAGGAGCCGGACCCTGCGGGTCGTGTGCACCGTCCACGTCGTAGGCAGGACCCCCGTCCGCGCCAGGTACGGCAGGGCGAGCGAGAGCAGGGAGAGGACCGAGACGAGGATGACCTCGACCTTGTCCGAGGCCCGGTTCGCGAAGTCCCACGGCATGGTCAACGAGACGAACAGCAGGAGCGCCGCGACGCCGTCGCGCACGTAGTCGCTCACCGGGATCCCGGCGAAGGGGTTCGCCGGCGCGGAAGGTGACGTGGTGGCCGGCGCGGACGCCTTCTCCTCGGGCTGCTCGGACGGCTTGGCGGACGACGTGGCCGCAGGGTCCGCCGACGACGCCGGGGCGCTGCCGGGAGCCGACTCGTCGGACGTCCGAGCCGTGGCCCGGGCGAGCGGCCCGGTCCCCCCGGTCGGTTCCTGCTGATCGGGGCCGGGCCCCGGGTCGGTCTCGTTGGTCATCGTGCTCTCCCTACAGGTCGCCCCGGCCTCGGGATCGGTCGAGCACCGGATTCAGGCCATGACGGCCCCGTCAGTTTCTACCGGTTGATCACCGATGGCTCAAGTCTCCCACCAGGAGACCGGCCGACCCCTCAACCGATCCGGACCACTTCCGTGTCCGTGACCGCGAAGAGCTGTCCCTGCGCCGAGACGACTTCTCGGTACGTGGGATCCAGGACGTCTCGCCACTCGAGACCGCCGTCGAACAGGTTGAGCGAGACGAGCTCGGACGTCCCCACGTCCGGGTCGTCCCGACGTCCCGTGATCGTGCTCGTCAGGAGCAGGGAGTCGCCGTCGGTGAAGGCCCGGTGGACCTCGCTCGGCAGCCAGCGCCGCCAGAGGTCTCGACCCGTGCGGGTCTCGATCGCGATCAGCCGGGAGCCCGACTCGACGACCAGGACGTCGTCGGTCTGGAGCCAGATCATCTCTGGCCACTCCTCCCGGTGCCACAGGCGGCGCCCCGAGAGCGCGTCGTACCCCGTGAACCCGGGTGACCGGACGACCAGGACGTGCGGCACCGTCCCGTCGGTCACCGCCGGGACGAACGGCTCGCCCGGCAGGACGTACCGCCCGCTGCCGTCCGCGTCGAGCACGTGCACCTCCTCGACCTGGCCCGAGCGGGGGTCGAGCGCTGCCCGGACGCGCAGGTCGCCCGGCAGGGGTCCGCCGGCGGCCCAGCCTCCGGGCACGGACCGGGGCCGCGCATAGCCGGTCGCGTACTCTCCGGACGCGTCGAAGGTCTCGCGCAGGTCCGGCGCCCGGACGTGGAGCAGCCCGCGCAGGCCGTGGAGCGCGATCGTCCCCGCGTCCCGGTCGTCCTCCCGGGTCGTCGAGCCGACGGCGTCGACCGGATAGCCCGCCGCGTGCAGGACACGCGTCCGCACGAGCGCCCCGTCGAGGGCCTCCTCCCAGCTCACGACCGCACGGTCGCCGTCCCGTCGGGCCGTCGCCACGAGCCCGTCGGCGAGGGGGGCGGCCGCGTCGGTCGTCCCCGCGAGCACACGGGTCCCCACGACCTGGCCTGCCGGGTCGAGGACGGTCACGACGAACGTGGCGCGCGAGGTCGACGGCTCGGAGGCGTCGACCGGGCCGTCCCCGGCGCCCGACTGCTCCCCTGCCGGCGCCGGGTCGACCTCCGTCACGCACACGAGGGGGGATCCCACGCTCCCCGGGTCGAGCAGGTCGGGGCCGCACACGCTCGTGCCCGCGGGCAACGAGGCCGACCACAGCGACTCGCCCGTCGCGACGTCGAGGCCCTGCAGGGCGCCGTCGGCCTCGAGCACGACCTGCCCCTCCACGGCCGCGGGCCACCCTCCGTCGGTCGGCGCCCGCCAGACGACGTCGGGATCGGGGGCGACCGACCACAGACCGCCCGGCTGGGTCGCGACGAGTCCGGCCCGATGACGGTCGGAGAGACCCCCGACGACGAAGGACGCGCCCGTGCCCGCCACGGCCACGGCCACGGCGGCGACGACCAGGGCACGCACCGGGACCCGGCGGGCACGGGAGGGCAGTGCGGACCCGTCCGGCGCTGACGCACCGGCCGAGCCCGCCGAACCCACGGTGCTGCTGGAGACGCCGGTGCCGGGCGTGTCCGTGCCCGCACGGCCGCCACGTCGCGGGCTCGGGTTCCCCGGGCGGCCTCGATCCGGTTCCGGCGGCGACCCGTCCTGGCCCCCTCCCGCGGCGGGGACCAGACGAGCTGCAGCGGCAGCGGCCCACGCTGGGACCGGGGCCC
>NZ_MAQA01000023.1 GCF_001692445.1 Oerskovia enterophila | reverse complement strand
CCGGCGCGGCCGGCTGGGGCCGGGGCCTGGGCCGGTGCCGGCAAGCCGCAGACGTTCCCGCCCGTCCCTCGTCCTGCCCGGACGGCGACCACGGGCGTGCCGGCAGTCCACGAGGGAGAAGTCGGCCCCGTCAGGGCGCCCGGGTGGCCGCGAGCGGAACCATGCAGCGGATGCTCCTGAAGGACGCGTAGCGGTGCCCCGAGCAGGACTCGAACCTGCCTGTCCGGCGCCGCGGGGTACTGGCGCGACGGCTCCGACGTTCCGCCGTGGACCGACGCCCAGCTCGTCGCGCTCGTGGCCCTGACCGGCTGGCTTGGAGACTCACGACATCCCGGCTCGCCTGGCCACCGACCCACGGATCGGGGCGAGCTCGCGCGGCGTGGCCGGGCACCGGCTCGGCGCTCCCCACCGTCCAGGAGGACGAAACCATGATCGTTGTCTCAACAAGTCGAACAACGCAGCCACCATCGTCTCGGGCGGCCAGGGCGCGCCCGTCGTCGGGTAGGACATGTACACCACCCTGACCCAGACGCTCCCCTCCGTGGGTGTCTCCGCCGAGCAGTTCAACGCCATCGCGGCGGCCTTCCGGAGCAGCGGGGCGGCCTGATGAGCACCCCGGCGTCCCCGATCTCCGACCGTGCCGTGTCCTACCTGCGCACCGTCGTGCCCGTCCTGTGGGGGCTCGCTGGTGGCCCGGCTCCTCACGGTCGTGGTCCTACCCGCCGAGGTCGCCGGTCTCCTCACCAGCGACCTCGCAATCACCGTCATCACCGCGCTCGTGGTCGGCGCCTGGCACATCGCCTGGCGGTGGGCTGAACCTCACATCCCCGACTGACTCACCCGCCTCGTCCTCTGCTCCGCCCAGACACCCACCTACGTCGGCCGCCACAGCGTCAGCATCGAGTACGCGTCCCCGAAGTTGGCACACCACCCAGTTAGTTCAAGCGCATCTGAGCCGAGCAAGACGTCGCCCCGCCCTCACTCCCTTCTGGGAGGAGAGCGGGGCGATTCGTCCTGGGCAGAACGGGTGAATTTCCGCGTTCGGGTGGCGTGGGCCGATGTAGAGCGAAATCCTCGCCATGTCCGCTTCTGGAACGACTTAGGGGAACTGTGGCAATGATGCCTATTCGACCAAATCTTGACCCGGCTGACCCACCCGGGCCCAGTCGATCATCTTCAACGACGAAGTCGTTCCGACGACGAGCTGTCTCAGCGGTGGCAGCCTTCGCACTCGGGGCGAGCGTGATGGTCGGGTTGGGTGCGGCGCCTGCCGCAGCCGTCTCCTGCGCCCCTCAGGGGGCAGCGACAGCGGTGGCGACTGCCGCGATTCAGGCTGCGTGCAGCAAGCTGGGCGTGAACTACTCACGCGGTGGGGGTCATAACACGACGCCCGGGCCTAGCGGCGGCGTCCAAGGCTGGGGCCTGGACTGTTCCGGGCTAACTCGCTACGCCTACTGGGCCGCGACGGGCACCGACGCGCTTGGCACCGGTTCGGCTTTCTCCCAGTGGAATCTCCGATCGCGCTACACGACCGTGTCGTGGGCAAACCTCCAACCAGGTGACCTGTTGTTCTATAACTGGCCCGGAGAGCAGCCGGTGATTGACCACGTCACCCTCTACCTGGGCAACGGGTGGATGATCGAGGCCCCAATCCCCGGGACGAAGGTGAAGGTCTCGTCTGCGTACTCGAGCGGGTTCGTCGGAGCGATGCGCATCGGAAGCAGCTCCGTGACCCCGGGCCCCCGGGCCGACCGCATCTCGGACTGGTCAGGCGACGGGTATGCCGACGTTCTGGGCGTGGACACGAGCGGCGACCTCTGGTACTACCCAAACAACGGACTCGGCCTCGCATCAAGGGGCTGGCTGCAGGGTGGCTTCCAAGGATTCACACAGGTGATGTCGGCCGACTGGTCGGGCGATGGCTTCGCTGACCTTCTCGCCGTAGATGGCACAGGCACGCTCTGGCAGTACCCGAACAACGCGCTGGCAATCCAATCCCGCCAGTCACTGGGCACCGGCTGGGACATCTACACAACCGTGATGGCTGCCGACTGGTCCGGGGACGGCCTCGCGGATGTCCTGGCCCTCGACGCCGCAGGCACCCTCTGGTACTACCCCCACAACGGCAGCGGACTCAGCCCCCGCGTCTGGCTCCAGAACGGCTTCTACGGCTACACCCAGATCACCGCGGCTGACTGGTCCGGAGACGGGTTCGCCGACATCCTTGCCGTCGATCCCAACGGTGAGCTCTGGTACTACCCGAACAACGCGCAGGGAATCCAGTCCCGCCAGTCACTGGGCACCGGCTGGGGCATCTACACGAAGGTGATGGCTGCCGACTGGTCGGGGGACGGCCTCGCGGACGTCCTGGCCCTCGACGCCGCCGGCACCCTCTGGTACTACCCCCACAACGGCAGCGGGCTCACCCCTCGCGTCTGGCTCCAGGATGGATTCAACGGGTTCACACATGTTCTCTGAGGGTAACTCTCAGCGCTCACCGGTGACCTAGCCTCGCCCGGACGGCCTCACCTGACCCGAGCGTGACGAAGCCCCGCCCTCTTCGGAGGGCGGGGCCTTTCGTCGTACGCGGAGGCTGGATCAGGTGGCAGGGCGCTGGACTCTGACCCGGTCACGGCTCGATAGGCGATGCGTACCGGTCGAAGTCCTCAGTACAGCCACAAACTCGACCTCATCCTCCAACTGACCCAAGTCTGTGCCATCGAGGGTAAAGAGCCGGGATCCCAGGTGGCGATCCGTGAGACTTTGGACAAGCATCGAGTCTTGCGGGCTAGGACGTGTCCACTCGGCAACCTCAGGCGAACACGTCCTGCAGCGTCGGTAGCGCCCCTTCGCCTCGACCTCCTCGCGGGTGAGCACTGAGATGCTCAGTGAAGGCCAATAGTCGGGGTCGCCGAACTCTCCGAGCGCATCCCACTCTGCCTGCCTATCCAGTTTGTGGCGGATGGCGCCACACGTTGTGGTGTGCACAAGGGAGCGACTGCCGTCCGACTTCCGATTCAGAACGAAAGTTGCTCCGGCGGCAAGGGCGTCATCGATTGAATGCTGTTCAGCACGGATCGCCTGTGCGCGGCGCGCGAGAAGGTCAGCACGCTCGTTGGCAACGGACTTGGCTTCGGCGTCGATTTCATTCTGAGTCACCGGTTCAGAGAGTTCCCGGATCAGGTAGCGACGGTACTCGCTCTGGAGTTGGGTACTGTCCGCGTGACGCATGGGCCGATCCTAGGCCACGTCGACGCCCAGAAGACGACGAACTGCCACGTCCAAGGGGCTTCGTCGCCGGGCCACTCGCGCGCGGGGTATCGCCTGAGTCGCTGGTGGACGGTGGGGATCGCGATGTCGACGGCCTCGGCGAGGGAGCGGGCGGAGACGTCGGGCCAGGCAGAATGGTGCCCCGAGCAGGACTCGAACCTGCAACCTACGGATTAGAAGGCCGTTGCTCTATCCATTGAGCTATCGGGGCGCGGGGACCATCGTAGTGGGATCCGGCCGTGACCTGCGCCGCGACGTGGCCGAGGTCGAGCTTCCGCTGGTCCTCGACGGGGTCGCGGAGGCGGAGGCTGCCCGCCGGCGCCTGCTGAACCAGCTCGACGAGCACCTGCTCCCGCGCCTCAAGGAGCTGTCCTCCCCGGCGGTCGTGGTGATCGCCGGGTCGACGGGCGCGGGCAAGTCGACGCTGTACAACTCGTTGCTGGGCGAGGAGGTCTCGCAGGCGGGCGTGCTGCGCCCCACGACGCGCGAGCCGGTCTTCGCCTACAACCCGCTCGACGTCGACGTCCTGGTCCACAGCCCCACGACCGCGATGTCGCGCGTCGTCGAGCACGACGGCGTCCCGCGCGGCACCGCGCTCCTGGACGCCCCGGACCTCGACTCGCTCCTCGCGGAGAACCGCTCGACCGCAGCCCAGCTCCTCGAGGCCGCGGACCTGTGGCTCTTCGTGACCACGGCGGCACGCTACGGCGACGCGCTGCCCTGGGTCGCGCTCGGCCAGGCCATGGAGCGTGGCGCGAGCGTCGCGATGGTCCTCAACCGCGTCCCGCAGCACAACCTCACGACCATCCGCGGCGACCTCCTGGCCCGCCTGCGCGAGCACGGCATGGAGGGTGTGCCGCTCTTCGTGATCCCCGACGTCGGGCCGCACGAGGGCATGCTCGACCGCGCGACCGTGACCCCCATCGCCCGGTGGCTGACCATGCTCGCGGGGCCGGACAGGTCGCGCGCCGTGATCGTGCGCACGCTCAAGGGATCGCTCGCCGCGCTCCCGGCGTGGGTCACGGGCATCGCGGACGCGGTCCAGCAGCAGGTCGAGGCCGCGGAGGTGCTGCGCGGCACGATCGAGAAGGCCCTGCCCGACGCCGAGGCCTCGGCCCGCGCGTCCGTCGCCGCGGGCGTCGTCGCGGAGGGCTCGGTCGCCTCGCGCTGGGCCCAGCTCGCGAGCGCCGAGAAGATCGACCGTCTCAAGGTGCGCCACGGGCTGGCGCGCTCGACCAAGCGCCGCGGGCGTGCACGTGAGGCAGCGCTCGAACCGCTCCTCGACGAGGTCCGCGCCGCGGCGACGCGCACGCTGGTCGCTGCCGGCTCGAGCGCCGACGACTCGTTGCGCGCTGCGCTCACCGGCCCGGACGCGCCTCCCGGGGGTCCTGCGTTCGCGCCCGAGCACGGCGACCCGGCCCGTGAGGCGGCGCGCGAGAAGGCCGCCGCGACCCAGGTCCACGAGTGGGTCTCGGTCGCCGAGCGCGCGGTCGAGGCCCTGCGCGGCATCGACGAGCCGGGCGTCACCCCGCAGGACAGCGCCGAGAACCGCAGGGCAGAGGCCGCGGTCAAGGCGCTCGGGCCCTCGGGGCTCGTCGCGCTGCTCCTCACGTCCGCCGCAGGGGTCGACGACGCCACGCGCCTCGTGCAGGCCCTGCTCGGCGAGCCAGGGGCCGCCTCGGCGCAGACCCTGGCCTCGGACCTCGCCGACCGCGCCGCCGCGATGGTGGCCCGCGAACCCGTCGACCTGCGCGAACGCCTCGACATCCCCGCCCTCGCGCCGGATGCCGCCGTCGGGCTGCGCCTGCGCCTCGCTGAGCTCAGGAGGCTCTCATGACGTCCCACGACTCTCAGCTCAGGTCCCGCGCGGACGACCTCGGCAAGGCCCTCGACCTCGCGGGCGACCGGCTCGACCCCGAGGTCGCGGACCGCATCCGGACCGCGATCGGCGGGGTGCGCGAGCGCCTCGCCCTGGGCGTCGACCACACGGTCGTGGCGCTCGCGGGCGGCACGGGCTCGGGCAAGTCGAGCCTGTTCAACCGCATCTCGCGCCTGAACTTCGCGGACGTCGGTGCCAAGCGCCCCACGACGGCCCGCATCACGGCGTGCTCGTGGAGCGACCAGGCCACGGCGCTCCTGGACTGGCTCGAGGTCGACCCGGAGCGGCGCATCACGCGGGGCAGCGAGCTCGACGGGGACGCCGAGGAGGGCCTCGACGGGCTGGTCCTGCTCGACCTGCCGGACCACGACTCGATCGAGCCCGCGCACCAGGCGGTCGTCGACCGCGTCCTGCCGCTCGTGGACCTGCTCGTGTGGGTCGTGGACCCCCAGAAGTACGCCGACGACGCGCTGCACTCGGGATACCTGCAGAAGTCGGTCGGGCTCGAGGCGTCGATGGTCGTGGCGCTCAACCAGATCGACACCGTGCCGACCACCCAGCGCGGCAACCTCGTCGCGGACATGGGTCGCCTCCTCGAGGAGGACGGGCTGTCCGGGGTGTACGTGACCATGGTCTCGGCCCGCACGGGCGAGGGGCTCGGCCAGGTGCGTGAGCTGCTGCAGCAGGCCGTGGCCCGACGCAGCGTGGCTGCGAGCCGGGTCGCGGGCGAGCTCGACCGTGCGGGGGCTCTGCTGCTCGAGCAGACCCCGGGCGAGGTGCCGTGGACCATGAGCACCGCGGTCGACGAGGAGGTCTCCGCGATCGGCGAGGCGACCGGGCTCTCGGCCGTGGCAGGTCAGGTCGCCGCGGCCGTGCGCAACGGGTACGGCCGCCCCGAGTTCGCGCCGCCGCAGACCGACGCGGTCGCGCTCTCGCGCAGCCGGTGGCTCGCGCGCGCCGGCAAGTCCTTGCGCCCGGGCTGGAAGCAGGCGCTCGACGAGGCCGTCGCCCCGGCGGACCGCCTGGTCGAGGACACCCAGCGGGCGCTGTCCAAGGTCTCGCTCGACACGCGCGGGCCGTCCTCGGCCCGTGCCACGCGCACGACCGCGCTCGTGGCCATCGGCGTGGCCGTCGTCACGGGGGCGCTCGCGATCCTCAGCTCGTCGGGCGTGCTGGACCTCGACCGGACGATCGTCGCTGCGTCCGCGATCGTGGCGGGCGCGGCGGTCCTGGTGGCGCTCGGCTTCTTCCTCGCGGGGATCCAGATCCGTCGGACCCTGGCCCGTCGGCGCGAGGCGACCGTGCTGGCCTCGGGCCGCGGAGCGGTCGAGCGAGTGGTCCAGGAGACCATGGGCAAGCCCACGCAGAAGCTGCTCGACGAGCACCGGCGCGTGCGCGAGCTCGCCCAGTCCGCACGCGACACGGGCAGGACCGCACCGCTCACCGGGGCGTTGAGCTTGCCCACAGCCCACGATCTGGTCGCTCCGTCCACAGACGGGCCGACGACCCCGGACACCGCAGCGCGCGAACCGTCAGCCTGAGGTCGCGGTCGGCACCAGGCCGGCCCCGCACCCAGGAGGAACGATGGGCAACGACGTCACGGTCACGCTGGCAGGCTTCATGGGCACGAGCCCCAGGCTGTTCGCGTCCCCGACCGGCAACGACTTCACGAGCTTCCGCATCGCGAGCACCACGCGCTACCTCGACCGCACGCGCGGCGAGTGGGTCGACGGACGGACCATCTGGTTCACCGTCAAGGCGTGGAGGGGCATGGCCCAGAACGTCGTGGCCTCGCTGCGCAAGGGTGACGCGGTCGTCGTCACGGGGCGTCTCGCTGTCGACGAGTGGACCAGCCCCGAGGGGCCTCGCACCAACCTCGTGATCGAGGCGAGCGCCCTGGGCCCGGACCTCACGCGGGGACAGGCGCGCTTCTCGCCCACGGTCCACCGCCCCACCACGCCCGACGGCGCCGCGCACGGCCAGGCGGCCGCCGCCCCCGAGCCGGGGGCCGGCAGCGAGAACACCTTGGGCCTCCTCGCCGTCGCGGGCGGCGACACGGAGTGGGACCTGGGGGCGCTGGGGGAGCCCGTCCCGGAGGACGACGACGCCGAGCACGGCCTGGTCGACGACGCGCTCGGGCTGCTCGCCGCGGACGACGGTCACGCGGACGACGAGGACGGAGCCGTCGACCAGGAAGCCGTGACCCACGAGCTCCTGGCGACGCGCTGAACCCCGACCGCGTAGGCTGAGGGGTCGAAGACGCCCGCCCCACCTGGGGCACCCCGGGTCCGGGGCGGGCGCACAGCATCCCGCGAGCGATCGAACGGTGGAACAGAGCCAGTGGCTGAGTTCATCTACTCCATGTACAAGGCGCGCAAGGCGCACGGTGACAAGGTCATCCTCGACGACGTCACCCTGAACTTCCTTCCCGGTGCCAAGATCGGTGTGGTCGGCCCCAACGGTGCCGGTAAGTCCACGATCCTGAAGATCATGGCCGGGCTGGAGCAACCCTCGAACGGCGACGCCCGGCTCTCGCCCGGGTACTCGGTCGGCATCCTGCTGCAGGAGCCGCCGCTGAACGAGGAGAAGACTGTCCTCGGCAACGTCGAGGAGGGCGTGGCCGAGATCAAGGGCAAGCTCGACCGCTTCAACGAGATCTCGGCGCTCATGGCAGAGCCGGACGCCGACTTCGACGCGCTGCTCGCCGAGATGGGCACCCTCCAGGAGGCCATCGACGCAGCCGACGCGTGGGACCTCGACTCGCAGCTCGAGCAGGCCATGGACGCGCTGCGCTGCCCGCCGCCGGACGCCGACGTGTCGGTGCTCTCGGGTGGTGAGCGTCGCCGTGTCGCCCTGTGCAAGCTCCTCCTCGAGAAGCCCGACCTGCTGCTCCTCGACGAGCCCACCAACCACCTGGACGCCGAGTCGGTCCTGTGGCTCGAGCAGCACCTCGCGTCGTACCCCGGCGCGATCCTCGCCGTGACCCACGACCGCTACTTCCTCGACCACGTCGCGGAGTGGATCTGCGAGGTCGACCGCGGGCGCCTGTACCCCTACGAGGGCAACTACTCCACGTACCTGGAGAAGAAGCAGGAGCGCCTGGCGATCCAGGGCAAGAAGGACCAGAAGCTCGCGAAGCGTCTGAAGGACGAGCTCGAGTGGGTCCGCTCCAACGCGAAGGGCCGCCAGACCAAGTCGAAGGCGCGTCTGGCGCGCTACGAGGAGATGGCTGCCGAGGCGGACCGCACCAGGAAGCTGGACTTCGAGGAGATCCAGATCCCGCCGGGCCCGCGCCTGGGGTCGGTCGTCCTGGAGGCCTCGAACCTGCAGAAGGGCTTCGACGGGCGCAAGCTCATCGACGGGCTCAGCTTCACGCTGCCGCGCAACGGCATCGTCGGCGTGATCGGTCCGAACGGTGTCGGCAAGACGACGCTGTTCAAGACGATCGTGGGCCTCGAGCCCCTCGACGGCGGCGACCTCAAGGTCGGCGAGACCGTGTCGATCTCCTACGTCGACCAGTCGCGTGGCGGGATCGACCCCAAGAAGACGCTGTTCGAGGTCGTCTCGGACGGGCTCGACTTCATCAAGGTCGGCAACGTCGAGATGCCCTCCCGGGCATACGTGGCGGCGTTCGGCTTCAAGGGGCCGGACCAGCAGAAGCCGGCCGGCGTGCTCTCGGGTGGTGAGCGCAACCGTCTGAACCTCGCGCTGACCCTCAAGCAGGGTGGAAACCTCCTGCTGCTCGACGAGCCCACCAACGACCTGGACGTCGAGACCCTCGGCTCGCTCGAGAACGCCCTGCTCGAGTTCCCCGGCTGCGCCGTCGTGGTCTCGCACGACCGGTGGTTCCTCGACCGCGTCGCGACGCACATCCTCGCGTACGAGGGCACCGAGGAGGACCCGGCGAACTGGTACTGGTTCGAGGGCAACTTCGCCTCGTACGAGGAGAACAAGATCAGCCGCCTCGGTGCGGACGCCGCGCGCCCGCACCGCGTCACGTACCGCAAGCTGACGCGCGACTGACCCGTCGCTGACGCGTGCCGCCCTGCCGGCGGCGGAGAGGGCCCCGACGAGGATTCGTCGGGGCCCTCTCGCGTGGACCGTGCCGCCCCGGGGGCTGGACCGGCCGCCCTCGGCGCTCCTCCCTGCCCGGCCGGTCAAGCCTGTCCCGTCCGGTCCCACGCGCCCCGGCCCGACGTCACCCGGCGCCCGCGGCGCGCTCACCGGTCGCTCGGCTGCCGGGTCCGGCAGACTGAGGCCCATGACCATCCCGAGCGACGACGCAGGCCGGACCGTCGGCGGTGACCCCGACGGCGGTGCCGCGCGCACGAGCGGCGACGGGCCGGGCGCGCCCGGCACCGGCGCGGGTCCCGGCGGAACCGGTCAGGACCTCGGCGCCCCGGCGCCCGGCACCTCGCTCGACGAGAGCGGTCACGGTCGGCACGTCGCCGACGCAGACCCCGTGGTCGAGCGGTCGCTCGTGCGCGCTCCGCAGGCCGGCACGGACGAGCTCGTCGCGGCCCTCGACGTCCTGCGCGGCGAGCTCACCGCGCAGCGCCTGCCGCTGACGACGCCCGGGGTCGAGGAGGACCGTCGGACCCTCGCGCTCGCGGTCGACCAGCTCGACGACTACCTGCTGCCGCGCCTGCGAGCTCGCAGCGCCCCGCTGCTCGTGGTCGTGGGCGGCTCGACGGGAGCGGGGAAGTCCACGCTCGTGAACTCGGTCCTGGGGGAGAAGGTCACGACGCCCGGGGTGCTGCGTCCCACGACGCGGTCGCCCGTGCTGGTGCACCATCCCCTGGACGGGCGCTGGTTCAGCACCGACCGCATCCTGCCCGGGCTCGCGCGCGTGACCGGTGCGGTCGACCACACCGACGGCGCGTCGTCGCACCGCGCGGTGCGCCTGGTCGCGTCCGAGGTCCTGCCGCAGGGCCTCGCGCTCCTCGATGCACCGGACGTCGACTCGGTCGTGGTCGAGAACCGCGAGCTCGCGGCACAGCTCCTCGGTGCTGCGGACCTCTGGCTCTTCGTCACGACGGCCGCGCGCTACGCCGACGCCGTGCCGTGGGACCTGCTCCACGAGGCCGCCCGCCGCCGCGCCCAGGTGGCCCTCGTGCTCGACCGGGTCGACCCCGGCGCCGAGGCCGTGGGTGCGGACCTGCACCGCCTGGCCTCCGAGAACGGGCTCGGGCACGCGCCGATCTTCCTGGTGCCCGAGGCGCAGCTCGTCGACGGGCTCCTCCCCGAGACCGCGGTGGGGGAGATCTCGCGCTGGCTCACGGCCCTCGGTGGTGACGCGGGCGCGCGCTCGGCCGTGATCGACGCGACGCGCGACGGCGTGGTCGACGACCTGGTGCGCCGCGCGACCGACCTCGCGGGCGCGGTCGACGCGCAGCACGAGGCCGACGGACACCTGCGCGCGGCCGTCGGCGCTGCGTACGAGGACGCGCGTCGGACGATCCTCGCCGCGACGAGCGACGGCACCATGCTGCGCGGCGAGGTGCTCTCTCGCTGGCAGGACTTCGTCGGGACGGGCGAGTTCTTCCGCGCCGTCGAGCAGAAGGTCGGCTCGGTCCGTGACGCGGTCAGCGGCTTCTTCCGCGGCAAGGGGCGCAAGGTCCCCGAGGTCGAGGAGGCCATCACGCACGGGCTGGAGTCGGTCGTGCTCGACGCTGCCGAGGAGGCCGCCGAGCGCAGCTACCGCGCATGGCGTGCCGACCCCTCGGGGGCCGCACTGCTCGACGGGCTGGACCTGTCCCGCGCGTCGGGCACGCTGCGCACGCGGGTCGCCGAGGAGATCCGGGGCTGGCAGGCGGACGTCCTCGCGCTCGTGAGCGAGCAGGCCGCGGCCAAGCGGGGCACGGCCCGCGCCCTGTCGTTCGGGCTCAACGGGCTGGGCGTCTCGCTCATGGTCCTGGTCTTCGCGTCGACGGGCGGGATCACCGGGGCCGAGCTCGGCATCGCGGGGGGCACGGCGGTGCTCGCCCAGAAGCTCCTCGAGGCCGTGTTCGGCGACGACGCCGTGCGCCGGCTCACGCGCACGGCCCAGGACCGTCTCTCGGCCCGCGTCGGGGCCGTGCTCGACGGCGAGGCCCGACGCTTCACGTCCCAGCTCGACGCGCTCGGCACGGGGGACGCGACCGGTGCCCCGCTGCGGGCCGCGGCCGAGGAGGTGCGCCGGGCCGCGCGGCGCGAGCAGAAGGCCCGTGCCGCGGACGTGACCGGCGCGCAGGACCCGGGCTCCGTCGTCGGGCAGGCGGGGGCCCTGCGCGGCGCGCACGCGCGCGACCCGCAGACCCCCGACGCCCCCGCGGACGAGGCGCCGGGCACCGAGCGCCCCGGCTTCTGGCGACGCCTGTTCGGCGCGCGCCCGGCCGACACGACCGAGGAGCCCTCGACCGACGAACCCGGGGACGGGCGCTGATGGCCCGCCTCGACCTCGCCGACCGGGTCGCCGCGCTCGAGACCGCGGTCTCCGCGGGCGAGGGGCGCCTGCCCGCCCCGCTCCTCGACGACGCCCGGGCGGTCCTGGAGCGCACGGCCACGCGCAGCGCGCTGTCGGCCGAGCACACGGTCGTTGCGCTCGCGGGCTCGACCGGGTCGGGCAAGTCGTCGCTGTTCAACGCGATCGCCCGGGCGCCGCTCGCGCGCCCGGGCATCACGCGCCCGACGACGTCGCGCCCCATGGCGGTCGTCTGGGGCCCGGGCGCGGACCCGCTCCTGAGCTGGCTCGAGGTCGGGGACCGGCACCACGCCGCCGACCGTGCGACCGTGGACACCCGGGGCCTCGTGCTGCTCGACCTGCCCGACCACGACTCGGTCGAGACCGAGCACCGGGCGATCGCCGAGCGGCTCGTCGAGCGGGTCGACCTGCTGGTGTGGGTCGTGGACCCGCAGAAGTACGCCGACGCGGCGCTGCACGAGCGCTACCTGCGCCCGCTCGCGGGGCACGGCGACGTCGTCGTGGTCGTGCTCAACCAGATCGACCGGCTGACCCCCGAGGAGGCGACCGCGTGCCTCGCGGACCTGCGTCGCCTCGTGGCCGAGGACGGGCTCGCGGCGGCCCGCGTGCTGGGCGTCTCGGCGACCACGGGCCAGGGGATCGACGAGCTCGACGCCCTCCTGGACCAGGCCGCGGCGCGGCGCGAGGCGGCCGTCGCACGCATGGTCGCGGACCTGCGCACGGTCGCGGCGCGGATCGCGGACGCGTGCGGCGACAAGGTCCCCGACCGTTCGCAGAAGGCCGCGCGCGAGCGGCTCGTCGACGCGCTCGAGGCGGCGGCCGGGGTGCCCACGGTCGTGGACGCCGTGCGGGGGTCGGCGAACCGGCGCGCCCGGGCCGCGACCGGCTGGCCCCCCACGCGCTGGATCGGGCGGCTGCGCGTGGACCCGCTGCGCAGGCTCGGCCTGACGCGCGGCACGGACCGGCCCGAGCTCGCGCGCACCTCGCTCCCGCCCGCCTCGCCCACGCTCGCTGCCCGCGCCCACGTCGCGGTCCGCGAGTACGTCGGCACCATGACGACGGGCGCGCCCGAGGACTGGGTGCTCGCCGCGCGGGCCCGGGTCACGGCGAGCACCGACGGTCTGGACGACGCGCTCGACCTCGCCGTGGCCGGCACCGAGCTCGAGGCCACGCGGCGCCCCCTCTGGTGGGGCGTGGTGAGCTTCGTCCAGTGGGTCGTGCTGGGCGTGCTGGTGGCGGGGCTGGTGTGGCTCGGTGTGCTCGCGGTCCTGGCGTACCTCCAGCTGCCTGCCCCCGAGACGCCGACCTGGCGCGGCTTCCCGTGGCCGACGCTCATGGTCGTGGGCGGGGCGCTGGTCGGGCTGGTCGTGGCGCTCGTCTCGCGCCTGGCGGGGGCGCTGGGTGCCCGACGGCGGGCCGCGCGCGCCCGGCGCAGGCTGCGGGAGAGCATCGGACGGGTCGCGGACGGCCAGGTGCGCCTGCCCGTGGCCGAGGAGCTGTCGGCCCTGACCACGTGCCGCGTGGCTGCCCATATCGCGGCGGGGTGAGGCGGGCGTAGGGTGGCCCGGGTGCCCCCACGTCCCGAGCCGTCGGCCGCGACGTGGTGCGAGGCCCTGCGGAATCGAAGAAAGGACTTCCATGACCCGCCTGCACGTCCCCGTCGCCCTGCGTTGGTCCGACCTCGACGCCTACCAGCACGTCAACAACGTCGAGATGCTCCGGCTCCTCGAGGACGCCCGCATCACGGCCTTCTGGCGTCATCCCGAGGCCACGGTCGAGGAGAGCTGGCCCACGGCCGTGCTCGACACGGGCCCGCACGCGACCTCGCACACGCTCGTCGCCCGCCAGGAGATCGAGTACCTGCGGCCGCTGGGCTTCACGCGCAGCCCCGTGCGCGTCGAGATGTGGCTCGGGCACCTGGGCGGGGCGAGCCTCGAGGTCTGCTACGAGGTGCACACCGAGTGGCCCGAGCCCTCGGGGCGCACCGGGCCCTCGATCGGGAGCCGCCCTTATGCCAAGGCCGCGACGACGATCGTGGTCGTCGACGCGTCGACGGGGGCCCCGCGGCGCATCACCGACGTCGAGCGCGCGGCCTGGCAGCCGTTCGTCGAGGACCCTCTGGAGTTCCGGCGCAGGGGGCGTTGACGAGATGCTCAGAGGGGTGGTGACGAACCCGACGGTGACGGATGTCCCCGGTAGATGTCATGATGCGCGCGTGGACACCGTAGAGGTCGTCGGCGAGGCCGAGGCCGTCACCGCCGAACGCGAGACCGTCGAACCCGAGATCGCCGCGCCCGCAGTGCCTGCCGACCAGCGGGTGATCCCTCACGTCTCCGAGGTCGAGGCGGAGCTCGGCGCCGTGGACTGGCAGGGGCTCCAGGGGGCGTTCGGCCCGGCCGACGCGTTCCCTGCCCTGGTGCGCGCCGTCGTCGGGCCCGAGGGACCCGAGCGCGACGAGGCGCTCGACCTGCTGTGGCAGGTCGTCAACCACGACGGCGCCCTCTACGAGGCGTCGCTGCCCGCGCTGCGCGTGCTGGCCGCGGTCGTGCGCGACGAGGGGCTGGCTGAGGAGGTCCGCAGCGGCGTCGCGCTCCTGCTGCTGACCATGGGGGCCGCGCACCTGCCCGGCGAGCCCGCCGAGCAGGTCGACCTCCAGCTCGAGGTCCTGCTCGCCGCGCAGGAGCTGCTGCCCGGCCTGGACGCCGCGTTCCTCGGTGGGCCGCGCACGCTGCAGGTCGCTCTGCTCGCGGTCCAGGCCGTCACGGGCGAGGCGACCTCGTTCGCCGGACGGGCCGCGATCGCCCGGCTCATCGCCTCGGACGACCCCCTGCTCGCGGCGATCGCCTCGCTCGCGTTCGACCTCGTCTCGGGGGCCGTCCCGGCGCGCGGAGCGGTCCACCGGCCTGGCGTGCTCGACGAGGACATCCGCGAGCTCATCGAGGACTATGCGGACCTCACGGACGTGACCCTCGCGGGCATGGTCGTGAGCGAGACCGCGTTCGCGCTCGTGGACCGGATGCTCACCGCGGAGGAGTGACGGCCCGGTCGGCCGTGCGCGTCGCGGCGGCTGCCCGTTCCGCGGCTTCGGCGATGTTCTTCTGCATGCCTCCGAACACCACGCCGTGGAACGGCTTGACGGACCACCAGTAGGCTTGGCCCGCGAGCCCGTGCGGGTGGAAGAGCGCGCGCTGCGCGAAGTACGTCCGGCCCGGGCCGGACGCGTCCTCGGGGGCGGGGCCGACGTCGTCAGGCCCCGTGACCTCCTCGGCCGCCTCGTCCACGCGCAGCTCGAGCCATGCCAGGCCGGGGAGCCGCATCTCGGCGCGCAGCAGCAGACGGCGCCCCGGCTCGATCGCCTCGACGCGCCAGAAGTCCAGGACGTCGTCGACCACGAGCGTGTTCTCGTCCCGGCGCCCTCGGCGCAGGCCCGGCCCTCCGGACAACCGGTCCATGAGCCCGCGGACCCGCCACGCGAGCGACCACGAGTACCAGCCGCCCTGCCCCCCGATCGACTCGACGACCTTCCAGAGGACGTCGGGCGGGGCGTCGACCACGCGGCGCCGCTCGTCGACGTAGAGCGAGCCGCCCGCCCAGTCGGGGTCCGAGGGCAGCGGGTCGCTCGGCGCGCCCTCGACCGCGGCCGACGACCAGCGCGTGGTCACCTCGCCGTCGTGGATGCGCTCGAGCGCGAGCTCGACCGCGCGCCGGAAGCCGATCAGCCCGCCGGGAGGGTCCGGGACGTACCGCGCGATGTCGTGCTCGTCGCACACGACCTCGTGGACGAGCGACTCGACGAGCGGTCGCGCGATGCTCGCGGGGACGGGGGTCACGAGGCCCACCCAGTGGCTCGACAGCCGCGGGGTCAGGACCGGGACGCTCACGATCAGCCGACGGGGGAGCCCGGCGACCTGGGCGTAGCCCTGCATCATCTGCCGGTAGGTCAGGACGTCCGGACCGCCGATGTCGAACGCACGCGAGACGGCCGCGGGCATGGTGGCGCTGCCGACCAGGTAGCGCAGCACGTCACGGATCGCGATCGGCTGGATGCGGTTGTCGACCCAGCGCGGCGTCGTCATCGCGGGCAGCCGTTCGGTCAGGTAGCGCATCATCTCGAACGAGGCCGAGCCCGAGCCGAGGATCACCGCGGCCTGGAGCACCGTCGTCGGGACCCCGGAGGCGAGGAGGATCTCCCCGACCTCCTTGCGCGAGGCCAGGTGCGGGGACAGCTCGGCGTCGTCGACGTCGGGGAACAGGCCGCCCAGGTAGACGATCCGGCCCACGCCCGCCTCACGGGCGGCCTGCGCGAAGGTCAGCGCGGTGCGCCGGTCGCGGGCCGCGAACGAGCTGCCCGTGCCGAGGGAGTGGATGAGGTAGTACGCGACGTCGGCCCCTCGGAGCGCGTCGCGGATCTGGTCGAGGTCCGACGCGTCGGCCTGCACGAGGTCGACGTGCTGCGCCCAGTCGCGTCCGGACAGCCGCTCGGGCCGCCGGGCGAGCGCCCGGACGTGGTGCCCGGCATCCAGGAGCTCGGGGACCAGGCGGCCACCGACGTACCCCGTGACGCCCGTGACGGCGACGGTCAGGGGGGCCGGCGCGGAGCCCTCGGTCGGCAGGTCGGCAGGGGCGGTCGCGGTCGGCGGGGGAGCGGCGTCGTCGGCTGGAGTCATGATGCTCCCCATGGTGACCCGGGGCGCGGCCGCTCGCGACCCGCGGGTCAGCCCAGCAGGTCCAGCACCGCACGCTCCACCGCGGCCTGGCTCCGGCGCTTGCCCAGGAGCGGCGCGATGGTCCGCCCGGCCTCCCAGAGGTCGATCAGACGCGGGTCGACGTACGACGACCGTGCGACGGCCGGGGTGTTGCCGAGCTCGTCGGCGACGTCCCGGACCACGCTCGCGACCACGGCCCGTCGAGCGCGGGCCGAGCGGGGTGGGTCGCCTGCCTCTGCCAGGGCGCGGGCCGCGAGGACGCTCGCGTGCCAGGTCCGGAAGTCCTTCGCGGTCGCGTCCTCGCCCAGGCGGTCCTTGAGGTACCCGGTCACGTCGGTGCTCGTGACGTCGTGCCAGACCACGCCGTCGGGCGTCTCCTCGCGCCAGGCGAGCAGCTCGGCGGCCCCGCGGCGCCGCACGAGCGTCGTGACGACCTCGCGGACGCGCTCGTCCTCGACGACGACGTCGCGCACCTGGCCCGACTTCGCGGGATAGCGGAAGTGGACCGAGCCGTCGCGCCGCACGCGCACGTGCTCGGTGAGCAGCGTCGCGAGCCCGTAGCTGCCGTTCTGCTTCGCGTACGCCTCGCTGCCGGCCCGGAAGTACGCGAGGTCCAGGAGCCGGAACGCGAGCGCGAGGACCTTGTCCCGCGGTATCCCGTCGAGCGCGAGGTCCTTGGCGACGCGCCGGCGTGCGGCGGGAAGCCGGGCACCGACCGCGAGGACGTGGTCGAACTTGCGGCGGGCCCTGCGCTCGCGCCACTGGTCGTGGTACAGGTACTGGCCACGCCCCGCGTCGTCGTACCCGAACGCCTGGACGTGCCCGTTCGCGTAGCGGCAGATCCAGACGTCGGTCCACGCGGGCGGGACGACCAGGCGCGTGCAGCGCGCGACCTCGTCCCGGTCGGTCAGCCGGGAGCCGTCGACGTCGAGGTACGAGAAGCCCTTCCCGTGGCGGCGTCGGCCGTACCCGGGCGAGGAGACCGAGACACGGCGCAGGCGGACCATCCGGTCATCCTGCACCGCGTCCCGGCGGCTCGCCCGTCAGACCGGCAGCCGCAGCATGCCCTCCTGCGCGATGCTCGCCACGAGCGTCCCGTCGCGCGTGAAGACCCGGGCGGCGCCGAGGCCGCGCCCGCCCTGCGCGCTGGGCGAGGACTGGACGTAGAGCAGCCACTCGTCGACGCGTGCGTCACGGTGCCACCACATCGCATGGTCGAGGCTCGCGATCGACGCCCCGGGCGTGACCCAGCTCGACCCCGTCTTGCGCAGCACGGGCTCGAGCATGATCTGGTCGCACGCGTACGCCATGAGGGCGCGGTGCAGGAGCTGGTCGCCCTCGACGGGGCCGCGCGCCTTCATCCACACCATCTGCTGGTCGGTGCGCTCGGCGCCGGGCCCCAGGTAGAGCGAGCCGCCCACGTGCCGCAGGTCGAACGCGGCCTCGTGCGAGCGCGAACGTGCCGCGGGGTGCGGGATCTTGCCGAGCTCGTCGAACGCCGACGGGAGCGTCTCGGGGTCCGGGGCCTCAGGCATGGGCGAGGTGTGCTCGACGCCGTCCTGCTCCTCCTGGAACGAGGCGATCATCGACAGGATCGGCTTGCCGTGCTGCACCGCGTGGGTGCGGCGCGCGCTGAACGAGCGGCCGTCGCGCAGCTTCTCGACCGCGAACTCGATGGGGGCGTCGAGGTCGCCCGCGCGCAGGAAGTAGCCGTGCATCGAGTGGGGACGGCGGTCGCCCTCGACGGTCAGGCCTGCGGCCATGAGCGCCTGGGCGAGCACCTGGCCGCCGTAGATCCGGGCGTTGGGCTGGTCGACGCTCAGCCCGCCGAAGCGCACGTCGGCGCCGTCCGAGCGCGAGTCGTCGGCCGGCTTCTCCTCGAGCTGGAGAGCGCGCAGCAGGTTGCCCAGCGGGTCACGGGCGAGCTCGTCGGCCGTGACCTTGGTACGCAGGGGCTGGGTCTGGTCGCGTTGCTCGGACTGGTCGGCGCGGGGGGCCGTCACGTCGGTCACGTCACTCCTCGAAGGTGTTGATCAGCGAGTGGGCGGCACGCTCCAGGTAGTCCCAGAGCGTGGCCTCGTGCAGCGGCGCGAGGTCCAGGGAGTCGACGCCGGCGCGCATGTGGGCGAGCCAGCGGTCCCTCGCGTCGGGGTTCACCTTGTACGGCGCGTGGCGCATGCGCAGGCGCGGGTGCCCGCGCTGCTCGGAGTACGTGGTGGGCCCGCCCCAGTACTGCTCGAGGAACGTCGTCAGCCGGACCTTGGCCGGGCCGAGGTCCTCCTCGGGGTACATGGGCTTGAGCACCGGGTCCGCCGCGACGCCCGCGTAGAAGACGTCGACGAGCTTCACGAAGGTCTCGTGCCCGCCGATCTCGTCGTAGAACGAGCCGGTCGAGGCGAGCGACTCGCGCAGCCGCGGGGCGGCGGCGCTCACGGGGAGCGGCGCGGGCGAGGCGCCGGGGTGGGGAACAGGATCGCTGGTCACGCCGCCATCATCCCACCCGGCGTCACGCCCGGGGGTGCCGTCACGACGTGACGCTCGCCGCTCCCGTGCACCTCACAGCCCCAGCTCGTCGAGCTGGGGCAGGGCAGCCCGCACGACGGCGCGCGCCTCGGCCGCGCTCTCGGCGGCGAGCGCGAGCTGGGCGACCTCACGGCACCGGCCGATCGTGACCGCGCCGAGCAGCGCGGCGACGTCCGGGATCGCCCGCGCGGTCATGGACAACGAGGACACCCCGAGCCCGACGAGCACGGCCGCGAGCACGGGGTTCGAGGCCGCCTCGCCGCACACGCCGACGGGCCGTCCCTGCAGGTCCCCACCGCGACAGGTGGCGGCGACGAGCTGGAGCACCGCGGGCTGCCACGGGTCGGAGAGCTCGGCGAGCGACCCCAGGAGACGGTCGGCCGCCATGGTGTACTGCGTCAGGTCGTTGGTGCCGATCGATGCGAAGTGCGCTCGCGCGAGGATGGGGCCGGCCAGCAGGGCCGCGCTCGGGACCTCGATCATGACGCCCGCGGTCTCGAGGCCGTGCGCCGCGCAGCGCGCGACGAACCACTCGGTCTCGGCGACGGTCGAGACCATGGGGGCCATGACCCAGACCTCGGCCTCCTCGGCCGCGGCGGCGATCGCGATGGCCTCGAGCTGCTGCTCGAGGAGCTCGGGCCACTTCTCGGCCGTGCGCAGGCCGCGCACACCGAGCGCGGGGTTCTCCTCGTCGTCGACCGACAGGAAGTGCAACGGCTTGTCGGCCCCCGAGTCGAGCGTGCGGATCACGACCTTGCGCCCGGCGAACGCGTGGAAGACCGTGCGGTACGCCGAGACCTGCTCCTCGGTCGTGGGCGGCTGCTCGCGGTCGAGGAAGCAGAACTCGGAGCGGAACAGTCCCACTCCCTCGGCTCCGGCCGCCGCGGCGGGCTCGGCTCCCGCAGGGTCGCCGATGTTGGCCAGGAGCTGGACGCGGTGGCCGTCGGCCGTGCGCCCCTCGCCCGAGAACGTGCGGACGGTCGCCGCCAGAGCCCGGGCCGTGGCGACCTGCTGGTCGGTGGGGTGCACGAGCACCGTGCCCGCGGACCCGTCCACGAGGACCGTGTCGCCGGCGGCGAGCGCCTCGCTCGCGCCCGTCGCGGCGACGACCGCGGGGATACCCATGGCGTTCGCGACGATCGCGGTGTGCGAGGTCGGTCCGGCGCCGTCGGTCACGATCGCGAGGACCCGGGCGGGGTCGAGGCTCGCGGTCACCGAGGGGGCCAGGTCGAGCGCGACCAGCACGAACGGCTCGGGGTGGTCGGGTACGCCGGGGGCAGGCCTGCCCGAGAGCGCCGCGACGATCCGGTCGCGGACGTCGGCGATGTCGCGCGCGCGCTCGGCGAAGTATCCGCCCAGGGCCTCGAACTGCTGGGCGACGGACTCGGCGGCCTCCCAGACGGCTCGTTCGGCGATCAGGTGCTCGTCGATGACGCGGCGCGCGGCGTCGGCCGCGAGCGTCGGGTCGGCCGCCATGGCAGCCGTGGCCTCGAGGACGTCGCGCGTGTCGCCCGTCGCGCTCGCCGCGGCCCGCTCGAGGTCCGCCTGGACCTGAGCGGCGGCCACCGGGATGCGGTCGGCCTCGGCCTGCAGGTCCGCGGTGGGGCGCAACCGGAGCCCGGGCGAGGGCTCCGCGAGCGGTTCGGGCAGGAAGACGACCGGTCCCACGACCTTGCCGGGGCACACCCCGATACCGGTGATGGTCCGCTGTACCTCGCTGGCCACGTCGTCCTCCAGGGTCTTGGTCGGGTCCGGCGGTCGGCCGGTGTCCTCTCCCGCAGTGTTCCCCAGCCGCACACGGACCGCCAAGCGGGCGGTGACCGCCGCGCACGAGGCGAGCGGCGCCGTCGGGCGTGCGAGGACGCCGAGAAATCGCCCGCACGCCTCACGCCCCCCGGGCACGGACTGAGACTAGGGTGGAGGAAAGAGGCCTGTTCGCAGTCCTTCGCACAGGCAACGGCGCCCGCAGCACAGGAGTCAGGAGTTCGTACATGAGCAAGGCACAGCAGATCCTCGAGGCGCTCGGCGGACAGCAGAACGTCGTCGACCTCGAACCCTGCATCACCCGGCTGCGTGTCGAGGTGACCAACCCGACGCTCGTGGACGAGGCGCGGCTCAAGGCCACCGGGGCGTTCGGTGTGGTGCGTTCGGGGCGGATCATCCAGGTGATCGTCGGCCCGGAGGCCGACAACCTCGCCGCCGAGCTCGACACCCTGCGCTGACGCGAGCAGATGCCCCGCAGCGGACAGGACGCACGGCCCACGGGGCCCGGCTCGCCGGACGACGGGCCGGGCCTCGTGGTCGCCGCGCCGCTGTCCGGGACGGTCGTCGCGCTGGCGGACGTCCCTGACCCGGTCTTCTCCCAGGAGTTCGTGGGCCCCGGGCTGGCGATCGAACCCCGCGCGGACGAGACCGGGGTCTCGGCGGTCGTGTCGCCGGTCGAGGGGGTCGTCGGGTCCCTGTTCCCGCACGCGTTCGCGCTCGAGACCGGTGACGGACGCACGGTCCTCGTGCATCTCGGCATCGACACCGTCCGGCTCGGCGGCGAGGGCTTCCGGCTCCACGTCGAGGCGGGCGAACGGGTCGTCGCGGGCGCGACGCTCATCACCTGGGAGCCCGCGCGGGTGGCCTCGCTCGGGCTGTCCACGGTGTGCCCGGTGGTCGCGCTCCAGGGGGACCCCGGGCTGCTCACGCTGCTCGTCACGCCCGGGACGAAGGTCGCGGCGGGCGAGCCCGTCCTGACCTGGTCCTGAGGCTCGCTGCCCAGCAACCGGCTTCCGGCTACCGCTCGGCCATCGGCGAGCCCTGGTTCGCCTCGCGCGGGGCGTCCGCACGCGCCGCGTCGTGGGGCGTGGTCGCGGGAGCCGACACCTGGGCGGGCGGCGTCCCGTGGACCGGGACGATCAGGTGGTCCGCGGGGGCCGCCTCGGTCGTCGAGGGCTCCTCGGCCCCGGCCATCGGGACGTGCGCCGCGGCGAGGCGCTCGCGGACCGCCTTGCGCAGCGCCCGGGAGATCTCGCCCTGCATCGAGGCCTGCGTCTTGACGCTGACCTTGAGCACGAGCTCCTCGGGGCTCATGGACTCGATGCCGGACACGGTCGGCTCCTCCAGGAGATAGGTCCCCAGGACGGGGTCGGCGGCGACCTCCGCGCCCGCCTCGCGCAGGCACCGCTGGACCTCGTCGAGGTCCGCGAAGTAGGCGACGTGGACCTCGGCCGAGGCGCGGCCCCACTCCTGCGACTTGTTGCCCGTGCGCAGGATCTCACCGTTGCGGATGTACCAGAGGGTGCCGTCGCCGTCGCGGACCTTGGTCACGCGCAGCGCGACCTCCTCGACCGTCCCGGACACGACCCCGAAGTCGACCGAGTCGCCCACGCCGTACTGGTCCTCGAGCAGCATGAACGTGCCGGACAGGAAGTCCTTGACGAGGCTCTGGGCGCCGAACCCGAGCGCGACGCCTACGATCCCCGCCGAGGCGAGGAACGGCGCGATGTTCATGCCGAGCTCGGTGAGGACCATGAGCACGATGGTCGTCCCGACCAGGATGTTGGCGGTCGAGCGCAGGACCGACCCGATCGTCCGGGCCCGCTGAGCGCGGCGGGCGCTCGCGAGCGGGTTGGCGCGCACCAGGATGGTGCCCATGGGCGACTCGGAGAGGCCCTTGAGGCCCTTCATGCCGCGCCGCTCGGTGATCGGGGTGCCGTCCGCGATGTGCTCGGTGACGTTGCCGATGATGCGCCGGACCACGGCGAGCGCGATCGAGCCGATCGCGATGATGAGGATGATCCGGAGGGGAGCACCGAGGAACCACTCGAGCCAGACGTTGGCCTGCTCTTGGAACTTGTCAGTGACGTCGTCGAGGGGGGTCGGGGTCGGTGATGCCATCCCGGCAGGCTACCGGTCCTCGCAGGGCGCCCGACGGCGTCGCGCACCCCGCGTGACGAGCCTCACCAGGAGAGCATGGGCGGGGTCTGCGCAGACGCCGTGAGGGACCTGCGACGGGCGAGACGGGCGTGGTCCGGCGGCTGGTCCGGCGGCCGGCGCGACGCCGCGCCGGGCCGAAGGTCTGCCGAGCGGGTCGTGCTCTGGCAGGATCGCCTCGTGAGCGCTCTCCAACATGTCACGGCCGACGTGCCCGAACCGCTGGTCCAGCTGGCCGCGGTCCACGGAGTGGCGCCCGACTTCTGGGGGTTCGACGGGGAACGTCGCCCCGTGAGCGCACAGACGCTCGTCGCGGTGCTCGAGGCGCTCGGGGTGCCCGCCTCGTCCCCCGAGAAGGTCGCCGTGAGCCTCGAGCACTCCGAGGACGACACGTGGCGCCAGATGCTGCCGCCCACGGTCGTCGTCCGGCAGGGCGTCGGCGCGCGCTTCCCCGTGCACGTCACGGACGGTGCGCAGGTCGAGGTGTGGGTCGAGCTCGAGCCTCCCGAGGCGCCGGGCTACCGGTCGACGGCCCCCGCAGTGCGCGAACGGCGCGACCTGCCGCAGGTCGACGACTACGTCGAGCCCCGCACGGTCGACGGGCGCGCCGTGGGCCGGGCGACCTTCGCCGTCCCCGAGGACCTGCCCCTGGGGTGGCACGAGATCCACGCGACGAGCGACGGCACGCAGTCCCGCGCGACGCTCGTCGTGACGCCGCAGCGCCTGGAGCTCCCTGATCCCCTGCGCTCGGGAGGCCGCGCCTGGGGCCTCATGACGCAGCTCTACTCGGTGCGCTCGCGCGCCTCGTGGGGCGTCGGGGACCTGGCGGACCTCGCCGACCTCGCATGGCTCGGCGCGCACCGGGCCGGTGCGGACTTCGTGCTCGTGAACCCCCTGGCCGCGGCCGAGCCACGAACCCCCATGACGCCCTCGCCCTACCTGCCGACGAGCAGGCGCTTCGTCAACCCGCTGTACATCCGTGTCGAGGACGTGCGCGAGACGGGCTACCTCACGGCGGCCGACAGGTCGCTCGTCGAGTGGGCCTTCGACCCCGTCCGCGACCTCAGCTCCGACCCCGGGCCGATCGACCGCGACGCCGCGTGGGAGGCCAAGAAGGCTGCGCTCGAGGTCGTGTTCGCCGCGCCGCGCTCGACGGCCCGGCAGGCGGCGCTCGACGCCTTCCGCACCGAGCAGGGCAAGGGGCTCGAGGACTTCGCGACGTGGTGCGCGCTCGCCGACCACTTCGGTGACCAGGACTGGCCGCCGTACGCGCTCGACCCGTCCTCTCCCGGGGTGGCGGCGCTGCGCGAGCAGCTCGACGACCAGGTCGACTTCTACTGCTGGCTCCAGTGGGTCGCGGACGAGCAGCTCGAGGTCGCGCAGCGCACGGCCCGCGAGGCCGGCATGTCGATCGGCGTCATGCACGACCTCGCGGTGGGCGTGCACCCGCACGGCGCGGACGCGTGGGCGCACCGCGGCGTGCTCGCCGGGGGCGTGACGGTCGGCGCGCCGCCCGACATGTACAACCAGCAGGGCCAGAACTGGTCGCAGCCGCCGTGGCACCCGCAGGCGCTCGCCAAGGCCGGCTACGCGCCGTACCGCGACCTGCTGCGCACCGTGCTGCGGCACGCGGGCGCTATCCGGGTCGACCACATCATCGGGCTGTTCCGGCTCTGGTGGATCCCGGGAGCGGCGCGCGCCGACGCGGGAGCCTACGTCCGCTACGACCACGAGGCGCTGATCGGGATCCTGTGCCTCGAGGCGCAGCGCGCCGGGGCGGTCGTGATCGGCGAGGATCTCGGGGTGTTCGAGCCCTGGGTCCGTGACTACCTGACCGAGCGCGGCATCCTCGGCACGTCGGTGCTGTGGTTCGAGAAGGGGGAGGGCGGGCGACCGCTGCCTCCCGAGGCGTACCGTCGGCTCGCGCTCGCCACGATCACGACCCACGACCTGCCGCCGACCGCCGGATACCTCGCGGGCGAGCACGTGGACCTGCGCGAACGGCTCGGCCTGCTGACCGAGCCCGCGTACGTGGTCCGCCGTGAGGCGCGCGAGGAGCGCGACACGATGGTCGGCCTGCTCGTCGAGCGCGGGCTCGTGGGCGAGGACCCGTCGGAACGGGAGCTCGTCGAGGCCCTGCACGTGCTGGTCACCCAGTCGCCCGCGGTACTCCTCGGGGTCTCGCTCGCGGACGCCGTGGGGGAGCGACGCACGCAGAACCAGCCCGGCACGGACCAGGAGTACCCCAACTGGAAGGTGCCGCTGGGCGACCCGTCCGGCAACGTGGTGCTGCTCGAGGACCTGTTCGACAACGCCCGGCTGCTCTCGCTCGCGAAGGTCATGCGCGAGGCGCTGTCCTGATCCTGTCGCCGGGGTAGAGGCCTGCCGTCGAGACAGAGGGTTCCGGCCCTCTACGTCGACGTGATCCCGCTACCTCGTGCAGGCGCCGGAAACGACGGACGCAGGGGTGGAGGGACCTTCCCCTCCACCCCTGCGTCCTGTCGTCAGCGGTGCGTCAGCCTCAGACGTCCGCAGCCTGCGCTGCGAGCGCCCGCTCGACGCCTGCGAGGTTCTCGACGACCAGACGGCGCAGCGCTGGGGCCGCGTCGGTGTGGGAGTCGAGCCAGGCCTGGGTCGCGTCGCGCAGCTCGGCGTTCGCGAGCGGCGCGGGGTAGAGCCCCACGACGAGCGTCTCGGCGATGTGGTAGCTCCGCTCGGCCCACAGCGTGGTGAGCGAGGCGAAGTACTTCTCGACGAGCGGGGCCAGCACGGCCGGGTCGTTGACGTGCTGGAACCCCTGCGTCGTGGCGCGCACGATCGCGTTGGGCGCCTCGTCCGAGTCCACGAGCGAGGCGAACGCGGCGAGCTTGGCGTCGGTCGTCGGGGCCGTCGCGGTCGCACGTGCTGCCGACTGCTGGCCCGTGGCCGTGTGGTCCTGGGCGAGCGCGGCGTCGACCTCGGCCTGGTCCGCACGGCCCAGGAGGACGAGGCCCTCGAGGATCTCCCAGCGCAGGTCGGTGTCGATCTCGAGGCCCTCGAGCGTCACCGCCCCGTCGAGCAGCCCGCGCAGCGCGTCGGCGTGGGCCGGCGTCGAGGCCAGGTGCGCGAAGAACTTCACGAACTGGAACTGCGCGTCGGTGCCGGCCTGGGCCGACTGGGCCAGGCGCCACAGCTCGTCGCCGACGACCGCGAGCGTCGCGGCCTGCTTGCCCGGCGTCACGTAGGACTTCGCCGCGAGCGCGAGCTGGTTGAGCGTGGTGCGGATCGTCGTGGACTCGGTCTCGCGGGCGATGTTGCCGAGGACCAGGCGCACGTACTCGCCTGCCGGGGTCTCGCCGTCGCGCGTCGCGTCCCAGACCGAGCCCCACACGAGCGAGCGGGCGAGCGGGTCCGTGATGTCCGCGAGGTGCTCGATCGCGACCTCGAGCGAGGACTCGTCGAGACGGATCTTGGCGTACGCCAGGTCGTCGTCGTTGAGCAGCACGAGCTGCGGACGGTCGAGCCCTGCGAGCTCGGGGACCTCGGTGCGGACGCCGTCGACGTCGATCTCGACGCGGTGCTCGCGCACCAGGTTGCCGCCGACCACGTTGTAGAAGCCGATCGCGAGGCGGTGCGGGCGGATCGTCGGGTAGTCGGCCGGGGCCTCCTGGAGCACCGAGAACGACACGATGCGGTGGTGCGCGTCGAGCTCGATCTCAGGGCGCAGGGTGTTGACACCCGCGGTCTCGAGCCACAGCCGCGACCACGAGCCGAGCTCGCGCCCGCTCGTGGCCTCGAGCTCGGTGAGCAGGTCGCTCAGCTCGGTGTTCTTGTACTCGTGCTTCGTGAAGTACTGGGCCACGCCGGCCATGAACGCGTCGATGCCGACCCAGGCGACGAGCTGCTTGAGGACCGAGCCGCCCTTGGCGTAGGTGATGCCGTCGAAGTTGACCTGCACGTCCTCGAGGTCGTTGATCGTCGCGACGATCGGGTGCGTCGAGGGCAGCTGGTCCTGGCGGTACGCCCAGGACTTCTCCATGGCCGCGAACGTCGTCCAGGCCTCGTGCCACTCGGTGGCCTCGGCGGTCGCGAGCGTCGAGGCCCACTCGGCGAAGGACTCGTTGAGCCACAGGTCGTTCCACCACTTCATGGTGACCAGGTCGCCGAACCACATGTGCGCGAGCTCGTGCAGGATCGTCACGACGCGGCGTTCCTTGATCGCGTCGGTCACCTTGGAGCGGAAGACGTACGTCTCGGTGAACGTCACGGCGCCCGCGTTCTCCATGGCCCCGGCGTTGAACTCGGGCACGAAGAGCTGGTCGTACTTGGCGAACGGGTACGGGTAGTCGAACTTCTCCTCGAAGAACGCGAAGCCCTGGCGGGTCTTCTCGAAGATGTAGTCGGCGTCCAGGTGCGGCGCGAGGGACTTGCGTGCGAACACGCCGAGCGGGATCACGCGTCCGTCCGACGACGTGAGCTCGGAACGCTCGACCACGTAGGGGCCCGCCACGATCGCGGTGATGTAGGTCGAGATGACCTGCGTGGGCTCGAACGCCCAGGTCGAGGCCTCGACCGTGGAGTCGGTCGCGTGGGTCGCGGGGACGGGCGCCGGCGTGGGGGAGTTCGACACGACCTGCCAGGCGGACGGCGCGGTGACCGTGAACTGGAACGTGGCCTTGAGGTCGGGCTGCTCGAACGCGGCGAACACGCGGCGCGAGTCGGGGACCTCGAACTGGCTGTACAGGTAGACCTCGCCGTCGACCGGGTCGACGAAGCGGTGCAGGCCCTCGCCCGAGTTGGTGTACGCGGCGTCCGCGACGACGCGGAGCTCGTTCTCGGCGGCAAGGCCCGACAGCTGGATGCGGGAGTCCGCGAAGACCTGCGCGACGTCGAGAGCCTCACCGTTGAGGGTGATCTCGTGGACCGTCGGTGCGATCAGGTCGATGAAGGTGCTCGCCCCGGGGGTCGCGGCGAACCGCACCACCGTGGTCGAGCCGAACGTCGTGGGTCCGGTCGTGAGGTCGAGCGCGACCTCGTAGGAACGGACGGTGACGACACCAGCGCGCTCGGCGGCTTCGGCGCGGGTGAGGTTCTCTCCGGGCACAACATCTCCTCAGTACGGATCGGGCTGGCCGGTAGGCCACGACGATTCTCCCACGCGGCGACCGGCCGGTCGCGGACTTTGCGCAGCATGCCTGGCCTGCAGGAATGACCGGGGCACGGGCGACGTTGAGTGCTCGGGGAGCAGGTCCGTCCTGCCCTCGCGAGACCTTCGACCCACCGAGGAGACCTGACCACGTGACTGCTGTGACGACGTCGGACATCGCTGACGACCTGCGCGAGACCGACGCCCCCGTGCGTACCGCCGACTTCTGGTTCGACCCCCTGTGTCCCTGGGCGTGGATGACGAGCCGGTGGATGGACGAGGTCTCCACGGTCCGCGACGTGAGCGTGCGCTGGCACGTCATGAGCCTGTCGGTCCTCAACGAGGGTCGCGAGCTGCCCGAGAAGTACCGGGACCTGATGGAGCGCGGCTGGGGTCCGGTCCGTGTCGTGATCGCGGCGCAGCAGGAGCACGGCGACGAGGTCGTCAAGCCGCTCTACGACGCGATCGGCACGCGCCTGCACCCCGGTGGGCGCAGCGACCTCGACGCGGTGATCGCCGAGGCGCTCGCCGAGGTCGGCCTGCCCGCGTCGCTCGCCGAGCACGCGACGAGCGACCGCTACGACGCCGAGCTGCGCGCCTCGCACGCCGAGGGCATCTCGCGCGTGGGCGAGGACGTGGGGACGCCCGTCGTCGCGTTCGGCGACGTCGCGTTCTTCGGTCCGGTCGTGACTCCCGCGCCCAAGGGCGAGGACGCTGGACGGCTGTGGGACGGGGTCGTCCTGGTCGCCTCGACGCCCGGATTCTTCGAGCTCAAGCGCACGCGCACGCAGGGCCCGGTCTTCGACTGACGGACCCGCCCGCCCGACGGCGCGTCCCCGGCCCGGGCCGGAGGCGCGCCGTCGTCGTCCCTCCGGGTCGGGCGCCTCGGCCGACGTGGAAGGATCGCGGCATGGCCTCCTGGAAGCAGTTCGTCGACGACGCCCCCGATCTCGCCGCGCGGGTGCGCGCCCGCTTCGAGGCGACCTCGCAGCACGTCCTCGCGACGCGGACGCTCACCGGCTCGCCCCGGGTCAGCGGCACCGAGGTCGGCTTCGCCGGGGACGAGGCGTGGATCGGCTCGGCGTCGCGCTCGGGCAAGTCGATGGACCTGCGGCTCGACCCGCGGTTCGTGCTGCACTCCAACCCGGGCGACGGGTCGATGACCAGCGGGGACGTGAAGATCGACGGCACCGCCCGCGGCTCCTCGGCCGACGACGCGCTCCGCATCGGGGCGGCCGGGGCGGAGGCGCCGGACGAGTCCTTCCGGCTGTTCTGGATCGACCTCACACGTGTCGCGCTGACGACTGTCGACGGCGAGAGCGTCCGGACCGAGACCTGGCGGCCTGGGACCGGGGTCCACGTTCACGAGCAGGTGCGCTGACCCGCCCCGAGCAGGGGGCAGGCGGCCGGAACGCCGACCTCGCATGGGGTGCATAGGGGACTCATCGGACAGGGGCGCGGTTCGACCGACGCAGGATCGTCGTGCCATGCTGCGTACTTCTGCCCCGAAACTGCGGGGTCCAGTCCCCTGAGGAGCTGTGATGTCCGGCAACGCCCCCGTGCCTCCGCCGCCCCCGCACTCCGAGCCTGCTCGGCGCCCGCCGGCCTTCCAGCCGGCGGCGCAGCAGCCCGTGACGTACCCGAACCCTCCGTCGCCCGACCAGCAGGCGACGGCGTACCAGCCCGCGCAGCCGTCGTACGGCGACGGTCAGGCGACCGCCTACCAGGCGCCCGTGCCCGCTGCGCAGCCGCCGGCCTACCAGCAGGCGCCGGCCCAGCCGGGCTACGGCCAGGACCAGCAGGCGACGGCGTACCAGCCCGCGCAGCCGTCGTACGGCGACGGTCAGGCGACCGCCTACCAGGCGCCCGTGCCCGCTGCGCAGCCGCCGGCCTACCAGCAGCCGCCGGCCCAGCCGGGCTACGGCCAGGACCAGCAGGCGACGGCGTACCAGCCCGCGCAGCCCGTCGCCCCCGCGGCCCAGCCGGTCTACGAGCAGCAGCCCGCGTACCAGCCGCCCCCGCCCGCGTTCGCCCCAGGCTCGGGCCAAGCCGCTCAGCAGGCGGCCGCGCAGCAGGCCGCCTACCAGGCCCAGGTCGCCTACCAGCCGGCGCAGGCTCCCCAGCAACCGGCGTACGCACCTCAGCCGGCCGCGCAGCCCTACCAGCCGACCTACGCCGAGCAGGCGCAGTCGGCAGGGTCCGCGCAGCCCCCGGCACGGCCGAAGGGCCCAGGGAAGGGCAGCGGCTCGGGTGGTGGCCGTCGGCTCAGCCCCGGCTGGATCGCGTTCATCGCGGTCGACGTCGTCCTCGTCGCGATCGTCATCGCGTTCGCGATCAGCCTGGCGGGCGGCAGCGAGGACCCGGCGACGCCCGAGGGGCAGGGCACGGTCGCAGAGGCGCCCGCGGCGACCCCCGAGGCCCCGGCCGAGGACGCCCCGGTCGCGGTCACGGGCGAGACCGTCACGACGCCCAGCAAGAACATCACCTGCACGATCGGTGACCAGGGCATCTCGTGCGGGATCGCCGAGCTGGCGTCGCAGCCCGCACCCGTCGAGGGGTGCAAGGGCACCACGGGCTACCTCGTGACCCTCACCGCGGACGGGGTCGACATCCCGTGCGTCCCGGCCGCCGCCCAGCCGCAGAAGGCCGGCGACGACGTGGCCGTGCTCGAGTACGACCAGACCAAGACGGTCGGGACCTACACGTGCACGAGCTCCAAGACCGGCATGCGCTGCACGGACAGCGAGACCGGCAAGGGGTTCAACGTGGCCAAGGCTGGGCTGTCCTCCTTCTGACGCCGACCGCCCGGGTGCGTGACGCACCCGGGCGAGCGGCGCCGTCGGGCCGGACCAGCCGGGACGCACGCCCCCGGCACCGCGACGCACGCTGCCCCGGTCCCCCGACGGGGACCGGGGCAGCGCCCGTCAGGGGAGGTCACCAGATGCGGACGCGCTCCTCCGGGGCGAGGTACAGCGCGTCGGACTCCGTCACGCCGTACGCCTCGTAGAACTCGTCCACGTTGCGGACCACGCCGTTGCAGCGGAACTCGTTGGGCGAGTGCGGGTCCGTCGCGAGACGGCGCACGACCTCCTCGTCACGACCCTTCGACTGCCACACCTGGGCCCAGCCGAGGAACACGCGCTCGATGCCCGTGAGGCCGTCGATCACGGGCGCCTCCGACAACGGCCGGCCCAGCGCGATGCGGTACGCCTTGAGCGCGATCGACAGCCCGCCCAGGTCGCCGATGTTCTCGCCGATCGTCAGCGCGCCGTTGACGTGCGGGCCGTCCGCGGGCAGCTGGACCGGGCGGAACGCGTCGTACTGGGCGATGAGCGCCTTGGTGCGGATCTCGAACTCGGCCCGGTCCTCGGGCGTCCACCAGTCCTCGAGGCGGCCGTCGCCGTCGTACTTGGAGCCCTGGTCGTCGAAACCGTGGCCGATCTCGTGGCCGATCACGGCCCCGATCCCGCCGTAGTTGACCGCGTCCTCGGCCTCGGGGTCGAAGAACGGAGGCTGGAGGATCGCGGCCGGGAAGACGATCTCGTTCATGCCCGGGTTGTAGTACGCGTTGACCGTCTGCGGGGTCATGAACCACTCGTCGCGGTCGAGCGGCTTGCCGATCTTGCCGAGCTCGCGGTCCTGGTCGAACGCGTTCGAGCGGCGCACGTTGCCCAGCAGGTCGTCGGCCTCGACCACGAGGGCCGAGTAGTCGCGCCACTTGACGGGATACCCGATCTTGGGTGTGAAGGCCTCGAGCTTCGCGAGCGCCTTGACCTTGGTCTCCTCCGTCATCCAGTCGAGCCCCAGGATCGACTCGCGGTAGGCCGCGACGAGGTAGGCGACCAGCTCCTCCATGCGGGCCTTGTGGGCCGGCGGGAAGTGCCGCTCGACGTACACCGCACCCACGGCCTCGCCCAGCGCGCCCTCGACGAGCGAGACACCGCGCTTCCAGCGCTCGCGGACCTCCTGCGCCCCGGAGAGCGTACGGCCGTAGAAGTCGAAGTTCGCCTCGACCAGCTCGTCCGTGAGGTACGGCGCGCGCGCCGAGACCAGGTGGTAGACGGCCCACAGCTTCCAGTCCTCGAGCGGCACCGACTGCCACAGCTCGGCGAACCCGGTCGCGAAGCCCGGCTCGCGGACCACGAGGTGGTCGAGCGAGCCCTCGGGCGCCCCCAGGGCCAAGACCCACGCGTGCCAGTCGAAGCCCGGCGCGGACCCGGCGAGCGCACCCAGCGTCATGGGGTTGTACGTGAGGTCGGCGTCGCGGTCGCGCACCACGTCCCAGTGGTGGGCCGCGAGCTGCGTCTCGAGCGCGAGCACGCGCTCGGCGGCCTCCTGGGGCGTCGCGCCCCACGTGTCCGCGGTGACGCCCGCGAGCGTCAGCATGCGCGCGACGTGCGGGACGTACTTGGCGCGCACGTCGGCGTACTGCTCCTCGCGGTAGTACGCCTCGTCGGGCAGGCCCAGGCCGCCCTGGTAGAGGTACGCGACGTACTGCTCGGGGTCCTTGGCGTCGTTGTCGACCCAGAACCCGAACGCGCCGGCCCCACCCGTGCGCTGGAGCGCGCCGAGCGCGCCCGTCAGCTCGGCCTGGGTCGTCGCGGCTGCGAGCAGCGCGAGGTCCGGGGCGAGCGGGGTGACGCCGCGCGCCTCGATCGTGCCGGTGTCCATGAAGCTCGCGAAGAGCGCGCCGATCTGGGCCTGGACGCCCGTGGCGTCACCGGCCTCGACCGCGGCCGCGGCGTCCTTGATGATCTCGCGGACGTGCTCCTCGGCCTGGTCGTGCAGCGCGCGGAACGAGCCGTCCATCGAGCGGTCGGCGGGGATCTCGTGGGACTCGATCCACCTGCCGTTGACGTGCCGGTACAGGTCGTCCTGCGGGCGGACGGCCGGGTCGATCGCGGACAGGTCGATGCCGGAGGTCGGGCCACCTGCGGCGCCCGCCGTCTGGCCCGCGACGTGTGGTGTGGTCTGTGTCATGCGTCTCAGGTTATGCGAGCGCGAACGCATCCGGGGCGTCCATCGGGGATGATGGGGGCCATGCGCGTTCACATTGCAGCGGACCACGCGGGGTACGAGCTCAAGGCTCACCTCGTCACGCACCTCAAGAGCTCGGGCCACGACGTCGTGGACCACGGCGCCCACGAGTACGACGCCCTCGACGACTACCCGTCGTTCTGCATCGCGGCCGGCGAGGCCGTCGTCGCGGAGCCCGGGAGCCTCGGCGTCGTGATCGGCGGCTCGGGCAACGGCGAGCAGATCGCCGCCAACAAGGTCGACGGCGTGCGCGCCGCCCTGGCCTGGAACCTCGACACCGCGAAGCTGGCCCGTCAGCACAACGACGCCAACGTCATCTCGGTCGGCGGGCGCCAGCACACGGTCGAGGAGGCCACGTCGTTCATCGACGCGTTCCTCGCCGAGCCGTTCAGCGGCGACGCGCGCCACCAGCGTCGCATCGACCAGCTGGCCGCCTACGAGGCTTCGCGCCACCAGGCGTGAGGTCCGGCTTCTCCGTGCCCGGCGTGCGCGGGCTGTCGGCGATTTCCCGCGTGCGCGGGCTGTACGGCGCGACCCGTGCCTGAGGGCCACACCGTCCACCGCCTCGCGCGGACGTTCGGCGAGCTCTTCGCGGGCCAGGTCCTGGCGGTCTCGAGCCCGCAGGGCCGGTTCGAGGCGGGCGCGGCGCTGCTCGACGGATCACGTCTGGTCGCCTCGCGCGCCTGGGGCAAGCAGCTCTTCCTGGGCTTCGCCGACGCGTCCGCACGCCCGGGTCCGGGCGGTGCGCCCGCCGTCCCGCCCGACGACGAGCTGCGCTGGCTTCGCGTCCACCTGGGCCTCTACGGGGCCTGGACGTTCGCGGGAGACGGGAGCTCCGCCGTCGTGCACGCGATCGGTGCGCCCCGCAAGCGCATCGGCGAGCGCGACTCGATCCCCGCCGGCCCGCTCGCGTCGCTCGCCCCCCAGGGCGAGGACGGGTGGACCCCTCCGCCGCCCCGCGGGGCCGTGCGCGTGCGGCTGGTCGGCGACCACGCGGTCGCGGACCTGACCGGTCCCACGGCGTGCGAGGTCGTGTCCGCCGACGAGGTGCGCGCGGTCGAGGCGCGGCTCGGACCCGACCCGATCCGCGACGACCCGCCCCCCGCGGGTGGCCCCGACCGTTTCGTGGCAGCCGTGCGGCGCTCGCGCACGAGCGTGGGGCAGCTCCTCATGAACCAGGACGTCGTCGCGGGGGTGGGCAACATCTACCGCGCCGAGGCGCTCTTCCGCGCGGGTCGCGACCCGCTCGCCGCGGGCCGCGACGTGCCCGCCGAGACGCTGCGGGAGATCTGGGAGGACCTGGTCGTCCTCATGCGTGAGGGGGCCGCGACGGGCGCGATCGTCACCACCCGCCCGGAGGACCGCCTGCCCGACGGCGCCACGCACCCGCGCGCAGCACCTGCCCCCGGGGCCACTCGTCAGCAGGTGCGCCAGAACACCGACGGATCGGCCGGGGCGGTGCCCGCCGACCAGGCGTTCTACGTCTACCACCGCGACGGGCTGCCCTGCCGGGTGTGCGGCACGCCCGTGCTCATGAAGGACCTCGCGGGCCGCAAGCTCTACTGGTGCCCGACGTGCCAGCGGTGACCCGAGGCCTCGCCGACCGCTGAGCCGGTCCTCTCCTGGCCGTCGAGTGCATGATCCGGCTGCGACACGCCCGGCGTGTCGTAGCCGAACCATGCACTCGACGTGGGGTCGGTCAGAACACCCAGCTCGACACGGGCGCCACGGGCCACCCGAACGCCGCGGCGGCGGCTCCCAGCGTGCCCGGCCGGTGCTCGGTGACGAGCCCGGCCGTCGCGAGCGCGGCGAGCGACACCCCGCCCAGGAAGACCGAGCCCAGCTCGCGCACGTCGAGCGACAGGTCGGCCGGGTCGTCGGTGCGCTCGCACGTCGCCTCGCCGAACGCCGTGGCGCGCAGCCGCCAGTGGCCCGAGTTGTCCGGGACGCGCTCGTCGCTCACGTGCAGGACGACGTCGACGTCCCCGGCGTACCGGCGCCCGGCGAGGGCCACGGGGACGTCGAGCACACGGACCCACAGGTTGTCCGCCACGCGCCCGGCCGCGGCGCGCGGGTTGACCAGGAGGTGGGTGATGGCGTCGTCGACCGGGATCATGAACGGCTCGATCTCGGTCGTGAGGTCGAGGTCCGTCAGCACGCCCCACAGGGCCCGGGCGGCAGCGGCGTCGAGCGCGACGACCTCGCCCGTGCTGACCGTGCCGCGCGGGCCCGTGGTCTCCCACGCGACCTTGCGGCGGAAGGTCGCGTAGCCCCGGGGCTCGCCGTCGCGCTCGACGACCACGATGCGCTCGGACTCGCGGCCCCGGCGGAACACGGCCGGGTCCGACCACCACGACTCCTGCAGCTCGGGCGTCTCGCGCGTGACCCAGCCGGGCCGGTTGATCCCCGTGCCGTGACCGCCCGGGTCGGCCCCGGCAGCGCGGTGCAGGGTGTCGACGAGCTCCCCGTGCCGCGCGCGGTCGGCCTTCTCGATGCGGACCGTGTGCTCGTCGGCGCCCGCGACGTCGCGCAGGGCTGCACCCCGGGGGATGGTCAGGCGCAGGTCCTGCGCGGCCTGCCCGTAGCCGAAGCGTCCGTAGATCGGGGCCTCGGCCGCGAAGAGCGCCGAGACCGGCTCGCCCGCGGCCCTGGCCTGCTCGAAGTGGACGTCGATCATGGCGCTGAGGATGCCCCGGCGACGGTGCTGCGGATGCACGCCCACCCAGGTCAGGCCGCTCACCGGCAGCGTCCCGCCCGGCACCGGGAACTGGGAGAACGGGTACGAGGAGTGCATGGCCGCGAGCTCGCTCACGGTCGGGACCGCGCCGTCGAGCGGGACGGCGTCGGCGTCCTGGTGCTCGCTCACCACGCCGAACGTCCGCGACCAGGTCAGGGGCAGCGGGAGCTCGACCTGCTCGTCGAGGTCGACCTCGGAGGGGAAGGCCCACGTGTCCACGTCGAGGAGCGCGCGCTTGTCGGCCTCGGTGAGCGGCGCGATGCGGTAGCCGGCGGGCAGGGGACGGCGGGAGGGGGTGGTCATGCCCTCATCATCGGGGCGTGCGGGGCGAGCGTGCCAGGGGAATTGTCGGGGGGAGCGCCGGGTACGCTCGCCCGGTGGACCACGAGACCGACCCTGCCGACGCCCGCCAGGAGTACGCGGACGCGGTGCTCGCTCTCGTCGCGGCGATCCCGAGCGGGCGGGCCATGACGTACGGCCTCGTCGCGGAGATCGTCGCGGAGTCGCTGGGCCGGGGCGGCCCGCGCCAGGTGGGCCAGGTGCTCGCGCGCTCCGACGGCGACGGCCCCGGCGATGCGGACCTGCCGTGGTGGCGCGTGGTCAACGCTGCGGGATCCCCGCCGGCCCATCACCTGACGACCGCGCTCGCGAACCTGCGGGCCGAGGGGTGTCCCCTGCGGCCGAGCGGCGAGCGCGTCGACCTGCGCAGGGCGGTCTGGTTTCCCGAGCAGCCTTCCTGAGTCCGGAGCCCCGTGCGAGCGACGCCTGGCGTACCGCGCACGGGGCTCCGGACTCAGGCGGGACCTAGGCCCGGGCGAGCAGCCCCGCGACGGTGCGCACCGCCGTCGGGTCCCCCTGGACCAGGAGGGTCGTGACCGCGGTACGGCGCCACGCCTCGAGGTCGTGGGCGATCTTGGCCTCGGGCCCCACGAGCGCGACGTCCTCGACCAGGGCGGTCGGGACGGCCGCGACGGCCTCGGCCTTGCGGCCCGCGAGGTAGTGCGCCTGGATCTCGTCGCACGCGTCCGAGTAGCCGAGGCGGTCGAGCGCGTCGCGGTGGAAGTTCGCGCCCTTGGCGCCCATGCCGCCCACGTAGAGCGCGATGAAGGGGCGCACCTTGTCGGCGGCCTGCTCGACGTCGTCGGCCACCACGACCGGGACGGTGGCCGAGACCTCGAAGCCGGCGGCGGGGGAGCGCTCGTCCGAGCGCCGGGCGAAGCCCTCGTCGAGCAGGCCGCGGAACAGGGGGTCCATGCGCGGGCTGTAGAACAGGGGCAGCCAGCCGTCCGCGATCTCGGCCGCGAGCGAGATGTTCTTGGGGCCCTCGGCCGCGAGGTGGATGGGGATCTCGGGGCGCAGCGGGTGCACGGTCGAGCGCAGCGCCTTGCCGAGCCCCGTGGTGCCCTCGCCGGTCAGGGGCAGCTGGTAGAACTGGCCGTCGTAGGTGACGGGGCCCTGGCGTGAGATCACGTCGCGCACGATCTCGACGTACTCGCGCGTGCGGGCCAGGGGACGCGGGTAGGGCTGGCCGTACCAGCCCTCGACGACCTGCGGGCCCGAGACGCCGAGCCCGAGGATCGCACGCCCGCCCGAGAGGTGGTCGAGCGTCAGTGCGGCCATCGCGGTCGCGGTGGGGGTGCGGGCGGACATCTGCGCGACCGCGGTCCCGAGCCGGATGCGCGAGGTGTGCGAGCCCCACCACGCGAGCGGCGTGAAGGCGTCCGAGCCGTAGGCCTCGGCGGTCCAGACCGAGTCGACGCCCAGGCGGTCCGCGGCGACGATCGCCTCCTGGATGCCGGGCGGGGGTCCGGCGGACCAGTAGCCGGTGTGGATGCCGATGCGCATGGCGTTCTCCTCGTGTGTTCCTCGGCGCTGAGGTGCGGACGGGTCCGCGGGCTCGACGTGCGTCGAGCGAGGTTCCCAGAACCGGGAGTCCTAGGAACCGCGGCTCAATCTACCGTGCCCGACGCCGGGTACCCGCCACGGCGGTCGGCCTGCGGAGGGTCGTGGTCCGGCCGGGAGCGCCCGGAGGCGAGGCGGCAGAGTGGCCCGTCGCCCCGGACAGCACAGGAGGGGCGGCGCGCGTGGCGCCGCCCCTCCTGTGCTCGGCCTGATGGCCGTCGGTCGTCAGATCACGTACTCGATGAGCAGCGACGGGTCCTCGGCCGGCTCGGCGGGCGGCACGACCGGCTCCGGGACGCGGTTGCGGGCCGGGACCCCCACGGCCACCGACCCCGCGGGCACGTCCTTGACGACCACGGCGTTGGCGCCGACCTGGACGTCGTCGCCGACCCAGACCGGACCGAGGATCTTGGCGCCGGCCCCCACGACCACGCGGTCGCCCAGGGTCGGGTGCCGCTTGCCGCGCTTCATCGAGCGCCCGCCGAGGGTCGACCCGTGGAAGAGCAGCACGTCGTCCCCCACGACCGCGGTCTCACCGATGACCACGCCCATGCCGTGGTCGATGAACAGACGGCGCCCGATCTTGGCTCCCGGGTGGATCTCCACGCCGGTCGCCGCCCGAGCGACCTGGGCGATGATCCGGGCGGGCAGGCGCAGAGCGGGCTCGCGCCACATGCGGTGCGTGAGGCGGTACGCCCACACCGCGTGCAGGCCCGGGTAGATGAGCGCGACCTCGAAGCCGTTCCGCGCCGCGGGATCGCGGTGCCGAGCGGCCTCGAGGTCCTCCCTGAGGACTCTCAGGAAGCGTCGCAGGGGACTGGGAGGTCTCATCAGTCCAGCAGGTCGGCGTACAGCACGGAGGTCAGGTAGCGCTCGCCGAACGACGGGATGATCACGACGATGAGCTTGCCGGCGTTCTCCGGACGCTCCGCGAGTCGCAGGGCGGCCGCGATCGCGGCGCCGGACGAGATGCCCACGAGCAGGCCCTCCTCCTTGGCGGCACGACGCGCGTACTCGACCGCGGTCTCGGCGTTGATGTCGATGACCTCGTCGTAGACGCTCGTGTCGAGGATCTCGGGGACGAAGTTCGCGCCGATGCCCTGGATCTTGTGCGGGCCGGGGGCGCCGCCGTTGAGGATCGCGGACTCCTCGGGCTCGACCGCGACGATCTGGACGCTCGGCTTGCGCTCCTTGAGGACCTGACCGACCCCGGTGATGGTGCCACCGGTGCCGATGCCGGCGACCACGATGTCGACCTCGCCGTCCGTGTCGGCCCAGATCTCCTCGGCCGTCGTGGCACGGTGGATCGCGGGGTTGGCCTCGTTGGCGAACTGGCGGGCCAGGATGGCGCCCTCGCGCTCGGCCACGATCTCGTCGGCCTTGTTGACCGCGCCCTTCATGCCCTCGGAGCCCGGCGTCAGGATGAGCTCGGCGCCGAACGCGCGCAGCAGCGCGCGACGCTCCTTGGACATGGTCTCGGGCATCGTCAGGACGATGTCGTAGCCGCGTGCCGCGCCGACCATGGCCAGGGCGATGCCCGTGTTGCCCGAGGTCGCCTCGACGACGGTGCCGCCCGGCTTGAGCTCGCCCGAGGCCTCGGCCGCGTCGATGATCGCGACGCCGATGCGGTCCTTGACCGAGTTCGCGGGGTTGTAGAACTCGAGCTTGCCCACGACCGTGGCGCCGAGGCCCTCGGTGAGCTTGTTCAGGCGGACGAGGGGCGTGTTGCCGACGAGCTTCGTGACGTCGTCGTAGATGCGTGCCATGACTTCCTCTTCATCGTTGGTGGCCTGCGGCGAGAGCCGGGACCGAGGGGGATCAGCGGGAGCTGCCTGGGGTGGCACGGGGCTGCGACGGGGCAGGGGACGCGCCACGGGGCCTGTCGTCGGGTGGAGCGTCTCCCGGGGGAGGGGACGCTCTAGCGACAGGTGGGGCACGGACAACAGGACAGCGCGCGCGCGGGGGTGCTCACCGCGGGGGAGGAGCCGGCGTGACGCGTGGTCATGATCGCTCTCCTCGTCCTGTGTCGTCCTTGCCCGCAGTCGCAGCCCGCGCCGTGGTCGGCGAGGTGCCCTGCGGAGTCATGGTGCCTGGCCCGAGGCTATCGGCCCCTGCACCGGGCTGCAACGGTGTCTCATCCCCGACCGGACCCCTCGCGGGTGAAGTCGGGAGGGCCGGCTCGGGGGAAGACGCGTGGGTCGTCGCACGCAGGTGCCAACGCCGTCGGGCGGGCTTTCCTTCCCGTCGCGAGGTGCCGGGCTCGCACCTATCGTCGGGAACGTCCGTGTGCCGTCGCACGGGCGTCGTCACGTGTCGATGAAGGGACCAGCATGGCTGAAGAACTCCCGGGCTCCGTCCTCCCCGTTCCCGACCAGGTCTACCGGGGACCGATCGTCATGGATGCGAGGAAGCTCGACGAGCCGCTCCCGCCGCTCGAGGTCAAGAGGCCGCCCAAGAAGGCACCCAACGTCCTGCTGGTCCTGCTGGACGACGTCGGGTTCGGCGCGTCGAGCGCGTTCGGCGGCCCGGCGAGCACACCGACGGCCGAGCGGCTCGCGGGTGCCGGCCTCAAGTACTCGCGCTTCCACACCACGGCGATCTGCTCGCCGACGCGTGCCGCGATGCTCTCGGGGCGCAACCACCACCAGGTCGGCATGGGGCAGATCACCGAGACCGCGACCCCGTCGCCGGGCTACCGCTCGACGCGTCCCAACTCGTGCGTCCCGCTGCCGGAGATCCTGCGCCAGAGCGGGTACAACACGGCGCAGTTCGGCAAGTGCCACGAGGTCCCGGTGTGGGAGAGCGGCCCCACGGGGCCGTTCGACCACTGGCCCGCGTTCTCCGGCTTCGAGAAGTTCTACGGGTTCATCGGCGGCGAGACCAACCAGTACACGCCGGCCCTCGTCGACGGGGTCTCGTTGATCGAGCCTCCGGACGACCCGGACTACCACCTCATGCCGGACCTGGCCGACAAGGCGATCGAGTACATCAACCAGCAGAAGGCGCTGACGCCCGACAAGCCGTTCTTCGTGTACTTCGCGCCCGGCGCGACGCACGCCCCGCACCACGTCCCGCAGGACTGGATCGCGAAGTACCGGGGGAAGTTCGACCAGGGTTGGGACGCCGTGCGCGAGGAGACCTTCGCGCGCCAGCAGGCCCTCGGCGTCGTCCCCGCGGACGCGGTCCTCACGCCGCGCCCGGCCGAGATCCCGGCGTGGGACGACATGCCCGCGGAGCGCAAGGGGTTCCTGGCGCACCAGATGGAGGTCTACGCGGCCTTCCTCGAGTACGCGGACCACCACACGGGCCGGGTGGTGGACGCGATCGAGGGGCTCGGCATCCTCGACGACACGCTGGTCCTCTACATCATCGGCGACAACGGGGCCTCGGCCGAGGGCGGCCTCGAGGGCGCATACATGCTCTCGGCCGCGGCGAACGGGGGAGCGGAGTACGAGACCGCGGAGTTCTGGGCCGAGCACGTCGACAAGATCGGCGGGCCCGAGGCGTACAACCACTACGCGGTGGGCTGGGCGCACGCCATGTGCACTCCGTACCAGTGGACCAAGCAGGTGGCCTCGCACTACGGGGGGACCAGGAACGGGACGATCGTGCACTGGCCCGCGAAGATCGCCGCGCGGGGCGAGGTGCGCCACCAGTGGCACCACGTGATCGACGTCGCGCCAACGATCCTCGAGCTCGCGGGCCTCGCGCAGCCGCACACGGTCAACGGGGTCACGCAGGTCCCCATGCACGGCGTGTCGATGGCCTACTCGTTCGACGCCCCGGACGCCGAGGAGCGTCACCTCACGCAGTACTTCGAGATCATGGGCAACCGGGGGATCTACCACAAGGGCTGGACGGCGCAGACGCGCCACCGCACGCCGTGGATCCTCGTCGGGCAGCCGCCGGACTTCTCGCAGGACGTGTGGGAGCTCTACGACACGACGACGGACTGGACCCAGTCGCGCGACCTCGCGAAGGAGAACCCGGCCAAGCTCGCCGAGCTCCAGCAGCTCTTCCTCATCGAGGCCACGCGCTACAACGTGCTCCCGCTCGACGACCGGGCCGCCGAGCGCATGAACCCGGAGTTCGCGGGTCGTCCGACGCTCGTCCAGGGGGACACCCTGCGCCTGTACCCGGGCATGGTGCGGCTCAACGAGAACGTGGCGATCAACGTCAAGAACCGCTCGTTCTCGGCCACGGCCGAGGTCCTCCTGCCCGACGACGGCGCGGCCGAGGGCGTGCTGCTCGCCCAGGGCGGGCGCACGGGAGGGTGGGCGTTCTTCGTCGAGGACGGCAGGCTCGCCTTCCACTACAACTACTGCGGGCTCCTGCGGGCCACGGTGGTCTCGTCGTCGCCCGTCGGTGGCGGCGTGCACCAGGTCCGGGCGGAGTTCGCGTACGACGGCGGGGGCATCGGCAAGGGTGGCGTGGTCACCCTGTACGTCGACGGGCAGGCGGTGGGGGACGGGCGCGTCGAGCGGACCCATCCGATGTACTTCTCGTTCGACGAGGGGCTCGACGTGGGGCTCGACACCGGGATGCCCGTGTACGAGGGGTACCGCACGCCGCGCGGGGAGTTCTCGGGGACGATCCACTGGGCGCAGATCGACCTGGGTGACGACGATCACGGTCACCTGATCGATCCAGAGGACCAGCTGGCCGCAGCCATGCGGCACCAGTAGACGGTCGTGGTGCGGAGCGGATGACGGGAATCGAACCCGCGTGATCAGTTTGGAAGACTGAGGCTCTACCATTGAGCTACATCCGCGCAGAAGAATCCGCCGTGGTGGCGAGGTCTGCGGCGCTACCTTAGCAAAGGTCAGGCAGGGTCGTCGCACCCGGGGCGCCCGTACGTGACCTGCCCGGTGCGGTTGCGGGTCAGGTGAGGCGGAACGTGGCATCGCACGTGCGCGAGGACCCGTACACTTGGCCGTTGCTGGTGGTGGAGCGGTGCGTCTTCCCGAGGGGAGCTGCGCCTCGCCGCCGCCCGTCGCCTCCGGGTGACGTCTCCATCGGGGTGTGGCGCAGGTTGGTAGCGCGTCCGCTTTGGGAGCGGAAGGTCGCAGGTTCAAATCCTGTCACCCCGACGAGCACGAAGGCCCCTGTTCCGCCCACGGAGCAGGGGCCTTCGTCGTCCCTCGGGCAGGGGCGCGCTGGCAGGAACCTGACAGATCAGGCGAATCTGTCTTATGGGATGAGACGCCCAGGCCGCTTTGAGCACTTTGTCCGCTGTGGGTGGCAATAGATCGTTAGCGTTCCTTCCATATCGGTCGTCGTGACCGGTTGCCGCCGAGTCAACGTCGCCGCGGCGAGCCATCCGCGCCCTCGGGCGCACCTGGTATCGAAGCGGAGAACTCCTGTGACAGTGCTGCACGGACAAAGACCTGCCCCGCACCACACCGGTCGCCCACCGGCGACCCACGACCGGTCGGGGCGCGCGCTCGACCCGGCGGACACCCCGTCGTCGGGACGTGCCCGGTCGAGCGACCAGACCGCCGTCACGCCGGGCGCCCCGCCCACGACGAGCGGGATGCCCCTCCCGTCCCCGCCGGACGACGACGACGTCTACCAGGACCTCGAACGGCTCCAGCGCTGGGTGCAGCCCGTGGGGATCGTCGCCACGCTCCCGATCCTCGTCGCGGTGTGCCTGTTCGCGGCGCGCTCGCCGTGGCTGTGGGGTCTCTACCTGACCGTCGGGCTGACCGTCGTGAGCATCACGCTGTGGCTGCTGACCGGGACGGCGCGCGGCCGGGTCACGCGTGCCTCGCACGAGCTGAAGGTCGCCGGGTGGACGCCGTCGACCCACCCGAGCGTCGACGTCTACCTGCCCGTGTGCGGGGAGGACCTCCGGGTCCTGGACAACACCTTCGGGCACGTCGCCCGGCTCGACTGGCCCGGTGAGGTCGAGGTGTGGGTCCTCGACGACGGGGCCGATCCCGAGGTCGAGGTGCTCGCGGCCCGGCACGGCTTCCGCTACCGGGTGCGCCCCGACCGCGGCCACCTCAAGAAGGCCGGGAACCTCCGGTCGGCCTACCAGGTCACGACGGGGGAGGTGATCGTGATCTTCGACGCCGACTTCTGCCCCCGCACCGACTTCCTTCACCACCTGGTCCCGTACCTCGACGACCCGACCGTGGGCATCGTCCAGAGCCCGCAGGACTTCGACACCGACGAGCGCATGGGGTGGCTGCAGCGCACCGCGGGCGCGACGCAGGAGATCTTCTACCGCTGGGTCCAGCCCTCGCGCGACCGCTACGGCGCGACCGTGTGCTGCGGGACCAACGCGCTCTACCGGCGCTCGGCCCTCGACACGGTCGGGGGATTCCCGGAGATCGACCACAGCGAGGACATGTACACGGGCATCGCCCTGCTGCGCTCCGGGTTCGTGACCCGGTTCGTCCCCGTGCGCCTCGCCCGCGGCCTGTGCCCCGACGAGCTCGCGCCGTTCCTCACCCAGCAGTACCGGTGGGCCAACGGCTCGGTGGCCCTGGTCGCGGACGGACGCGAGGCCACGGCGGGGCTGGACCGTCGGCAGCGGCTCGCCGTCTGGGCCGGCTTCGTCTACTACTCCGAGACGGCCCTGTTCGCGCTCAACCTGTACGTCCCTGCGATCGTCATGTGCTTCTGGTTCCCGGAGCAGGTCAGCCCGACGAGCTTCCTGGTCTTCCTCCCGAGCCTGTGGGTCCTGCTCGTGCTCTACCCGGCGGTCCACCGCACCAGGTGGCGGCCAGAGGTGCTGCGGGTCCAGCTCGCCCAGAGCTTCAGCCACCTCGTGGTGCTCGGGCACGCGCTCGTCGGACGCAGCGCAGGCTGGGTCCCGACGGGCGGCAAGGGCTCGTCGAGCGTGCTCGCCCGCACGATCGCGCGGGTCATGGTCGTCACGCTCGGCCTCGGGACCCTCGCCTGGGGCGTCGGTATCGCCCTCGGTGCCGCGGCCTACGGTCTGGACCGGTACTGGGCCATGGTCGTGCTCGCGGGCTTCTACGCGTACGTCACGGTCCCTCTCGTCGTGGCCGGCCTGCGTGTCCTGGCGCCGCGGGGCCCGGGCCGGTCTGCCGCCGGCCCGGGCGGCCCAGCCCCCGGTTCGCACGTTCCCGTCGTGGCCGAGCCCGCAGGGGCCCGGGCGTGAGCGCGCGCCCCGGAGGCGGTCTCCGCTGGCCCGCCGTCACGGCGCTCACGACGGCGATCGCGTTCGTGGGGCTCCTCGCGTCGGGCGTCTTCGACCCCATGATCGGGGCCTTGTGAGCGCGCGGCCCGGGCGTGACCGGCCCGGGTTCCGCGGCGACGTCGAGGGGCTGCGCGGGCTCGCCGTCGTGCTCGTCCTGCTGTTCCACGCGAGCGTCCCGGGCGTGCCCGGGGGCTACGTGGGCGTCGACCTCTTCTTCGTCGTCTCGGGCTTCCTCATCACGGGGCTCCTGCTGCGCGAGCTGACGTCCACGGGACGGATCGGCCTGCACGCGTTCTTCGCGGGCCGCGCGCGCCGCATCCTGCCCGCGGCGTGCGTGGTGCTCGTCGGCACGGCCGTCGCGGCCTGGTGGGTGCTCCCTCCGCTGCGAGCGCGCGACACCATGATCGACGTCCTCGCGAGCGCGCTGCAGGTCGCCAACCTGCGGTTCATCGCGCAGGAGACCGACTACATGGCGGCCGCGTCGGCTCCCAGCCCCGTGCTGCACTACTGGTCCCTCGCGGTCGAGGAGCAGTTCTACGTCGTGCTCCCGCTGCTGCTCGCGCTGACGGGGGTCCTCGCGGCGCGCACGCGTCGTCGCCCCCTGCCCGCCGCGGTGTGGGTGCTCGTGGTGGCCACTGTCGCCTCGTTCGTCGTCTCGCTGGTCCTGACCGCGAGCGACCCTGCGGTCGCCTACATGTCGCCGCTCACGCGGGCGTGGCAGTTCGGGGTGGGAGGCCTCCTGGCGGCGGCGCTGCTCGGCAGGCCCGACGGCGCCGCACCGCTCCCGCACGCGAGCCTCGCCCCGGCGCGTGGTCGCCGGGGGCTCCGGGGGCTCCGGCGCGCGTCGTGGACGCTGGTCGGTTGGGCCGGGTGCGCGGCGATCGGGTGGTCGACCGTCGTCTACGACGAGGCCACGGCGTTCCCCGGGCTGGCAGCGCTCCTGCCGACCCTCGGGACGGTCGCGATCCTCGCCGCGCCGGCGGACGTCCGGGTGGTTCCCGGGACCGTGGGGCACGTGCTGGCGCTGGCGCCCGTGCGGTTCGTCGGGCGGCTCTCGTTCGCCTGGTATCTCGTGCACTGGCCGGTGCTCGTCCTCGCGGACGCCGCGTGGGGGCCGCTCGGATGGCCGCAGCGCGTGGTCCTGACCCTCGGCGCGGGCGGCCTCGCGTGGCTCGTGCTCCGGTGCGTCGAGGCCCCGCTCCGGCACTCCCCGGCCGTGGTGCTCCGGCCCTCGGCGAGCTATTCGGTGGGGTTCACGGGGGTCCTGCTGGCACTGACCGCGAGCCTGGGCGCCGGGTCGGCGGTCTACGGGGCGCTCGCGGACGAGGACGTCGCGGCGGCGGACGTCGCGCTCGACGAGATCTTCGATCCTGCCTCGCTCGCACGCACCGGGGGACCGGTGTCGCCAGGGCTCACGCGCGCGGCGCTCGACGCCCCGCCCGCCGAGACGCCGTGCCTGGGCTCGCTGAGCCTGAGCGCGACCGACTGGCCGGACGAGTGCGTCGTCGGACCGCCCGGCGGGCCCGAGGTCGTGCTGTTCGGCGACTCGAAGGCGTTCCAGTGGAGCGGGGCGCTGCGTGACATCGCCCTGGACCAGGGCTGGCACCTGACGATCGTGACCAAGGGAGGCTGCACGCCCGCTGCGCTGCCGCAGGCTCTGCTCGAGGAGTCGCAGCACTGCGAGAGCTGGCGCGACGCGCAGGTCGCCCGGATCGCCGCGCACGCCGACGTGGTGATCCTGGGGTCGAGCGCCGCGTACTTCCTGGACGAGCAGGCGGCCGACCTGCGGCTCGACGCCTGGCGTTCGACGTTCGACCGGTTCGCCGAGCACGACGTGCCCGTCGTGTACCTGCGAGACACCCCGACGCCTGTCTTCGACGTCCCGAGCTGCGTGTCCGGGGCGATCGACGACTGGGACGAGTGCGCGTTCGCCCGGGCCGAGGGACTGCCGCCCGACCCGCTGCTGGTCGACCTCGCGCTGGGCGACGTGCCCGGGGTCGAGGCCGTCGACGTCTCCGGGGTCCTCTGCTCGACCGAGCGATGCCCGGCCGTGCTCGGCGGGCTGCTCCTCTACCGCGACGGCAGCCACCTGACGGCCACGGCCGCCGGCGTGCTGCGTCCCGAGCTCGAGCGCGCGCTGCTCGCGACGTCGGCGCTCGGGGGCTGACCGGCCGGGGAGGCGGGGGACCGCGCGAGGGCGCGGCCGGGAGCGCAGGAGCCGGGCCGGGGGCCTCCCCAGCCCGGTTCCGGCGCCCCGTCGGTCCTCCCGGGCTGGGCCTGGTGTGCCGGGAGGGCTCGATGCGGGCGCCGGCACCGGTGCCCGCACCCGCGCCACCGCCACCGCCACCGCCACCGCCCTCGCTTCCGGCGAACCGACGCCCACGAGGTGTGGCGTACCATGGACGGGTTGTCCGTGCGCCCTTCCGGTCGGAGCCCTTCGAGGCTCCTGCCCGCACCGCTCGAGGCGACGCGATCGACCAGGCGCCAGCGCCTGCCCCGATCGATGAACGTTCGAACAGGTCCCGCTGCAACCGGCGGGACATGCACGCACCCCGTTGCCGCACGTCGGCTCCCCGATCAGTTGGAGATCATCGAAGTGAAGAGCGCCGTCGAGACCCTGGACCCCACCAAGGTCAAGTTGACCGTCGAGGTGGAGTACGACGAGCTCAAGCCGAGCATCGACCACGCCTACAAGCACATCGCGGAGCAGGTGAACGTCCCCGGTTTCCGCAAGGGCAAGATCCCCGCGCGCATCATCGACCAGCGCGTCGGTCGTGCTGCCGTGCTCGAGCACGCCATCAACGACGGCCTCTCCGGCTTCTACCGCCAGGCCGTCAACGAGTCGGGCATCCGCCCGCTCGGCCAGCCCGACGTCGAGGTCACCGAGGTGCCGCTCGACGCCGAGGGCTCGCTGCACTTCACGGCCACGGTCGAGGTCCGCCCGGAGATCGAGATCCCCGCGCTCGACTCCGTGAAGCTCACGGTCGAGGCCGCCGAGGTCTCCGCCGACGACATCGCGGAGCGCCTCGACGCGCTGCGCGAGCGTTTCGGCACGCTGGTCGGCGTCGACCGCCCCGCGGCCGAGGGCGACTTCGTCGTCATCGACCTCAAGGCCGTCATCGGCGACGAGGAGATCGACTCGGTCTCCGGCATCAGCTACCAGATCGGCTCCGGCAACATGCTCGAGGGCCTCGACGAGGCGCTCACGGGCCTCTCGGCCGGCGAGACCACGACCTTCAAGGCGCCGCTCGCGGGTGGCGACCACGAGGGCAAGGAGTCCGAGGTCACCGTCACGGCCACCTCGGTCAAGCAGCGTGACCTCCCCGAGGCCGACGACGAGTTCGCCGAGCTCGCGTCCGAGTTCGACACGATCGAGGAGCTCAAGGCGGACCTGCGCGAGCAGGTCGCGAGCATCAAGACCTCGAACCAGGCCGTCGAGGCGCGTGACGCCCTCGTCAAGCACCTCGTCGAGAACACCGAGATCCCCGTGCCCCAGGGCGCGGTCGAGGCAGAGGTGCACCGCCACCTCGAGTCCGAGGGTCGTCTCGAGGACGACGCGCACCGTGCCGAGGTCGTGGTCGACGCGACCAACGCGCTCAAGAACCAGATCCTCCTCGACACGCTCGCCGAGCAGCTGAAGATCAAGGTCGCCCAGAACGAGCTCCTGGACTACCTCGTCAACGCCTCGCGCCAGTACGGCATGGACCCGAACGAGTTCATCCAGTCGCTCGACCAGGGCGGCCAGATCCCCGCCATGGTCGGCGAGGTCGCGCGCTCCAAGTCGCTCGCCGTGGCGCTGCGCCAGGTCGAGGTCAAGGACTCCGAGGGCAACGTCGTGGACCTGAGCGAGTTCATCGGCTCGGACGAGGAGGACGCGGCCGCTGACGCCGCTGCCGCCGCCGCGGGCGAGGACGTCACCGGCATCACGGACGAAGAGGGCATCGAGGTCGTCTCCGAGGACGAGGCAGCAGCCGACAAGGCCTGATCTCCCTGAGGAGCGGCTCGCCGAGCTGCCCGACGACGGCCCCCACCTCCGCGCGGAGGTGGGGGCCGTCGCGCATGGTCGGGTCGGCGACGGCACGGGGTGAGGGCTCGCTCCAGTGCCCGACGAGACCCGCGCGGTCGCCCGGGCGAGGGTCGCCGAACGGGCCCGGGAACGCCTGGTGAGCGGCGCCGTCGGGCAGCGGGGGAGCCCTTCCTGCGCCGACAGCGAAAACCCCGGATATCGGGACGGTTTCCGCTCCCTGCCCGCGTTAGGGTCACAGCAACGGTGACTCCGTCGACGACGGACAGCCGACCAGCCGCGACGTTCGAGCGTCGCGAGCGACGAGGGAACGACGAAGGAGATGGACGTGAGCGATCAGTTTCCGGTGGCACGAGCCGAGGGGCCGGGACTCGGCCTGAACGACTCCATCTACAACCGGCTGCTCAAGGAGCGCATCATCTGGCTGGGCTCGGAGGTGCGCGACGAGAACGCGAACGCCATCTGCGCCCAGATGATGCTGCTCGCGGCCGAGGACCCTGAGAAGGACATCTGGCTCTACATCAACTCGCCCGGCGGGTCGATCACGGCCGGCATGGCGATCTACGACACCATGCAGTACATCCAGCCCGACGTCGCGACCATCGCGATGGGCATGGCGGCCTCGATGGGGCAGTTCCTGCTCTCCTCGGGCACCAAGGGCAAGCGCTACGCGACGCCCCACGCCCGCGTCATGATGCACCAGCCCTCGGGCGGCATCGGCGGCACGGCGACCGACGTGCGCATCAACGCGCAGCTCATCATGCACATGAAGAAGGTCCTCTCGGAGCTGACGGCCGAGCAGACGGGCCAGCCCCTCGAGAAGATCCTCAAGGACAACGACCGCGACAGCTGGTTCACGGCTCCTGAGGCCCTCGAGTACGGCTTCATCGACCACGTCGTGACGAACGCTTCGTCGGTCACGGGTGGCGGCGGCACGACGAGCAGCTGAGCTCGCCGACAACCCGCCCACACGTCCACGACCCCACCCGAGGAGACACCTTGAGCTACTCAGCCAGCCAGGAATCGCAGTACATCTCGACCGCTCAGCGCCTCGCGGGCGCCGGCGCAGGCGGCGGCATCGCGCTCCCGCACGGCGCACCGTCCTCGCGCTACGTGCTCCCGCAGTTCGAGGAGCGCACGGCCTACGGCTTCAAGCGCCAGGACCCCTACACCAAGCTGTTCGAGGACCGCATCATCTTCCTGGGTGTCCAGGTCGACGACGCCTCGGCCGACGACGTCATGGCGCAGCTCCTGGTCCTGGAGAGCCAGGACCCCGACCGCGACATCATCCTCTACATCAACTCGCCCGGTGGCTCGTTCACGGCCATGACGGCGCTGTACGACACCATGCAGTACATCAAGCCGCAGATCCAGACCGTGTGCCTGGGACAGGCGGCCTCGGCCGCTGCGGTGCTGCTCGCGGCGGGCCAGCCCGGCAAGCGCCTCGCGCTCCCCAACGCCCGCGTGCTGATCCACCAGCCCGCGATGGAGGGCGGCGGCTACGCGCAGGCCTCGGACATCGAGATCCACGCGAACGAGCTCATCCGCATGCGCGAGTGGCTCGAGGACACGCTGGCCATGCACTCAGGTCGCGACGTCGAGCAGGTCCGTGAGGACATCGAGCGCGACAAGATCCTCACGGCCAAGCAGGCCCTGGAGTACGGCCTGGTCGACCAGGTCCTGGAGAGCCGCAAGCCGGTCATCCAGAACAAGCCCTGATCGGGACAATTCCTCCCGACCCACCGGGGTGCCCGGCTGACAACGGGCCCCCGGTGGTGTGCAATGGGGTGTAGGTCGGCAGGTGCCGTCCGGACCGCCGGGTCATCGACACCGGCGGAGCAGCAAGACCGAGGCTAGGAGGCTCGTAGTGGCTCGGATCGGAGATGGTGCGGACCTGCTGAAGTGTTCCTTCTGCGGTAAGTCCCAGAAGCAGGTCAAGAAGCTCATCGCGGGTCCCGGCGTGTACATCTGCGACGAGTGCATCGAGCTCTGCAACGAGATCATCGAGGAAGAGCTGTCGGAAGCGGCCGAGCTGGGGCTCGTGGAGCTCCCCAAGCCGCGCGAGATCTTCGACTTCCTCGAGCAGTACATCATCGGCCAGGACGCCGCCAAGCGAGCGCTGGCCGTCGCCGTGTACAACCACTACAAGCGGATCCAGGCAGGCGAGACGGCCCGTCCGTCGGACGACTCCCAGGTGGAGATCGCCAAGTCCAACATCCTGCTGATCGGCCCCACGGGGACCGGCAAGACCTACCTCGCCCAGACGCTCGCGAAGATGCTCAACGTGCCCTTCGCGATCGCGGACGCCACGGCGCTCACCGAGGCCGGCTACGTCGGCGAGGACGTGGAGAACATCCTCCTCAAGCTCATCCAGGCCGCCGACTACGACGTCAAGAAGGCCGAGACGGGCATCATCTACATCGACGAGGTCGACAAGGTCGCCCGCAAGTCGGAGAACCCCTCGATCACGCGCGACGTGTCGGGAGAGGGCGTCCAGCAGGCCCTGCTGAAGATCATCGAGGGCACCACGGCCTCGGTGCCGCCCCAGGGCGGGCGCAAGCACCCGCACCAGGAGTTCATCCAGATCGACACGACGAACGTCCTGTTCATCGTGGCCGGCGCGTTCGCCGGGCTCGACGAGATCGTCGCGACCCGCTCGCGCAAGCGCGGCGTCGGGTTCGGCGCCCCCATGGACACGCACGAGGAAGCGGACCTCTTCGCCGAGGTCCGTCCCGAGGACCTGCAGAAGTACGGGCTCATCCCGGAGTTCATCGGTCGACTGCCCATCATCACGTCGGTCGCCAAGCTCGACACCGACGCCCTGGTACGCATCCTGACCGAGCCGCGCAACGCCCTGGTCAAGCAGTACCAGCGCATGTTCCAGATCGACGGCGTCGAGCTCGAGTTCGAGGACGACGCGATCGCGGCCATCGCGGACCAGGCCCTCCTCCGGGGGACCGGTGCCCGTGGGCTGCGCGCGATCATGGAAGAGGTACTCCAGCAGGTCATGTTCGACGTCCCGAGCCGTGACGACGTCGAGCGCGTGGTCATCACGCGCGAGGCCGTGCTCGACAACGTGAACCCCACGCTGATCCCGCGCACGGCGATCAAGCGGGCCCCGCGCGAGCGGAGCGCCTAGCCGGCGCCGCACTCCTGACGCACGACGAAGGGCCCGGACCTCACGGTCCGGGCCCTTTGCCGTGCGGCAGGGGCCGTCGTCAGGCCTCGACCGACACCTGCGACCCGTACAGGTCATCGATCGTGGTCGAGAAGTCCTTGAGGACCAGTCCGCGCTTGACCTTGAGCGACGGGGTCAGGTACCCGTTGTGCTCGGTGAAGTCGGTCGTGAGCACCTGGATCTTGCGGATCGACTCGGCCCGCGAGACGGCCTCGTTGGCGCGGGTCACGGCGCGGTCGAGGGCCGCGAGGACCGTGGGGTCCGCGGCGGCGGTCGCGACGTCCATGGACGGCAGGCCGTGCGTCGAGAGCCACCCCGGGAGCATCTCGGGGTCGAGCGTGACCAGGGCGCCGATGAACGGACGCTGGTCGCCGACCACGACGACCTGGCTCACGAGCGGGTGGGCGCGCAGGCGGTCCTCGAGCTGGGCCGGGGCGACGTTCTTGCCGCCCGCGGTCACGATGATCTCCTTCTTGCGCCCCGTGATCCGCAGGTAACCGTCCGTGTCGATCGAGGCGAGGTCGCCCGTACGGAACCAGCCGTCCTGGAGCACCTCGGCGGTCAGGTCGGGCTGGTTGTGGTAGCCACGGAAGACGTGGTCGCCCCGGACGAGCAGCTCGCCGTCGGGGTCGACCTTGATCGCGGTGCCGGGGAACGCCGGGCCCACCGTGCCGATCTTGAGCAGGCCGGGCAGGTTCACCGCGGTCGGTGCCGTGGTCTCGGTGAGGCCGTAGCCCTCGAGGATCGTCAGGCCGACCCCGCGGAAGAAGTGGCCCAGGCGCTCGCCGAGCGGGGCCCCGCCCGAGATCGAGTGCGTGAGGTCGCCGCCCAGCGCGGCGCGCATCGTGGCGAACACCAGTCGGTCGGCCACCGCGTGCTGAGCCTTGAGCACGACCGAGGGGCCGGACGGCTTGTCCAGGGCACGCGAGTACGTGATGGCGACCTTCGCGGCCCAGTGGAAGATGCGGCGCTTGGCGCCCGCGCCGGCTTTCTGCTCGGCCGCGTTGTAGACCTTCTCGAACACGCGGGGGACCGCGAGGAGGAACGTCGGCTTGTACGTGCCCAGGTCCGGCACGAGCTGCTTGATGTCCGCAGAGTGCGCGAGGACCGCGGTGGGCGACGCGATGCACACGACCTGGATGAAGCGCGCGAACACGTGCGCCAGGGGCAGGAACAGGAGCGTGCGGGCGTCGGGCGTCGCGACGATCTCGCCGAGGCCCTGGACCCCGTTGCGGGCGAGGTGCACGAAGTTCAGGTGCGTGAGCTCGACACCCTTGGGGCGTCCCGTGGCCCCCGAGGTGTAGATGATGGTCGCGAGGTCGTCGCGGCCCGTGGCCGCGCGGCGCGCGTCGATCTCGGTGCGCTCGACCGCGGAACCGGCGGCCTGCAGGTCGGCGACCGCGCCGTCGTCGAGCACCAGGACGTCCCGGAGGAGCGGGAGCCGCTCGCGGACGCTCGCCACGACCTGCGCGTGCGCGGACGTCTCGACCACGACGAGGCTCACCTCGGAGTCCGACAGGATCCACTCGACCTGGTCGGCCGAGGACGTCTCGTAGACCGGGATGGGGACGGCGCCCGCGGCCCAGATCGCGAAGTCGAGCAGCGTCCACTCGTAGCGGGTGCGCGACATGATCGCGACGCGGTCTCCCGCGGTGACACCGCGCGCGACCAGGCCGCGGGCGACCGCGATCACCTCGTCGTCGAAGGCGCGGGCCGTGACGGGCTGCCAGGGGCCGCCCTGCGTGAGGCGTCGCTCGATCACCGCGTCGTCACCGGACCGCTCCGCGCGGTCGGTGAGAAGGGTGCTGATGCTGCTGGTGGCCGGTACCTCGACGAGGCTCGGCGACGCGAATTCGGTCATGTCTACTCTCCGGTGAGTGGTGGGGCAAGGACCGACTTTACTGTGTACTCGGCGTCTCATGTTCTTCCGGCCGTGCTCCGGCGGGCTCGCAGGTGCCTAGGATCGACGGATGACCGAGCCCCACGCCGACGGCACCCAGGTGCCGTCCGTGCCCCCCGAGATCCTCACCCTCCGCCAGAGCATCGACAACATCGACGCTGCGCTGGTCCACCTCCTCGCCGAGCGCTTCAAGTTCACCCGCCGCGTGGGCGAGCTCAAGGCCCAGGGTGGACTCCCGCCCGCGGACCCCGCAAGGGACCAGCAGCAGATCGACCGCCTGACCGGCATCGCCGAGGCCTCGGGACTCGACCCGGCGTTCGCCGAGCAGTTCCGCGAGTTCATCGTGAGCGAGGTCATCCGCCACCACCGCAGCATCGCCGAGGCGCACCAGGGCGAGGCGCCTGTGCTCGACACGTACTCCTGAGGCTCCGTGACGGTTCCTGAGGCGTCCTGAGGCACGCGTCGGACGGGGTGCGCCTGTCGGCTGCGCGCCACCGGGGGCGTGGTCGCAGCCCCCGGCCCGGCGCGACCGCAGCCCCTGCCCGGTCCCGGGCGACGAAGCCGCGCCCCCGGTGGCGGTCGCCGTGCCCGTGCACCAGGCTGGTGAGGACATCGGGGCGGTCGGCCTCCGACCGTCCCTCCGACGATGGATGTCTAGAGGTGCCTGCATGAAGATCGACTGGCTCAAGCCCCTGCTCGGCCACCCCGGCCCCTTCGCGACCGTCTACCTCGACGCGACGCGTTCCAACGAGGCGGGTGATCGCGAGGTCGAGAACCGGTGGAAGGGCGTGCGCCGGGCCCTCGCGAACGCGGGAGCGCCGGCAAGCATCATCGACGAGCTCGAGGAGTCCGTCACCCTGCCCACGAGGATGCCCGGACCGCACGGCCGCGTCCTCATCGCCGACGAGGAGGGGGTCCTCGTCGACCGCGTGCTGAAGGACCCGCCCGCCGTGACCAAGGGGCTCTGGGGCCCCGTCCCCGCGCTGCTGCAGGCCGCCCGGGCGGCCGACGAGTCCGTGGACTACGTCCGCGTCGTGGTCGACCGCCAGGGGGCGGACATCACCTGGTCGGTCGCCGGCGGGCACCTGCCCTACGGCGACGCCGAGTCCGTCGAGGGCGGGCACGACGTCATCAACAAGGTCCGTACCGGTGGTCTCTCGCACAAGCGCATCGAGACACGCGCCGAGGACTCGTGGGACCGCAACGCCGAGGCCGTCGCGACCGAGCTCGACCGGCAGGTCCTCGAGCACCGCCCCGAGCTGATCCTCATCACGGGCGACGTCCGGGCGGTCCCGCTCGTGCGCGCCGCCCTCAACAAGGCCACCGACGAGCTCGTGGTCGAGGTCGCGGGCGGCGGTCGCGGGCCCGGCATCAACGCGGCGGCGTTCGAGGCCAAGGTCGCGGACGCGCTCGCGAGCTTCCGCGAGCGGCGCCGTGAGTCCGTGCTCGCGGAGTTCCGCCAGGAGCAGGGCCGCGAGGCCGCCGCGGTGACCTCGCTCGAGGACGTGGTCGCCGTCCTGTCGCGCGGACAGGTCAAGGAGCTCATCCTGGCCGACGAGTACGGCCAGGACACCGAGCTCGACGGGCGCACGCTGTGGATCGGGCCGAGCCCGCTGCACATCGGCTCCGCGCGCTCGGACATCACGGACCTGGGCGTGAGCGAGGGGATCGAGGAGCTGCCCGCGACGGTGGCTCTGGTCCGCGCGGCGATCGGCCAGGACGCTGGGCTCACGTTCTCACCCGACGGCAGCGTCGACCTCATCGAGGGCGTCGGGGCCACGCTGCGGTGGAACGACGACGGGACGCCCAACGAGGTCGCCGCGACCATGTCGGGCGACGACAAGAGGCTCCGGGGAGAGATCGTGTGACCTCGGTCTGACGGACGACGCAGGGCCCCGACCACACGTGCGGTCGGGGCCCTGCGTCATGCCGCTCGGCGGCGTCAGCCGCGGTTGCGCACCTCGGGCTCACCGAGCTCCGAGTGCACGACGACGATCCCGCCCTGGACGGCCGGGTCGCCCTGGCCCTCGCTCGCCTCGACGACGTCGAACGACCCGGTCACGCGGCCGGCGCCGCGGATGTCGACCTCGGCCGCCCGGACCGACGCGACGAGCTCCGCGGGGACGGCCAGCGTCACGGCGAGGATCGGGGTGCGCATCGAGACCTTGGCCTCCGACTTGACCTTGCGCAGCGCGGCCAACGCGTGACCGGCGCCCACGAGGACGACGGGGACGCCACCCCTCGTCGCGGGAAGGAGCTCGGCCGTCGTGGGCCACGGTGCGCGGTGCACCGAGCCCTTGCGCCACCACGACCACACCTCTTCGGTGGCGAACGGCAGGTACGGCGCGAACAGACGCAGCAGGGTGTCGAGAGCCAGGGCGAGCGCGACGCGAGCAGACTGCGTCTCGGGCGTGACGTCGTCGGGCCCGGCTCCGGCGCCGTAGGCGCGGTCCTTGACGAGCTCGAGGTAGTCGTCGCAGAACGTCCAGAAGAACGTCTCCGAGAGCTCCAGGGCACGCGTGTGGTCGTAGTCCTCGAGAGCGTCGGTCGCACGGGCCACCACCTCGACGAGGCTCGCGATCATCGAGCGGTCGATCGGCTCGGTCACGAGGGCCGGGTCGAGCGTGATCTCGCTGCCGCCGAACGACAGCGCGAACTTGGACGCGTTGAGGACCTTGATCGCGAGGCGGCGGCCGATCTTCATCTGGCCGACCTCGAACGCCGCGTCGGTGCCGAGGCGGGCCGAGGCGGCCCAGTAGCGGACCGCGTCCGAGCCGTGCTCCTCGAGCAGGCCCATGGGCGTCACCACGTTGCCCTTGGACTTGGACATCTTCTTGCGGTCGGGGTCCAGGATCCAGCCCGAGATCGCGGCGTTGGTCCACGGGAGCGAGCCGTGCTCGAGGTGCGAGCGGACCACCGTGGAGAAGAGCCACGTGCGGATGATGTCCTGGCCCTGGGGGCGCAGGTCCATGGGGAAGACGCGCTCGAACAGATCCGGGTCCGACTCCCAGCCGCCCGCGATCTGCGGGGTCAGCGACGAGGTGGCCCAGGTGTCCATGACGTCCGGCTCGCCCACGAACCCACCGGGCACGCCTCGCTGCTCGGCCGTGTAGCCGGCCGGGACGTCCGAGGACGGGTCGATCGGCAGGAGCGCCTCGTCGGGGACGATCGGGTGCTCGTAGTCGGTCTCGCCCGACTCCAGGACCGGGTACCACAGCGGGATGGCGACACCGAAGAAGCGCTGACGCGAGACGAGCCAGTCGCCGTTGAGGCCACCCACCCAGTTCTCGTAGCGCACCTGCATGAACTCGGGGTGGAACTTGAGCTCACGCCCGCGCTCGAGCAGCTCCTCGCGCAGCGGCACGTCGCGCCCGCCGTTGCGGATGTACCACTGGCGCGAGGTGACGATCTCGAGGGGCTTGTCGCCCTTCTCGAAGAAGTTCGCCTTGCGCTGGGTCGCGACGGGCTCGCCGTCCAGGTCGCCGGTCTCGCGCAGCGCGTCGACCACGGCCGTGCGGGCCGAGAAGGTCGTCTTGCCCGCGATCTCCTCGAACAGCGCGACCGCGCGCTCGGACGTCAGCCACGCCGGCGTCTCGCGCGTGATGCGCCCGTCGCGGTTGATGATCGAGCGCGTGGGGAGCTGCAGCTCGCGCCACCACTGGACGTCGGTCAGGTCGCCGAACGTGCAGCACATCGCGATGCCCGCGCCCTTGTCCATCTGCGCGGCGGGGTGCGCCAGGACGGGCACCTCGACGTCGAACAGGGGGGACGTGACCGTGGTGCCGAACAGGCCCTGGTAGCGCTCGTCGTCGGGGTGCGCGATGAGCGCGACGCAGGCCGCGAGCAGCTCGGGGCGCGTGGTCTCGATGTAGACCTTCTCGCCGCCGGCGGCGTGGAACGCGACCTTGTGGAAGTGGCCCGGGTAGTCGCGCGCCTCGAGCTCGGCCTGCGCGACCGCCGTCTGGAACGTGACGTCCCACAGGCCCGGGGCCTCGGACTGGTACGCCTCGCCGCGCGAGAGGTTCCGCAGGAACGCCTTCTGCGCCACGATGCGTGCCGGCACGCCGATGGTCTGGTAGTGGTGCGACCAGTCGACCGACAGGCCCAGGCGGCGCCACAGCTCCTCGAACTGGACCTCGTCCTCGGCCGTCAGGCGCTCGCACAGCTCGACGAAGTTGCGCCGCGAGACGGGCTGCTGGTCGGCGGCTTTGACGCTCTTGCCCTCGGCTCCCTGGAGCGGGGGCTCGTAGCCCTCGACGTAGGGCAACGTCGGGTCGCAGCGCACGCCGTAGTAGTTCTGCACACGGCGCTCGGTCGGCAGGCCGTTGTCGTCCCAGCCCATGGGGTAGAAGACCTCGCGGCCGCGCATGCGCTGGAAGCGCGCGACGACGTCGGTGTGCGTGTACGAGAACACATGACCCACGTGCAGCGAGCCCGAGACCGTGGGCGGAGGGGTGTCGATCGAGTAGACCTGCTCGCGGGTCTTGGAGCGGTCGAACGAGTAGGTGCCCTGGTCCTTCCAGGCGGCGTCGAACTTGGCCTCGAGGCCGTCGAGGCTCACCTTGTCCGGTACCTCTCCGACCACGGCACGGATGACCTCGGTGCCCTCGACGGGGGCGGGTGCGGTGGTGGGAGGGGTGGCGGGTGCGGGCGTGGTGCCCTCGGCGGGTGAGCTCATGGTCGACATTCTCCCAGATCCGGCGGCATGGGCCGACGGCATCTCGGCGCCCGGTACGCCCCGCCGCGCTCCGGGCGTGTGCCCGGCGTGCAGCCGATTCAGCCGCGGGCGAGCAGTGCCGCCACGAGGATCGCGACGGTCGCCGCGACCGGGTACAGCAGCAGGATCCGCACCACCCAGCGGCCGTCGCCCCGGCGGGGAGGCGGCATGGGGCCCGGAGGCTCGTGCGCCGCCTCGGTGGCCCCCCGTCCGTTCCCGTCGTGCAGGGCGCTCGAGAGCGTCGCGACCAGTCGCAGGAGCCACTCCCACGTCGCCGGGTCGAGGGTGACCAGGGGGCTTCGGCTGTACACGTAGAAGCGGTCCTCGACGATCTCGGCCGAGACGGGCGCCCCGAGCAGGGGCATGACGACCTCGACGGACAGGATCTGCCGGGCCACGTCCTGCGCGGCCCGGGGGCCGAGGACGCGGACGTGCTCGTCGAGCCCGCTCCCGAGCGTGAGGTCGAGCGAGCGCAGCGGGCGGCGCGGGGCCAGGGTCCCGCGCGCTCCTAGGGTGCGGCGTCGCTCGAGGACGATGTGCGGGTGGGCGCGGTCCAACGGGACCGTCAGGTAGTCCCACGAGTGGCTCCCGCCGCGCGTGCTGTTCTCCTGGGACGTGTAGCTGCCGATCTCCACCGGGTGCGGGCCCTGCGTGCGCAGGACGTCGCGGACGACGCCGTCGACCCCGATCCGGAAGATCGACCCGGGCCGGTCCAGGTCCGTGGTCTCGGGCGTGAAGTCGAGCCCGTTCGCCGCGGCGAAGCGGCTCAGCCGGTAGGACCGCTCGCGCCGTTGCGCGGTCCCTCGGCGCGCGCCCACGACGAGGAGCGCGCAGACGCCCACGGCCGCGGGGAGGGTGAGCCACGGCACGAGGGCGAAGGAGGGGGTCACATTCAGTGCGCCGTACACCCACTGCGTGATCAGGGTGAGGACGAGGCCGATCGTGACCGCCACGAGCGAGAGCGCGAAGGCGCCCAGCACCGCTCCGAGGAGGGTCCCGACCACCACGACCGCGGCCGAGCGGCGAGCGGGCCCGTGGGAGCGGGCCGCGAGGACCGCGGAGCGGTCCACGGGCTCCACGAGTGCGCGCGCGTCGAGGGGCCGCTGTCCTGCGGAGGGCGTGATCACCCGGCGACGATAGCCGAGGTGACCTCTGACGGGTGCGGGAAGGGCCGAAGGTCCCTGGTCCGCAAGGTCATCTACTCGTAACCTTCCAGCAAAGACATGGGCGCGTGTGGGTGTGCCCCGTCTCTCCGCCGCCTTCGTGCGAGGCCCGACCCTGGAGTAGCAATGACACTGATCGACAGCGTGGCCGTGCGCGGCACCGGCGCCCTCCCCGCCGGCATCCCCGCAGGCATGGTCCTTCCCCCCGCTGTCCAGGCCGCCCTGGATGCGTGCGCGAACATCATCGTCCCCTCCTCGCGCGAGGAGCTCTACCAGCTCTCGCTCGGCCCCCAGGGCGGGCCGAGGTTCACGGTCGAGTACGACGTGTTCGGCACGCTCGTCCCCGAGGCCGAGGTCGTGCGGTGCAAGAACGGCATCGCGGTGAACTACCCCGAGGACTACATGCGCCGTCGTGACCCGGACTGCATGCGCATCGCCGACGACCTGCCGACCGACAAGCCTCGCTACCGCGACGTGTTCGACGCCGAGTTCGACGCCGTCAAGGCCGAGACGCTCGACTGGCTCGCCGGTCAGGACCTCGTCGTCGTGCCCTTCAAGGCAGGTGGCCTCACGCACGGCTACCCGTCGCTCGCGATCTGCCCGGTCAACTCGGCCTTCTTCGCACTGACCCTGGTCGACCTGCAGGGCTGGGTCACGTTCGACGAGCTGGGCCCGTTCGAGCCGCGCTCGATCCTCTACGTCGCCCCGCCGTTCCGGCACACCCACTTCGAGGGCCGCCAGGTCGTTGTCCACGACCGCTCCGAGACGCTGCACGAAGTCTTCGCGTACAACCTGTACCCGGGCCCGAGCGCCAAGAAGGGCGTGTTCTCCGTCCTGCTCGACGTCGGCGAGCAGGAGGGATGGGTCACCGCGCACGCGTCCTCGGTCCGGGTCACGACCCCCTACGAGAACGAGACCGTGATCATGCACGAGGGCGCCTCGGGCGGCGGCAAGTCCGAGATGTGCCAGGAGATCCGCCGCCAGGAGGACGGGCGCATCCTGCTGGGCACCAACGTCGTGACCGACGAGCCCTACGTCATCAACCTCGGCGAGACGAGCGCCCTGGACCCCGTGACGGACGACATGACCCTGTGCCACGTCGACCTGCAGACGGGCGACGGGCGCCTGGTGGTCGCCGACGCCGAGGACGGGTGGTTCGTACGCGTCGACAACCTCACGGGCTACGGCCAGGACGCCCACCTCGAGCGGGCCTGCATCCACCCCGACCAGCCGCTCGTCTTCTTCAACATCGACGGCGTACCGGACGCCACCGTGCTGCCCTGGGAGCACACGCTCGACTCGACGGGCAAGCGCTGCCCCAACCCCCGCGTGGTCGTGCCCCGCCACCTCCTGACCGACGTCACGGGCGCCGAGGAGGTCGACGTGCGGACCTTCGGTGCCCGGATGCCGGCCTGCACCCGCGACAACCCGACCTACGGGATCATGGGCATGATGCACATCGTGCCGCCGTCGCTCGCATGGATCTGGCGGCTCATCGCCCCGCGCGGGGACAAGAACCCCTCGATCGGTGAGTCCAAGACCGCGACCGACAAGCTGGCCCACGGCGGCATGGTCGCCGAGGGCGTCGGCTCGTACTGGCCCTTCTCGACGGGCACCAAGGTCGCGGCCGCGAACCTGCTGCTGCGCCAGCTCGTCGACATGGACCGGACCCGCTACGTGCTCACGCCCAACCAGCACATCGGCGCGTACAAGGTCGACTTCGCGGCCGAGTGGCTCACGCGCGAGTACCTCGCCCGTCGCGGCGGCGGCAAGATCCGCACCGAGGAGCTGACGCCCTCGCGCTGCCCCCTGTTCGGCTACACGCTCCAGGAGATGAAGATCGACGGGCAGCTCGTCCGCCCGACGTTCCTCCGACCCGAGATGCAGTCCCAGGTGGGGGTCGAGGCCTACGACGAGGGGGCCAGGATCATCACGGACTTCTTCAAGAGCGAGCTGCAGCAGTTCCTCACCGACGACCTGGACCCTCTGGGGCGCCAGATCATCGAGGTGTGCCTGCGCGACGGCTCGGTCGAGGAGTACGCCGCGCTCACGCCGCTGTTCACGTGAGCAGCACCGGCTGAGACGAGGACGGCCGCCCGGTCCGCACGACCGGGTGGCCGTCCTGCGACAAGTACCAGGTACCCCCTGCGGCAAGTACCCGGTACCGACGCGAGAGGGCCGGGCGCCCGTACTAAGGTCGGTCCATGGACTTGACGATCGGCTACGCCGCGATGCTCGAGCAGTTCCACCCGACCGAGGTGATCGCCCTCTCCGAGTATGCGGAGAGCAAGGGCTTCTCCGGCGTCATGGCCGCTGACCACTTCCAGCCCTGGGTCCCCGCGCAGGGGCACTCGGCGTTCGTGTGGAACGTCCTGTCGGCCCTCGGCGAGCGCACGCGCGGAGACCTGGGTCCCGGCGTCACGGCGCCCACGTTCCGTTGGCACCCCGCGATGGTCGCGCAGGCCTCGGCGACCCTCGCCGCGATGTACCCGGGACGCCACTGGCTGGGCCTGGGTTCGGGCGAGGCGCTCAACGAGCACGTCACCGCGCAGTACTGGCCCGAGGCCCCCGAGCGCATCAACCGCATGTTCGAGGCCATCGACATCATCAAGAAGCTCTTCGCCGCATCGCTCGCGGGCAAGGACACCAAGCACTCGGGGCAGTTCTACAAGCACGAGTCCACGCGGCTGTGGACCATGCCCGAGGTCGCCCCGGAGATCCTCGTCGCGACCGCGGGGCCCGTCACGGCCAAGCGCGCGGGAAAGCACGCCGACGGGCTCATCACGGTGGGTGCACCGCTCGAGAAGATCTCGATGCTCTTCGGCAAGTTCGACGACGGCGTCCGCGAGTCCGGCCGTGACCCGCAGACCATGCCCAAGGTCCTCCAGCTCCACATGTCGTGGGCCGAGACCGACGAGGAGGCGCTCGCGAACGCCATGACCGAGTGGCCCAACGGCGGCATGAAGTTCCCCAAGGCAGACATCCGCTCGCCGTTCGACTTCGAGCAGATGGCCAAGCTCGTGCGTCCCGAGGACTTCGAGGGACGCCTCGTCATCTCGTCCGACCCGGACGTGCACCGCGCCTACATCCAGAAGTTCGTCGACCTCGGCTTCGACCGCATCTACCTGCACAACGTGGGCCGCAACCAGCGCGAGTGGATCGACACGTTCTCGCGCGACGTCCTGCCGAAGCTCGTCCGGTGACGGGCCCGTCCGTCCCGCTGCCCGACGGCGGAGCCCGCCCCGAGCGGGAGACGTCGCCCGAGGCGGGGCACGCCGTGGGCGACGAGACCCGCTTCACGGTCGCGGCGCCGTCGGGCATCGGGGAGATCTCGCCCGGTGACGACCTGGCGCGCATCGTGGGCGACGCGCTCGACCGCGAGGGCGGGCTGCGCGACGGCGACGTCGTGGTCGTGACGAGCAAGGTCGTGTCAAAGGCCGAGGGGCGCGTGGTCGCTGCCGCCGACCGCGAGCAGGCCATCACCGAGGAGACCGTGCGCGTCGTGGCCACCCGGCCGTCGCCCGGGGGCGTGCTGCGGATCGTCGAGAACCGGCTCGGCCTCGTCATGGCCGCGGCGGGAGTCGACGCGTCCAACACCCCCGAGGGCACCGTGCTGCTGCTGCCCGTCGACCCGGACGCCTCGGCCCGCGCGCTGCGGGCGGCGCTCGCGGAACGCTTCGGGGTGCGGGTCGGGGTCATCGTGTCCGACACGGCCGGGCGCGCGTGGCGCGAGGGGCTCACGGACCTGGCGATCGGCGTCGCCGGGGTGCTCGCGCTCGACGACCTGCGGGGCGGCGTCGACTCCCACGGGCGCGAGCTGTCCGTGACCGTGACGGCCGTCGCGGACCAGGTCGCCGCGGCCTCCGAGCTCGTCCGCGGCAAGGCTGCGGGCCGACCCGTGGCCGTCGTGCGCGGGCTCGGGCGGTTCGTGACCGACGAGGACGGGCCGGGCGCGCGCGTGCTCGTGCGGGACTCGGAGACCGACATGTTCCGTGAGGGTTCTGCCGAGGCGTACGCGCGGGGCGTGACCGCCGGGCAGGTGACCGGTCGTGAGGCCATCGAGCGGTTCGCCCGTGAGGCCGGGTATGCCGACGGATACCGCGAGGGTTTCGCCGAGGGCTTCCGCGAGGGGACGGGCACCCCGCAGCAGGGCTGATCCTGCCGTCGGTGGTCTGGGTGCGTCCGGGCGCCGAGAACGAGGTTGCGGTCGTTCTGAGGGGCTTGGCGACCGCAAGGTCGTGGTCGACTGGACGGAAGGTCGTGCTCGATGAAAGCCGAGGGTGGGCGGATGACGAGGCAGGAACCAGGAGCGGACCTGAGCCGGCTCGCACGGGAACTCGCGTTCTCCGGCGACCTGGCCGACGAGCACGCCCGGTGGACGCTCTACGACCAGGCGCTCGGGCGGGGCCTGCACGACCTGGTGGCCGCTGCCGTCGCCGAGGACGACGACCAGGTCATGGCGAGCGGGGTGGTCGTCGCCGCTCTCGAGCGTGTCCCGTCGGTAGACAGGGCACGCTGGGTGGCCCTCACGAGCGACTGGGCGGTGGCCGACTTCGTGGCCCGGCGGGCCGCGGAGCTGGAGATCCTCGAGTCGGTGTCGGGCGCAGTCCCCGCGCCGGACGACGGGCTCCGACCGGCGGCCGAAGGGCTGGGCGTCGACGGCTGGTCCGACTGGCTCCAGCTGCGCGCGGCGAGCTCCGCGACGCGTGCCGACGTCCTGGACACCCTCGCCGCGAGCGGGAGGACCCGACGGATCCGGCACGTCGCGGCAACGACCCGCGGCCGCGGTGGCGGTGCCGGTGGCGAGGGGTGATCCCGCCGACTCCGGTGCCTCGTTGCCTCTGACGACCCGCTGACTCTGGTGCACCTGGTGCCCGAGACCCCGGTGCGGAGCATGCGGTGGGCGTCGTATCTCGGGCTCTGTGGGACGACGACCGCCTGTGCGTGGGACGACGACCGCTTGGTCGTCGCCGGTGGGGCTGGAGGGTCCAGGGCGACGGCTTCCGTCGTCCGGGGTCGGCGCGTGGCCGAATCTCCTGGTCGGAACCAGGTCCCGCTCGTTATCGTTCCTGGATGCTGCCTGCCTCCTGGATCCCGCACCGCCGCCCTGACGACCGTGAGCACATCGGGTGGATCCGTCCGGACGGCGACGCCTGGGTCGCCGTCTCGTTGCTGGGGCACGACCTCACCGGTCCGGTCGACTGGCTCGACGCCGAGGAGGCCCTCGACAGCACCGGACTGTCCTGGCTCGCCGACGTCTGGATGCTCGACGGCGAAGGGCCGGACCCGGTTCGCGTCCGGCTCGTCGAGGTCACGCCCGAGCGTGTCGTCGTCCAGACCGACGACTTCGGAGCGATCGACGCGCCTGTCGTCCGGCACGAGCTGCCGTGGCCGGCGCCGCCACGGCTGCGGCCGCGACGCGCGAGCGACCCCGACGGGAGGATCGTGTTCGGGTCGGCGTGAGCCGTGGGCCGTGGGCCGTGGGCCGTGGGCCGTGAGCCGTGAGCCGTGGTGCCTGGTGGCAGGGCCAAGGCCCCGCACGACGGCCGGGCGCCCTCCTCCCGCGAGCATCGGTGGCGCTCGTCGCCGTCGTGGACGAACCGGGTGCGCGCTGCTCCGGTGGCGCGCGGCCCGGCTCAGTCCATCGTGGTGACGCCCTCGTAGAGGCCCAACCGGTTCCCGTCGAGGTCCTCGAAGACCGCCCACCAGCTCGTCGGGCTGATCTGAGACCTGCCCATGAGCACCTTGCCGCCGAGGGCCTCGACCTGGGCCAGCGACTCCTCGATCGAGTCCACCTCGACGTAGCTCCGCGGGCTCGTGAAGCCTTCCTCGCGCGGAGCGAGGCCGCCACCGCTGATCTGGTTGGGGGCCCGCCACATGGGGTAGCCCTCGAAACCGGGGGCCTCGGCGATGTCCCAGCCGAACAGCCCGCTGTAGAACGTTCGGGCGCGGTCGGTGTCGCCGACGGGGATGTCGATGTGCGTGATGTCGCCGTGAGCCATGAGGTCCTCCCAGGGAACGGGCACGGGGCCGTGCCCTCTTCTCACGCTACGCGCGGGGTGGCGTGAAGGCTCTCGCAGGGGACACCGGGAAGTCGACGTCCCAGGTGCCTGCGGCCCTGCCGCTCAGACCGCCTCGAAGTCGGCAGTGACCGCTGCCGTGACCACGATGTCGTCGGGCCGCATCTCGAACGCCTGCGCGCCCCCGACGGGCGGCGGAGCGCCGCGCATGCCCGTCCCGATCCCGCCGCCGCCCCCGGAGACGTGGGGCCGCAGCCCGTCCTCGAACAGGGCGAGGAGCCGGACGTCGCCGTACCCGAGAGCGTCGGCGTAGGCGCGGGCGCGCTCGACCGAGTCCCGCGCGGCGTCGGCGCGCACGTCGCGCTGCAGGCCGTCGCGTCGGGCGTCCGTGAGTGCCCAGGTGATGCCGTTGACCGCCACACCCTCGATCGCGGCGACCTCTGCCGCCCACGCGGCGAGGGCTGCGAAGTCCTGGAACTTCACCTGCACGTCGGCGCCCGCGCGGAACCGCCGCACCTTGACCTGGTCGACGTTCGGGCTCGGCTTGACCCACTCGTCGAAAGCCCACGCGAGGACGGCCTGGGAGCCCCACCAGGTCGCGGCACCGCTGGCGACATGAGCCTTCGCACGGTCGACGACGTCCGCGTGCACGCGGGCCGCGTGCGCGAGGACGGAGGCCCGGTTCTCACCGCGGAACTGCACGGCCAGGCGGATGGTCCCGCGCTCGGCGGGCTGGTGCCGGGTCGCGTGACCCTGGACGGAGAAGACAGGCATGCGAGCGAACATACACCGCGTCGCAGGCGTCCCCGGGTGGCGTGCCGGAACGTCAGCCCTTGGCCGCGCGCTCCGCCTTCGCGGCGGCCTTGGCCGCCTTCTTGGTCTCGCGCACCTGGTCGAGCGAGTGCTGGTCGACGACGTCGGCGATCGAGCGCCGCGACCCGTCCTCGCCGTAGGCTCCCGCCGCCTCGCGCCATCCCTCGGGCTGGACGCCGTACTGCTTGCCGAGGAGCGCGAGGAAGATCTTCGCCTTCTGCTCCCCGAAGCCGGGCAGCGCCTTGAGCCGCTTGAGGACGAGCGGGCCGTCCGGGGCTCCGCCGTCGGGCCCGGGGTCGGTCCACAGGCGGGTGACGTCGCCGTCGTACTGCTCGTCGACGACCTGCGCCACGGCCTGGACGCGGCCCGCCATGGAACCCGGGTAGCGGTGGATCGCCGGGGGAGTGGCCGCCATCGCGGCGAACCCCTCGGGCTCGGCCGACGCGATGCGGTGCACGTCGAACCCGCCCATGCGCTGGGAGATCTTGAGCGGCCCGGCGAACGCCGACTCCATGGTGACCTGCTGGTCGAGGAGCATCCCGACGAGCAGCGCGAACGGGTCGGTGGACAGCAGCGCGTCGGCTTCCGGGTCGCCGGTGAACCACAGGTCGTGTGCCATGTCCCCATCATGGCAGCCGGGTCGCGCGGACGCCGTCGCGCCGGGCTGCCGCTCAGCGGGGCGGCCCCACCCGTCCGTCGAGGAGCTCGTCCACGCGCAGCCCCCGCAGGGCGACCCTGATCACGCCCGGCACGAGCCGGAGACCGGCGTCGCCGTGCAGCCGTCGCAGGTCGTCGACGACGTAGCCGCGCCCACCTCGTGTCAGCCCGAACAGCCCGGCCGCCTCGACGTTCCTGAGCCAGTCGACGTCCGATCCATAGGTCAGCGCGATGATCACGCGGACCTCGCGCGGGGACGTGGCCGACGGGGGTTCGCGGAACGCCAGGACGGGGGTCGTGAACGGCCGTCCGCTGCGCCGCCCGCGATGGTGCACCGTCGCGAACGGCGGCACGCGCGACGACACGCGGAGCACGAGCGGGTTGACGTACCGCTTGTTGGTCCGGGTGACCAGGTGCGGGATGGGCATGTCAGCCATGGTGCGCGCGCGGGCGAGGTGCGGCCACCGCACGGCGCAACAGCGAGCGCTCGTCGAGCACGAGGTTGCGTGCACCCGAGCACGAGGTTGCGGTCGTCAAGCCCGCCATATCGACCGCAACCTCGTTCTCGGCACCCGAGGAGCTCCGGCGCCGCGGCGAGGCGGACCGTCAGGCCGCCCCTGACCCCGCCCCCACCCGCTCCCTG
>NZ_MAQA01000022.1 GCF_001692445.1 Oerskovia enterophila | reverse complement strand
ACGCGCATTCCGTGCTCCTCGTTCCGATGGCCCCGCCTAGGTTCCGAGCGTCTGCCCTGCACCCTGCGGGGCCATCGGAACGAGGAGCACGGAATGCGCGTGGTTCACCAGTCCCGCCTGCGTCACCCGAGGTCGGCCGGGATCGTGGCTGCCGGCCTCACGGTCGCCGTCGCTGCCGGGACGTTCGGAGTCGTCGGCACCGCCGTCGCCGCCCCCGACCCGTCCGTCCCCCCTGCTGTCACCCTCTCGCCGCTCGGCACGTACTCCACGGGCCAGCTCGACGAGTCCGCCGCGGAGATCGTCGCGTTCCACGCGGCCTCGAAGCGCCTGTTCGTCGTCAACGCCCAGTCCGGGAAGGTCGACGTCCTCGACGCCCAGGCCCCCACGGCCCCGACCCGCCTGTTCGAGCTCGCGGTCGGCGGTACGGCCTCCGCGGACGGCTCGGTCGTCGCGGCCGACGCCGTCGTGAACTCCGTCGCGATCCGTCCCGACGGCCTCGCCGTCGCCGCGGTCGAGTCCGGCACCAAGACCGACGACGGGTGGCTCGTGTTCTTCCACGCCGCCGCGCCCGTGACCACGACGGGCGCCGCCCCCACGTCCGCGATCCTCGGCGCCGTGCGCGTGGGCGCGCTGCCCGACATGGTGACGTTCTCGCCCGACGGCACGCGCATCGCGGTCGCGAACGAGGGCGAGCCCGCGGACGACTACAGCGTCGACCCCGAGGGCTCGATCTCGATCGTCACGGCCCCCGCGAGCCTCGCGAGCGCCACCCAGGGCGACGTCCGCACCGCGACGTTCCACGCGTTCGAGGCCGGCGGCTCCAGGACGCTGCCGGCCGGTGTCCGGGTGTTCGGCGGCCGCGAGGCCGCGGGCACGGGCGTCCCCCAGCGGCCCGTCTCGGAGAACCTCGAGCCCGAGTACATCGCCTGGGACGCGACCGGCACGGTCGCCTACGCGAGCGTCCAGGAGGCGAACGCGCTCGCGGTCGTCGACGTCGCGAGCGCGAGCGTGACCGACCTGCTGCCGCTCGGGACGCAGGACCACCTCGCCGCGGGCAAGGGGCTCGACGCGTCCGACAAGGACGGGAAGATCGACATCCGCTCCTGGCCCGTCAAGGGCCTCTACCAGCCCGACACGATCGCCTCGTACCAGGCGGGCGGCGCGACCTACCTCGTGACCGCGAACGAGGGCGACTCGCGCGACTGGAAGGGCTGGTCCGAGGTCAAGCGCGTCAAGGACCTCGGCAAGAAGGGCGTGCCCGGCCTGTGCGCCGACGCGTTCTCGTCGTTCGTCGGCGCGTCCGGCAACCCCGCGACGCTCGCCGACCTCACCGCGGACGCCCACCTGGGCCGGCTCAACATCAGCACCGCGAGCGGCCTGCGCGCCGACGGCTCGTGCTACGAGGAGCTGTACTCGTACGGGTCGCGCTCGTTCTCGATCTGGTCGACCGACGGCCGCCAGGTCTTCGACTCGGGCGACGCGTTCGAGCAGCTCGTGGCCTCGGTCGAGCCCGGCTTCTTCAACTCGAACCACACCGAGTCCGGGTTCGACGGGCGCAGCGACGACAAGGGGCCCGAGCCCGAGGGGCTCACCCTGGGTGAGGTCGGCGGACGCACGTACGCGTTCATCGGCTTCGAGCGCGTGGGCGGGATCGCGGTCTTCGACGTGACCGACCCCGCGCAGGCGACTTACGTCTCCTACGTCAACAACCGCAACTTCTCGGTGAGCGCCGAGGCGACGCCCGAGAAGCTCGCCGAGGCCGGCGACCTGGGTCCTGAGGGCCTCACGTTCGTCCCGGCGAGCGACTCGCCCACGGGCGCGCCGCTCCTCGCCGTCGGGAACGAGGTCTCGGGCACCACGACGTTCTACGGCGTCGACGTGCCCGGCGCCGAGCCCGGAGACGGCCAGATCGACCTCACGGTCACCATCCCGGCCGCGCCCGTCGAGCCGGGCGAGTTCGTCTGGACGATCGACGGTGGCGCCCGCGTGGTCGACCTCGGCACGGCCCGGCTCGCGGGCGACCACCTCGCAGCGACCGGCCGCCTGGGCGCCGTGACGGTGACGGACACCCGAGCGACCGCCCCCGCCTGGTCCGTCTCGGCGCAGGTCGGGGACTTCACCACGACCGCCGGGGCGCGCACGCTCCCCGGCAAGCACCTCGGGTGGACGCCCGCACTGGTCACGGCCGGCGGCGGGACGCTCGCCGGCGCTCCGGTGGCCTCGGGCCTGGTGAGCGGCAACGGCCTGGCCGACTCCGCCCTGCTCGGGTCCGCAGCGGCCGGGCACGAGCCGGGCAGCGCGGTCCTCGGGGCAGACCTGGACCTGCGCTTCCCGGTCGACGCGGCGGCCGGGACGTACACGGCCACGCTGACCCTCACGGCGATCGGCTGACCGACATGACCCGTCGCATCGTGCACACCGGCACGGCGACCTTCCCGTCCCGCAGCGCGGCGGGTCCCGTGCGCGGTGTCGCGGCGGCGCTCCTGCTCGGGGCGGTGGCAGCGCTGCTGTCCGCCGCCCCGGCCGGCGCCACGGCTCAGCCCGTCGCTCTGCCGGTGACCTGGGGCGTCGCCCCTGCCTCCGCCCCGACCTTCGACTTCGCCCTGGAACCCGGCGCGACCCTCACCGACCAGCTCGTCGTGACCAACCACGGCGAGGTCCCGCTCGACCTCGCGGTCTACGCCGCGGACGCCTTCACCTCACCTACGGGAGCGCTCGACGTCCTGCCGGCCGGCACGGCATCCGAGGACCTGGGCGCCTGGATCTCGACCGACGTCCCGCAGGTCGCGGTCGCCCCCGGCGAGCGCGCGACGGTCCCCTTCACCCTCACGGTCCCGGCCGACGCCACGCCCGGCGACCACACGGCCGCGGTCGTGACCTCGCTCGTGACGGGCGCGGGAGCGGGTGGGGTCGCGGTCGACCGGCGCCTCGGCACGCGTGTCCTGGTCCGCGTCGCGGGCGACCTCGCCCCGTCCGCGACCGTCACGGACGTCGACGCCGACTACGCCGGGTCGTGGAACCCCGCCGGCACGGGCGACGCGCACCTCACGTTCACGGTGACCAACACGGGCAACGTGCGTCTCACGGGCCCGCTCGCGGCGACGGTCGCCGGCCCCATGGGTGTCGGGGCCGTCTCGGTCCCGCTGGGCGACCTCCCCGAGCTCCTGCCGGGCGACGCGATCACCCTCACGGGCACCGCGGCGGGGGTCGCGCCGCTCGGGTGCCTGGCGGCGTCGGTCGCGCTCGCGCCCGTGGTCGCCACGACGGCGACCACCACCCTGCCCGACGACGCCACCTCCCACGCCCTCGACCCCGCCACGGGCGAGGCTCACCTGTGGGCGGTCCCGTGGTCGGTGCTCGCGGTGGCGGCCCTCCTCGTGGGTGCGGTGCTCGCGTGGCGGACGCTGCGCCGTCGGGCACGCGTGCGCTTCGAGGCTGCGGTCCAGGACGCGCTCGCGGCTGCCTGACCGCCTGACCCCGCCACGGCCTGTTCCGGACCGCCACCGGCAGGCACGCACCGCCCCGGACGGACACCGGGCGCCCCGGTTGTCAGAAGTGGGCCGGGGTATCCCCCGGCCCACTTCTGACAACACATCCGTGGCACGTCGTTGCGGCGGCCGGCCCGCGGTCCTCACCCCTCGGTCGCCGGCCCCCCCAGCCGCCAACCGTCAGCTCTCAGCCCTCAGCCGTCGCCCCGGCCACCGCAGCCTCCTCGGCCGCCGACGCACGCGACCCCTTGAGCGAGAGCAGCATCGAGACGGCGAGCCCGGCCGCGGTCAGCCCGACCAGCAGGCGGTAGTCGACGACCCCGACGACGGCCGCCGCGACCACGGTCATGACGAGCTGCGGGACGTTGAGCAGCATGTTCGTCGCTGCCGACGTGCGCCCCTGGAGCGTGGCCGGCGTCTTGAGCTGGCGCTCGGTGACGAACCCGACGATCGCCCACGTGACCCCCAGGCCGATCGCGCCCATGCCCACGACGATCGCCACGAGGTTCGTGCCCAGCGCGGGCAGGATGCCGAGCGTCACGATCCCGAGCGCGAGCGCGACCAGTCGCTGCGACCCGATCCGCTTGATCATGCGCGCGGCCGTGAGACCCGCGACGATCGCCGTGACGCCCTGGACGCTCGAGATGGGCCCGAGCATCTCCGGCCCCAGCCCCAGGCCTCTCTCGATGATCGCGAAGCTCACCGCGTTGAGCACACCCACGGCCCCGAACCCGACCGCGAGCGCCACCGTCAGGACGCCGAGCGGGGCGGTGCGGAAAAGGTGTCGGAACCCCGCCGTGACCTCGGCGAGGAACGGCTCGCGCTCGTCCTGCGGCGTCGGCGGGGTCTCCACGAGCACGATCCGGGACACGAAGAACGCCGCGACCACGAACGCGACCACGGCCGAGACCACGAGGGGCAGCGGCCCGACCGCGACGTACACACCAGCGCCGATCACCGGCATGACGAGGCGGAACGTCTGGTCGATCGTCGTGAGCCGGCCGTTGGCGGCGCCCAGGGCCTCGTCGGGCAGCAGATCACGGATGAGTCCCGACTGGGCCGCGGCCGTCGCGAACCCGATCCCCGAGTACAGGACCGTGACCACGAAGATCAGCCAGACCTGTCCAGGACCGCGCACGGCGAACAGCGAGAGCAGCGAGACCGCGCCGACAAGGTAGGCCACGATCATCATGCGGCGGCGCGAGACGCGGTCGGCGACCTGGCCGAGCAGCGGCGAGACGAGCGCCGGGAGGCCCAGGGCCGCGAAGACCAGGCCCGCGGTGCCGTTCGAGCCCGTGAGGTCCATGACCCACACCGCGAAGATGATCGCGAGGACCGAGTCCGCGAAGTTCGTGAATCCCCACGTGACCGTGAGGAAGCGGAAGGGCCGGGTGCGCAGCGCCTGCTTGACCAGGGTCGCCTCGTCGATGGTCGTGCTCATGCGCGGGGCTCCTCGCCGGTCGGCAGCTCGACCGTGACCGGGCCGTCCGCGGGCGCGCCCGGGGTCCGGGCCGCGGGGCTCCCGGCGTCCGGCGGCGCGTCGGGGTCGAACGGGTCCGCGTTGACGACGCCGAAGAACCGCGCGGGCCGCGATCCCTCGGGGCGCAGCTCGGGGTGCGTCCAGCGACCTTCGAAGCGGTCCGTGATCGCCTGGAGCTCGCGCGAGAGCTCGGTCAGCTCCTCGGGCGTCGCCCAGAACGAGCTCTTGGTCATGACCGAGGCGAGCAGCCACTCGTGGGGCTGGCGGGGCGCGCTGTCGATCCACTGCGCGACCCGCGCCGCCTCCTGGTCGACGACGATCCGCGCGAGCTCGCCCGCGGCCCGCAGCGACTCGGGCTGCTCGGGGTCGTAGCGGCTGGTCCGTCCGGTGCCCACGGGCTTCCACGGCTTCTCGCGCCCGACCCGCTCGGCCGGCTCGACGAACCCGTACTTGGCGAGCATGCGCAGGTGGAACGAGCAGCTCGCGACCGACTCCCCCGTGACCTCGGCGCAGCGCGTGGCCGTGGCCTGGCCCTCGTCGTCGAGCAGGTCGAGGATCGCGAGGCGCAGCGGGTGCGCCAGGGCCCGGATGCGCTCCGGGTCGGAGGTCGTGACGGCCTCGTCGCGCTGCGCCGGGGCCGGGGCCTGTGCGGGCGGGTGCGCGACGTCGTCGGGCGGGGTGCTGGCTGGCATGCCGCCACCCTACGACTCTAAAGAAGTCTTGCGCAAGAGTTCTTTAGAATGCTCCCGGCTCGAGCGGCCGACTGCCGTCGCGCAGCTCGCCGCCCGACGTGGCCCCGCCGGCTCCGTCTGCCCCGTCGGCCCCGTCGGCCGCATCCGACCATGCCCGCGGGACTCACGTCAGCAGGCGACGGCGGTAGCCCTCGGCCACCGCCGAGGCCCGATCGCGGACGCCCAGCTTGTCGTAGACGTGCTGCAGATGGGTCTTGATGCTCGCCTCGCCGATGAACAACGTCGCAGCGGCCTCTCGGTTCGAGCTGCCGTTCGCGACCAGCTGCAGAACCTCCTTCTCGCGATCGGTCAGCGTGCCCGCGCCGGGCCTGCGCACCTGCCCCATGAGGTGCTGCGTCACCGACGGTGCGAGCACCGACTCTCCGCGCGCTGCCGCACGGACCGCTCGCATCAGCTCGTCGGGCAGCGCATCCTTCAGGAGATAGCCGATCGCCCCCGCCTCGATCGCCGGCAGCACGTCGCTCTCGCTGTCGAAGGTGGTCAGGACCAGCACCCGGGCATCCGGCGCCCGCTCACGCAGGGCCGCCGTCGCGGCGACGCCGTCCATCCTGGGCATCCGAAGGTCCATGAGCACGACGTCCGCAGCCAGCGCCGTCGCCCGTTCGACGCCCTCGGTGCCGTCACCTGCCTCACCGACCACCACGATGTCCTCGACGTCCGCGAAGGTGTCACGCAGGCCGCCTCTCACGACGGGATGGTCGTCGACGATCACCAGTCGAATCATCGGTCGGTCTCCTCCGTCGCTCGCGCGCCCCCGGGAGAGATCGCCGGGACGCGCGCGCTGACGGACGTCCCTTCGCCCGGCGTGCTCTGCACCTCGATGTGACCGCCGACGCCCCTGATGCGCTGGCGCATGCTCGTCAGGCCGAACCCGGCGCCGCCCCCTCTCGCGAACCCGCGTCCGTCGTCCCGCACGTCCAGCAGCACCTCGGGGCCCGTGTACGAGAGCGTGACGCCGACGCGCGAGGCCTCGGCGTGCTTCGCCACGTTGGTCAGCGACTCCTGCGCGACCCGGAAGAGCGACACCTCGATCGCCGGGCTCAGCGGCTCGCGGGTGCCGGTGACCTCCACCTGCGCACTGATCCCCTGGTCCTGCGACCATCGTTCGGTCAACGTGCGCAGCGCGTCGGGAAGGTGCGCTCGGCCGAGCTCCCGGGGAGCGAGCGCCTGCACGGAACGTCTGGCCTCGGTCAGGCTGCTGCGCGCGAGCCGGAGCGCGCGCTCGACGTGCTCGTCCTTCTCACCCCGTGCCCCGGCGGAACGCTCCGCAGCCTGGAGCTGCGTGATGATGCCGGCGAGCCCCTGGGCCAGGGTGTCGTGGATCTCGCCGGCCAGCCGCTGCCGCTCGTCGTGCGCCCCGGACTCCCGGGCCTGAGCGACGAGCTGGGCGTGGAGCCCGGCGTTCTCGTGCAGCGCCGCCTCGAGCCGCTCGACGAGCTCCTCGCGCTTGCGCTCCTCCGGCTCGCTCCGCGCCGTCAGCAGGATCCCCACCCCGATCGCCGCGGTCTGCACCGCGACGATCAGGAGGAGCTCCGCGAAGACCTCCGGGGTCGGGTCGACCCACACGCTCATCGCCGAGCCGTTGAGGGCCACGGAGGTGGCCAGCACCGCGAGCACGCCCACGGGCCACGGCCTGAGGAGGTACGCCTGGAAGAAGCACGCGACCGTGAAGACGAGGAACACGTCGGAGTACGTCATCAGGGCGACGCACAGCGCCAGCAGCCCGACGAAGTAGATGCCGGCCGGCACCGGCCGGAGCGCCCTGCGCCGCAGGGGCAGCGTCTGCCCGAACAGCACCCACAGGGCCGAGACCGCGACCAGCCCGAGGACGGAGGCGCCCTCGGGCCAGAAGCGTTCACCGGAGGCCGGCAGCACCTGCGAGAAGTAGATCGCCGTCGAGATCGTCAGCAGGAGCCACGGCGTGACCAGCTGCAGGAGGTCCCAGACCCGCAGCTGCTCCTTCCTCCAGGCCAACCGGGAGCGGTGCGCGATCTCCGCCTCTTCCGCGACGGTGGACTCGAGCGTCGCAGGGATCGGCCGCTCGTCGGCCCCGACGTCCCCCATCTTCGACACCTACTCCCAGCGGAAGAGTCGTGCGGCGATCGCGCTCGCGATCACCGCGATACCCGCCATCATGGCGATCTGCAGCCAGAACGGCTGCCCGCCGGCGGTGGCGGTGATCTCGCCCGCCTCGGTGGACCACGCAGCGGTGAGCGCCTGCAGCCCGGGCGGGACGACCTCACCGACCTCGCGCAGCGCGTCGGGCATGAGGACACGGGGCAGGAAGGCCCCGCCGAAGAACATTAGCGCAACGAAAAGGAGGGTGCCGATCTGGTTCGCGGCGCTGCTCGTGCGGACCACGGCGGCGGAGATCAGGCCGATCCCGAGCAGTGCCGCATAGCCGACGACGAAGGCGACGACGAACTCCAGCGGCCGCTCGGGCGGTGCGATGTCCAGCACCGCCCACGCGAAGAAGATCAAGAGCACCGCGGAGACGACCACGGAGCCGAACGCCACGATCATCTGTGCGGACAGGATGCTGCGCGGATGCGCAGGAGTGGTCGACAGCCTGCGCAGGATGCCGCGCTCCCGGTAGGTCGCGATCACCACCGGGACGTGCTGCACGGCGATCATCACCATGCCGAACACCAGTGCGGTCGGCGCCCAGACGTCGATGGCCCGGAGCCCACCGGTCTCCGGCGTCACCTCGCCGAGCGCCGGGACAGCCCCCAGCCCGAGCAGCAGTCCCGTCGGGAACAGCACACCGAAGACCACGGTGGCCGAGTCGCGGAGGAAGAGCTTCGTCTCGACCGTGACCATCTTCAGGCGAGCGCGCATCAGCCGACCTTCCTCTCGGAGCCTTCGGTGGATTCCGGGGCGCGTCCCGTGAAGGCCACGAACGCGTCGTCGAGGGTGCGCTGGTCGACGCGGAGGTCTTCCGCGACGACCTGCGCCCGGGCGAGCGCCCCCACGACGCCGCTCACGAGCTGCTCCCTGCCGGTGACCAGCCAGGAGCCCTCGACGACCTCGACACGGCTCACCTCGGGAAGCTCGGTGAGGATGCTCCTGTCCAGCGGCCGGCTCACACGGAACCGGATCTGCTGCTCCGCGGTCGCCTGCGCGATCAGCCCCGCGGGCGTGTCCACCGCGACGACCCGGCCGCCGTCGATCACGGCGATCCGGTCGCTGAGGCGCTCCGCCTCGTCCATGAAGTGCGTCACGAGGAGGATCGTGACGCCTGTGTCACGGACCCGTTCGACGAGGCTCCAGGTGTCCCGCCTCGCCTGCGGGTCCAGGCCCGTCGTGAGCTCGTCGAGGATCGCGACCTTCGGGTTGCCGACCAGGGCGAGCGCGATCGAGAGCCGCTGCTTCTGCCCTCCCGAGAGCGCCTTGTACCGCGTGCTGCGCTTCTCGGTGAGACCGAGCAGCTCCATGAGCTCGCGCCAGTCGACGGGGTCCCGGTAGAAGGAGCTGTAGAGATCGAGCGCCTCGGAGACCGTGATCGCGTCGGGGAAGCTGCTCTCCTGCAGCTGCACGCCGAGTCGCTCGCGCACCTCCGCCCGGTCCGTGACCGGGTCGAGCCCCAGCACGGAGATCGAGCCCGAGTCGGGCGTCCGCAGGCCGGCGATGCTCTCGACGGTCGTCGTCTTGCCGGCACCGTTGGGCCCGATGATGCCGAAGATCTCCCCCTCCTCGACGGTGAAGGAGACGTCGTCGACGGCGACGTGCTGCCCGTTGCGCTTGTGCAGGTGTCGTACTTCCAGTGCGGTCATGCTGCGAGGCTATGGACGCACCACCCCGTGCCGCATCGACCGTTGCGCCTGGGCTCGGGTGGATGCGCGCATCCACCGTTCGGTGGACCTGCAGCACTCAGTCCGAGCTCCCGGCGCGTGGCTGCTCCCCCAGGTCGTGCAGCCTGTCGATCACCACCACGCCCCCGAGCACCGCGACCGCGAGGCTCGCGCCCGCGAGCACGTCGGTCACGAAGTGATACCCCAGGTACAGCCGGCTGCCCCCCACGACGGCGATCACCACGACGCTCACGACGACCCACAGCACGAGCACGAGCCTGCGCTGCCGCCCTTCCTGCCACTGCCGCCACACGAGGTACCCACCGACGAGCACGAGGGTCGCCGCGCCGATCGTGTGCCCCGACGGGAACGAGAAGCTGCGCTCGACGCCCGGGACGACCATGGCGGCGTCGTCGGGCCGTGGCCTGGCCACGAGCGCCTTGAGGACCGAGGACACGACCGTCGAGGCGATCATGGCCCCGGCCAGCAGGCCGGGCTCCCACCAGCGCTTGGTCGCGAGCCCCCACCACAGGCACCCCACGCCGACGAGGATCGGCAGCACCACCGGGCCGAACAGGTTCGTGACCACGGTCAGGACCGACGTCGCGGCCACGGTCCGGTGCGCGACCATCCACGCGAGCACGGCGTCATCGGTGAACCAGAGGTCGTCGCGCTCGCGCACCGAGTCGTAGACGACCAGGAAGCCCAGCACGCCGATCACGACCAGGACCAGGCCGGGCAGGGCGGCGACGAGCCGCGCGCGCCCCACGCTCCCCGTGCCCGACGGCGCCACCTCCCCCGCGCTCACGTCACGTCGTGCGTCGCTCGGCTCGCTGTCTGCTCCCATCCAGAGAGCCTAGGGAGAAAAAGGCGTGCACCGCCCGGCGAGGAGGTGGTTGTGTTGCACCTATCACCGCGGTGGCGTCCGTCCGGTCAGTACCGGGCGGTGGAGGACCCGGCCAGGTCCACGAATCCGACGTCACGAAAGACGAACCACCATGCATCCCCAGCTCATGCACGACGTCGCCGACCTCGGCCGGCGCGAGCAGCTCCAGGAGCAGACGCTGCGCCGCAGCAGCCTGCGACGGACGACGACCCGCATCCCGGCGCGCACCCGGCAGGCACGCCTGCCGCGTCGCACCGCATGACGGCGCCCGACCGCTCGGCGATCTCCCGCCGACCGGGCACCCACGACCGAAGGCCCTGATCTCCTCGTCACAGGAGTCAGGGCCTTCGTGCTGCCCGGCGCGCGGCAGGGAGCGCGGCCGGAGCGCCGCGGGCGGCCCCTCCCCTGCCCACGGCCTAGGCTGTGGGCGTGAGCCCTGTGAACACCAATGACCGCATCGTGTGGATCGACTGCGAGATGACCGGTCTCGATCTGGGCGCCGACGCGCTCATCGAGGTCGCCGCCGTCGTCACCGACTCCGAGCTGAACGTCCTGGGCGACGGGATCGACGTCCTCATCGCCCCGCCGGCCGAGGCGCTCGAGCAGATGGGCGACTTCGTCCGCGAGATGCACACCACGTCCGGGCTCCTCGAGGAGCTGCCGGGCGGCACCACCATGGCCGACGCGCAGGCCCGCGTGCTCGAGTACATCCGCACCTGGGTCCCCGAGCCGGGCAAGGCACCGCTCGCAGGGAACTCGGTCGGCACCGACAAGACGTTCCTCGAGCGCGACATGCCGGAGCTGGTGGGCCACTTGCACTACCGGATCGTCGACGTCTCCTCGATCAAGGAGCTCGCACGGCGCTGGTACCCGCGCGTGTACTTCGCGTCGCCCGCCAAGACCGGCGGCCACCGTGCGCTGGGCGACATCCTCGACAGCATCGACGAGCTGCGCTACTACCGCGAGGCGCTGTTCGTGCCGCAGCCCGGCACCGACTCCAAGACCGCGAAGGCCGTCGCCGAGCGCATCAAGGAGACCTCGGTCTCCAAGTCGATCGGGGCGTCCGGAACGGCCGCCGAGACCGGGACCGAGCCGGAGGCCGCACCCCTGTCCTGAGACCCCTCAGAAACCAGGTACACTTTTCGACGGCTGCTAAAGAGTTCTTCGGAGCTCGTGCAGGCCGTGGTGGGTATAGCTCAGCTGGTAGAGCACCTGGTTGTGGTCCAGGGGGTCGCGGGTTCAAGTCCCGTTACTCACCCCACGGAGAGAGGCCCCTCGCGTTCGCGCGAGGGGCCTCTTCTCGTTCCGGACGGCCCCCGCCCCGCACGGGCGGCGGGTGTGATTCCGCTCACCGGTGGCGACCTCGCCAGCCCCACCTACAGTGGGTGAGGTGTCAGCCCCCGCGAACGTTGCCGTCCGTGGTGAGCACCAGCACGCCGAAGCCGTGGCCACGCTGGTCCGCTCCGCCGCCGCCGTCGAGCCAGGCCGCCCCTTGCGCCTGGCCAAGAGGACCACGAACCTCTTCCGTCCCAGACGTCCGTCGGACGGGCCGGGCCTCGACGCGTCGGGCCTGACGGGCGTCGTCTCGATCGACCCCGAGGCGGGAACGGCCGACGTCCAGGGCATGTGCACGTACGAGGACCTGGTCGCCGAGACCCTCCCGCACGGCCTCGTGCCGACCGTCGTCCCCCAGCTGCGCACGATCACGGTCGGCGGGGCGCTGGCGGGCCTGGGCATCGAGTCGAGCTCCCTGCGCAACGGCCTTCCCCACGAGGCGGTCCTCGAGCTCGACGTCCTGACGCCCGCGGGCGAGGTCGTCACGGCCGCGCCCTCGGGCGAGCACGCCGACCTCTTCCGCGCGTTCCCCAACTCCTACGGCACGCTCGGGTACGCGACGCGTGCGAGGCTGCGGCTGGACCGCACCGAGCCGTTCGTCGCGGTCCGCAACGTGCGCTTCGGTTCGGTCGCCGAGGTTGCGGCCGCGATCGGCAAGATCGCGGCGGACGGGTCGTGGGACGGCGAGCAGGTCGACTTCTGCGACGGCGTGCTGTTCGACCCGGGCGAGGTGTACCTGTGCCTGGGCAGGTTCGTGGCGGGCGAGGAGGCCCGCACGCTCGCTCCCGCCCCGAGCGACTACACGGGCCAGAAGATCTACTACCTGTCGCTGCGCGAGCGGTCGATCGACGTCCTGCGCACGCAGGACTACCTGTGGCGCTGGGACACCGACTGGTTCTGGTGCTCGCGCGCGTTCGGGGTGCAGAACCCGCTCGTGCGCAGGTTGTGGCCGCGGCGCTGGCGGCGCTCCGACGTCTACCGCAGGATCGTGGGCCTCGACGAGCGCCTGGACCTGACCGGCCACCTCGCCGACCTGCGGCACCGGCCGCGCAACGAGCGCGTGGTCCAAGACGTCGAGGTGCCGCTCGACCAGGTCGAGAGCTTCATGGCGTGGTTCACGGGCCACGTCCCCATGTCCCCGGTGTGGCTGTGCCCGTTGCGGCTCGCGTCGCCCGAGCCGTGGCCCCTGTACCCCCTCGAACCGCACCGCGTGTACGTCAACGTGGGGTTCTGGGGCGGGGTCCCGATCGCCGAAGGGGCGCACGACGGCGACGTGAACCGTCAGATCGAGATGGCGGTCGCCGTCCGGCACGGGCACAAGTCGCTCTACTCGACGTCGACGTACGGCCGCGAGACGTTCGACACCCTCTACGGCGGCCTCGACTACGCGGCCGTCAAGGACCGCTACGACCCGGCGGGGCGCACGCCCACGCTCTACGAGAAGGCGGTGCAGGGAGCATGACGCAGATCGCAGTGGCCGACGTCCTGGACCAGCTGGCCGACGGCCCGCTCCCGTTCGGGTTCACCGCGTACGACGGGTCGAGCGCGGGGCCCGCAGACGCCCCGTTCCACGTCCACCTGGCCAACGAGCGCGGCCTGCGCTACGTCGCGACGGCCCCGGGCGGGCTGGGGCTGGGGCGGGCGTACGTCGCGGGCGACCTCCAGGTCGACGGGGTACCGGCAGGCGACCCGTACCCGCTGCTCAAGGCGGCCGCGGACGGGTTGCGGCTGCGTCGTCCGAGCGCGGCCGAGGCCGCACGGATCGCTCGTGGCCTGGGCCTGGGGGTCCTGCGCCCGCCCGATCCTCCGCCCGAGGAGCACCTGTCGCGGCTGCGCCGGCTCACCGAGGGCCTGCGTCACTCGCGCCGTCGCGACGCCGACGCGATCAGCCACCACTACGACGTCTCGAACGCGTTCTACGAGCGCGTCCTGGGGCCGTCCATGACGTACACGTGCGCGTGCTTCCCCACCCCGCAGTCGACGCTCGAGGAGGCGCAGGAGCACAAGTACGCGCTCGTCGCGGGCAAGCTGGGCCTGCACCCGGGCATGCGCCTGCTCGACGTGGGCTGCGGCTGGGGCGGCATGGTCCGGCACGCGGCCCGCTCAGGCGTCCGGGCCCTCGGGGTCACGTTGTCGCGCCAGCAGGCCGAGTGGGCGCAGGCGCGGATCGAGGCCGAGGGCCTCGCGGACCTCGCCGAGGTCCGCTACGCCGACTACCGGGACGTCACGGAGGGCGGGTTCGACGCCGTGAGCTCGATCGGGCTCACCGAGCACATCGGGGTCGCCAACTACCGCTCGTACTTCACGTTCCTCCAGGGTCGCCTGCGTGACGGCGGGCGCCTGCTCAACCACTCGATCACGCGCCCGACCAACACCGCCCGCCCCCGCGCGGGCGGCTTCATCGACCGGTACGTCTTCCCGGACGGGGAGCTCACGGGATCGGGCCGGATCATCTCGACCATGCAGGACGTGGGTCTCGAGGTGCGGCACGCGGAGAACCTGCGCGAGCACTATGCGATGACACTGCGCGAGTGGGGGGCCAACCTGACCCGCCACTGGGACGAGTGCGTGGCCGACGTCGGGATCGGCACGGCCCGCGTGTGGGGCGTGTACATGGCGGGGTCGCGGCTCGCGTTCGAGCGCAACGAGATCCAGCTGCACCAGGTCCTCGCGGTCCGTCCGGAGCCAGGTGGGGCGGCGGACTTCCCGCTGCGCCCGGACTGGACCCCGTAGGCCCGACGGCGCCGCGCACCGTAGGCGGTCGCGTGCGGCGAGGAGGGTCAGGACCCGTCGCGCGCGGTCGTGAGGTGCGTGTGGGCGCACCGCCACCCGTCGGCGCCTCGGACGAACACGTCGGTGACCCACTCGTCGGAGCTGAACGCCTGCCCGCGATAGCGGCCGGTGGTGGTGCCGCGCCCGGTGAGGACGGCGACGTCCCCCAGGCCTCGCACGCTGCCGGTGATCTTGCTCATCGTCTCGTGCGTGAGATCGCCTGAGCGGACGAGGGCCAGGAAGGTCTCGCGGGACGTGATGCCGTCCTCTCCGACGATCTGCCAGTCGTCGGTCGTGAAGCGGCCGATCGCGTCGGCATCGTTGTCGACGATCGCCCTCCCCCAGTCGGCCTCGACCACCTCGAGCTCGGTCGTGAGGTCGTGCTCCTCGTCGGTCATCCGTCCGCCTCCTGTCGGTGCTCCGTCGTCGCGGGCAGGCGCTCCGTCGAGGGCCGTCGGGACCTTGGTCCCGCCCCTCCGAACCCTTCGGCACTACGCCCCGACGGGCCCCGTCGGATCACTCTTCCTCTCGTTGACAATCTGTCATCTCCGCGTGACAGAGGCCACATTCTCAAGCTTGTGAAGGCATTCACAAGCACGTTAGGGTCAACATATCGAAGCGCTCCCAGCCCCGGGTTCGCACCGAAGATCGGCCCTTTCCGTTCCTCCGTCACAGGTCGTCCGACCTCTTCCTCTGGGAGTCACACCATGAGCACCAGCACCGCTGGTCCCGCCCGGTCCGTCCGTCTCATCGGCCTCGTCACGATGATCGCAGGCCTCGTGCTGCTGCTCGCCGGCGCAGCCACCTGGGCCACCATCTCCTCGCAGCTCGCGGCCGAGAAGATCACCGTCTCCGAGGACGCCTCGATGTTCGGCGGCTCCCAGGTCCGCGGCCCGTTCACCGCGTACGCACAGGCCGAGGTCATCAACAAGCACGCGCTGGCCGCCTCGGAAGGCAAGACCTACGCCGAGCTCGACAAGGAGGACCCAGCCCGTGCGACCGTCATGAACGGCTCGTTCCTCCGCGCCTCGCTCTTCACCTCGGTCGTCTCCTACGGAGTCAGCGCTCTGGTCATGGGCCTCGGTGTCCTGTTCGGCCTCCTCGGCTACGCACTGCGCCGCATCGGAGCAGCTCCTGCCCTGGCCGCCGGTCCCTCGACGACCACTCCTGAGGTCGCCAAGGTCTGATCTCGGACCTTCTCCACCGCACGACCAGCACGACCCGCACGGCAGATCACCCGGCAGATTCTCCCGGCATGGTGAAGGGCCGACGAGCACCAGCTCGTCGGCCCTTCATCACGTCCGGGCCCGGGGGCCTGCTGTCGCGGGGATCGTCACCGCGTCGGCGTCGGGCCGTCAGGCCGTGGGCGCCGCGACGAGCCGCTGTGCGACCGCGTCGGCGAACCGGTCGAGCGACCCCTTGCCGAGCGAGAAGAACAGCGACGGCTCGGTGAGCTCGACCTCGATGACCATGGGTGCGCCGTCGTCCCCACCCACCAGGTCGACGCGTGCGTAGAGGTTGGGCTCCTGCCCCGGGACCGCCTTCGCCGCGACCGCGAGCGCCTGCTGCGCGACCTCGAGCTGCTCGGGGCTCGCCTCGAAGCGGCTCATCTCCTCCTGCTTGTACAGGCCCTGGGTGGGCCGGTGCGGCCCGGTGAGGAGCGCGTTCTTGCGCACCGCGTGCGAGAACTCGCCGTCGATGAAGACCAGGCCGGTCTCGCCGGCCGTGTCGACGCTGCGGACGTAGGGCTGGACCATGACCTGGCGCCCCGAGACCAGCAGGTTCTTGGCGTGCTGGATCGCGAGGCCGCGCGAGTGGGCCTCGCCCGACTGGTAGCGCCCGGTGTCCTTGGCCCCGGCGCTCACGACGGGCTTGATGACGAAGTCGCCCTGCGCGGGCAGGCGCGTGTGGATGGCACGCGACGACAGGTTCTGGCTCGGGTCGAGCCAGAGCGTCGGGATGACCGGCACGCCCTGCTCCTCGAGCTCGCGCAGGTAGCGCTTGTCGGTGTTCCAGCTGATGACCGCAGCGGGGTTGAGCACCCGGCCGGCGCGCTCGGCCCACTCGACGAACTCGTCGCGGCGCGGCGCGTAGTCCCAGGCGGAGCGCACGACGACCGCGTCGAACGAGGTCCAGTCGACCGTCTCGTCGTCCCACACCGCGGGCACGGCCTCGATGCCCCGTGCGGCGAGGGCACCGACGAGCGGAGCGTCGTCGGGGTCGAGGTGCGGCAGGACGGAGCAGGTGGCGACGGCGATGCGCGAGGTGGTGGTCACCCACAAGAGCCTAGACGCCCTGGGCTCACTGAACACGTGGGACCGGGTGAGATCTGCGTCGCGCCGCTAGACCGCGGCGGCATCGGCTGTGCGCCGCAGGGCGGCGAGGATCCCGTCCGCGGTGAAGGAGCCGACGACGTCGCCCGCCTCGTCCGCGACGGGCACCCTGCCCATCGCTGACCCGGGCAGGGCCGCGATGGCCTCGAACGCCTCTGTCAGCGGGGCGCCGAGCCGGATGGGCTCGGGAGCGGGGGCCGAGATCAGCTCGGCGCCGTCGAGGTCGCCCTGCTGCACCGTGGCCAGGCCGAGCATCCGGACGGGCGCCCCCTCGCCGATGAACTCGCGGACCGCGTCGCTCGCGGGGTGCGCGAGGACGGTCAGCGGCTCGGCGAGCTGTTCGAGACGCCCCCCGAAGCTGAAGACCGCGATCCGGTCGCCGAGGTGGACGGCCTCGTCGATGTCGTGGGTCACGAACAGGACCGTGGTCCCGAGCTCGCGCTGGATGCGCCGGAACTCGGTCTGGAGGCGACGCCGGCCGGCGGGGTCGACCGCCCCGAAGGGCTCGTCCATGAGCAGGACGGGCGGGTCGGTCGCGAGCGCGCGAGCGACTCCCACCCGCTGCCGCTCGCCCCCGGACAGCTCGTGCGGGTAGCGCTTGGCGTAGGTGTCGGGGGCCAGGCCGACGAGCTCGAGCAGCTCGCCGACCCGTGCCCTGGTCCGCGCCTTGTCCCAGCCGAGCAGCCCGGGCACGGTCGCGACGTTCTGGGCCACGGTCCGGTGCGGGAACAGGCCGACGTTCTGGATGACGTACCCGATCCTGCGGCGCAGCGCCACGGGGTCGCCCTGCGTGATGTCCTCGCCGCGCAGCAGGATGCGCCCGGCCGAGGGTTCGACGAGCCGGTTCGTCATGCGCAGCGTCGTGGACTTCCCGCAGCCCGACGGCCCGACGAGCGCGAGCATCTCGTGCTCACGGACGCTCAGCGAGAGGTCGCCCACCGCGACCGTGCCGTTGGGGTACTCCTTGCGGACGCCGTCGAACACGATGGCCGCCTCGTCGGTGATGGTCGGGAACGCTACGGTCGCCTCGCTGGTGCCTGTCGTGGAGCTCGCCATGCCCCGACGCTACCGGGCGCCCCTCGTCGTCGCGCGAGCGGTGGGCGGCTCGGGATAGGTTCGACGGCATGCCACCCAACCCGTGGTTCTCGTGGAGCTACGTCCAGAACAACTGGGGAGAGATCTCCCAGGCGCTCGTCGAGCACACGACGATCACCCTCGAGGCCGTGCTCATCGCGCTCGTGATCGCGCTGCCGCTCGCGGCTCTCGCGCACCGCGTGCGCTGGCTGGCCGTGCCCGTGCTCGGCATGACGGGCGTCATGTACACCATCCCGTCCCTCGCCCTGTTCTCGATCCTCGTCCCGTTCACCGGGATCGGGCGGACGCCCGTGCTCATCGGCCTGGTCATGTACGCCCTGCTGATCCTGGTGCGCAACATCCTCGTGGGTCTCCAGGGCGTGGACCCGGACGTCCGCGACGCCGCCAGGGGCCTGGGCTACGGATCGACCCGGCTGCTGGCCTCGGTCGAGATGCCCAACGCGCTCCCGAGCATCATGACCGGGGTGCGCCTCGCGACGGTCTCGACCGTGGCCCTGGTGACCGTCGGGTTCGTCGCGGGGTACGGCGGGCTCGGCACGCTCATGTTCCGAGGCTTCCGCTCGAGCTACAACGCCCAGATCATGACCGCGACCCTCCTGTGCCTGCTCCTGGCCGTCGTGCTCGACCTCCTCCTGCTGCTCCTGGGGCGGGCGCTGACGCCCTGGTCCCGCACGCGGGGCACCTCGTCGAGGACCGACTCCCGGCCGACGGCCGGCGCCGCGGGCGCGACCACGGGGCCCGAGTCGCGGGAGCCGCTGGAACCGCAGGACCGGACGGCGGTGCGGGACGCATGAACGTCGTCGAGCAGGCCCTGACGTGGCTCAACGACCCCCTCAACTGGACCGGGCCGGACGGGCTCCTGGTCCGCACCGGGGAGCACCTCGAGATGACGGCCGTCGCGGTCCTCCTCGCGGCGCTCGTCGCGCTGCCCGTGGGCATCTGGCTCGGGCACTCCGGGCGCGGGGCCGGGCCGACCATCGTGGTCGTGAACACCTCGCGTGCTCTCCCGACCTTCGGGATCCTGCTCATCCTCGCGGCGGGCGGGTTGTTCGGGAACCGTGCGGCGGTCATCTCGGCCGTGATCTTCGCGATCCCGCTCATCCTCGCGAACGCCTACACGGGCGTCGCCGAGGTCGACCCCGACGTCAAGGACGCCGCGCGAGGCATGGGTATGTCGTCGCAGCGCTCGCTGTGGCTCGTCGAGGTGCCGCTCGCCGTGCCCTTGGTCGCGGCGGGTCTGCGCACCGCGATCGTGCAGGTCATCGCGGTGCTGACCCTCGCGGCGTTCGTGGGGGGCGGGGGGCTCGGGGTCCCGCTGCGGGTCGGCTTCTCCAACCAGCGGTACGGGCAGGTGCTCGCTGTGGGCGTCGTGATCGCGGTCCTGTGCCTGGTCGTGGACGCCGTCCTGGCACTGGTCCAGCGGGCCGTGACCCCCGCGCCTCTGCGGACCAGGGCCGGGACCTTGCGCTGAGGCGTCGCTCGGGTTGCCGGTCTCCGGCGCCGGGGGTGGAATGGGTTGTCCGTGCGAGCCGACGATCGAGAGGCCCCGACACACATGTCACGGCGATCCACCACCCTTCGCACCCTGTCCGCTTCCGCCCTCCTCGTCCTGGCCCTCGCGGCGTGCGGCGAGGCCGGCTCCTCCGGTACCGGAGGGAACACCTCCGGCGGTTCGACGTCCACAGCGAGCGGCGCCGCGTGCGAACCGGTCGCGGGCGACGCGCTCGTCGTCCTGGAGGACGACAAGCACCTTCAGACGGTCGACAACATCATCCCTGCGGCGAACGCCGCCGCGGTGGCGAACCAGCCCGCGGTCCTCGAGCTCCTCGACACCGTGTCCGCGGCCCTGACGACCGACAAGCTCATCGCGCTCAACAAGGCCGTCGACGTCGAGCGGCAGACCTCTTCCCAGGTGGCCCAGAAGTTCGTCGAGGACGAGGGCCTCGCTGCCCAGGACACCCCGGGGACGGGCACGTCCCTGGTCGTGGGGGCCGCGAACTTCTCCGAGAGCACGACGCTCGCGGAGATCTACGCGGCCGTGCTGCGCTCGGGCGGGTACGACGTCACGGTGCAGACCGTCGACGCGCGCGAGACGTACCTGCCCGCGCTCGAGTCGGGCCAGCTGAGCGTGTTCCCCGAGTACGTGGGCACGCTCACCGAGTTCCTCAACAAGGAGATCAACGGCCCCGACGCCGAACCCCTCGCGAGCGGCGACCTGGACACCACGGTCGCGGCCCTGCGTGAGCTCGGTGCGCAGAAGGGCCTGACGTTCGGCGAGCCGTCGTCGGCCCAGGACCAGAACGCGTTCGCCGTCACGACGGCCTTCGCCGAGGAGCACGACGTCTCGACGCTCAGCGAGCTCGCCGAGGCCTGCCCCGGGGGCATCACGCTGGGGGCCGGCCCCGAGTGCCCCGAGCGCGCGTTCTGCGAGCCCGGTCTCGAGGAGAAGTACGGGCTCAACATCACCAACTTCGTCAACCTCGACGTGGGCGGCCCGCTGACCAAGGCCGCCCTCCTGCAGGGCGAGATCGTTCTCGGCCTCGTGTTCTCCTCGGACGGCCAGCTCGGCTGACGAGTAGGCGGCTGCTCGCGGCAGACGGTCACAAGCCGTAGGTCTCGAGCAGCCGTAGCCAGACCTCGCTGATCGTCGGGTAGGCGGGCACAGCGTGCCACAAGCGTGCAAGCGGCACCTGCCCGACGATCGCGATGGTCGCGGCGTGCAGCATCTCCGCCGCGTCCGGGCCCACGAACGTCGCGCCCACGATCACCTGGCGCTCGGTGTCGACCACGATCTGCGCGGTCCCCTCGTAGCCCTCGGCCACGAGCACGGCCCCGGACACCGAGCCGAGCTTGTAGGACACCGCACGGACCGGCAGGCCCGCCTTCTTCGCCTCGGCCTCGGTCAGCCCCACGGACGCGACCTCGGGACGCGTGAACACCACCTGCGTCTTGGCTCCGTGGTCCGCCGTCGCGGCATAGCGGCTCCAGGGCTCGGGGGCCTCGCCCGCCGAGCCGCTCGCCCCCGCGGCCCGTGCCTCCTCGGGCCGGACCTTCCCGAACCGCGCCGCGACCACGTCGCCGACGACCCTGCCCTCGTACTTGCCCTGGTGCGTGGTCGCGACCCGTCCCGTCACGTCGCCGCACGCGAAGAGCCAGCCGCCCTCGACGCCCTGGACCTCGAGCTGGTCGTCGACCGCGAGCCCCTTCCCGGGTTCGAGCCCGACCGCCTCGACCCCCAGGTCCCCCGTGCGCGGCACCCGACCGGTCGCGACGAGCACCTGCGCGCCCGCGACCGATCCCTTGCCCTGGGGGCCGTCGTACGCGAGGCGCGCTCCGCCGTCGGGCAGGGACGTCGCTCCCGTGACGCTGACCCCCAGCCGGACGTCCACCCCGATCGCGCGCAGGCCCGCCGCGACGGCCTCGCTCGCGAAGGGCTCCGAGCGCCCGAGCAGACGGCCGCGCGAGAGCAGCGTGACCTTCGACCCGAGGTCCGTGAAGGCCGTGGCCATCTCGACCCCCACCACTCCCCCGCCGATCACGACCAGCGAGGCCGGGACGTCCTGCACGCTCGTCGCCTCGCGGCTGCTCCACGGGTCGGTCTCGGCGAGGCCGGGAGTGTCGGGCAGGACGGGCACGCTGCCCGTCGCGACGATCACGGCGTGCCGCGCCGCGAGCAGCCGGGTCGCGGGGAGGTCGTCGACGTCGGCGTCGGGGTCCTCGGGGCTGACCTCGACGAGCCTCGGCCCGACCAGGCGCCCCAGGCCGCGCACGAGCGAGATACCGGCGCCGTCGAGCCACTGGACCTGCCCCGAGTCGTCCCAGTGCGAGACCATCTCGTCGCGGCGCGCCAGGATCGGGCCGGGGTCGAGCGTGGGGCTCGCCTCGACGCCCGGCACGGCGCGCGCGGCCGCGAGCGCTGCTCCGGGGCGCAGCAGCGCCTTGGACGGCATGCACGCCCAGTAGGAGCACTCGCCGCCGACGAGCTCGGCCTCGACGACGGCCACGCTCAGGCCCGTGCGGCTCGCGCGGTCGGCCGCGTTCTCGCCGACGGGCCCACCGCCGATCACGATCACGTCGAACGTCTCGTCGGGGGTGGCCTGGGTCCGGGGGTCGCTGCTGCTCATGCCTCCCATCGTGACCCGGAGGGCGCGGGGCTGCGCGTCGGGCGGTCGGCTCGCCGAGCGACGGGGCGGCCAGCTCGGCTGCCGGCCGCTCAGGCGACGCGCGCCTCGTCGAGACGGTCGAGGATCTGTGCGACCGTCTCGGCGACGGTCCACCCCGTCGTGTCGAGGTGCAGGCCGCCCGGGGTCTCGCGGGCGGCCTCGGCGAACTCCTCGGGGGTCCAGGCACCGTAGGCCTGCTTGTGCCGGGCGGCGTCGCGCGCCGCGAGGGTCGCCGCGTCGGGCGTCAGCACGACGGCGTAGCGCGGCCGGGTGCGCAGGCTCGCCGTGAACCGGGCCAGGTCGGGCCCGAGGAGGATGTCCTGGACCACGGCGGTGATCCCCGCGGCCGCGTAGGTGTCCGCGGCGTGGGCCGCGAGGGACTGCCGCAGGTCGAGCTGGGCGCGCGCAGCGGGCGAGAGCGGAGGGTCCATCGAGGCCTGGCCGCTCACGACGAAGCGCCGGAACATGTCCCCGCGCACGTGCGCCGCGAGCGGGAACGAGCGGGCCAGGGCCTCGGCGACGGTCGACTTCCCGGAGGCCATGGCCCCCGTGACGACCAGGACGGGAGCCGGCTGACCGGGGTGAGCGGCGCCGTCGGGCAGGGAGGTCGTAGGCATGACCGGAGCCTAGGTCGCGCGGCCCCTCGCCGAGAAGCGCATTCTCGCCCCTGCTCGGCGCCGGTCAGGGGCGGCCGCTCACTTCTGGCGGGAGCGCGCCCTGCCGGACCGGCCCGAGCCGCACTCAGACCCGGCGGAACTCCAGGTCCGTGATGGAGCGGCCCGCGGCGTGCCCCTTGCCCTCGAAGCTCGTGCGCACGCGCCCCTCGAAGCGCGGCGCGACCGCCCCGACCCCGTGGACGTTGACGAACGACGGGTTCGCTCCGATGACCTCGAGCATCTGGTCGGCGTACTCGGCCCAGTCGGTCGCGAGCCGCCACGTGCCGCCGGGGCGGATCGCGCGCGCAGCGAGCTCCGCGAGCGAGGGCGTGACGAGGCGACGCTTGTGGTGCCGGGCCTTGTGCCACGGGTCCGGGAAGAAGACCCACAGCTCGTCGACCGATCCCTCGGGGAGCGTCGTGGTGAGCACCTCGGCCGCGTTGGCCTGCAGCAGGCGCACGTTCGTCAGCCCGCGCTGGGTCGCCCGCAGCACGGTCTGCGCGAGCCCGGGCGTGTAGACCTCGACGGCCAGGAAGTCACGCTCCGGGGTCGCCTCGGCCGCGTGGACCACGGCCTCGCCCAGGCCCGACCCGACCTCGACCACGAGCGGAGCCTCACGATCGAACGTCGCGGCGACGTCGAGCACGTAGGCCGGGTCCACGGAGGTCCGGGCCTCCGCGCGCGGGACGTCGACGACGAGCTGCGCGGCGTGCTCGTCCCACGCGCGCTGCTGGCGGGGGTTGAGGCGGCCGCTGCGACGGACGAAGGACACGATGTCGGTACGGAAGCCCTGCTCGCGGGCTTCATCGAGGGTCTCGGGCACCCGACAAGTCTAGGCGGGCCCCGGGGCGGACCCCGGGCGCGCGTGAGGCAGACCTCCTGGAGGCCCGCCTCACGCGCGGGGGGCTACGCCTCGACGGCGCCGGCGGCAGCGAGGACGGAACGGGCGGCCCCGCCCGAGCGCTCGCTGCCCGACGACGTCACACGTACTGCGCGTACGCCGGCAGGTCGAGCTGACCGTTGCCCGAGAGCCCGATCACGACGACCTCGGGCTCCGTGACCGTGCGCGCGTAGGCGATCGCCGCCGCGACCGCGTGCGTCGACTCGGGCGCCGGGATGATGCCCTCGGACCGGGCGAACTCGAGCCCCGCCCGGAACGCCTCGTCCTGGTCGATCGCAACCGCGTCCATGAGCCCCAGGTTCACGGCGTGCGACACCATGGGCGACATGCCGTGGTAGCGCAGGCCGCCCGCGTGGATGGCGGGCGGTACGAAGTCCTTGCCGAGCGTGTGCATCTTGAGCAGCGGCGTGAGCCCCGCGACGTCACCGTGGTCGTAGCGGTACTCGCCCTGGGTGAGAGACGGGCAGGCCGCGGGCTCGCACGCGACGAGCCGCGTCGTCGTGCCCTCGCGCAGGTTGCGCCCCAGGAACGGGAACGTGAGCCCCGCGAGGTTCGACCCGCCGCCCGCGCAGCCGAACACGACGTCCGCGCCCGTCTCGCCCGCCTCCTCGAGCTGGACCAGGGCCTCCTGCCCGATGACCGTCTGGTGCAGCATCACGTGGTTGAGCACGCTGCCGAGCGAGTAGTGCGCCTGCGGGTCCTGCGCCGCGACCTCGACGGCCTCGCTGATCGCCATGCCGAGCGAGCCCGTGGTGTCCGGGTCGCTCGCGAGGATCGCACGCCCCGACGCCGTCAGCTCCGAGGGCGACGAGTGGCACACGCCCCCGTAGGCCTCCATCTGGAAGCGGCGGTACGGCTTGGAGTCGTAGGACGCACGGACCTGCCACACCTCGCACGTCAGGCCGAGCAGGGCCGCGGCCATCGAGAGCGAGGCCCCCCACTGCCCCGCGCCCGTCTCGGTCGTGAGCCGCGTCGTGCCCTCGATCGCGTTGTAGTACGCCTGCGCGATCGCCGTGTTCGGCTTGTGCGAGCCGACCGGGCTCACGCCCTCGTACTTGTAGTAGATGCGGGCGGGCGTGCCGAGCTCGCGCTCGAGGCGGTGTGCGCGGATGAGCGGCGCGGGCCTCCACATCGCATAGATCTCACGGATCGTCTGCGGGATCTCGATGTAGCGCTCGGTGCTGACCTCCTGCTCGATGAGCGCCATGGGGAACAGCGGGGCCAGGTCCGCGGGCACGAGCGGCTCGAGCGTGCCGGGGTGCAGGTGCGGCGGCACGGGCTCGGGCAGGTCCGCGTTGAGGTTGTACCAGTGGGTCGGGACGGTGGAGGGGATCTCGACACCGAGCGGCTCGAGCGAGCGCGCGGTCGGGGTCGCGGGGGCCGAGGGCGCCGCGGGGGTGGAGACGGGGGACGTCGTCAAGGGACTCTCCTTCGTGGATGGGCACGTGCGGGGGCACGTTCCGGGCGATCCACTCCGGGAGACCTGCTGGACCGCCCGTCGTCGGGCTCGGTCAGCACGCCACAGCGTCCGACCGTCAGTGGTCGGGCCACCAGGTGTGCGCGGTGAGCAGGTTCACACCGGCGACCATAGCCGACGACGTACGGGGTGTGAAACGTGTCTCACCAGCGGCCTGCAAGGAAGGGCGTGAGGGGGCCGGCCGCGCGGCGGCGGGCGGGAACGCCGAAGGCCCCTCCCCGCGTCTCCGCAGGTGAGGGGCCTTCGTGTGGTGCGCCATCATGGACTCGAACCATGAACCCGCTGATTAAGAGTCAGCTGCTCTGCCAATTGAGCTAATGGCGCGCTGGTGCTGCTGGGTGGTGCTGGTCGGACGTCACGACGACCCCGTCTCCGGGGCCGTGATCGTGGTGCGCCATCATGGACTCGAACCATGAACCCGCTGATTAAGAGTCAGCTGCTCTGCCAATTGAGCTAATGGCGCGCGAGAAGAAACACTACTGAACAGGCCCGGTAGAGACAAATCAGGAGGCCGGGCGGGCCTGTGACCTGCACGACAACCGCCCTCGTGCAGGGTCGCCCGGCCTCTCCTCGCCCCCGGACCTACAGGTACAGCCCGGTCTTGCCGTCGCTCTCCTCGGGCTGCGAGACGGCGCTCACGTCCTTCTCGCGCAACAGCACGTAGCTCTTGCCGCCCAGCTCTACCTCGGCGCGCTCCTCGGGGTCGAACAGCACGCGGTCCCCGCGGCGCACGTGCCGGACGTTCTCCCCGGTCGCGACGACCTGCGCCCACGCGAGCCGCTTGGGCCCCACGGCCGTGGCGGGGATCACGAGCCCCGCGGACGACTGCCGCTCGGACGCGTCGACCTCGGGCAGGACGAGGAGGCGGTCGTGCAGCATGCGCAGCGGCAGGCGCTCGGGCGTGCTGCCCGACGGCGCCGCCGGGCTCCCGGAGGCGCGCTCGCGCGGGGTGGGGGCCGGCTCGGGCGCCGGGCTGTCGCTGGTGCTGGGGTTCGTCGTGCTCACGCCCACCACGCTACCGGTGTCCTCTACGCTCGGAGGGATCCGTGAACGCTTCCCGAGGAGTCCCATGAGCACGCGCCTTGCCGTCGGAGACGACGCCCCCGACTTCACCCTCCCGACCGCCGACGGCGGCTCCGTGACGCTCTCCGAGCTGCGCGGCAGCTCCGTGATCGTCTACTTCTACCCGGCCGCGTCGACGCCCGGCTGCACCAAGGAGGCGTGCGACTTCCGCGACTCCCTCGCCTCGCTCCAGGGCGCGGGCTACCAGGTCGTCGGCATCTCGCCGGACCCGCTGCCCAAGCTCGTGAAGTTCGCCGAGGAGGAGCTGCTGACGTTCCCCCTCGCGTCCGACGAGTCCAGGGCGACGCTCGAGGCCTACGGTGCGTGGGGCGAGAAGAAGCTCTACGGCAAGACCGTGACGGGCGTGATCCGCTCGACCGTCGTCGTCGACCCCGAGGGCAAGGTCGCGCTCGCGCAGTACAACGTCAAGGCCACGGGCCACGTCGCCAAGCTGCGCCGCGACCTGGGCCTCGACCCCAAGAAGTAGGCCGCCCGTCGGCGTCCGGGGCGTCCGGGGCAGTCGCCGAGCGCCCCGGTCAGGGCCGGTGCCACACCCGGCGAGCCGACGAACGACGCACCCCTCGCACGCCCGTAGACTGTGCGGGCGCGCGAGTGGCGTAATTGGCAGCCGCGCCAGGTTTAGGTCCTGGTGTCTTCGGACGTGCGGGTTCGAGTCCCGCCTCGCGCACCACGTCGGTGCAGGTCAGCCGACCGGCACGTCGATCGCCCCCGGCACCAGGCCTGGTCGCGGCTCGGCACAGCCGGACTCGTCCGGGTAGCCCCAGCCCTTCACGGGCACGGCGTCGCCGGCACAGCCGACGAGCTCGCGCTCACCGAGCGGTTCCTCGAGCTCGACCGTCACCTGCCGCACCCCGAAGTCCTCGCTGCACTGGCCCCTGGTGCGGAGCACGTACGCCCGGACCTCGACGCTCTCCGCGCCCTCCTCGACCTCGATGCCCTCGTCGTCGGTGCACGTGCTGCCGCCGGCGTAGACCCCGAGGTCGAGTGACGCCCCCTCCTCGGACACCAGGATCCACTCGACCCGCTGTCGTTCGGGCGCGCCCGGACCGCACCCGACGAGCACCCCGGCACCGACCGCGCACACGACGGCTCCTGCGAGCACCCGACCGACCGCACCCGGTCCCCTCCGCGCCGACCTGCGCCCGCCCGCTGCCCGTCCCGTCATGTGCGGGACCCTACCGTCCGCCGGGCCGGCTGCCCGCCCCTCCGGCGCCTCGTCGTCCTACCCTGGAAGCAGGTCCCGAGGAGGCGATCCGACGTGCCGAACGGTCACAGGGTTCAAGAGACCACCGCGCGCGACGTCGCAGCAGCGATGTCGGCGATCGACCGGCGGCGCTTCCTGCCGCGCAACCAGCGCCCGTACGCGCGCGACGACCGACCCTTGCCGATCGGGCACGGGCAGACGAACTCGCAGCCACGGACTGTCGCCGACACGCTCCGGCTGCTCCAGGTGCCGCGCGGGGCGCGCGTGCTGGACGTGGGGTCAGGCTCGGGGTGGACGACCGCGCTGCTGGCTCACCTCGTCGGCCCGGGTGGCAGCGTCGTGGGGGTCGAGATCGACCCGGACCTCGCGGAGTGGGGGGCCTCCAACCTCGCGAGCTACCCGATGTCCTGGGCGCGGATCGAGGTCGCAGAGCCGGGACTCCTGGGGCGCCCGACGATGGGCGGCTACGACCGCATCCTCGTGTCGGCGGCCGCCCAGGTCCTGCCGCAGGAGCTGGTCGACCAGGTCGCGATCGGCGGGCGCCTCGTGATCCCCGTGCAGCACGTCCTGGTGCTCGTCGAGCAGCACCTGACGGGCACCGTCACGAGCCGGCACGGCACCTACAGCTTTGTCCCGCTCATCGGCTCGTGACCGTCGGGTCGTCAGGAGCCGCTGCACCGGGAGTGCCCGTACGCCAGCGCGCCGCCGAGAAGTGGACCCGGCACCGCGCCTGGTAGGACTCGAGGCCGCCGACGTGCTCCGCACCCGCCGTCAGGGCGTCCCCGTCCGCGGCGGCGACGACGCGCTCGTGGAAGGGGGCGTCCTCGCCGCAGACCGTGCAGACGGCCGTGAGACGGTCGGCACGCTCGGCGAGGGCACCCAGGGCCGGGATGGGCTCGAACGGCCGGCCGTCGAACGTCACGTCGAGGCCCGCGACGATCATCACGAGGCCGCCGTCGGCACCGCGCTGCACGACGTCGAGGAGGTCCGGCCCGAAGAACTGGGCCTCGTCGACCGCCACGAGCTCGACCGACGGGTCGAGGCGGTCCAGGATCTCGGCTGCCGATGCCGCAGGACGCGACGGGATGTCCAGACCGGAGTGCGAGCTGACGACGCCCTCGCCGCGCCGGTCGTCGAGCTCGTGGTGCACGACCTCGACGCGGCGCCCCGCGATCTGCGCACGGCGCACACGCCGCAGCAGCTCCTCGGTCTTGCCCGCGAACATGGGCCCGCTGATGACCTCGACCCGTCCCCGCCTCACGTCCTCCACCGGGCCAGTACAGCACCGGCGTCCGACACGGGCCCGCCGAAGGTCAGGCGCGTGCTTCCCACTCGCTGCGGAGCACCCCCATGACCACCGCGTCGTACCGCTCCCCGCGCACGATCCGCGCATCGCGGAAGCGTCCCTCCTCGACGAACCCGAGGCTGCGTCCGACCCCCAGCATGGGCAGGTTCCCCGACCACGTCGCGAAGTCGAGCCGACCCCAGTCGGTCACCTGGAACAGGTAGGTGGTCCACAGGGCGAGCGCCTCGCGCCCGATCCCCCGCCCACGGACGGCCGGGTCGTAGACCCCGACGCCCATGCGCGCCCACGACGTCTCCTGCGACTCCCAGTACCAGGAGACGGTCCCCACGAACCGGTCGTCGGCGTCGGCGACCACGACGGTCCGAGGCGGCATCCCGTCCGCCGCCCCGGCAGGGGCCGCAGCCAGGGCCGCGACGCGGGCGTCTGCCTGCGCGTCGTCGGGCACGGGGTAGTACGGCCCGTCCCAGTCGTGCCACTCGTGATGGGGCCGCAGCCACTCACGGAAGACGGCGAGGTCCGCGGGCCGCCAGCCTCGGAGCCGGGCAGCATGCCCGACGCCGTAGACCGGCACCCGCGGGTCCCTCGCCGTCACGTGTCCTTCAGCAGGTCAGGAGTCGTCGCGCGACTCGTCGTCCGCGACCGTCTCCTCGTCGTTCAGCCCAGCCGTCGGCGCAGGCTCCCCAGCAGCCTCGTCGCCAGCGGTGGCCGGCTCGGCGTCAGCCTCCACTGTCGTTCCAGGCTCGACTGCCGCTCCGGACTCTGCTCCCGAGACCGGAAACTGGCCCTCGTCGGCGACCTCCGGGGCGCCCTGCACGGCCTCGACGTCCGTCAGGACGGTCTCGACGCCCACGACCTCGGTCTCGGCCTCGGCCTCGGTGATGACCTCCGAGGTGACGGTCTCCTCGACCGGTGCGACGCCGTCGTGCTCGTGCTCGTGGGCGTGCGCCGCTGCTGCGGCGATCGTCGCGAGCGTGGCCTTGACGGCCTCGCGGGCCTCCGACGTGACCTCGGGCAGGACCGGCACCGCGGGAGCCGCGGCGACCGGTGTGCTCTCCTTGGTCACACGCTTGCGGCGCGAGCGCGACCGCGAGCCCTCCGCCTCTGCGGCGGGCTCCTCCGCTGCCGGAACGGCAGGCGCCGGAGCGTGCTGGTGCTGCTGCCCGCCGCCGTTGTTCGAGCCGCCCGACTTCTCGATCGGATCGGTGTGCACGATGAAACCGCGACCGTTGCAGTGGTCGCAGGTCTCGCTGAACGCCTCGACCAGGCCCTGCCCCACGCGCTTGCGGGTCATCTGGACCAGGCCGAGCGAGGTGACCTCGGCGACCTGGTGCTTGGTCCGGTCACGGCCCAGGCACTCGACGAGGCGACGGAGCACGAGGTCACGGTTGGACTCGAGCACCATGTCGATGAAGTCGATGACGATGATGCCGCCGATGTCGCGCAGACGGAGCTGGCGGACGATCTCCTCGGCGGCCTCGAGGTTGTTGCGCGTCACGGTCTCCTCGAGCGTGCCACCGGAACCGGTGAACTTGCCCGTGTTGACGTCGACGACCGTCATGGCCTCGGTGCGGTCGATCACGAGCGAACCGCCCGAGGGCAGCCAGACCTTGCGGTCCATGCCCTTGGCGAGCTGCTCGTCGACGCGGTGCGCCGAGAAGGCGTCCTTCTCCGACGTCCAGCGCGAGACGCGCTCCTTGAGGTCCGGCGCGAGCTCGGCGACGTAGCTCGAGATCTCGTTCCAGGCGTTGTCGCCCGAGACCACGAGCGAGCTGAAGTCGTCGTTGAAGATGTCGCGGACGACGCGGATCGCGAGGTCGGGCTCGCCCTGGAGCAGCGCCGGGGCAGAGGCCGACTTCGACTTCTTCTCGATCGCCTCCCACTGGCCCTGCAGGCGCTCGACGTCGGCGCGCAGCTCGTCCTCGCTCGCCCCCTCGGCGGCGGTGCGGACGATGACGCCCGAGCCCTCGGGGACGATCTCGCGGAGGATCTTCTTGAGGCGCGCGCGCTCGGTGTCCGGGAGCTTGCGCGAGATGCCCGTCATGCCGCCGCCGGGGACGAACACGAGGTAGCGGCCGGCGAGGGTGATCTGCGACGTGAGGCGCGCACCCTTGTGGCCGATCGGGTCCTTGGTGACCTGCACGAGCACCGAGTCGCCCGACTTGAGCGCCTGCTCGATGCGGCGCGGCTGGCCGTCCAGGCCGACCGCGTCCCAGTTGACCTCACCGGCGTACAGGACCGCGTTGCGGCCCTTGCCCACGTCGATGAACGCGGCCTCCATGGAGGGCAGCACGTTCTGGACACGGCCCAGGTAGACGTTGCCGGCCATCGAGACCTGCGACTGCTGCGAGACGTAGTGCTCGACGAGCACGCCGTCCTCGAGCACCGCGATCTGCGTGCGACCGTTCTTCTCGCGCACGACCATCGCCCGCTCGACCGACTCGCGGCGCGCGAGGAACTCGGCCTCGGTGATGATCTGGCGGCGGCGGCCCGCGTCGCGGCCCTCGCGACGGCGCTGGCGCTTGGCCTCGAGGCGCGTCGAGCCCTTGAGCGCGGTCACCTCGTCGGACACGCTGCTGCTGCGCTCGCGGGTCCGCGTGCGGCTCGACGACGAGGTCGTCACCGTGACGCCCGCGCTGTCGCCCGACTCGGGGCGACCGCCACGGCGGCGACGACGACGGCGACGGCTCGAACCGGCACCCTCCTCGCCGTCGTGCTCGTCGGTGTGCTCGTCGTGCTGGTCCTCGGCCTCGACCGAGGGCTCGGCCGCGTCGGTCGCGTCGGTGGACGACGCCTGCTGCTCGTGCGAGGACTCGTCGTCCCCGTACTCGTCACCGTCAGAGCCTTCGGTGCCGTCGGCTCGCGACTCGCCACCGCGCGAACGGCGGCCGCGTCCACCGCGGCGACGACGGCGACGCGGCGCGTCGTCCTCCTCGACGTCGGAGGCGGGTGCGAGCTCGGCGACGTCGTCACCCTCGACCACGAGGTCGAGGTCGTCCAGCTCGAGCGCGTCGGCCGGGATCTCGACGCCCTCGGCGACGAGCTCTGCTTCGATCAGCTCGATCTCCTCGACCGCGGCGAGGTCCGCGCCCACGAGCACGATCTCCGCAGCGGCCGGGGCCACCTCGGGTGCGGCGACCGGTGCTGCCTCGGCTGCGGGCTGGGTGGTCGGAGCTGCGGTGCTGCCTGCCGACGCGGGAGCCCCCGCGCCACGACGGGCAGAACGTCCGCGTCCGCCGCGGGTGCGCGCCGGAGCCTCCGTCCGCTGCTCGACGGCGGGCTCGGGAGCCTGCTCGGCGACCGGGGCCCGGCGAGCCGGCTCGACGCGAGCCGCTGGGGCCTCGGCCGGGGCCGCGGGCTCCTCGGGGGTCCGGGCGGTCGGCGTGGCGAAGCTCGGCATGGCGTCCGCCGCGAACGGGGACGTCGTGGGGCGCACGACGCGACGCGAGCGACGAGGCGCAGCGGCGGGGTCGGGAGCCTGGAAGAGCAGCGCGGTCGTCGCGAGGCGCGGCGTCGCGGAGCCGCCGCCGGTCGACGCGGTCGACGGCGCGGGAGCGGACTCCGTGGCGGGGGCCTCGGGAGCGGCAGCGGCCTGAGCAGCCTGGGCCGCGGAGACCTTGTTGACGCGGCGCGAGCGGACCTTGGGCGCGGCGGGCTCGGCCGGAGCCTCGGCAGCCGGGGCCTCGGAGACCGGGGCAACGGCCTCGGCCGGCGCGGCGGTCGTGGCCGTCTTCGAGGTCGCACGGCGACGCTTGGCCGGGGCCTTCTCGACCGGCGCGGCCTCGGCCGGCTCCTCGACGGCGGCGGGCGCCTCGACCGGGGCCGCCTCGACAGCGCTCGAACGCGTCGCCCGGCGACGCGTGGCGGCCCGCGGTGCGGCGGGCTCGGTGGGAGCGTCGGGCTCGGTGGGAGCAGTGACCTCGGGGGCCGGGGGCTCGACAGGGGTAACCGCCTCGGTGACGGCGGCCTCCGCGGCAGGCTTGCGGGTCCGACGGGCGCGGGCCGGCTTCTCGGCCGGGGCGTCCTGCTCTGCGGCGGGCGCCAGGCCGAGCTCGGACAGCACGTCCAGCACGGGCGCGTCGGCGGCGGCACGGGCTGCGGCGCCGCGCTTGCCGCCGCGACGCGGGGCTGCGGGCGGGGCGTCCTGCACGGCGGGGGCAGACACGGCCTTCTCGGCGGCAGGCTTCTCGACGACCGGCTCCTGCGCGGGAGCCTTCTCGGCGACCGGCTCCGCGGTCGCTGGAGCGGCGGGCGCCTCGACCGGCGTGGTGGTCGGTCGTACGACACGGCGCGAGCGGCGCGGCGCGGCCTCGGCCGTGGGCAGCTCGATGCCGAGCGAGCCCGTGGGCGCAGAGGGGTTCGCCGCGGGCGGCTGAGCGGGCGACGTGACGGCAGGGAGGGTGATCTGGGCTGCGGACGGTGCGTCCGGGGTGCCGGGGGCCGCCGTGGTGCGAGTGACCCGTCGTCGGGCCGGCTTCTTGGCGGGTGCTGCGTCCTGACCGTTCGACGAGCTCGTCGTGTCAGGGGTGTTGTCGAGGGTCACGCGATGCGCTCCTGGTACCCCGAAGGATCGCCCCCACATCGTGCGGCCCCTCGGGCGGTAGTCGTCGGCCGGGGCGTGCGCATCACAGCGCTGTCGTCCCCGCGACGGAAGTCGGCGGTGGCGGCTCGAGCAAGGGCGAGCGGCGGGGGGCGCCTCGCCGTCCGGGCCATTCATCCCGGTCGGCGGCGCTCCGCGAGCCGCGGATCGCGGTTGCGACGAGCACGTACTGGGCCAGTGGGAGATGTGGTCCCCCCGGCTTGGTCAAGTATCGCACAGCCGAGGTCGATCAGATGGGCAGGTACAGGGTCGGGTGCCGTGTCGTCCAGAGGACCAAGGTCCCGATCCGGACCTTGTGAAGGTTCTCACAAACTGTCGTTTCCCGAGAGTTTTGGCGCTTCCCTGCCTCGCCGATGGTGCAGATTGGTCATAGCGTCAGGAGTACGACTGCTGACCCTGCCCTGAGCTCACCCTCAGAATCCCCCGGTAGCCCCCAGGAAACCCCCCAGGAGCGTTTGTGGACGTCCTCGATCTCGCGAGGTGGCAGTTCGCCATCACGACCGTCTACCACTTCATCTTCGTGCCGCTGACGATCGGGCTCGCTCCCCTCGTCGCCATCATGCAGACCGCATGGGTCCGCACGGGGAACGAGCGGTGGCTCAAGCTCACCAAGTTCTTCGGCAAGCTGCTCCTCATCAACTTCGCGATCGGCGTCGTGACGGGGATCGTGCAGGAGTTCCAGTTCGGCATGAACTGGAGCGAGTACTCGCGCTTCGTCGGAGACGTCTTCGGTGCCCCGCTCGCCATGGAGGCGCTCGCGGCGTTCTTCATCGAGTCGACCTTCCTCGGCCTGTGGATCTTCGGCTGGGACCGCCTGTCCAAGCGCGTGCACCTCGCGTGCATCTGGGCGGTCGCGATCGCCGTGAACCTCTCCGCCTTCTTCATCCTCGCGGCCAACTCGTGGATGCAGCACCCGGTCGGGACCATCTACAACCCCGAGACCGGCCGCGCCGAGATGAACGACATCGGCGCGGTGCTCACGAACAACACGCTGTGGGCGGCGTTCCCGCACACCGTGGCCGCTGCGTTCCTCACCGCGGGCACGTTCGTGGCCGGCATCGCCGCGTGGTGGATGGTCCGTCTGGTGCGCACCAAGAAGGCCGAGAACATCGATCTCGCCCGCAGCGTCTACCGTCCGGCGATCACGCTCGGCGTCATCACCATGATCATCGCGGGGCTCGGCGTCGCGGTCAGCGGTGACTTCCAGGCCAAGCTGATGTTCCAGCAGCAGCCCATGAAGATGGCAGCCGCCGAGGCCCTGTGCGAGAGCTCTCCCGACGGCGCGCCGTTCTCCATCCTCGCGATCGGCGACCTGTCCGACTCGTGCGAGGGCGTCAACCACATCCTCGAGATCCCCGGCATGACGTCGTTCCTCGCCAAGGGCAGCTTCACGGCCCCGCTGCCGGGCGTCGACGAGGTCCAGCAGTCCATGACCGAGCGCTACGGCGACGTCACCGCGGACGGCGAGCCGGTCAACTACTCCCCCAACCTCGGCCTGACCTACTGGAGCTTCCGCCTCATGATCGGGTTCGCGGTCGGCTCGATCGCGCTCTCGCTCATGGCGCTGTGGCTCACCCGCAAGGGCAAGGTCACCGACAACAAGTGGTTCGCACGCGTCGGGATCTGGGCCATCCCCATGCCGTTCATCGCGTCGTCGTTCGGCTGGATCTTCACCGAGACCGGACGTCAGCCGTGGGTCGTGGCCCCCAACCCGTCAGGCATCGACTCGATCCGCCTGCTCACCGAGCGCGGCGTGTCCACGGTCGTCGGCCCGGGCGTGGTGCTGACCTCCATGATCGTCTTCACGCTCGTCTACGGGGCCCTCGCGGTCGTCTGGTTCAAGCTCATCCACCGCTACACGGTCGAGGGCGTGCCGGAGTCCGTGCACGACGACTCCCCCGAGGCGCGCGCCAAGGGTGACCCCGACGACCCGGACTCGACCGACGAGTCCGAACGCCCCCTGTCCTTCGCGTACTGACGCGCTCTGACGGCTCAAGGAGACCCAGTACTCATGGAACTCACCATTCTCTGGTTCGTGCTCATCGCGATCCTGTGGATCGGCTACCTGGTCCTCGAAGGATTCGACTTCGGTGTCGGCATGCTCATGCCGATCCTGTCCCGCAACAAGGACAAGGCGAAGCAGGACACCGAGCGCCGGCTCATCATCAACACGATCGGCCCGGTCTGGGACGGCAACGAGGTCTGGCTCATCACGGCGGGTGGCGCGACGTTCGCGGCGTTCCCCGAGTGGTACGCGACGCTGTTCTCGGGCTTCTACATCCCGCTGCTGCTGATCCTCCTCGCGCTGATCGTGCGCGGTGTCGCGTTCGAGTACCGCGGGAAGATCAACGACGACCGCTGGCGGGCGCGCTGCGACCAGGCGATCATCTTCGGTTCGTGGATCCCCGCGATCCTGTGGGGCGTCGCGTTCGCCAACCTCGTCCGCGGGGTCGAGCTCGACGCCGCGCACCAGTACGTCGGCGGATTCTGGGCCCTGCTCAGCCCCTTCGCGCTCCTCGGAGGCCTCACGACGCTCGTGCTGTTCCTCATGCACGGTGCGGTCTTCATCGCCCTCAAGACCGACGGCGAGGTGCGGGTCAAGGCGCGCCGCCTGGCCGGGTACTTCTCGGTCGCCGCGGTCGTCGTGGCCGGCGGCTGGGCCGTGTGGGCCCAGGTCGCCTACTCGGTGCCGTGGACGTGGGCAGCGGTCGTCGTCGCGGCTCTCGCCCTGGTCGGCGTCGTCATCGCCAACGCCAAGGCGCGTGAGGGCTGGGCGTTCCTGTTCTCCGCGCTCGCGATCCTCGCGGCGACCGTCCTGATCTTCGGGTCCATGTACCCCGACGTGATGCCGGCCCACGACCCCGCGAACTCGCTGAACATCGACAACGCGTCCTCGACGCAGTACACGCTGACCGTCATGACCTGGGTCGCCGTGATCCTCGTCCCGGTCGTGCTGCTCTACCAGTCGTGGACCTACTGGGTGTTCCGTCGCCGCCTCTCGACCAAGGACATCCCGCCGCCCATCGGCCTGTCGCTCACCAAGATCAAGGACGCCGCGTTCGGTGGCCCGTCGTCGGGCAGTGCCAGGTCGCTCGACCTGACCCCCGCCGAGGACGAGAAGGACACCGGGACGGGCGCGACGTCGTCGGGCTCGCGCAAGCGCGGCACCGGGGACACCTCCGAGTGAAGCCCCTCGATCCACGGCTCCTGCGCCAGGCGCGGGCGGCCCGCGGGTACGTCGTGCTCACGGCGGTGCTCGGCCTCGTGACGGCCGGGCTCGTCGTGGCGCAGGCGCTGCTCATCGCGAGCGTCCTGGCCCCCGCGATCCAGGGCAGCCTCTCGCTGCCCGACGTCGGCACTCCCCTCGCGCTGCTCGCTGCGGTCGTGGCGGTGCGCGCCGGGGTCGCGTGGGCGCAGGAGCGGTTCGCGCTCAAGGCCGCCACGAAGACGGTCGCGGAGCTCCGCGAGCAGGTCGTCAGCCATGCGGTGGCCCTCGGGCCCCGCTGGCTGGCGACCGGCCGCGGTCCGGCGGTCGCGACGCTCGCGACGCGCGGGCTCGACGACCTCGAGCCGTACATGGTCAGGTACCTGCCGCAGCTCCTGCTCGCGGCGACCGTGACCCCCGCGACGCTCGCGGTGGTCCTGGGCCTCGACTGGATCTCCGCGATCATCATCGCGGTCACGATCCCCCTCATCCCGGTCTTCATGATCCTCGTGGGCCAGCTCACGGCGGGGACGTCCGAACGGCGGCTCAAGGTCATGCAGCGCCTGGGCTCCCAGGTGCTCGACCTCATGGCCGGGCTGCCGACGCTGCGCGCCTTCGGTCGCGAGCACGGGCCCGAGAAGCGGGTCAGGGCGCTCGGCGACGCCAACCGCCGGGCCACCATGGGGACGCTGCGCGTCGCGTTCCTGTCCGGCATGGTCCTCGAGCTGCTCACGACCCTGTCGGTCGCGCTCGTCGCGGTCGGGATCGGGCTGCGCCTCGTGTACGGCGAGGTCGGGCTCGAGCCCGCGCTCGCCGTGCTGGTGCTGGCCCCCGAGGTCTACCTGCCGCTGCGCCAGGTCGGGATGCACTTCCACGCCTCGACCGACGGGATCGCCGCGGCCAACCAGGCGTTCGAGGTGCTCGACGAACCGCTTCGTCCCGTCGGCACCACGCCCGCGCCCTCCCTGGCCGGTGCTCGGATCACGTTCGAGGGGGTGAGCGTGCGCGCGGGAGACCGCGACGTGCTCGCCCCCGCGGCGCTCACGACGACGTTCGGCTCCCGTCCCTCGCGCGGCGAGGCGGGCTCCGCGTCGGGCGCTCCGTCGTCGGGCACGGTGGTGGCCCTGACCGGGCCCAGCGGGTCCGGCAAGACGACCACCGCGCTGGTCCTGCTCGGGCTGCTCGCGCCCGACGCCGGGCGCGTCGTGGTGACCCCTCGCGACGGCGAGCCCGTCGATCTCGCCGAGTTCGACCCTGCCACGTGGTGGCCGCAGGTCGCGTGGGTGCCCCAGCGGCCCACGCTCACGCCGGGAACTGTCCGCGAGGTCGTGCTCGACGGGCGCGAGGTCTCCGACGACGACCTCGCGGAGGCCGCGCGGCTCTCGGGGCTCGACGCGGTGCTGGACGTCCTGCCCGAAGGCTGGGCGACCCCGATCGGCCAGGGCGGCGTGGGGCTCAGCGTGGGCCAGCGTCAGCGCGTGGCCCTCACAGCGGCCCTGCTGGGCGACCCGTCGCGCGTGCCGCTCGTGGTGCTCGACGAGCCCACGGCGCACCTCGACGCGCGCGGCGAGCGCGCCGTGCTCGACGCCGTCCGGGCCTGGCGCGACCAGGGGCGCACGGTCGTCGTGGTCGCGCACCGCACGAGCCTCGTCGACCTCGCCGACCAGGTCGTGACGGTCTCCTCGGCCGCGCTGCCCCCGACCCCCGGCGATGCTGCCGACGCTCCCACCTCCTCACCCACCTCGACCGGAGCCGTCGCATGAGCGCCCTCGACACGTCCCGCGACTCTCCCGTCCGCGGCGCCGGCACGGCCGACGGCGCGGGCGCCGATCCCCTGTGGCGCGCCGTGCGGCTCCTCGACGTGAGCTGGGGACGCGCCGCGCGCGCGATCGGGCTGGGCTCGCTCGCGCTGGCCAGCTCGGTCGGGCTCGCAGCCGTCGCGGCGTGGCTCATCGCGCGCGCCTCGCAGATGCCTCCCGTGCTCCAGCTCTCGGTCGCGACCGTGGCCGTGCGCGCGTTCGGTATCTCGCGCGGGGTCTTCCGTTACCTCGAGCGACTGGCCTCGCACGACGTCGCGCTGCGCGGCATGGCCTCGCTCCGCGCCAACGTCTACACCTCGCTGGCCTCCGGGCGGACAGCCGCGGTCGCGGGTGTCCGTCGCGGCGACCTGCTCGCGCGCGTGGGCGCCGACGTCGACTCGGTGGGCGACGTCGTCGTGCGCGCGATCATCCCCGCGGGCGTGGCCCTCGTGGTGTCCGCGGGCTCGGTGATCCTGGTCGGGGTGTTCCTGCCCTCGGCGGGCGTCGCCCTGTTCCTGTGCCTCCTGCTCGCAGGCGTCCTGGGCCCCTGGCTCTCCGCGCGGGCCGCGCGCCGCACCGAGGAGCGCGGCGCGGCCGCCCGCGCCGAGATGACGTCCACGGTGCTCGAGACGCTCGAGGGCTCGGGACCGCTCACGGTCTCGGGTCGGCTCTCCCAGCGCATGGACGCGCTGCGGCGCACCGACCGTGAGCTCGCCGCGGTGACCGACTCCGGGGCACGGACCTCGGGCACGGCCGCCGCGATCAACAACGCCGCGATCGGGCTCGCCGTGCTCGCGTCGCTGCTGCTCGGCATCCCGGCGGTCGCGGCGGGGACCCTGGCGCCGGTCGAGCTCGCCGTGATCGTCCTGACGCCGCTCGCGGTGTTCGAGGCCGCGGGCGTGCTGCCCGCCGCGGCCGTGCAGATGCACCGGTCGCGCCAGGCCGCGCGGCGCATCATGGAGCTGCTCGACGCGGCGGCCGGGACCGAGGTGCTCGCGGGGAACGACGGGTCCACCGGGTCCACCGCGGTCTCTGCCACGAACCCCGGCCCCGCTGACCTGGCAGAAGCACACCGGGCCATCCCCCGGGCCACTTCTGACACCTCGGAAGCCGTGGCCCCCGTCCCCGAGATCACCGTGGCCGGCGCCTCGTGCGGCTGGAACGGTCGCGCAGCGGTGACCGGGATCGACCTCACGGTCAGCCCCGGGCGGGCGGTCGCGATCGTGGGCCCCTCGGGCGTCGGCAAGACGACCCTGCTCATGACGACCGCGGGTCTCATCCCGCAGGTCGCGGGACACGTGAGCCTCGACGGCTCCCCGATCTCGTCCCTGCCGCCCGACGACGTCGCGCACCAGGTCGTCTTCGTCGCCGAGGACGGGCACGTCTTCGACACCACGCTGCTCGAGAACCTGCGCGTCGCCCGCGGCGACGTCACCCCGGACGAGGCTGAGGCCGCGCTGGTCGAGGTCGGGCTCGGCGAGTGGCTCGCGGGACTGCCCGACGGCGTCGGCACGACCCTCGGACCGGACGCGACGACCATCTCGGGCGGGGAGCGCCGTCGGCTCCTCGTGGCACGCGCCCTGCTGGCCCCCGCTCCCCTGCTGCTCGTCGACGAGCCCGCCGAGCACCTCGACCCGGCGACCGCCGACGAGCTGCTCACCCACCTCGTGGAGACCACCCGGACGGGCGGGCGAGGCGTGGTCGTCGCGACCCACCGGCTCTCGGCGCTCGCCGCGGCCGACGAGGTGCTGCTCCTCGGCCGGACCGACGACGCCGACCCCGAGAGCCCCGCGACCGTGCTCGCACGCGGCACCCACGCCGAGCTGATCGCGCGCGACGAGGGCTACCGGTGGGCGCTCGCGCAGGAGGCGGTAGCCGGGCGGTAGCCGGGCGGTAGCCCCCCGTCGCCGCCTCAGCCCTGGGACGCCCCCGCCCCCAGCCGGGACAGGAACAGCGCCTCGCCCACCGCGAGCTGCTCGATCTCGCTCGGCGCGACCGACTCGTTGGGCGCGTGGATGAGGCACGCGGGCTCCTCGACGCCGAGCAGCACGATCTGCGCGTCGGGGTACTCCGACGCGAGCACGTTGCACAGCGGGATCGACCCGCCCTGGCCCGCCGTGACGGTCTCCTTGCCGAACGCGTCGGCCAGCGCACGCGAGAGCGTGTCGAACACGTGCCCGTCGGTCCGGGCCTGGAACGGCTGCCCGACGGCGTCGCGCGTCGTCGTGACCTTGACACCCCAGGGCGCGTGGTTCTCCAGGTGGGCCACGAGCTTGTCCTGGAGGTCCTGCGCGTCCGCCCCCGGCGGGACCCGCAGGTTGAGCCGGGCCGCAGCCCGGGGCTGGATCGCCGCGGCCGAGCCGACCACGTTCGGGGCGTCGATGCCCAGGATCGTGACGGCCGGCCGGGCCCACAGCTGGTCGGAGACGCGCCCCGACCCCAGGAGCCGGGTGCCCTCCAGCATCCCGGCGTCGCTGCGGAACTGGTCCGGGTCGTAGTCGACGCCCGGCCAGGTGGCGTCGGCGATCTCCGGGGGGATGCCGTCGATCGTCGTGTTCCCCTCCTCGTCGCGCAACGAGGACAGGAGGTGAACGAGGGCCGCGAGCGCGTCGGGCGCCGCGCCGCCGAACATGCCCGAGTGGATCTCGCCCTTGAGCGCCTCGACCGTCACGACGACGTTGGTCGCACCGCGCAGGGACACCGTGAGCGTGGGGAGGCCGAGGGTCGCGTTGCCCGTGTCGGCGATGAGGATCGCGTCCGCGGCGAGCTCGCCCGGGTGCGCCTCGACGTACTGGTCCAGGCCGCCCGTGCCCTGTTCCTCGGACCCCTCGATGACGATCCGGACACCCACCGGGAAGTCGTCGCCGCCGAGCGCCCGGAGGGCGCGCAGCGCCGTGAGGTGCGTGACGATGTTGCCCTTGCAGTCGGCCGACCCACGCCCGTAGAGGCGCCCGTCGCGCTCGGTGAGCTCGAACGGCGGCGTGTGCCACGCGGCGTCGTCGAGCGGGGGCTGCACGTCGTAGTGCGAGTAGAGGAGCACCGTGGGGGCTCCGGGTGGGCCGGGGCGGTAGCCCAGCACCACGTTCGACCCGTCGGGGGTCTCGACCAGGCGGGCGTCGTCGATCCCCTCGGCGCGGAAGGCGTCGGCTACCCAGTGCGCGGCCCTCTCGCAGTCCTCGCGGGGGAAGAGCCGCTCGTCGGCGACCGACGGGATCGCGACCAGGGTCCGCAGGTCGTCGAGGGCTCGGGGCAGCAGTGACGCGACCTGCTCCTGCACGGGCGTGAGATCTTCCGGGGCGCTGCTCACGATTCCTCCTGGTTGGTCGTGTTCTCGTCGAGGTTGAGGGAGTCGACGTAGTCGTCGAACTCGTCGAGCTGCTCGGGGCAGTAGACCTCGATCACGAGGCGGTCCCCTGCGAGCCGTCGCTCGTCGACGAGCGACGGCCTGCTGCCGGGGCCCGTGGCCCCGTTCGTGGACCCGAGGTTCGCCGTCGCCTTCACCAGGGCGGCCGGGTCGCTGCAGAAGCCACCGCCGTCGGCGCCCAGCACCGCGACGATCTGGTCCTCGTCGAACGCCGTGATCCCGATCTCCTCGAACTTGCCGTGCAGCTCGGCTGCCCGCTGCTCGGCGAGCTCGCGGTCCTGCGAGGCGTGGTAGCTGTTGTACAGCACGGCCATGAGGATCCCGACCCCGACGGCCAGGATCGCGGCCGCGGTGTAGACGATCCAGCGCCGGGTGCCGTCCGGCTCGTCCTCGTGCTGCGGCAGACCGTCGGTGCCGCCCGGCCCACCCGTCGTCGACGTCGTGGTCATGTCACGCCTCCTTCGGTCCGTCGACGGGAGCGTCGACGAGCGGCTCCTCCGGGCCCCCGACGTTGTCGGGGTTCTTCCAGTGGGGCTTGCGCAGGAAGTAGAAGAGCGCGGGGACCAGGATGCCGACGACCCCGAGCCCGCCGCCGACGATCAGCAGGTAGACCCCGCTGCTGCCGCTCGAGAACTGGGCCGGGGGCACGAAGCCGATGATCATGGCCGCGACCGAGGCGAGGAAGCCGACGGTGCACAGCAGCGTGAGCGCCGGTGCGCGGTACCCGCGCGGGTGGTCGGGCTTGTTCCGCCGCAGCCGGACGGCCGCCACGAAGAGCAGGAGGTACATGATCAGGTACACCTGCGTCGTGATGACCGAGAGGATCCAGTAGGAGCTCGAGACGTCCGGGATGAACGCGTAGAGCAGCGCGATCACCGTGGTCACCAGGCCCTGCGAGACCAGGATGTTCTGCTGGACCCCGTGCTTGTTGAGCTTCTGCAGGAAGCGTGGCAGGTAGCCCTCCTCGCGCGCCACGGTCAGCAGGCCCTTGGACGGTCCGGCGAGCCAGGTGAGCATGCCACCGAGCGAGGCCGCGATGAGCATGAGGCCCAGGATCGGCGTCAGCCAGCTCACGCCGAAGTTCGCGAAGAACGCGTCGAACGCCTGCATGACCCCCGCCGTCAGGCTGAGCTGGTCGGCCGGGATGACCCAGCTGATCGCGAGCGCCGGGAGGATGAAGATCAGCAGCACCAGGCCGATCGCGAGGAACATCGAGCGCGGGAACTCCTTGGCCGGCTTGCGCAGGCTGGTCACGTGCACGGCGTTCATCTCCATGCCCGCGTAGGACAGGAAGTTGTTGACCACGAGCACGAGCGACGCGATCCCGGTCCACTGGGGCAGCAGGTGCGAGGCGTCCATCGGGGCCGCCGACGTGTTGCCCTGCCCGAGGAACACGAGCCCCAGGATCACGAGCAGCGCCCCGGGAACCAGGGTCCCGATGATGAGCCCGAAGCTCGAGAGGCCCGCCACGGTCTTGGTGCCCTGCGACGACACCCACACGCCCGTCCAGAACAGCACCACGATCACGATCGCGACGTAGAGCCCGTTGCTCGCGAGCGAGGGGTTGATGACGTACGCGAACGTGCTCGCCACGTACCCGAGGAGGCTCGGGTAGTAGAAGATCGTCATGGCGAACTGGCACCAGATCGCCAGGAACCCCGCGGGCTTCGAGATGCCGTCCGCGACCCACCGGTACACGCCGCCGGACCAGCCGGAGGCCAGCTCGGCCGAGACGAGCGACGTCGGCAGCAGGAACACGATCGCGGGCACGATGTAGAGGAACACCGCGGACAGCCCGTAGACCGCCATGGTCGGCGCAGCTCGCAGGCTCGCGACCGACGACGTGATCATGAACGCGAGCATCAGCCACGTGATGTAGTTCTTGGGCGTCCGGGCCGTGATCGCCGCGCGCATCTCCTCGCGGGTGGGCGGTGCACCGCGGCCCTCCGACGTGACCGACGAGGGCGTCCCTGGACTGCCCGACTCCGCTGTGGGTGAGGCCATCTTTCCTCCGTGCCGCCGAGACCCCCCTGGACGGACGGGTCGCCGAGAACCGCTCGAACGTGCCAGACGTTGCGAACATATCGCCCGGCCGGGGATTGCGCTCCCGGAACGGGCGGCACCTGGCCCGCCCGCGACACGCCGGGACGGTCGGGCCTGTCGCGCTGATAGCGTCGACGGGGCCGTCCCGCCGGTGCCCCGGCCGTCGGCCCGTCCGCACCGCCCTCGCCCTCGTCTGGAGCCACGCGTGAAGATCCTCGTCCCCGACTCCCTCCCGCTCGACCTCACGTCCCAGGGGGCCGGCGACACCGCGGCGAGCGGACACGGAGCACGGGACGTGTTCGTCGAGTACGACGGCGGAGCGCCCCTCCCGGTCGAGCACCGCGACGCCGAGGTCCTGGTCGCCTGGGCCAACACCCCCGCGAACCTCGCGGACGCCGCCGCGCACCTGCCCCGGTTGCGCTGGGTCCAGACCCTCGCCGCAGGGCCTGACGCGATCCTCGCGGCGGGCTTCGCCCCGGATGTGGTCGTGACCAACGGTCGGTCGCTGCACGACGGTCCCGTGGCCGAGCACACCCTGGCCCTGACGCTCGCGGCGGTCCGGCGGCTCGACCGGTTGGGCACGGCGCAGCGCGAGCACCGGTGGGACTCGGCGCTGGGAGACGAGCAGGCCGACCCGGCGACGAGTTCGCGCTTCACGCTGCACGGTGCGCAGGTCACGATCTGGGGCTTCGGCTCGATCGCGGCCGCGCTCGCACCGCTCTACGCGGCACTCGGGGCGCGCGTCACGGGGGTCGCGAGCACCGCGGGCGACCGGTTCGGCTTCCCCGTCGTGACCGACGCGGACCTGCCACGGGTCCTGGCGACGACCGACGTCCTGGTCTCTCTGCTGCCCGCGGTCCCGGCGACGCGCCACGCGTTCGACGCCGCCCGCATCGCCCAGCTCCCGGACCACGCGTGGTTCGTCAACGCGGGCCGGGGAGCGACGGTCGACGAGGTCGCCCTGGTCGCCGCGCTGCGCGAGGGCCGTCTGGGCGGCGCCGCGCTGGACGTGACGGAGATCGAGCCGCTCCCGGCGGACTCACCGCTGTGGGACGCCCCGCGCACGATCCTGACTCCCCACGTCGCGGGAGGGCGACCGCAGGGCGCGTCGGCCCTGGTCCTGGAGAACCTGGAGAACCTGCGCGCGGGCCGCCCGCTGCGCAACGTGGTCCCGCGCGGCTGAGTGCGCGCCCCACGGGCACCTACCAGCGCGCGTTCCGCGGCACCTTCTGGCAGACGGGGCACGTGTACGACGACCGGTTCATGAACTCGTCGCGCCGCACGAGCGCCCCGCAGCGCGTGCACTCCTCGCCCTCGCGCCCGTACACCGCGAGCGAGCGCGAGAAGTACCCGGACTGGCCGTTGACGTTGACGTAGAGCTCGTCGAAGCTGGTCCCGCCCTGGGCGAGGGCCTCTCGCATGACCTCCTCGGCGGCGTCGAGCACGCGGTGCGCCTCGGCCAGTCGCAGGGTGTCGGTGGGGCGCGCGTAGTGGAGCCCGGCGCGCCACAGGGCCTCGTCGGCGTAGATGTTGCCGACGCCGGACACGAGGCGCTGGTCGAGCAGCGCGCGCTTGATCCCGGTCCGACGACGGCGCACCGCCCGTGCGAGGTCGTCGCGGCGCAGCGCGGGGTCGAGCAGGTCGCGCGCGATGTGCGCGGCGGGCTCGGGGATCTCCGCGAGGGGCGACCCCCAGCCTCCGGGCGCACCGTCGGGGGTCGGTGCGAGATCCGTCACGGACAGGTGCCCGAACGTGCGCTGGTCCACGAAGTCGAGGGTGCGCGGCGCATCCGCCTCGTCCTCGCCGGCGAGCCCGGACAGCTCGAGCCGGACCCGCAGGTGCGGCACCTTCTCGACCGCGGCGGTCCCCGACCGGACCAGGAGCTGGCCGCTCATGCCCAGGTGCGCCATGAGCGCGGTGACGTGCCCGCCCGCGGGCGCGGCGCCGTCGGGCAGGTCGCCGGACGCGCCGTCCACCGCGCCCGACGTCTCCTCCAGGAGGAGCCACAGGTACTTGCCGCGGCGGACCGCGGCGCCCACGCGCTGCCCCACGAGCTGGCCGCGGAAGCTGTCCGGGCCACCCTCGTGGCGACGGACCGAGTAGTCGCGCAGGACCTCGACGCCCGTGACCGTGCGTCCGGTGACGTGGCGGGCGAGACCGTCACGGACGGTCTCGACCTCGGGGAGCTCAGGCAACGGTGCCCGGCTCGTCGAGGTGCTCGTCCTGGTCCGCCCGTGCGTCCGCGGCCGAGGCGGGCAGCGGCAGCTTCTGGATGGCGAGGTACGCCATCTCGGCGGCCTCCTGCTCGGCGTACTTCTTGGCCGAGCCGTGGCCCGTGCCGTAGACGACGCCGTCGAGCGAGACCTCGGACGTGAAGGTGCGGGCGTGGTCGGGACCGTCGCCCGTGCTCGAGTAGGCCGGAGCGCCCAGGTTGCGGGCCGCGGCGGACTCCTGGAGAGAGGTCTTCCAGTCGAGTCCTGCGCCCAGGTCTGCGGCGACGGCGAGCGTCGGGTCCACGAGCCGGTGCACCAGGTCGCGAGCGACCTCGAGGCCGTGGCTCAGGTAGGTCGCACCGATCAGCGCCTCGACGGTGTCCGACAGGATCGAGTCCTTGTCGTTGCCGCGGGTCCGGATCTCGCCCTTGCCGAGCAGGATGTACCCGCCGAGGCCCAGGTCGCGCGCGATCGCGGCGAGCGACTTCTGCGAGACCGTGGCGGCGCGCATCTTGGCGAGCTCACCCTCCGGCAGGTCCGGGTGGCGGCGGTACAGCGCCTCGGTCACGACGAGCCCCAGCACGGTGTCCCCGAGGAACTCGAGGCGCTCGTTGGTGGGGATGCCGCCGTGCTCGTGGGCGAACGAACGGTGCGTCAGTGCAAGCACGAGAAGCTCGGGATCCAGGTGGATCCCGAGCCTCTCGAGAAGACCGGCGGCCGCAGGGGCTTCCGGCGTCACGCTATTCAGCCTGCGTGCTCGGTGCGCAGCGCCTCGACGTACTGACGGCCCTTGTAGGTGCCGCAGGTCGGGCACGCAGCGTGCGACAGCTTGTCGCCCTTGCACTGCGGGCAGGTCGTGAGGTTCGCGGCGGTGGTCTTCCACTGCGAACGACGCGCACGGGTGTTGCTGCGCGACATCTTGCGCTTCGGAACAGCCACGGCTAGCTCTCTTTCGTCTCGTCGGACACGCTCGGATCCTCGAGCATGCTCTGTAGTGCCGACCACCGGGGATCGACAATGTCGTGCGAGTGATCAGGATCCTCAGCCAGACGTGCTCCGCACTCGGAGCACAGGCCCTGGCAATCGGGCTGACACAACGGTCTGAATGGTAGTGCAGTGACGACGGAATCCCGAAGCGCGGGCTCGAGATCGATCAGGTCGCCCTCGAGCTCGTACACCTCGTCCTCGTCGTCACCGGACTCTGCCGCGGCCTTCGCACGCTCGGGATACACGAACAGCTCCTGGATGTCCGCGACGACGTCAGCCGTCACCGGTTCCAAGCACCGCACGCACTCCCCGACCGCCTGGGCCTGGGCAGTCCCTGTCACCAGGACCCCGTCCATCACCGACTCGAGCCGGACGTCCAGCTCGAGATCAGTGCCTTCAGGGATGCCGATCACGACGGTACCGAGGTCTGCCGGAGCCTTGACCGAGCGAGTCACTTCACGCATCGATCCGGGACGCCGACCGAGCTCGTAGGTGTCGAGCACAAGAGGCGAGCGCGAGTCGAGAGTGATGGGTTCCTCCACGGGTTGTCAGCGACCCGAGCGGGTCGCCAGGTGTTCAAGGTCACAGCGCGCACGCCAGTCCCGCAAGAACCAGGGGGATCTCAGGGAGATGAACGTGCACCTCGGCCCCAGCCGATGACAGGCAGGACCAACGGACCATCTTACGGCATGACCGAACCGCCGTCTAACCCCGCGAACTGACCCGGATCGGACGGGCTGTCCGCGGCCCCGCGACCTACTCCCCCGAGCCCTCGGCTCCCTGGAGCTCCCCCATGCGCTGGGCGAGCTTGGCCCGCCCGGCGTGCACCTGCGCCATGACCTTGCCCAGGTCCACCTCGAACTCGGCGAGGCGACGGTCGCAGTAGTCGTCGGCGTCGACCCGCAGCTCGGCGGCGGTCCGCTCGGCGTCCTCGACGATCGCGTGGGCCCGCGACTCGGCCTGCACCGCGACCTGCTCCTTCTGGACCAGCTCGATCGCGCGGGCGCGCGCCGTCGTGAGGATGTCCTCGGCCTGCTTGTTCGCCTCCGCAAGGACCGCGTCGGCCTCCGCGAGCACCTCGTCGGCGTGCGCGAGCTGCTCGGGCAGCGCGCGACGCATCTCGTCGACGAGCGCCAGGGCGTCGGCCTTGTGGACCAGGACCGAGGACGACATGGGCATGGCCCGGGCGGTCTCGACGAGGTGGGCCAGGTCGTCGAGGATCACGTGGAGCCCGGCCTCGGTCTGGGCCTCGTCCTCGGTCTGCGCGAGCGGGTGGTCGTTCATCGGCCTGTTCCTTCCGTGGTGGGGGTCGCCTGCTGCGCCTGCCGCCTCTGCTCTGCCGCGGGCGTCGTGCCGGCCGCGCGGTCCGCGAGCGCCTGGCGCACGAGGTCGCCCACCCCCGCCGGGACCAGGTCGTCGACCGGCCCCCCGAAGCGGGCCACGTCCTTGACGAGCGAGGACGCGACGTGGGCGAGGGCGGGGTCGCCCGGGACGAACACGGTCTCGACGCCCACGAGGTGGCGGTTCATGAGGGCCATGGGCAGCTCGGCGTCGAAGTCCGCGCCTCCGCGCAGGCCCTTGACGACGGCCACGGCACCGACCTCGCGGCAGAAGTCCACGAGGAGGCCGGGGACGATCGCGACGCGCACGTCCTCGAGTCCCGGGCTCGCGTCGAGCGCGGCGCGCGCGATCTCGACGCGCTGCTCCGCACTGAGGAGCGCGGACTTGGACGAGTTGCGGGCGACCCCCAGGACGACCTCGTCGAACAACGACCGCGCTCGGCGGACGATGTCGAGGTGGCCGAGGGTGAGGGGGTCGAACGACCCCGGGCAGACGGCGATGGTCACCTCGCCACGGTAGTACACGGCCCTCGGGAATCCGGGCAGGTCAGGGCCCGCCGCGGGCCGCGTCAGGCCGCGCGCAGGGCGCGGGCGCGGCAGGATGGGTGCCATGTCTCCCCAGTCCGGTCCCGTCGTCGTCCCCCTCCGCTCGGTCGAGCAGCTCACGCAGCTCTACCGGGACGTGCTGAGCCCGTCGTTCCCGCCCGCGGAGCTGGTCTCGCTCTCGTCGTTCCTCGCGGACCACGCGGCGGGGCACCTGGAGTCGTTGGGGGTCGTGGAGGTGCCCGACGGCGCCGCTCCCCCGAGCGGACAGGGTGCGGCTGGGCCCAGGTCCGGCACGGCGGACGGCGAGCCGGGCGAGGCGCCTGCCGGGCGTGTGGTGGCCGGCGTCGTCGGCTCGTGGTCGGCCGAGGCGCGCGTCCTGCTCGTCCAGTACCTGGCGATCGCGCCGGGGCGGCGCGGGGGCGGGATCGGCGCGGCGCTGCTCGGGGCGGCCGTGGCCGCATGGCTGACGAACCTGCGCCCGGTCATGGTGCTGGGAGAGGTCGAGCACCCGGGCTTCCACTCGGCGAGCGAGGCGCACGGGGACCCCGAGGCGCGGCTGCGGTTCTACGCGCGCCACGGCGGACGTGTCCTGGCGGTGCCGTACTTCCAGCCCGGCAACGCACCCGGCGCCGAGCGTGTGCCCGCGCTGCTGCTCATGACGCTCGCGACCGAGGACCCCACGGCGACGAGCGTGCCCGCGGCCCCGCTGCGCACGTTCCTGCGCGAGTACTTCGTGGACAGCGAGGGGAGCCTCACGGACGACGCGCCGACGCGCGCGCTGCTGGCCTCGGTCGCGGGAGAGCGCGTCGAGCTGGTCCCGGCCGACGAGCTGGACCGTGTTCCCGTGGGCCTGCTCGACGAGACGTCGCTGCGCGCGCCCGCCGCCCCTGCCGCGCTCTAGTTCGCTCAGGGCGCGTCGGCCGCGGACTCCTCGGTCGCAGCCGGACCCGCGTAGTACACGGCCGTCTCGCCGTAGTCCTTGCGGGCGAGCAGCTCCCACCCCGCGGGCCACTGCGGCTCGGGGCTGCGCGTCGAACGCTCGACGACCACGACCGCGTCCTCGACGAGCGCCGACGTCGCGGAGAGCTGCCGGAGGAGCTCGGCGACCACGGCCTCCGCGAGGTCGTAGGGAGGGTCGATGAAGACGACGTCCCACGTGGTCGTCGGCGGCGACAGGACGAACTTCTCGGCCTTGTCCTGGACGACCTGCACGTTCGTCAGACCGAGGGTCCTCACGTTGGTCCGGCAGACCTCCGCGGCGACGCGCGCGGCGTCGACCAGCACGACCTTCTGCGCGCCGCGCGAGGCCGCCTCCAGGCCCAGCGCACCCGAGCCCGCGTACAGGTCCAGGACGTAGGCCCCCTCGAGGACCCCGTAGTGCTCGAGGCGCGAGAAGATCGCCTCGCGCACCCGGTCGCTCGTGGGCCGCGTGCCCTTGGGGGGCACCTGCAGGCTGCGTCCTCCGACCGTCCCGGCCACGATCCTCGTCATGCGGGACAGCCTAGACGGGGTGGGCCAAGGCCCCGGCTACGCCCGCTCGAGGAACTCCTCACGCTCGGGGTCGAGCTGGCTGGCGATCGCCGCCCGCAGCTCGGGGTGGTGCTCGAGGTCCGGGTCCGCGCCGATCACCTCGGCCGCGTCGGCCCGCGCCTGCTCGATCACCGCGACGTCCTTGACGACGCGCAGCAGCCGCAGCGAGCTCGCCTTGCCGGACTGGGCCGCACCCAGCACGTCGCCCTCGCTGCGCAGCTCGAGGTCGACGGTCGCGAGGCGGAAGCCGTCGGTGGTCTCGGCCATGGTCTCGACCCGGACGGCCGCGGGGGTGCCGGGCTCGACGGTCGAGACGAGCAGGCACAGCCCGGGCGCGGAGCCACGGCCCACGCGGCCGCGGAGCTGGTGGAGCTGCGAGAGGCCGAACCGGTCCGCGTCGAACACGACCATCACCGTGGCCTCGGGCACGTCCACGCCGACCTCGACCACTGTCGTGGAGACCAGGACCTGCACCGCGCCGGACGCGAAGTCGGCCATGGCCTTCTCCTTGTCCGCGGGGGGCATCTGCCCGTGCAGGACGCCGACCGAGAGCCCGCGCAGCGCGGGCACGCGCGCGAGCTCCTCGGCGACCTCGAGCACCGCGCGCAGGGGCGGCCGGTCCGACCCCGTGCCGGTCCCGTCGAGGTCGAGGAAGTCGGGTACCTCGTCGAAGTCGTCGGTCCGCGACCTCCTCCTCGCGGCCCCCTTGCCCTCGCCCGCGGCCCCTGCGGCGTCGGGACCGGCATCCCGGGCCGGGACCTCGGCGTCGGGGTGGATCCGGGCGCACACCACGTACGCGCGGTGCCCGGCGTCGACCTCCTCGCGCACGCGCTGCCACGTCCGGTTCATCCACGCCTCGTTGTCCGCGGGGACCACGTGCGTCGTGATGCCCGCGCGCCCGGCCGGGATCTCGGTGAGCGAGGACGTCTCGAGGTCGCCGAAGACCGTCATGGCGACCGTGCGCGGGATGGGGGTCGCGGTCATGACGAGCAGGTGGGGGCTCGTCCTCGCCTTGGCCCGCAGCGCGTCGCGCTGCTCCACGCCGAACCGGTGCTGCTCGTCGACCACGACCAGCCCGAGGTCCGCGAACTGCACGTTCTCGCTCAGCAGCGCGTGCGTCCCGACGACGATCCCCGCGCGCCCGCTCGCGGCGTCGAGCAGTGCGGACTTCTTGGCGGCGGCCCCCATCGACCCCGTGAGGAGCGCGACGCGCGTGCCGTGGTCCGCCCCGCCCAGCATGCCCCCCTCGGCGAGCGGCCCCAGCAGGGTCGCGAGCGTGCGGGCGTGCTGCGAGGCGAGCACCTCGGTGGGCGCCAGGAGCGCGGCCTGCCCTCCGGCGTCGACCACCTGGAGCATCGCGCGCAGCGCGACGACCGTCTTGCCCGAGCCGACCTCGCCCTGGAGCAGGCGCTGCATGGGCCGCGAGCGCGCGAGCTCTCCGGAGATCTCCTCGCCGATCTCGCGCTGCCCGGCCGTGAGCGTGAACGGCAGCGACGCGTCGAAGTCCACGAGGACGCTGGGCTCGCCCGGGGCGAGCGGCGGGCGGGCCGTCGCCTCCTCGGCCTCGGCCCGCGCGCGCCGCTGGGCGAGCGCGGCCTGGAGCACGAACGCCTCCTCGTAGCGCAGGCGGTCGCGCCCGTGCTGCCACTGACGCGTGTCGAACGGCTCGTGGACGTCCTTGAGGGCCGCGTGCCGCGACCCGAACCCGCGGGCCTCGCGGACGGCGGGCGGCAGCGGGTCCGGCACCTCGTCCTCGGTCAGCGGGTCCAGGACCTGGCGGACGGCCTTCTGGATCCGCCAGCTCGGGATCGCGGCGCTCGCCGGGTAGAGCGGGATGGGGCGACGCGCCTCGATGAGAGCCGACTCCTCGTCGTCGGCGTCGACCCCGATGATCAGGTAGTCCGGGTGCGTGAGCTGGCGCGCCCCGCGGTAGGCGCTCACGACGCCCGTGAACAGGCCCGTGCGCCCAGGCTGGAGACGGCTCTCGTGCGTGCGGAGCGCCCCCGTGCCCTTGGCGAAGAACGTGAGCGAGAGGCGGTGGACGCCGTCGGTGACCTCGGCCTGCATCATGGCCCCGCCCCGCGAGCGCATGGCCCGCACGGTCGCCTGGACCACGCGCGCCATGATCGTCACGTGCTCGCCGAGCACGAGCCCGCCGAGGTCGGTGAGCCTGCCCGGGTCGCCGTAGCGGCGGGGGTAGTGGCCCAGCAGGTCGCCCGTGGTCTCGAGGCCCAGCTTCGCGAGCGCGCCGGCGGACCGCGGGCCGAGCACCTTGGCGAGCGGCTCGGCGAACCGGTCCACGGGCCCCGTGACCAGGTCTCCGGCCAGCACCCGGGAAGCGGTCACGTGGTCCGTGGCCTCGGGGGTCTGGTCCTTGCTCATTCCGCTCCCAGCTCGAGGACTGCGTGGTCGCGCCCGGAGTCGAGGACGACGACCTCGATGCCCAGGACGCGCTGGCGTGCGATGGCGACGACGACGTCGATCACGAGCGGGTCCACCCGGCGGCCCGGCATGATCGTGAGGACCTCGTCGTCCGGGCGCAGGAGCTCCTCGAGCGCCGGTCGCACGAGCGAGCCGTCCGCTGCGACCTGGACCGCCCGGACCTCGGCGAGCGCGGCACGCATCGCCTCGGCCTGCCCCTCCTCGACGAGCTGCGCGGCGGCGAGCGCCGCGACGACGTGCAGGTCGGTCGGGGCGTCGAGGACCTCGACGGCCTGCAGGTCGCCCGCGCCCGGCTCGACCAGCAGTGCCGCTGCGCGGGCGGCGGCCGCGGCCGCGTCGCTGCCCGGCAGCACCGTGACGAGCCGGGCCGAGGTGTCCACCGCGACGCGCAGCACCTCCTCGGGCTCGGGGGCGCGGTCGGCCGCGAGCAGGACCACGGCCCCGCTGCGGGCGAGGTCCGGTACGAGGCCCGGCGCCGAGGTGATGGTCACCACGCCGTGCGCGGGCACCTGCTGGTCGGGGTGGGGGGCGGTACCTGACGGGCCCTCGTGCACGCCGCGCGCCGCGACCTGGGTCGCGAGGTGGCGCACGCAGACCTGGCGCAGCCCGGCCCGGCCGGCGGCGACCTGACGGGCCGCGGCGACCGCGCGCCCCGGGTCGTCCGTGTGCACGTGGGCCTGCCAGACGCCGTCGCCGACCACGACGACCGAGTCGCCTACCTCCTGCAGCGCGGAGCGGAGCGCGTCCGCGAGGTCGGGGCCGTCGGTCTCCAGGGACACGGTGCGGAGCGCGTCCCCCACGCCCGCCTCCACGACGAACATGACCTCGAACTCACCGTCCAGCCCCACGCTCGCGGTCCCCCCGTCGGCGGGCGCAGCGGCCTGCGCAAGGTCGCCGGGCCCGACCGCGGGGCTCGGCTCCACCTCCCGGTCCACCGAGGCGTCGGTCGTCAGGGTCGCCATGGCGTCCATGGTGCCGCCGGCCACCGACATCACCGGGTCCGCCGGGTCCGCGGCGTGGCCGCCGGCGCCGGGCAGGGCTCCGGGCGACCCGCCGCGGGCGGCGGCCTCGGCCTCGAGCCCTGCCCCGTCGAGCCCGTCCGCGCCCAGGACGCGGCACAGCGCGTCGAGCACGAGCACGAGCCCGTAGGCCCCCGCGTCGAGCACGCCGGCGCGCGAGAGGACCTCGAGCTCGCTGGGGCTGCGGAGCATGGCGCGGTGAGATCCGTCACGCGCCGCGACCACGACTCCCGTCAGGTCGGCGCCCGCGTCGGCCGCGGCGCGCGCCGCCGACGCACCGCCGCTCGCGGCCGTGAGGATCGTCCCGGGCACGGGGGCGGCGACGGCCGCGTACGAGGCGCGCGCGGCGGCCTCGAACCGCGTCGCGACGCGCAGCGACCCCACGGGCTGGTCCGCGAACGTGACCGCGCCCGCGAAGCCGCGCAGGAACTCGCTGAGGATCACGCCCGAGTTCCCGCGCGCCCCGAGCAGCGCACCCCGCGCGAAGGCGACCAGGACGGTGTCGGTGGGCTCGCCGTCGGGCAGGGCAGACACGGCCCGCGCTCCCTCGGTGACCGTCAGGAGCATGTTGGTGCCCGTGTCCGCGTCCGCGACGGGGAAGACGTTCGCGCTGTCGATGCGCGCCCTGGCCTCCCCGAGCGTCCGGACCGTCTCGGTCACCCACGCCCGCACCAGTGCGGGCTCGATGTGCTCCTTGCCGTCGGTCACGCTCGTGGGGCTCCTCGGTCCGGGGCGGCACGCGAGGGTGCCGAACCCCCGTCGAGCCTGCGATACTGTCCGGACCACCGTAGTCCGCCTCGCGCGCTGCCTCTTGCATGCGTTCGGGCCGGTTTGGGGTGGAGGGCGGCCATCGGCTACCCTATGGAGGTTGCCCGGACAGATCTGGGCGACCACGGACGCTCCCCGGCTTCTGCCGGTACGGAGCGTTCACCCCACAGACCATTCACTACGTCGCCGCTGTCCTTCGCGGAGGCGTGCACGACGATCAGGAGAAATCGTGGCTGCCAACTGCGAAGTCTGCGGCAAGGGCCCGAGCTTCGGGCACAGCATCTCGCACTCGCACGTCCGTACGAAGCGTCGCTGGAACCCGAACATCCAGCGCGTCCGTGCCATCGTTTCGGGCACCCCGAAGCGCCTCAACGTGTGCACCTCGTGCCTGAAGGCCGGCAAGGTCGTCCGTCACGTCTGAGCCTTTCAGCTCGTTCCACGAGAGCCCGCCAGGATCCGTCCTGGCGGGCTCTCGTGTGTCCGGGGGCAGGTGCCCGACGGCGGGGCTCCCCTCGGGCAGGCGGGTCGCCCAGGCGCCGGGCACGCTCGGGCGTGATCAGTCCCGGTCGGCGGCACGCGAGACGGGCCGCGCCCGCACGTGCGCCCGCTCCCCCTGGGGGCCGTAGAGGACGAGCAGCTCGACCGGGTGCTCGTCGGCGCTGAGGATCGCGTGCGGGGTGCGGGTGTCGAACTCGGCGGCCTCGCCCTCGCCGAGGACCAGGTCGTGCTCGCCGAGCAGGAGGCGCAGCCGTCCGCCCAGGACGTACAGCCACTCGTAGCCCTCGTGCACTCTGGTCTCGGGCAGGACGTCGGAGGTCCGGCCGTGCAGGAGCTGCTTGTAGGCCTGGACGCCGCCCGGCCTGCGTGAGAGCGGCAGGAACGTGGACCCGTGCCGCTTGACCGGGCGCGCGTGGATCCGCGGGTCTCCCGTCGGTGGAGCACCGACGAGCTCGTCGAGCGGCACCTCGTGCTCGCGGGCGAGCGGCAGCAGGAGCTCGAGCGTGGGGCGCCGGCCCCCGGACTCGAGCCGGGACAGCGTGCTCACCGAGATGCCCGTGCGCTCGGAGAGCTCGGAGAGGGTCAGCTGACGCTGCTGGCGCAGCGCGCGCAGCCGTGGCCCGACGGCCTCGAGGGCCGCGGCGAAGGGATCGTCCATGCCGTCGAGTTTGCCACTCCAGCAAGAGGAATTGCCAACTCGCGACGCGAGCGCGGATGCTCGACGACGGAGGTGGTCACCGTGACCCGAGAGAACCCAGCGCCCGCCACGGGCGAGAGCACATCGAACGACGCAGCACCGGAGACCTACGACGTCGTGGTCGTCGGAGGCGGTGCGGCGGGCCTGAGCGGAGCGCTCACGCTCGCCCGGGCACGACGCAGCGTGCTCGTGATCGACGCGGGCCGTCCGCGCAACGCACCGGCCGCACACATGCACGGCTACCTGTCCCGCGACGGCGAGGACCCCGCCGCGCTCCTGGCGACCGGACGCGCCGAGGTCGCGGCCTACGGGGGCCGGATCTCCCAGGGCACGGTCGAGTCCGCGACCGCCCTGCCCGACGGCGGCTTCGAGGTCCTCACGACCGACGGCCGAGCCGTCCGGGCTCGTCGTCTGCTCGTGACCACGGGCCTCGTCGACGAGCTGCCCGACGTCCCCGGGCTCGCCGAACGGTGGGGCAAGGACGTCCTGCACTGCCCGTACTGCCACGGCTGGGAGGTGCGCGACCAGGCGGTGGGCATCCTCGCCACGAGCCCGATGTCGATCCACCAGGCCCAGATGTGGCGCCAGTGGACCGACGACGTCACGCTCTTCCTCCACGGGTCACCGGCCCCGGACGCCGAGACCCGTGCCGCCCTCGACGCGCGCGGCATCCGGGTGGTCGAGGGCCGCGTCGCGGGGCTCGCGCTCGACGCGGACGCGCTGAGCGGCGCCCGGCTCGCGTCCGGGGAGGTCGTGGAGTGCACGGCGCTCGTGGTCGCGCCCCGCTTCACGGCCCGGTCCGCGGTCCTCACGTCGCTCGGGGTCGAGACCGAGGACCAGGTCGTCGACGGGGTGACGATCGGGACCTTCGTACCCTCCGACCCCCAGGGTGCGACCTCGGTGCCCGGCGTCAGGGTCGCGGGCAACGTCACGAACATCATGGCGCAGGTCGTCGCCGCGGCGGCCGCGGGCGTCCAGGCGGCCGCCGCGACCAACGGCGACCTGATCGTCGAGGAGGTCCAGCAGGCGCTCGCCGCTCGGACCGCGCCCAGCGCGCACGCGGGGTGAAAGGCTGAGAGGATCGGCGGACGACGCACGGCACACGCGGGCTAGCACGCCCGCCGCTCCTCTCATCCCACCAGCACATCACCTTGGGGAGATTTGCTGAAGATCCGGACAAAGAGGTTTGGTGAAACTCCACGGAAGTGGCAGGATTTGGTCATGGTGACGGAACTCAACGAGGTAACGATCCGCACGGCAACTCCGCAGGACGCGGCGTCGATCGCCCAGGTGCACATCGCCTCGTGGCGTGGGGCGTATGCCGGGATCGTCCCGGACGACTACCTCGCATCGCTCGACCACGACCAGCGCGAGGCCGCCTGGACGCAGAACCTCGCGAGCTCGGGCGCCGACATCCTCCTGGCCGAGGCCGACGGTCGCGCGCTCGGTTTCGCGAGCCTCGGCCCCGCTCGCGACGAGGACGCCGAGTCCGGGGACCTCGAGGTCTACGCGATCTACCTCGACCCCGAGGCCTGGGGACGGGGCGTCGCCCGTGACCTCATGCGGACCATGCTCGGCAAGGTCCCGCCGCGCACGCCGGTCTCGCTGTGGGTCCTCAAGGACAACGAGCGCGCCCAGCACTTCTACCGTCGTCACGGGTTCGCCCCGGACGGGGTCGAGCGTCGCGACGACATCGGCGGCCGTGACCTGACGCAGGTCCGTTTCCGTCGCACGGTCTGACCGGCCCGCAGCACAACAGCTCCTCCCGTCGAGGGGGTCGCCCTCCGGGTCGGTCCCCTCGACGCGTGCCAGGCCCGACCCGCCCGCGCGCCTGACGACCGGGCAACCTCGTCGGCCGCCCGACCCTCAGCCGCGGAAGTGGTCCCACCCGACGCCGTGCGCGCGCGGCGCGGCCCCGTCGACCGTGACCGACGGAGCCCGGCCCTCGGCAGCCCCTGGCACGCCCGCCGACGGCGCGGCGACGACCCGTCCCACCGCACGGAACGGCTCGGGCAGCGCGGTCCCCGCGGGGAACGTCGCGAGCAGGCCGTGGTCCTCACCGCCCGTCAGGACCCAGTCGCGGGCGAGGGCCGTCTCCGCGGCGCCTGCCGGGCCCGGCTCGGCCCCGGCAGGCGCGAGCGTCCCGCTCGCTGCGCTGACGGCGGACGCCGCGACGACCAGCCGGTCCAGGTCCCCGCGGAAGGCCCCCAGGTCCAGGTCGATGCCCACGCCGCTCGCCCGGGCGAGGCGCCCGGCGTCACGCAGCAGGCCGTCGGACAGGTCGAGCATGGCCGTGGCCCCGGAGTCCGCGGCCGCCGGGCCCGCGTCGAGTGGCGGCTCGGGACGCAGGTAGGCGTCGACCAGGCCCTGGTCCAGGGGGCCCAGGTCGTGGTCGAGCAGGGCGAGCCCCGCGGCGGACCAGCCTCGCCGCCCGGCGTGCGCGACGACGTCGGACACCTGGGCTCCCGAGCGCAGGACCGGCGCCCGCCCGCCCAGGTCCCCGTGCACCGTGACCGCGACGACCACGTCGTCCCCGCTCGACAGGTCTCCCCCGACCACGGCCGCACCGCTGGGCGCGCACGCCGCGGCGAGACCGCGGGCCAGGCCCGTGACCCACTCGACCGGCAGGTGCCCCGGGATCACGAGCGAGACCACGAGCGAGGTGGGCCGCGCCCCCATGGCCGCGATGTCGGCGAGGTTCTGCATCGCGGCGCGCCACCCGACGTCGTACCCCGTGGACCACTCCGGGCGGAAGTGCCGACGCTCGACCAGCACGTCGGTCGAGACCACGAAGCGCCCGTCGGGGGCGCTCACGACGGCCGAGTCGTCGCCGGGCCCCACGAGGGTCGCCGCACCCGTCGGCAGGAGCGGGAAGATCGCCGCGAGCAGCTCCTCCTCGGACGTCTCGCGCACCAGCACCCGGCCCTCGTTCAGATCAGTCACGGCGCCACCTTACGCGGGACGGAGGCCCCCGCCGGAGCGGCTACCGTTGGAGGGTGCTGAACGCCCCTCGTACCCCTGCCCGACGTCGGACGCTCGCCGGGATCCTGCTGCTCGCCGTGGTCGCAGGCACCAGCGCCTGCGCCCCGACCATCGGCGTCCCGGTCGCCGACGACGCAGCCGACCCGAAGTGCGCCGAGGTCGTCCTCGCGGTCCCCGACATGCTGGGCGACCTGCCCAAGGTCAAGACCGACAGCCAGGCCACCGCGGCCTGGGGCGCGTCGGGCGCCGCCGTGACGCTGCGGTGCGGCGTCACGCCGCCCGAGCCCACCACGACGGGCTGCCAGGGCGTGCCGAGCGCCGCGGGCAGCGTCGACTGGATCGTCGCCGACGACGGCAAGGGCACGTGGACCTTCGTCACGTACGGGCGCGACCCCGCGGTCGAGGTCCAGATCCCGCCGTCGGTCAGCTCGGACCACTCGTCGTCGTTCGTCTCCGACCTCAACCGCGCGGTGTCCAAGGTCGAGCAGACGCGCTACTGCATGTGACCTTCCCGACGGACGGACGCGAGGAGCGCGCCACCCCCGGGGGTGGCGCGCTCCTCGCGTCCGTCGGGTCGAGCCGCCGGAACGGTCAGCGCAAGCCCGTGGGGCGCTCGAGCGCGAGCTGGATGAGCTCGTCGATCAGGTCGGGGTAGGAGATGCCTGACTTCTCCCACATGCGGGGGTACATCGAGAACGGCGTGAAGCCCGGCATGGTGTTGATCTCGTTGACGACGACCTGGCCCTCGTCCGTGACGAACACGTCGACCCGGGACAGGCCCTCCGCTCCGACCGCCTCGAACGTGCGGACCGCGACGTCGCGCACCTCGTCGACGAGTTGCTGGGGCAGGTCGGCCGGGCAGCTCAGCTCGACGCCGGCCTCGTCGAGGTACTTGGCCTCGAAGTCGTAGAAGTCGTGGTTCGTGTCCGTCACGACGATCTCACCGGGCAGCGACGCGCGCGGGCGCTCGCCCTGGCGCCCCCCGAGCACTGCGCACTCGATCTCGCGTCCGACGACCCCGGCCTCGATCACGACCTTGGGGTCGTGCTTGCGCGCCTCGTCGATCGCCGCGGGCAGGTCAGCGAGGTCGTCGACCTTGGTGATCCCCAGGCTCGACCCGGCGCGAGCGGGCTTGACGAAGACCGGCAGCCCCAGGCCCGCGACCGTCTCCGTCCAGGCGGCGGGGTTGCGGTCCCACTCCCCCGGGCGGATGACCGTGTACGGCGCGATGGGCAGCCCCTGGCCCGCGAGGACGAGCTTCATGAAGTGCTTGTCCATGCCCACGGCGGAGGCGAGCACGCCCGCACCCACGTAGGGCACGTCGGCCAGCTCGAGCAGGCCCTGGAGCGTGCCGTCCTCGCCGAACGGGCCGTGCAGCAGCGGGAAGACGACGTCGACCTCGCCCAGCTCGCGCGGGAACTCGCCCGGCTCCAGGACGCGCAGCCCACGCTGACCGACCGCGAGCGGCAGCAGGACCTCGCCGCCCGTCGCGGTGACCTCGGGCAGGTTGCCCGCCGTGATCTCCCAGCGCGCGGGCTCGTCCGCGGCGAGGACCCACTGGCCCGCCTTGGTGATCCCGACGGGGACGATCTCGTAGCGGTCGCGGTCGATCGCACGCATGACGCCGCCCGCGGTGGCGCACGAGATGACGTGCTCGCCGGAGCGTCCGCCGAAGAGGATGAGGACGCGCGTCTTGCGCGCGGGAGCACTGGGTTCTGGCTGGCTGGACATCGCGGACGACCCTACCGGAACCCCGCTTCCCCGAGAGAACAGGAACGGTCCCCGCTCGTGAAGGAGCGGTGATAGAACGGGGGCATGAGCCTCCCCCTGCTGACCGACGACCTGCTCGACCGCATCCGCTCGCGTGCCGCGGGCTATGACCGCGAGAACGCCTTCTTCACCGAGGACCTTGAGGAGCTGACAGCAGCCGGCTACCTCCGGGCCTTCGTCCCGACCGCGATGGGCGGCCCGGGCCTGGGGCTGCGCGACGTGGCGCACGAGCAGATCCGCCTCGCGGGTGCCGCTCCTGCGACCGCCCTGGCTGTCAACATGCACCACGTGTGGACCGGCGTCGCGCGCTACCTGTACGAGCGCGGGGACCACTCGCTCGACTTCGTGCTCGAGGAGGCCGCGCGCGGCGAGGTCTTCGCGTTCGGGTACTCGGAGCCGTGCAACGACCTGGTCCTGTTCGGGTCCCGGACCCAGGCCCGACCCGACGGCGAGGGCGGCTACTCGTTCCACGGCCGCAAGATCTTCACGTCGCTCTCGCCCGCGTGGACGCGGCTGGGTGTGCTCGGGATCGAGACGGCGGCCGAGGACGGCCCGGGGCTCGAAGGCGACCCTCGCCTCGTGCACGCGTTCGTGACGCGCGAGGGCGGCGGCGTCGACGTCCTGGACGACTGGGACACGGTCGGCATGCGCGCGAGCCAGAGCCGCACTACCTTGCTGGTCGGCGCGCACGCCCCGGCCGACCGGGTCGTCCGGCGCCTCGCGCCCGGCCCCTCCACGGACCCGCTCGTGCTCGCGATCTTCACGACGTTCGAGGTGCTCCTCGCGTCGGTCTACACGGGGATCGGCAAGCGAGCCCTCGAGCTCGCGGTCGAGAACGCGCACCGGCGCACCTCGATGAAGAACGGCGGCAGGCCGCTCTCCCAGGACCCGGACATCCGCTGGCGCGTCGCGGACGCGGGTATCGCGATGGACGGGATCTACCCGCAGATCGACCAGGTCGCGGGCGAGATCGACGCCCTCGTGGACCGGGGGGCCGGCTGGTTCACGGCGGTCGCGGGCCTCAAGGTCCGCGCGACCGAGACGGCGCGCGTCGTGGTCGACCAGGCGATCCGCGTGTCCGGCGGGTCCTCGTACTTCGCGTCCTCCGAGCTGGGGCGCCTCTACCGGGACGTGCTCGCGGGGATCTTCCACCCCTCGGACGACGAGTCCGCGCACTCGACGTTCGCGAGCGCGCTGCTCGGACCGGTCGAGGACTGAACCGGGGGCGCCGCCGTTCCGTCCGTCGGTTGCTCGCGGCACCCACCCGCTGCCCAGGCGTAATCTCACCCCCATGACGACCGAGCCGACCGGGCCGACCGCGCCCACCGTCCACAGCTCCCCCCTGTCCCCCGCCACGATCGCGGTTGCGGCCGGACGCCCGCCCCGCGAGCAGGGCGGGCCCGTGAACCCGCCCGTCGTCCTGTCCTCGACGTACGTGTCTCGCGGTGTGCAGCAGCCCGGCGAGCTCCTGTACACGCGCATGGACACCGAGACCTGGCACCCGTTCGAGGAGGCCCTGGCCACGCTCGAGGGCGCCTCGGAGCCGGGCATCGTCTTCAGCAGCGGGATGGCGGCGATCGCGGCGGTCTTCTCGTTCGTCCCGGCGGGCGGCAAGGTCGTCGTGCCCCGGCACGCCTACCAGGTGACGCTCGGCTTCGCGGACGACCTCGAGGCCCGCCACGGGGTCGAGGTCGTCCGCGTGGACGTCGCCGACACCGACCAGGTGCTCGCGGCGATCGGCGGGGCGGACCTGCTGCTGATCGAGTCGCCGACCAACCCCATGCTCGAGGTCGCGGACCTGCCCGTGCTCCTCGCCGCGGCGCGCGAGCGGGGGGTCCTCACGGCGGTCGACAACACGTTCGCGACCCCGCTGGGCCAGCAGCCCCTCGCTCACGGCGCGGACGTCGTCGTGCACTCGGTCACGAAGTACCTCGCGGGGCACTCCGACGTCGTGCTCGGTGCCGTCGTGACGAGCGACCCGGACCTGGCCGCGAAGGTCCGCGCCTACCGGACCCTGCACGGCGCGATCGCCGGCCCGTGGGAGGTGTGGCTCGCGCTGCGCGGGCTGCGCACGCTCGCGCTGCGCGTCGAGCGGTCCCAGGCCAACGCCGCGGAGATCGCCCGGCGCCTGGCCGAGCACCCGCTCGTCGAGGAGGTCCGGCACCCGAGCCTGCCGACCGACCCGGGCCACGAGCGCGCGGCCCGCACCATGACGGGCTTCGGGGCGATCATCGGGCTGCGCCCCCGGGGCGGTCGCGAGGCCGCGGACGCGGTGGTCGAGGCCGTCGAGCTGTGGGTTCCCGCCACGAGCCTGGGAGGGGTCGAGTCGAGCCTCGAGCGGCGGCGACGGTTCGCGACCGAGTCGCTCACGGTCCCCGAGGACCTGTTGCGCATGAGCGTCGGCATCGAGGACGTCGAGGACCTGTGGGCGGACCTCGACCGCGCGCTGCGGCTCGCCGCGGGCAGCTAGCGTGCGGAGGCCGTCCCGTCGGCGGCCTGCGGCTCGTACGCGTCAGCACGGAAGACGACGACCCCGGACTCGAGGTCGACGTCGATCGGAGGGGCGGTGGACGGCGCCTGCGCGATGTCGAGCCGTTGCCGCTCCTTCTCCTCGGTGAGGTGGACCCTGCTCGGCTGGAAGACGTCGACGAGCTCGCCGAATGCGCCGGCCCCCGCGGTCTCGCCAGCCCCTCGTCCGTCCCCGAGCCGCCTCTCCATGGAACGCCCGCTCACCATGCGCTCGATCGCGACCACCGCGACGACCACGAGCACGACGACGAGGAAGAGAGGCGCGCCCACGCTGCTGAACCACGGCATGGAGCCAGGCTAGGTCGTGGGGCCGGTCCCTGTCATCGTTCGGCCGTGGACACCGCAGAACCGCAGCGCCCGCCGTCGCCGAGGCACCCGATCGAGACCCTCCCTCCATGCGTCCGTGTCCTGCCCGGCCTAGGCTCGAGACAGCCGGGAACCGCTCCCGGCCGCACGCTTCGAGCAGGAGGCAGTCATGGACCGCGCCACCCGATCGGCCACCCGGACGGTTCGCCGCGGGCAGCGGCGACCGGCCCTCGCCGCCGTGAGCCTCGGGGCGTTCTTCGTGCTCACAGCGTGCTCCGGCGGGAACGGCGGGTACGACGCGACGCCCGTCGAGTCCCCGTCGCGCACGGCATCCCCGGACACCAGCCCGCTCCCCACCGACGGCGCCTCCGGCACCCCCACCGAAGCGCCCGGATCGACCGGCTCCACCGAGGAGGACGGCTCGACCACGGCTCCCGCGTTCCCCGCGAACACCGACCCGGACGTCTCCGAGCCCTCCGCCGGCGCGGCGCTCACCGTGACCGACCTGCGGGTCGGACGCCACGACGGGTTCGACCGCGTCGTCTACGAGCTGGGCGGCACGGGCACGCCCGGATGGCGCGTCGAGTACGTCCCGGAGGCGATCGACGACGGCAGCGGGAACGTCTTCCCGCTCGCCGGGGACGGCACGCTGCAGGTCATGATCTCGGGCTCGGGATACCCCACGGACACGGGCGTCGCCGAGTACTCGGGCCCCAACCACCTGCGGGTCGCCGGGACCGACGAGGTCGAGGAGGTCGCTCTCCGCAGTGTGTTCGAGGGGTACACGCAGTCGTTCATCGGGACGGACGACACCGACAACCCGTTCAGGGTCTATGCCCTCACGGACCCGACGCGGGTCGTCGTCGAGGTGCGTGACGACGACTGACCGGGGTCAGTGCCCCGACGTCACGCCCTCGGACTTCTGCGGACGCGCGAGCAGCCCGCGGGCCATGTCGTCGACCGGCATGCCCTCGTGCAGGACGGCCACGACGCCGGCCGTGATGGGCATGTCGACGCCCACCTTCTGCGCGAGCTCGAGGACGGAGCGGCAGGACTTGACGCCCTCCGCGGTGCCGCCGGTCGCCGCGACGGCCTCCTCGAGGCTCATTCCCTGCCCGATGTGCTTGCCGAGCGTGTGGTTGCGCGACAGGGGCGACGTGCAGGTCGCGACCAGGTCCCCCATGCCCGCGAGGCCCGAGAAGGTCTCGGCGTCCGCACCCAGCGCGAGCCCGAGGCGCGTGATCTCGACGAGACCGCGCGTGATGACCGTCGCGGTCGTGTTGTACCCGAACCCGCGGCCCTGGGCGATGCCCACGGCGAGCGCGATGACGTTCTTCACCGCGCCGCACAGCTCGACGCCCACGACGTCCGAGTTGGTGTACGGCCGGAAGTAGGACGACGAGCAGGCCGCGGCGACGAAGCGGGCCGTCTCCGGGTCGTTCGCGGAGACCACGGTCGCGGTGGGCTGGTGCTCGGCGATCTCGCGGGCCAGGTTGGGGCCCGAGACCACGGCGACCTTGTCCAGCGGGAGCCCCCACACCTCGGCGACGACCTCGCTCATGCGACGGTCGGTGCTGAGCTCGACGCCCTTCATGAGCGAGACCGCGACCGCGCCCTCGGCGAGGTGCTCGCGCAGCGGGGCGAGCGTCGCGCGGGCGCTCTGCGAGGGGATCGCGACGACCACGAGCTGGGCGCCCGCGAGCGCCGCGGCCGCGTCGGTCGTCGCGGTGAGCCCCGCGGGCAGCTCGATGCCGGGCAGGTAGGCCGAGTTGTGTCGCGTGGCGTTGACGTCGGCGGCGACGTCGGCGTTGCGGCCCCACAGCCGGACCTCGCAGCCCGCGTCGGCGAGGACGGCCGCGAACGTGGTGCCCCAGGCGCCGGAGCCGAGCACGGCTGCCGTGACGGGCGACGGGTGGGTGGTGGTGCTCACTTGCGTTCCTCCGAGCCGGGGTTCTTGCGGACGTCGAACCGTTCGGCCGGGGCCTTCTCGCCGCGGATCTCCTCGAGCAGCCCGGTGATGGCGTCCATGATGCGGTTGGTGGCCTCGCGCAGGGTCGCGGTGTCGATGGGACGCTCGTAGAGGTCCGACAGGTCGATGGGCGGGCCCGCGTGCACGGCCACGTCCTTGGGCGGGATCGGCCGGAACCGCTTGCTGTAGCGGGGCAGGATGTCCTGCATGCCCCACTGCGCGATGGGCACCACGGGCATGCGGCTCGCGAGGGCGAGGCGCGCCGCACCGGTCTTGCCGACCATGGGCCACAGGTCCGGGTCACGGGTCAGGGTGCCCTCGGGGAACACCGCGACGCACTCGCCCAGCGCGAGCTGGTCGACCGCCGCGCTCACCGAGGACGCAGCCCCCGCGGTGTTGCGCTGCACCGGGATCATCCCGGTCTGGTCCAGGAGCCAGCGCAGGCCGGGGATCTTCCAGAGCGACGCCTTGGCCAGGATCTTGGGCGCCCGGCCGTGGTCGTACAGGAAGTGGGCGAACGTCAGCGGGTCGATGTTCGACATGTGGTTGCCCGCGGCGATGAAGCCGCCGGTGGCGGGGATGTTCTCCGCCCCCTGCCAGTCACGGCGGGTGATCGCGAACATCAGGGGTCGCACGACGATCGCGACGAGTCGGTACGCGCGGCTGTCAGGATGAGCTTTCGGCACGGTCACCGAGCCTACCGGGCCGCGTGCCGTCGTCGGGCCCGACGGCGCCGCGCGCCCGGGGTGAGACCCTCACCCCGGCCGGGACGCACCGTCAGATCCACCCGTGTCGGCGGGCGAGGTGGACGGCCTCGTGGCGGTTCGTCGCGCCCAGCTTGGCCGCGGCCGACGAGAGGTAGTTGCGCACCGTGCCCGGTGCGAGCGAGGCGCGCGTCGCGATCTCCTCGACGGGCGCTCCCCCGGCGGCGAGCTCGAGCACGTCGGCCTCGCGGGGCGTCAGGGGGCTCGCGCCGGCCGCGATGGCCTCGGCGGCCAGCTCGGGGTCCACGTAGCGTCCGCCCGCGTGGACCTGACGCACCACGTCCGCCAGGACGCGCGACGAGACGGTCTTGGGCAGGAACGCGCGCACCCCGGCCTCGAGCGCGCGCTTGAGGTACCCCGGTCGGCCGTGGCTCGTGACCATGACGACCCCGCACCCGGGCACCTCGGCGGCCAGGGCCTGGGCGAGCTCGATCCCGTCGAGGCCGGGCATCTGGAGGTCGAGCACCGCGACGTCGGGCGTGTGCTTGCGTGCGGCCGCGAGCGCCTCGGTCCCCGACGCGGCCTGGACGACAACCTCGAGGTCGTCCTCGAGCGAGAGCAGGGTGGCCAGGGCGTCGCGGATGAGGTTCTCGTCGTCGGCGAGCAGGATGCGGATCACGCGGTGGGGCCTTCCTGGGCGGGGCGAGAGGTGCCGGTGCCGCGGCCCCGGGGGACGAGCGGCATGCGCGAGACGAGGCTACCGACCCCCGGGAGCGGGACGGTGGCCGTGAGACGGAACGTGGGGGGCTCGAGGTCGGTCTCGAGCCGACCACCGGCCCCGGCGAGCCGCTCGCCGAGCCCGATCAGTCCGGACCCGCTGGGGCTGCCCGGGCTGGTCGTGGTGCGGTCGAGGTCGGGGACGCCGTCGTTGGTCACGGTCAGGACCGCCTCGCCGCGCTCGACGCGCAGGGTGATCTCGCAGCGCGTCGCGTGGGAGTGGCGGACCACGTTGGTCACGGCCTCGCGCACGACCCAGGCGAGCGCCTCCTGCGTGGCCTCGGGCAGCGAGCCCTCCTCGCCGTCACCGTACGACCCGATCGTGGTCTCGATGTCGGCCGACCGCAGGACCGAGCGGGCGCCGCTGAGCTCCGCGGCCAGGTCCGCGGCACGGTAGCCCGCGACGACCGCCCGCACCTCGCGCAGCGAGTCCTGCGCGATCTGGCGCACCTCGAGCATCTGCTCGGCCGCTCCGGGGCGTCCGCGCGAGGCGAGCTCCGCGGCCAGCTCGCTCTTGACGGCCACGACCGAGAGCGTGCGACCGAACACGTCGTGCAGGTCGCGCGAGAAGCGCAGCCGCTCCTCGGCCACGGCAAGGCGTGCGTGCAGGACGCGGTTGCGCTCCTGCTCCCACACGATCCCGAGCATCCACACCGACACCCGGTAGGACGCGAAGATCCCGACGCACATGAGGACGACGCCGATCCCCTGGCCCACCGCGATGCCCGCCGCCGTCTCGTCGCGGACCGGGGCGACGAACCACGAGACGAGCCCCGAGACCGCCGCGACGCCGACCGCCCCGAGCGCCAACCACCGGAAGGTCAGGAGCGGCGCGCAGGCCGCGACCGAGAACGCGGTCGCCGCGGTCACGACCAGGACCGGTGTGTTGCCCTGGAACATGGATCCCTCACCCGTCGGGTACGCCGCGAGGCCGACCACGCAGGTCGCGAGCGCGAGCCCGCACATGGCGCCCAGGGCCCACCGGGGAGGCGGCGGGCCGCCGAGGAACCGGGTGACCCCGTACCGGATCACGACGACGCACGAGGCGGTGTGCGCGAGGCACAGCCCGATCAGGGGGGCGAGCAGGGCCGGGTGCCCCGTGGGTACCTCGCCCACGACCCAGAGCACCACGAAGAGCTCGAACGTCGCGACGACGTACAGCGACCAGCGCGTGTAGGTGTCGAACCGTTCGGGGTTGCTGCGACGCGACCACGCGCCGACGAGGGGGTTCCAGCTCACGGGGTCAGCCTTTCACGTGGGCATCTTCGAGGGTGCTCCGGTTGCTCCCGGGGCTCCGGTCCTCCGGTGCTCCCGGTGCTCCGGTGCCGAGCACGAGGTTGCGGTCGCTCTCAGCAGGAGAGCGACCGCAACCTCGTGCTCGACCGATCGCAACCTCGTGCTCGACGACGCCGCCCGGCCCGGGTCCACCACGAGCGACGTCACGACCGCCTCAGCGGCGCGGCTCCCACCGCATGTACCGGGCCGCGAGCCACGCGCCGACCACGCACCAGGCGAGCAGGATCGCGAGCGGCTGCGCGGCCAGGGCGAACGTCTCCCCGAAGCCGACCGCGTCGCCGTCGGGCCCCAGCCCGGTGAGGCCGATCGTCAGGAGCTCGCCGACGGGGTGCAGGGGCGTGAATGCGGCGAGCGTCTGGACGCTCTCCGGCAGGAGCGCGAGGGGCAGCGTGGTCCCCGAGAGCAGCAGCGCGAGGGCCATGATGGGCAGGGTCGAGAGCTGGACCGACTCGAGCGTGCGCGTGAACGCGGTGCTCGCGGCGGCGAGCGCCGCGAAGACGAACGTCCCCCCGAGCACCGCGACGAGCAGCAGCACCACGTTCGCGGGGGCGTCGAGGCCGATCCACAGCGCGATCGCGGCCCCGCCCAGCACGAGCTGGCCGAGCATCGTCACGACCGCGGGCGTCGCGGCGCCGATCAGGATCTCGGCGTCCGAGCACTGCCCGGTCCGCAGACGCTTGAGCACGAGCTCCTCGCGCCGCGCGACGTAGGCACTCGCCAGGTTGTAGTAGACGACGAACATGAGCGCGAAGCAGATGAGGCTCGTGAGCGCGAAGGCCCCGACGACCGACGCCCCGGCCCCGTCGCCCACGACCGCCTCGAGCGCTCCGGAGAAGTGCAGGAACGCGACCATCGCGGGGGCCAGCGCGACCCCGTTGAACAGGGCCGTGCGGTTGCGCAGGAGCAGCGTGGTCTCGGCGCGGACGAGCGAGCCGACGCGGCGCAGCGAGCCCGCGCCGAGACCACGCTGCTCCTGCGCAACCGCACGGCCCTGTTC